>NZ_LYXE01000156.1 GCF_002532075.1 Candidatus Chloroploca asiatica | reverse complement strand
TTGACACCTCACACGACACGCCTGCCGCTGCTGCACCGCATCAGAAAGCGGCGTAGCAAAAACTCTATACGTGAAAGCTGGGTAGCCCTCGTAGCTGCTGCTAGCCCACTCCCACACATTGCCCACCATGTCCATGGCTCCGCATGCCGCCGCCCCTGCCGGACAACAGCCCACCGGGGCGGGGCGATCCAGCTTGATCGCATTATAGATCGCCAGATCGGGCGTTGGTTTCACTCCACCCCACGGATACGGACGCCGCTGGCTCTGCGCATCATAGGCTGCGGCAACTTCCCATTCCGCCTCAGTCGGCAGGCGTAATCCATAGCCTGCCGGCAGCACGTCAGCCAGGCGTTCGCTCAGCCAGGCACAGAAGGCAGTCGCCTCGTACCAGGTCACCCCGATCACCGGCTGATTGAGCCCATTGAAACGAGCATTATCCCACTCATCTGGCTCGGTGCGCTTGCGTGCCTGCTTCCACCGCCAGCCCTTGGGCGTCCACCAGCGTTCCGCCGCCTCACCGTAGCCCTCAGCGACAAACAGGGCGTACTGGGCCACCGTGATCGGAGCGCGGGCGATCCAGAACGCGGGGAGGGGTAGCGTGGCGGCAGGTTCACCCTTGTCCCACCCACCGATCTGATAGCTTCCCGCTGGTACGGCACACCAGTACCCCTGTGGCTGCCCAAAGGCCGTGCTGCGCTGGGCCAGCTCAACTTGCCAGGCCTCGACCGTCACAGGGAAGCGCGGATCACCCAAGGCACCCAGCAGCAACCCCGCCCGCACCCGCTCGGCCACCGGCAGGGGTTGGTCGCAGTCGGCCAGCAGCGTCACGAAGCCGTCACGCAGATCAGCCTGCAAGCCAGCGACATCCACCTGTTGCTCAGCCAGATACGTCCAGTCGCGATCAACCCCCAACTCCGCCGCCAGGATCAGATCCCGGTACCACCGCGCCACGGGCTTCGCCGCCCCCTGCTCGCGGCGGTCAATTAGTACCCGCAGCACCTTCTCGACCAGGAACGGGTTCGTCGCCTGCACGACCCCCACCCCCAGGAAGAGTGGTTCGCGCCAGCGGTCATCATCGCGCCGCGCAAGCACCTGCGCGACCGGATCACGACTGAGCAGCATATGCCGCCCGGCACAGTGTTCCTGCAAAGTCAGGTGCGCAAAGACATAGCTCGTTGGCCCGTCCGGGGTCACGAGCCCGCTCCGGTGTTCGATATAATCGAGACAGCGCCCGGCGGCCCCCCAGGGTTCGGGGAGCTTGGCCGCCTCAAAAAACTCGATCAAGGCATCGCGAATCTGACCTTTGCCCAACCGCCCGCGCCCATCCTCCGACGACCCCGCCGCGTGCGCGTCATACGAGAGCCGGTCGAGCAGCGGGCGCAAGCGAGCCGTTGTCCAATCGGGCCGCCCCAGCGCATCGGCCAGGTTCTGCCCCTCACGCACTTTGTCCCACTCGCCCAGCAGCAATTCCAGGATCTGCTCGTAGAGCGTCGGGCGATCTCGTGGCAACGTACCGCGTCGAAACAGCAACAAGGCCATCAAGGTCACGAGCAAGGGTGAGGCCGCCATTGTTCGCAGGCGGGGACTTGCCGCAATCGTCGCGATCAGATCGTCGCTCAAGCCCACTGCCTGCGCCTGCGCCAGATGCCCGTGCGCCACCAACTCCCCATACCAGGCCGGGACAAACGCCCGTACTTGGCCCAGCGTCAACGGGGCCAGCGTCGTCACCGGCCAACCGAGCAACGCCTGCATGTCGTCCGTGAACGCCCGCGTGCGACAGGTTACCACCAGGCGTACCTGCGGATAGCGGGTCGCGAAGGCCTGCACCGCCTGCAACGTCATCGCCCGATCTGCGGCTGTGGCCGTTTGTTCCAGCAGCACTTCATCCAACCCATCGAGCAGGAGGATGACTGCCCCGCGCACCAGCGCATCCGTCAGCAGATCCTCAGGCTGCGCCACCCCGTACCCGGCAAGGGTGCCACGCAGCACCGTCACCACGGTCTGCGCGTCCGCCACCGCGTTCGCCAGCGCTCCGGCCAGCCGACGCAGCGGCAGCAGCACTGGCAGCAGCGGTGGGGCCGCGTCCCACCCTGGCAAGGCTGTCGCCGGGTGAGCCTGATCCAACCCGCGCCGCGCCAGCGCCCAGGCCAGATGCCGCACGAAGGTACTCTTGCCGCTGCCCGGATCGCCCAGCACGACCATCTGTGGATGGTCAGCCAGGGCTTCCGTCGCCGCCTGCGCCCGCAGCAGCGTCAGCGGTGCGACCTCATCCTTGCGGCCACGCCCACGGGCACTGCCGTCAGCCTCGTCTACCCTCGTCGCCAGCACCGCCTCGACCGGCAAGACGCGCTCCGGATCGTACGCTTTGGCAGGCTGGGTCAATGTGTTATCGGCAAAATAGGGCCGCAACGCTTCCCGCGAGCCGGTCGCCAGCGGCAGGAGCGTCGTCGTCGCGAGCAGCACATAGACCCGGGCCAGATCAAGGCCCTGCGCCCCGGCCAACGGCGTATCCAGGCCCCGCAGCGGCAGGGTGCGCAGATCATTCGCCAGCGCATCGAGATACCAGACCAACCGCCGCCGCTCGTCCTCGCTGGGGGCGCGTTGGTAGATGATCGTGCCCAGGTTGAGCCCTACGACTGGGCCATGAACCTGCCCGCCGCTCACCGTCGCCTGGCCCTCGGTCGTGGCCGTGGCCCCTTGGCCGATAGCAGCCGTGCTCTGGGTGAGATTGCCTGCGGTGAGCGTATCGCCGCCGCCAGCGGGCGGCGCTGGTGGTGCGGCTGCGCCAAAGACCTGCGCCGCAACGAAGGCCGCTTGTTCCGAGGTGAGCGCATCGCTTTTCTGCGCCAGCGCAGCGCGGGCGATGGTGTCGTCGAACTCGTCCCGCAAGGCGCGGAGACGGGCGATCAAGGCGGTCAATTCAGCGTCGTTCATCGAGCCTCACGGGGGCTAGCCAGGCGCACCTGCGCAGGCAGAGCTTCATCACCAACAACACACTAAGGCGTAGGATCCCAGCCGATGGCACCAGGGGGGCATCTGTCCACACGATGCGGTGAGCGGCGCTGCTTGTTCCCTCGCGCAACGCGGAGTGGTCGCAGCGATAGGGATAATGGCCTGATGCTCAAGCCTGTCCACCATGGCAACATCATCGTCCATCCTTGCCACTATGTTCATCACCGGTACGACGGGAGGGCGCATCGCTCGTGTTCAGGATGCGCCTGGGCGCGAGGGCAGGACGCTCTCGCGCCCAGGCTTGGCCGCTCCCCCACCGCTGAAGCGTTCCGGAGCGTCGCGCCCGTGCGTCACGCTTTCTTCCCAGCGTGTGGATCATCGGCGTTTCCTTGCCCCGTCCATGTGATGTCACCCGTACTGACCCCAACCACCGGGCCGTGAACCGTGGCATGATCCGTGACGTTGACTTCGCCATGCATCCCCGCAGCAGGGGGATCGAGCTTCACCTCGTCCGCCAGGTGCTGCAACCGTGCCGCGAACGGCTCCGAACGGGCGGCGAGTTGCGCCAGCACGGTTTGCAACGCTCCTTCAAAGGTCGCGGGATCACCCTCAAACAACTGCAGGGTCTGTTGCTCTTTCGTCGCGCCGTGCGTCGCCACCTCTGCCGTGATTACCTGGGCCACCTGTTCGCCCTGGATCACCGCCTCCGTCTTCGCCGGAGGCTCGTGCTGCGCAAGCCTCGCCTTCTCCACCACCGCACGATAATCGGCATACGCCTTGTACGCCCCAACCAGACCCGTGATCACCACGCCCAAGCTCACCGGATCAAGCATCGGTCATTCCTTTCATGTCAACCGCCCCTGCCCACCCCAGGAAAGAGCTTGTCTTGCTCCCCCATCATCGCCTCACGCTCGTCACAGCGGCCCGCAACGGCCCTGCCCAACCGACGTGTTGCACCCTCCACGCTTGCCCCGTAGCGCCGACGCCATGCCTCGCTGCACCGCATGATCGCTGCGCCGCAGCGCAGGCTTCAGGCTTCAGCATTCACGACATCCGTGCGAACGAGGGGGTGACAGCACCACTCGAATACTCTGGACGTCACTCCAGCCGCGGGGAGGGAGCATGGACCGCGCCCCGAAACGAACAGATAAGCTACTATCATACCATGACCCGCCTCGCCACGACACATTGAGGTTATCACGTATAAAGTCTTTCACCTCCTGGGCGGCCTCACTTGGATACGCGTTGAACCTGCTGCTGGCCCACTCCCACACATTGCCCACCAGGTCCAATGCCCCGCATGCCGCCGCCCCTGCGGGACAACACCCCACGGGGGCGGAGCGATCCAGCCCACTCGCATCATAGATCGCCAGATCGGGCGTTGGTGCTGCTTCACCCCACGGATACGGATGGCGCTGGCCCTGCGCGTCATACGCCGTCGCGACTTCCCATTCGGCCTCGGTCGGCAGGCGCAGCGTCCAGCCTGCCGGCAGCACCTCAGCCAAGCGTTCCGTGAGCCATGCACAGAAGGCCGTGGCTTCATACCAGGTCACCCCGCTCACCGGCTGATTGGCCCCGTTGAACCGAGCATCATCCCATACATCAGGCTGTTGGCGCTTGTGTGCCTGCTTCCACTGCCAACCCTCCGGCGTCCACCAGCATTGCGCATCGTCACCATAGCCTTCAGCGACAAACAAGGCGTACTGGGCCACGGTGATCGGAGCGCGGGCGATCCAAAAGGCGGTCAAGGACAGCGTGGCGATAGCTTGCCCCTTCTTCCACCCGCCAATCTGATAGCTTCCCGCTGGCACGTAGCACCAGTACCCCGCTGGCTGTCCAAAGGTGGTGCTGCGCTGGGCCAGTTCCGCTTGCCATGCCGCTAGTGTCACCGGGACGCGCGGATCGCCCAGATCGCCCAGCAAGAACCCTGCCCGCACCCGTTCAGCCACCGGCAGGGGTTGGTCGCAGTCGGCCAGCAGCGTCACGAAGCCGTCACGCAGATCAGCCTGCAAGCCAGCGACATCCACCTGCTGCTCAGCCAGATACGTCCAGTCGCGATCAACCCCCAACTCCGCCGCCAGGATCAGATCCCGGTACCAGCGAGCAAGGGGTTTCGCCTTGCCCTGCTCGCGGCGGTCAACCAACACCCGCAGCACCTTCTCGACGAGAAACGGGTTCGTCGCCTGCACCACCCCCACCCCCAGGAAGAGCGGCTCGCGCCAACGATCATCATCGCGCCGCGCAAGCACCTGCGCCACCGGATCACGACTGAGCAGCATGTGCCGCCCGGCACAGTGTTCCTGCAAGGTCAGGTGCGCAAAGACATAGCTCGTTGTCCCGTCCGGGGTCAAAAGGCCGCTCCGGTGTTCGATGTAATCGAGACAACGCCCGGCGGCTCCCCAGGGTTCCGGGAGTTTTGCCGCTTCAAAGAACTCGATCAAGGCATCACGTACCTGGCTCTTGCCCAAGCGCCCGCGCCCATCCTCCGACGACCCCGCCGCGTGCGCGTCGTACGAGAGCCGGTCGAGCAACGGGCGCAAGCGGGCGGTTGTCCAGTCCGGGCGGCCCAACGCATCGGCTAGATTCTGCCCCTCACGCACTTTGTCCCACTCGCCGAGCAACAATTCCAGAATCTGCTCATAGAGCGTCGGGCGGTCACGGGGCAGCGTTCCCCGCCGAAAGAGCAGCAAGGCCATCAACGTCACGAGCAACGGCGAGGCCGCCATCGCCCGCAGGCGTGGACTTTCGGCAATCGTCGCAATCAGATCCGCACTCAAGCCGTCCGCCTGGGCCGGTGCCAGATGCCCATGGGCGACCAGTTCGCCATACCAGGCCGGAACAAACGCCCGTACCTGGCCCAACGTCAACGGGGCCAGGGTTTTGATCGGCCAGCCAAGCCGCGCCTTCAACGCAGGGGTAAAGGCCCGCGTGCGACACGTGACCACGATGCGCACCTGCGGATAGCGCTCCGCAAACGCCTGCACTGCCTGCAGCGTCGTGTCCCGATCTGCGGCCTCGGCCGTTCGTTCGAGCACCACTTCATCCAGACCATCAAGCAGGAGGATCGCCGCGCCCCGCACCAGCGCATCGGTCAGCAGATCCTCGGGTTGGGCGACCCCGTACCCGGCAAGCGTCGCACGCAGCAGCGTCACCACGGTCTGCGCCTCCGCCACCTCGTTCGCCAGCGCTCCGGCCAACCGACGTAGCGGCAGCAGCAGCGGCAGCACCGGCGGGGCCTTCGTCCACCCGCGTAAAGCTGTTTCTGGCCCAGCCTGATCTAACGCACGCCGCGCCAGCGCCCAGGCCAGATGCCGCACGAAGGTACTCTTGCCGCTGCCCGGATCGCCGAGCAAGACTAGCTGCGGATGGGCATACAGCGCCTCCGTCGCCGCCTGCGCCCGATGCAGGATGAGACCGGGACTGTCGCGTTCCGCATCGAGCGCAATGCTGTGCAAAACGGCCTCGACCGGCAACACGCGCTCCGGATCATACGCTTCCGCCGGCTTCGTCAACGCGTCATCAGCAAAGTAGCGGCGCACGGTTTCCCGCGAGCCGGTCGCCAGCGGCAGGAGCGTCGTCGTCGCCAGCAGCACATAGACCCGCGCCAGATCCAGGCCCTGCGCCCCGGCCAATTGCGTATCCAGGCCCCGCAGCGGCAGGGCGCGTAGATCATTCGCCAACGCATCAAGATACCAGATCAGCCGTCGTCGCTCGTCATCACGCGGATCACGCCCGTAGATGATCGTGCCCAGGTTCAGGCCCACGGTCGGGCCGTAGACCGTACCGTTGACCGTGAGCGAGCCATGTGTCGTCGCCGTGGCCCCTTGGCCGATAGCAGCCGTGCTCTGGGTGACATTGCCTGCGGTGATCGTATCACCACCGCCCGCTGGCGTCGCTTCACCGAACACCTCGGCTTCGACGAAGGTGCGTTGCTCCGCTGTCAGCGTGGTGTTCGTCGCCAACGCAGCGTGCGCCGCCGCCGCGCCCCACCGCTCGCGGAGGGCGCGTAGCTCGTTGGCCAACGCGATCAGTTCGTCGTGCGTCATCGCGGCGTGCTCCTCGTCATTCCCTCGTGCGATCAACCATCATGCTGGCCGACCGAAAGCTCCTCTTTCCCCCACGCCGTGCTCACATTACATTAGTAGATCAGGATGCCCCATCCAGGCATCCATGCGAACAAGGGGGGCCGCCACCACCCGAAAACCCCGGAGGTCGCCCGCGCTGGCGGGATGATACCCGTACCGCGCCCCGCAGCGAACATATGTGCTATCCCCGTAGTACGAAGAACCTCGCAACGGCACATCCCCATCATAAAGTGTAAAGTCTTTCACCTCCTGCGCGGCCTCGTCTGGATAAGCGCGGTAACTGCTCCTGGCCCACTCCCAGACGTTGCCCACCATGTCCAGCGCCCCACACGCCGCCGCCCCTGCCGGGCAGAGGCCCACCGGGGCCGGGGCGTTGCGTTGCCAGACATCATACACCGCTTGCTCCGGGGTTGGCGCGGTATCCCCCCACGGATAGCGCCGTCGCTCGGCGGGGCCAGCACAGGCCGCCGCCACTTCCCACATCGCCTCGGTCGGCAGGCGCAGGGTAAAACCGTTCGGCAGCACGTCAGCCAGGCGCTCGCTCAGCCAGGCACAGAAGGCCGTCGCCTCGTACCAGGTCACCCCGCTCACCGGCTGATTGGCCCCGTTGTAGTCAGGATCATCCCACCTCCACGGCTGTTGCTCGTTGTTTCGCTGCTTCCACTGCCAGCCCTCCGGCGTCCACCAGCGTTCCGCCGCATCACCGTAGCCTTCAGCGACAAACGCCTCGTACTGCGCAACCGTCACGGGATAACGGGCGATCCAGAACGGGGCCAGTTCATGCGCCACCGCCGCGCCGTCGTCCCACCCGCCAATCTGGTAGCGGCCCCCAGGCACAAAACGCCAGTAGTGCTCCCCGTGCGCTGTCAGCACAGTCGTGCGCTGCGCCAGGTGCGCCAGACTCGCCTGCCACGCCGCCAGCGTCACGGGGAAACGAGGGTCGCCCAGCTCGCCCAGCACGCGCCCGATGATCAGGCGATCACGCGGCGGCACCGTCGCGGCAGGGGCGTTGAGCAAGGCCACCATCGCCTGCCGCAGCGGGCGCTCGATGTCGTCGTCGAGGTCAAGGTGATAACTGGCGGCAAAGGCCACCCGGCCACCCATGCCCTGATAGGTAAGCACCGCCATCCGCGTATCCTGGTGCCGCTGCGCATCCGGTTTCACCTGTCCTCCACGCGAAGTGGCCCAGAGCTGTTTCAACCAGAGAAAGCCATCTTTGGGCGCTTTGCCCTGGGCCGCTAAGCGCCCGGCCAGCAGCACCAGCACCGTGCGCCAACGTTCGCGATCCTCGCTCTGCCACACCGCGTACGCCAGATCACGCATCGCCTCCTGATCAGCCAGATAGCAGGCCGCCAGATACTCTTGAAACGACAGGTGCGGAAAGGCAAAGGCGTCGTCCCCCCGCGCAACCAGCAAGCCCGCCTCTTCCGCCAGCACCGCTTTGAAGGTCTTGTAGGTCGCCAGCGGCTCGGCCACCCCGAGCCGGTCAAAGAACTTGACCAGCCGCCCGTGCAGCAGGTCGTCGCTGATGATGCCGCGCCCCTCGTCGCCCCGGCCCTCGCGGTGCGCCTCGTACGCCAACTGGTGCAGCGGATCGCGCAGGCGGGCCAGGGTCAAGCCCGGCGGCTGACCTAAGCGCTCAAGCAACCCGGGCCGTTTCAACCCCGGCTGGCGCACCGGTTCCCAGCGGTCGAGCAGCAAGAGCACGCACTGCTCATACAGTTCCACTTCGTCGTCGGGCACTTGGTCGTGGTCGTGCAGCAACGTCAACATCGTCAGCAGCAACGGCGAACGCACCAACGGGGCGAGGGCCGGACGCGCGGCCAGGTGGTCAAGCAGCGTTGCGGCGGTCTGGGCGGCGGCGGCGACGGTCAGATCAGGATCGAGGGCCGTCAGCGCGCGAAACCAGGCCTGCACAAACGTCTGCACCTGGCCGAACGCCAGCGGGCTGATCGTCCGCACCTGCCAGCCCTCGGCGGCGGGCAACTGCCACGTCGTCGCACTCTGATAGGGCAAGACTCGGCTCGTCACCACGATCCGCGCCTGCGTGCGCATCCCCAGGCGCTGTACCGCCTGCGCGACCAGACTGCGCGGGCTGGCCGTCCCGCCTTCCGCCGACAGCTCATCGAGGCCATCGCAAAGCAGGATCACCCCGTCGCGCCGTAGCGCCTCGCTCAGGGCATCGCGCAGGCCCGCCCTGAGGCCCTGCGCATCGAGGATCGCGCCAAGCGTCTGCCAGAGCGCCGCATCGGGCGTGCTCGCGTGGGCCAGGTGCTCAGCGACCTGCGCAAGCGGCACCAGGATCGGCACCGGCGTCGCGTCGTCGGCCCACCCCGCGAGGCGCGGTCGCACCCCGCAGGCCCGCTGCGCCAGCAACGCGGCGAGATAGCGCAGCACCGTACTCTTGCCCGAGCCCGGCTCGCCGAGCAGCACCAGCCGCCGCTGCCGCGCCAACGCCTCCAGCGCCAACTCGGCCCGCGTCAACGTCACGTCAACCACAGTTGTCGCAGGCAGGTCAAGCCCCCCGGCCACATCCAGCCCCGCCCGCCCACGCCGCTCGGCCCCCAACGCCGCGTCCATCCGGCCATCCAACCCGGTTATCCCCACCGCGATCACCCGCTCGGGGGCTACCGCCTCAGGGGAACGCGGGGTCTGTTCCAGCCGCTCGATCAACTGGCGCACGCGGCCAACCGTCGCCGTGGTGCGCAGCCGCACCACCGGCGGGCCATCGGTGGTCAAACTGGTATAGACCGCCTGCAAGCGCAGCTCCGGCACGGCCGGCTGCTCCCGTCCGGTCTGGCGCTGCCCGGCAATGCGCTGCAAGCGCATCGTACTGCACTCGTTGGCAACGTAGACCAGGTAATCGGTCAGCAACGCCTGGGCATCACCCGGCGGATGCGGCCCATAGAAACAGACAATGGTCTGCTGGGTTGCCACGAACGCAGTGCCCTCGGTATGCACCGTGCCGATCTGCTGGGCATGTTTATCACCAGCGATCACATCGCCGGTCGTCACCCCGCCCTGGATGGTATTGGCGGCACCCAGACTGAGCCCGCCCGCCTGCCTTGACTGATCCACCGATGCAGGTGGTGGCACAGGGGCAGGCGGGGGGTCGCCCGTAAGGGCTGCCAACGCAGCTCGTACCCGGTCACGTTTTGCTTCCTGGCGCAGCCGCACGGGGGAACCGGGGGCCAGCGCCGCAATCACGTCGTCAAGCTCAGCCAGTTCAGCGTGGAGTTCGTCACGGCGCTGGGTCATCAGAGGTACTCCTGGAGGGAAGGGTTCGGCCACCTGCCGTCATGATACATGCAACAACGCCTTCGGCATACGACCTGCGCTGCTCGCGCCGGGGCCGAGGTACCGCAGCGCGAGAGACGCAAAGGCGCAACGGCGTAAAGACGCCAAGGCACAAAGACGCCAAGCTGATCCTTCAAACCTTCGCGCCTTCGCGCCTTCGCGTCAAACAAAGCGCCTTCGTTGCCTGATCCTGGGCCTACCCCTCCGGCGGCGCAGCGGCGGGCGGGCGGGCATCGTCGACCAGCGCCCGCAGCACATCGAACAACTCAACCGAGAGCAAGACCGCCGTCGGTTTGCCCTTCTGCGTGATCACCACGGGGCGCTGCTGCTGCGCCGAGCGCCGGATCATCGCCGCCAACGAACTGGCCGCTTGGGAAACAGGGAGCACGCCGTGCTGGAGGTCAATATCAAACATGTGTCGGGTGGAAGCGGGCATCGGGTTGGTTCCTTTCGTGCGGTTGGGTGGCCGGGGGCCTGAGAAGACAACGGCATACGCTCATGTGGCGTCATCCTACCACACCCTCGCATCCGTTGCCAAACAAACAGGGGCAAAGGGAGCAACAAATCCGCTGCTATGCCTGTGAGCTAATTCAGTGCGGTAGCACAAAGGTTGGCGCAACGGGGCGCAATGCTCCGCAGAGAGGAGCAACAAACCATCGGGGCATGATGACCACCAGGAAGCCACGCCATACGAGTACTATGCCCAAACAGGAAGATCGTACTACCGCATCCTGGGAGATCGCACAAGAGCATGGAGGGTGGTTTTGGTACAGATAGAATAAGCGAAGGGAAGGGAAGGGAGTGTTGAGGTCGCACGCCCATGAGACTGCGAGTCGATGGCAGGGGGAGCTTGCTGAGACGGCCCACCACGATCCGTTCCCGATGAACAGTAAGGAGCCTATTATGTTCCATCGGCCCAAGTTCCGTCACCTCGTTCGACTGCTTACCCTGATCGTCTTCACGTTGGTACTTGCCTCAGTGACCCCGCTCACCTCGGTCGATGCCCACCTTCCCGGAGCAGTGACCGCACCTTCACGTTCGGGATTACCCAACGCTGGCGAGGCGCAGTTCACCACGCCACTTGAGCCGCCCAACACCACAGAACTGGTAGACGCCGTTGAAGCGGCCGTCACCCGTTTCCTGGGCCAACCGCCAACCGCAGCGGTGATGATGGAAGATATCGTCTCCGACGCTGGTTGGGCTGCGGGCAGTGTGCTGATCACGGCCTCAGCGACCCGCCCTGGCCCCACGGCCTGGGTCTTTCTCGCCCGCCAGCAGGCAACCGGTTGGAGCGTTGCCCTTGAACCAGAACCGCAGTTCCAGACCTGGTTAGCCGAGGTGCCTGCATCAGTGATGAGCGAAGATCTGCAAGCCCTCTTCCGGATCGCCCCAAGCCTGGCGGGCAATGGGGCGGCGCAATTAAGCTTACCGTGGGCAACCGGTGAGTCATGGTATTTTACAGGCGGGCCACATGTTGGGGGCTTTGTGAACCCGCAGCTTTGGAATGCCATTGATTTTTCGGCAGGGACAGGTTCCGGCAATATCCACGCTGCGCGGGAAGGGGTCGCCTATACGTACACGACCTGTCCCAACTTCATTCGGGTGGTGCATAGTGATGGATGGAGGACGACCTATTACCATGTGGCTCAGAGCAGCATCAGTATCAGGAATGGTCAAACCATTCAACGGGGAACTTATCTCGGAAAAACCTCAGCTGAATTCGGCTGTGGTGGAGGTGCCGATGGCCCTCATGTGCATTTCAGCCTTGAGTTCAATGGACAAAGCGTTGCCTTTGATGGGGTTGATGTGGGTGGCTGGACCGTTGCCAATGGGGGAGCGGCCTATCAAGGGACAATGACGCGCATCCAAGATGGTTCAGTTCGTTCCGCCAGTATCTATTTGACTGCAGGGAACCATATTTACAACGATGGCACGATTGGCAGTGGCACAACACCACCGCCACCACCACCCCCAACCTACAGCGGCGAGTTTGTCAGCCAGGCCTTCCAGCCGCAGATGGTGGCCGGTAGCACCCAGCAGGTGCAGGTGCAAGTGCGCAATACAGGTACGGGGGCCTGGGATGCCAATACCAAGATCTATGCGCTCCCGCTCGACCAGAACCATCCGTTCTATGATCCCTCCTGGCTTGGGCCGTATCGCATTGCCAGCCCCGGGGTGGTGCAACCAGGGGCCATTGGCGTCTTTCAGTTTACCCTGCGTGCCCCGGCAACCCCTGGCTCGTATCGCATCGAGTTTGGCTTTGTCCAGGAGGGCAGTGCCTGGTTTAGTGCCCCGGCAAATGGGGCGGTCTTCTTCCCGATCACGGTCACAGCGGCGAGCGCGACGCTGCAGAATAACTCGTTTGAAGACCCCGCTGGCCCGGCTCCCTGGCAATGGCATGGCTCGTGCAATATGACCACCTATGAGTCGGGCACCTATGGCGTTACAGCGTTTCATGGCACGCGCTTTCTCGCGACCAACCGGGGTGAGCAGCCTGAGTGTACGTCGTTCTACCAGGATATTCCCTATGCGCCCACCCCAGGCGCAACCTACACCTTTGCGCTCATGATCCACGCCCCGCCCGGGATAACGCGCACGGGCACCCTTGCGCTCTGGGCGATGGGTGGCGAGCAACCCAATGCCAGCCGCACGTTCACGGTTAGTCAGCAGGGCTGGATGTGTCACGAGGTGAGTCTGCCGATCCAGCAGAGCGGCCATACCGGGCTGCGTGCCGAGGTCTACTTTCCCAACGAGGCGATTGGCGTTGATACGTTGTTTGACTATGCGCTGGTGCAAGAAGGAATCGCTTCCCTCTGCCCGGCGGTTGGGAGCGGCAGTTCGCGGCCAGGGGTCTTTGCGGCGGCCTACGAACGCAATCGTGCCAGCGCCACGCTGGGCTCACCAATGACCGGTGCCTTCTGGGGTGGCGAGGCGAATCCGGTGGTGATGCAATGGCTGACCGGTGCGGGTGACAGCCGCCACGCGATGATTTTCCACGATGAGGTGCGCGATCAACCGGCGGGGTCGGTGCCAGCCTACGTGTTGCACGGCCCGCTCTTCACGGAATACTGGCGACGCGGGCACGTCGATGCGTGGCTCGGGGCCCCCACCAGTGATGTCTTCACCAACGCCCAGGGGCAATTCCAAGCCAATTTCACCCATGGCTACCTGGTCTTGGAACCGCAACTGGATCAACCCGCCCAGGCGTATGCGTGGCCGACCCCAGCGACCGAGCACTGGTATGTGCGCTATTTCAATGGCATGAATCGTCAGGCTGGCCCAACCTGGGTGGAACATGTGTCCGATACGTGGGTGGCGCACAATTGGGAGTTTGAAGCCCCCGGCAATGGGCAGGTTGGCGTCTGGGATGATGGGTTCAGTTCGGAGTGGACGCGTACCGTGACGCTGGTTGGCGGGGAGTATGAGTTTTTTGCGTATGGCGATGATCGAGTGCAGGTCTTCCTCAATGACGAACCCTTGATGAGCGCCGCCTACCTCGAAGCGAGAAGGCTGCGCCGCACCCTCCCCACCGGCGTCTACACCTTCCGCCTCGAACACGAGGAGGATGAGGGCGGGGCGCAACTGCAATTTGCCTGGATGCGCCTCACCACGAGTCGGGTCTATCTGCCAGTGGTGCGCCGCTAGGTGTCAGCAGATCGCGTACCCGTTGCGCACCTGACGCCAGGATGGTCGCTTGCGCGGCGAGGCGGTGGCTTCGTCACCGCCTCGCCGCGCAAGGGCATGTCGCGAGGGGCGCACGTCCCAGTTCCACCAACACGGCGGCCCGGCACGGTGCATGTGCTCTCCGCCGTATACGTTCACATGTGGGGGAACAAGCACGCCTGGGCGCGAGGGCGTCCCACCCTCGCGCCCAAGCGAAGGGTGAACAGGCACGCTCCCCCAGGTTTTGGTATCATGCAGGGCATCTGCCGCCACACGCCATGGATGGAACGACGTTGCCCGCCCAGCAATGACGCCCTTCAGGCGACCAGAGAAGAAGCGTGCTGCCGATGAAACTGCCTACCTTTCACGATGTCCTCCGCGCCCAACGCCAGATCCGCCCCCACCTGGCACGCACCCCACTCCATCGCTACCCGGCCCTCGACGATCTGGTCGGAACAGCAACCTGGGTCAAGCACGAGAACTATCAACCAGTCGGGGCCTTCAAGGTGCGCGGCGGGCTCAACCTGGTCGCCCAACTCAGTCCTGATGAACGGATGCGCGGCGTCATCGCGGCCTCAACCGGCAATCACGGCCAGTCGGTCGCCTTTGCCGCCCGTCGCTTTGGCGTCCAGGCCCGCATCGTGGTGCCCGAGGGCGCCAACCCCGGCAAACTCGCCGCGATGACCGGCATGGGGGCGGAGGTGATCGTCCACGGGGCCGACTTCGACGCCGCCCGGCTCCACTGCGAGCGCCTGGCTCGCGATCATGGCTACCGCTACATCCACTCCGGCGATGAACCCCTGTTGATCGCGGGCGTGGGGACCCAGACGCTCGAAATGCTCGAAGACGAACCCGAGCTCGAGGTGATCATCGTGCCCATCGGCGGGGGCAGCGGGGCCGCCGGAGCGTGCCTGGTTGCCCATGCGATCAACCCCACCCTTCAGGTGATTGGCGTCCAGGCCGCCGCCTCCCCCGCAGCCTACCACTCCTGGCACCAACGCACGCTCACCTGTGCGCCCAACACAACCCTCGCTGAGGGGTTAGCCACTGGCAGCGGCTTCGCCATGCCCCAGGCCATCCTCTGGGAACGCCTGGCGGACTTCGTCCTGGTCGAGGAGGAGGCGATCCTCCAGGCGATGGTCAGCATGCTCGAACGGGCCCACACGCTCGCCGAAGCGGCAGGGGCCGCACCGCTGGCAGCCGCCCTCCACCTGCGCGAGCGCCTACGGGGACGGAAAGTCGGCCTGGTGTGCTCAGGTGGGAACAGTTCGCTCGCCCACCTGCGCCAGGCCCTCAAGGAAGGATGAAACAGATCACCAGCCTAACCTCCGTTGCCAAACAAACAGGGGCAAAGGGAGCAACAAATCCGCTGCTATACCTGTGAGCTAATTCAGTGGGCCACGACGGAAGACCCCGCCTGGCCGCGTTCCCAGCGCCACCTTGCCTGCGGAGCCACACGGCATCCGTCAGCCCTTCCCCTCGCCCTCAGATCGCCTATAATAGGGGCATGTGTCCGCAGCCGACCTTTCAGGGGCCATGCCATGTCTGATCGCCTCGCCGCCGTCGATCTGACCCTGACCCTCGGTGTCACCGCGACCGGCTACGTGGCCGAGGCGCGGCTGACCCAACCGAGCAGCCAGGCCGACGCGGTGCTGGCAAGCGCGGTGCCGCTCGCCCTCGAACCAGCCGCTCTCCTGGCCCACGCTCTCGACCCGGTGGCCTATGGGCAGGCGCTGACAACCCAACTCTTCGCGGCCCCGGCCCTGCGTGACGCCTGGCAGCAGGCGCGGGCGCTGGCCCACGGCACCAACCGGCCCCTCCGCGTGCGCCTCAGCCTGCCCGCCGACGCCGCTGACCTCCACGCCCTGCGCTGGGAAACGCTGCGCGATCCGAGCAGCGACCTGCCCCTAGCGTGTGATGAACGCATCTTCCTGGTACGCACGCTGGCGAGTAGCGAGCTTCGTCCAGTGACGCTCGGGCCACGCCCTGACCTGCGAGCGCTGCTCGTGGTGGCCAACCCACATGATCTGGCCCGCTACCACCTGGCCGCGCTTGAGGTCGCGGCAGAGGTTCAGCGAGTGCGCGACGCGCTGGGGGCGACCCCGCTGACGATCATCGGCGACCACGCCGACGCGGTGAGCCGCCGCGCCACGCTGACCGCGCTCCAAGCCGCGCTGCGTGAGGCCCCGACGATCTTCTGCCTCGTGGCTCACGCCACGTCCACCGCGACCGACACCGTGCTCTGGTTGGAAGCAGCCGACGGGACGGCGGCACGGGTGCCAGGCCAGGCGTTGAGCGCAGTGTTCAGCCACCTGGCCCGCCCGCCCCTGCTGGCCGTGCTGATGGCCTGCACCAGTGGCGGGGCCAGCCATCAGGCCGGGGCACTGGCGGCGCTGGGGCCGCGCCTGGCCCAGGCTGGCATGGGCGCGGTGCTCGCGCTGCACGACCGCCTGAGCCTTGCGGACGCCGCGACGTTTTTGCCGACCCTATGGCGCGAGGTGGCCCGCGACGGCGCACTTGACCGGGCCACCGCCGTCGCCCGCGCCGCCCTGCGCGACCGCCCCTCCTGGTGGGTGCCCGCGCTCTGGCTGCGCATGCGCGACGGGTATCTCTGGGAGGCCAGCCCGCCGCCTACGGCCCCGCCTGGCGGGGTGCATATCAGCGGTTCTGTGGGGACGGTGCAGCAGATCACCGTTAGCGGCGGCAGCGTCGGCGCGATCATTGGCCGCCAAGTCAACGTCAGTGCGGTACCACCGACGCCTATGGGGAACACGATCAACCCCATCGCTACCCAGCGCACGCTCCTGGAGGCGCACCGCGCCACGCTGGGCCACTACCTCCATCAACTGGCCCTCACCGGATCGGCCCACGCCCGGCCTGAAGTGAGCCACGGCATCGCCGAGGCCCGCGCTGGAATTGCCCGCGCCAAAGCGGCCTTGACGGCCTTGGGAGCACCCGCCGACGAGCACCCGGAGGATAGCCTATGAACCCGCTGGCCCCGCTCACCGCTGCCTTGGCCGCCGCCCTGCCGCACGAACTCACGGTACACGCCGACGAACTGGCGGCCCTCCTCACCCTGCCGCCCCCCGCCCTCGCCGCTCGCCTCGCTGCCCGGCCTGTCATGGCGGCGGCCCTGGTCAGCCTCGTCGGGCGACCCCTGGAGGTCGAGGGCCACGCGCTGCAGATCATCACGGGCCCCGTTGACACCGTCCAGCAGATCACGATCACCGGGGGCTTCGTCGAGCGCATCATCGGGCACGAGATCCATGTTCACCTTCCACCGGTGCCACGCGTGATTGACCCCGTCGCCGCCCAAGAGTTGCTCGCCGCGCTGCCCCTGGAGACCCTCGCGCCCGTGGCCCCATTGCCCGAACTGCACCGCATGCCCTTCGCCCGCAATCCCCACTTCGTCGGGCGTACGAACGACATGCTCGCGCTGGCGCGGGCGCTCAAGGGCGAGGGCGGCACCGCAGCACTTGGCTCCACTGCGGCGACAACCGGCCTCGGCGGGGTGGGCAAGACCAACCTCGCCACCGAGTTTGCCCACCGCTACGGCCAGTTCTTCGCTGGCGGCGTCTTCTGGCTCTCCTTCGCTGACCCCGCGAGCATTCCGCTCGAGGTCGCGGCCTGCGGCCTGGCCCTCGACCTGCCCAGCTTCGCGGATCTCGCCCTCGACGACCAGGTGCAGCGCGTCCGGTCAGTCTGGGCGCTCCCCATCCCGCGCCTGCTGATCTTCGACAACTGCGACGCGACCGAGCCGGGCCAGGCCGAGGCCCTGATCCAGCAGTGGCGTCCGCCGACCGGCGGCTGTCGCGTGCTGATCACCAGTCGGCGAGGGGTATGGAGTACCAGCCTGGGCGTGACCACCCTGCCCTTGGGCGTCCTGAGCCGGGACGAAAGCCTTGCCCTGTTGCGCAAACATCGCCCCGAGCTGGCTGTCGACGACCCGGCGCTTGCTGCCATTGCCGCCGAACTCGGCGATCTGCCGCTGGCCCTGCACCTGGCCGGAAGCTACCTGGAAACCTATGCCGACAGCCCGGCCTTTGGCGATCCTGCCACCTTCCTCAGCGAACTGCGCGCGGCGAGGTTGCTTGACCACGAAGCACTGCAAGGGATCGACAGCACGCCCTCGCCGACCAACCACGCCTTGCACGTCGCCCGTACCTTCGCGCTGAGCTATGAGCGCCTGCTGGCCGACGACCCCACCGACGCGCAAGCGCTGCGGCTGCTGGCCCGGACAGCGCACCTCGCCCCCGGCAACCGCGTCCCCCGCGATCTAGCCCTGGCGACGCTGGGGCTAGCAGCGGATGATCGGCTCGGGCAGCGGCACGCCGAACGAGGGCTACGCGAACTCCTCAGCCTCGGCCTCATCGAGCGCGACGGCAGTGACGGCCTGCGCATGCATCGGCTCGTCGGAGTCTACGTGCGCAAGGTGAGCCATGATCCCGACGCGCAGGCCGACGTGGAGCAGGTGGTCATCCAGTTAGCCAGGAACATGGTGGACGCCCCAACCCTGGCCCCGCTCACCACCTTCCTCCCCGTCCTGCGTGGGGTCACCGACGTGGCGCTGGGACGGGAGGATGAACAAGCGGCTTCGCTCTGCGCTTGGCTTGGGCGGCACTTGGATCGCTTGGGCAGCTATAGCTTGGCTCAGCCTTACGTCGAACGCCTCCTGACGATCTCTGAGCACGCAGTGGGAGCCGACCATCCCACGACCGCCGCCAGCCTGGGCAATCTCGCTGCGCTGTACCACGCGCAGGGGCAGTACGAGGCGGCGCTCCCACTCTCTGTACGCGCCCTGGCGATCTTTGAGCAGGCGCTGGGGATGAACCATCCCACCACCGCTACCGGCTTGAGCAACCTCGCCGCGCTGTACGACGAGCAGGGGCAGTACGACACCGCCCGCCCGCTCTACGAACGCGCCCTGGACATCAGCGAGCGGGTGTTGGGGGCCGACCATCCCGACACCGCCACCAGCCTGGGCAACCTCGCCGGGCTGTATCAAGTGCAGGGGCAGTACGATGCGGCCCGCCCGCTCCTCGAACGCGCCCTGGCAATCCACGAGCACGCGCTCGGGGCCGACCATCCTGATACCATCACCAGCTTGGGCAACCTCGCCAAACTCTACCGGGTGCAGGGGCAGTACGCCGCAGCGCTCCCGCTCGCCGCACGCGCCCTGGCGATCCGCGAGCAGACGCTGGGGGCCGACCATCCTGACACCGCCTTAGGCCTCAACAACCTCGCCGCGCTGTACCACGCGCAAGGGCAGGACACCGCAGCACTCCCGCTGTACGAACGCGCCCTGGCGATCACGGAGCAGACGCTGGGGGCCAACCATCCCAATACTGCCACCAGCTTGGACAACCTCGCCGCGCTGTACGACGAGCAGGGGCAGGACGACGCGGCCCACCCGCTCTACGCACGTGCCCTGGCGATCCGCGAGCGCGTGCTCGGCCCTGACCATCCCGACACCGCTTTAAGCCTCAACAACCTCGCCGCGCTGTACCATGCGCAGGGGCAGGACGACGCAGCACTCCCGCTGTACGCACGTGCCCTGGCGATCCGCGAGCGCGTGCTCGGCCCTGACCATCCCGACACCGCTTTAAGCCTCAACAACCTCGCCGCGCTGTACCATGCGCAGGGGCAGGACGACGCAGCACTCCCGCTGTACGCACGTGCCCTGGCGATCCGCGAGCGCGTGCTCGGCCCTGACCATCCCGACACCGCTTTAAGCCTCAACAACCTCGCCGCGCTGTACCATGCGCAGGGGCAGGACGACGCAGCACTCCCGCTGTACGAACGCGCCCTGGCGATCTCTGAGCACGCGCTCGGGGCCGACCATCCCACCACCGCCATCAGCTTGGGCAACCTCGCCGAACTCTACCGGGTGCAGGGGCAGTACGACGCGGCCCACCCGCTCTTCGAACGCGCCCTCGCGATCCGGGAGCAGGCGCTGGGGATCGACCATCCCACCACCGCTGCCAGCCTGAGCAGCCTCGCCGAACTCTACCGGGTGCAGGGGCAGGACGCCGCGGCGCTCCCGCTCTTGGAACGCGCTCTGGCGATCCGAGAGCAGGCGCTGGGGGCCAACCATCCTATCACCGCTACAAGCCTCTACAACCTGGCGATCAATCACTTCTACCAAGACAATGTCCAGACCGCCGAGCAACTGATGGGCCGGGCACATGAGATCTATGAAGCCCGCCTCGGGACTGACCACCCCAACACGCAGGACTCACGCCAGAGTCTTGATGCCATCAGACAACGCCTCAGTGGAACCACCCACCGACCACCCACCGACCCCACCGCGGCCTTCGCCCACCTCCTCGCCGCCATTGCCGCCGTTGCCACCGGCGATGAGGGGCCACGGCAGGACGTCACGGCGGCCCTGGCCCAACTTGAGCAGCAGGGCTGGAGGTTGCGCGGGCCAGTCGAGCGCATCTGGGCGGGGGAGCGGGATCGCGCGGCGCTCGTGGCGGGCCTTGACGAGCAAGACACCGCGCTGATCGAGCGGGTGCTGGCGCTGATCGAACACCGTCAAGCACGACGATCTCCCCTAGCCTGGCTCCGTGACCTGTTCCGCCGCTAGGCTCACCCGCCGCTGGAATGATCTGCCACAAGGCCATCCTGAGCAAGCCGCACCAGCGGCGAACCTAGCATGGCGTGAGCGACGCTCAGGCGGGCGACGGCATCAGCCACAGTGTCAAGCCGTTTTTTGCCGTTATGGCACACCAGCATCCGGCTTCAGCGGGGGTGATTTGCCATTATGGCAAATCAGCTTCCGGCTTCAGCGGAGGCGATGGGTCTCGTTGGCATACCAGCCTTGGCGCTCCCGTGAGCCAGCTCAGCGGCGCGGCGAGGGGCCGCGTCGGGCCGTCGTCGCCTGCCGCTGCCAACACCATGCCTGGACTTCGTCACCAGCGCCAGCGGGGAGCTGCGCACGCACGGTGGGTGGGCCAGGGCCGTTGCCACGCACCCTCCTGGCAACCGCGCTTACTGCCTGGAAAAAGGTATCGGTTTATGCTATACTTTGCCATACCGATATCTTTTCTTGGAGTACCCCAATGGCCCCTGAACCGCGCATGGATCCCCGCCTCGCTCGTCGCCTGGCGGAAAAACAGGCCCTCCTTGAGGCCCGACGCCCGCTGTCCGACGCGACCCTGCGCCAGCTCCACGCCGATCTTCAGGTGCGCTTGACCTTCCATTCCAATGCCATCGAGGGCAATACGCTCACCCTGCGCGAGACCCAGCTCGTCATTGAGCACGGGCTGACCGTGGGGGGGCACGCGCTTCACGAACATCTGGAGGCGACCAATCATGCGGCGGCGTATCGGTACGTGCAGGCCCTGGTCAACACGGCGACGCCGCTGACCCTGGAGGTGGTACGGGAACTGCATCGCCTGGTGACGGATCGGCTCCTGGACGAAGCGGGCCAGTGGCGGCACGGTGCGGTCAGCATTCGCGGCTCGCTCCTGCAGCCGCCGCCGGCACGGGAAGTGCCCGCCTTGATGGCGCAGTGGCTCGCCTGGCTTGACGCTGACGGGCAGCAGTACGATCTGATCACGCGGGCGACCCTGGCACATCATGGCTTCTTGGCGGTGCATCCCTTTCGTGACGGCAATGGGCGCACCGGACGCCTGGTGCTCAATCTGCTGCTCATGCGTGGCGGTGCGCCGCCAGCCCTGCTCCTCCAAGAATGGCGGCTCGGCTACCTGGCAGCGCTTGCACAGGCGGATCGCGGGCGCTGCGGGCCGCTCCTGAACCTGGTGGGTCGTGCGGTCGAAAGCGGCCTCGATCTCTACCTGGAAGCCTGCGACGCGACCCCAGACGAAACCTGGCTGCCCCTGAGCACGCTGGCCGCCACCTCACCCTATAGTGCCGAATACCTGGCGCTGCTCATTCGCAAAGGGCGTCTGGAAGGCTCCAAACGCGGCGGGCGCTGGCACAGCACCCCAGCCGCGCTGGCCCGCTATCACGACGACCTCACTCACGGGCGCATCCCGCGTGGCCGTCCCCCGGGAAGAACCACGCGGGATGCGCCAAGCGAAGCATAGCGCTGCGGTGCAGGGCTGAGACACTAGCTAACCCTCCCGAGACTCTGCATCAGCCCTGGCAACAGCGCTTGCTTCCTCCAAAAAGGTATCGGTCTATGCTCTCCTTTGCCATACCGATATCTTTTCTTGGCGTAGCGCAATGGCCCCTCACGAACGCACGGCGGCCGCCTCACCCAGTGGCACCGCGCAAAACACCGCCTCCTGAACGCCCACCGCCCGCGCGCGGAGGCTCCAACGGCTTGGCACAGCGAGGGAGGCGCGTGCCCACGCCCACCGCCCGCGCGCGGAGGCTCCGCTTCTTCCCTGGCGCAGCGCTTCGCCTGTCCCTATGCACCCCTTGTGTCCAATGGGGACACAAGGGGTGATGGGTCGCGTCAACCCCTTGTGTCCTCATTGGACACAAAAAGAGCGTTGGTAGGGTCATTTTGCCAATGATGGTGATCAGCGGCGCTGGGCGCTAGGCGGATGGATGCAACGATCTGCGCCCATCCGCCCAGCAGGTAGGCTAGCGCTGGGAAACGCGCAGCGGTCGGATGAATTCCGGATCAAGGGGAACGCTAATCGTCTCTGCTTGCCATGGATGCCGAGGATGATCGCCGTTGTAGATTGTCACTTCGACCATCTGCTCATCAGCGTTGATAAACTCCACCTCGCCGTCCCACCAGCACGCCCGATCATCGTCCCAGGCACGTACCTTCATCCCAATTGTCAGTTGCATGGGGGCCTCCTTCTGCAGCAAGCGGTCTCCGTGGCATGCCAACGCCACACTGCGGGGAGGCGGGGCAGGGCGCATCGCGTCGCCGGCCTGCCGGCGATCTTGACCCGTGTCGCCGCCTCCCCGCGGTGTGGCACGTTGCGGCCAGGAAACCCGCGCCGCAGCGAGGCACCTCACCTGGGCAGCGGGGCGCGGGTGTGTCTGGCGATGGCGCGGGTGGGCCGGACGAGGTGGCGATCGACGCGGATGGGGCGGGCCAAGCGCAACGAGGCGCAGTTGAGGGAAGCACGGCTGTCCGCGTTAAACGGCGGAGGGCAAGCGATACTGCAGAGCTTCAGCGACGTGCGCCGGGCCGATCAGTTCCATTCCAGCCAGGTCGGCGATGGTGCGGGCGACCAGCCGCACATGCTGGCGTTGGGTGGCGGTGAGGGCCAGTTGGCGGGTGGCAACCGCCAGGAGGTGCCGGGCAGCGTGATCCAACGTCACCTGTCGTGCGACCTCGGTGGGGGGCAGCGTGGCATTGAAGCGCCACTGCCAGCCGCCGCCGCTGCGTTCGGCTTGCCGCTGCCAGGCCGCCGCCACGCGGGCACGAATGATCGCCGCAGGTTCGTCCTGCGCTCCAAGGGGCTGACGATCAGGCATGCGGCTGGGTACCTGCACCACGAGCGCGAAGTGCGAGAGGATCGCCGCACATGCAGACCGCCATGCTTGATCATGGGCCTCGGCCGTTGCAATCAGCAGCAGGTTGGCGGGCAAGGTGCCCCCTCGTGGCGGCACGACGATCCGTTCGGTCAGCACCCGGGCCAGATGTGCGCTCGCGTGATGAAACTGCTGAAGGTTGGCGAGCAACAGCATGCCGTCATGGGCCTGGCTTACGAACCCTGGCTGGAAGGTGCCGCGCCCTCCACCCAACAACCCTGGCAGCGAGCACCCCGGGGGCGGGCAGCACCACGGGCGTTCGGCAGCGCGTAATTCCGGTGACACCTGCAGCGAAGCGGCGGTATCCAGCGTCGTCGCTGGGTGCAGGGGCACCCCTGGGGGAACGAGGTCAGGCACCATGCGTGCCAATCGCAAGGTTGGCGCATCGGACGCGCCCACAAGCAACACATGGTGGCCCCCGGCCACCGCAATTTCCAACGCTCGCTTGACATGGGCTTGGTCAGGCAACGCTCCGCTCGCTTCCTCATGAACACACATTGATCTTCCTTCTGTGGGATAGCTCGGAAAACGCCCTGAGCAACACCGCGCCCGTGGCGCGGTACGTTCGACCACAGTGCGCCACCTAAGCCAGTAGAATCCGCCGAGGAGGGCAGGCGGCGATCGTGCTTGGGCACACATCAAGGTCGCCTGTCGTCACAACGAGGAGGGAGGCAACGATCGAGACTGGCGCAGGGTGAGGTTGTGCGCATCCGGCGCACGCATCTCCGGCGCCACGCTGCCGCAGGCCCGGCTCAGGGTGCGGGATGCACCGGAGCATCCTCAACCCGACCCGGCTCCACGCTGCCGCAGGCCCGGCTCAGCGGGCCCGCCCGCCCGCGCACGACCAAGAATGCTTACGCCCTGCCCAGAGCGACGCGAGGCGGGCGGGCCTGGGAGCCTTCCAACCCGGCCCGGAACCACGCTGCCGCAGGCTCAACTCAGCGGGCCTGCTCGCCCGCGCACGACCACGGACGCCTACGCCCTGCCCAGGGCACCGCGAGGCGGGTTGGCCTGGGAGCCTCCTCAACCCGGCCCGGCGCCACGCTGCCGCAGGCGCGGCTCGGCGGGCCTGCTCGTCCGCGCACGACCACGGACGCTCGCGCTCTGCCCACGGCTACGCGAGGCGGGCGGGCCTGGGAGCCTCCTCAACCCGGCCCGGCTCCACGCTGCCGCAGGCTCAGCTCAGCGGGCCTGCCCGCCCGCGCACGACCACGGACGCTCGCGCTCTGCCCAAGGCTGCGCGAGGCGGGTTGGCCTGGGAGCCTCCTCAACCCGGCCCGGCGCCACGCTGCCGCAGGCTCGGCTCAGCGGGCTGGCCCGCCCGCGCACGACCACGGACGCTCGCGCTCTGCCCAGGGCACCGCGAGGCGGGCGGGCCTGGGAGCCTGTCCAACCCGGCCCGGTACCACGCTGCCGCAGGCTCAGCTCAGCGGGCCTGCTCGCCCGCGCACGGCCAAGAACGCCTACGCCCTGCCCAGGGCACCGCGAGGCGGGCGGGCCTGGGAGCCTGTCCAACCCGGCCCGGTACCACGCTGCCGCAGGCTCGGCTCAGTGGGCTTGCCCGCCCGCGCACGACCACGGACGCTCGCGCTCTGCCCAGGGCGACGCGAGGCGGGCTGGCCTGGGAGCCGCCTCAACCCGGCCCGGCTCCACGCTGCCGCAGGCGCGCCTGACGGGCACTGTCGGTACGCACGCCAGGTGTGCCATGCGGCCCCAGCCGCATCGGAGCCGTCCAGGCGGCCCCTTGCCGCCTGGACGGTGTCCGCGCCTAGAAGGGGATCTCTTCCTCCTCGTCGATGACCGTCAGTTCGCCATCAACGGGATCCGCTGGCAGCGCGGCAGCCACGACATCCTGCTTCCGGGGCAACGGGGCCGCCTCGGTGCGGAGCACGACCATCTCGACGCTCGTGCGCTTGAGCCCCTCCTTGTCGGTGTACTCGTTGCTCTGCAAACGGCCCTGCACGCTGATCCGTTCCCCTTTGCTGAAGTTCCCCAACACGTCGGCGGCATTCCCAAAGGCCACGAGCCGGAACCAGTACGTCTGCTCGTGCCAGACCTCGTTCACCTGGTAGCTGTTGCGTACGGCGAGGCTCGCGGTGGTGATGCGGGTGCCCGCTGAGTTGGTGCGCAATTCCGGCGTTGCCCCCAGATGGCCGGTCAGTTCCACCCGATTGATCGTCTCCATGTGCGTGTGTCCTTTCGGTGGTGCGCCTTGCAGCGCGGTTGGCTTTCGTTCCTGACCCAGACACGCCACCTGCGCCTGGGCTGGGGTCAAGGAAGCAGGCCTACCAGGCTTGTTCGGGGGCAGGGGGTCCCCGAAAGGCGGTAGGCCCCTTGCGCCAGGCCAGGACGCTGTGGCAGGCTGAACCGGGCAGAACGCAAGCCATACCGCACCGCCAGCGAGGGCAGCCGCAGGACACCGGCACATGACGAGCACGGGGAACGCCGCACGGTCTGGCTGGACGGGGCAAGCCGAGCGCACACCAGGGCAGCCGCCGTCAGGCCCAGCGGCTGACGCTCGAGCGTACCTGGGCTTCGAGCAGCGGCACGCGCACGCTGGTTGGCCGTGCCGGAGGGATGCCGTTGGCAGGGGCGCAGCAAGGGGGTAACGGGGCAAGGGCGGAGCGGAGCAACGCAAGGGCCAACGGCCAGGGGCGACCGAGCACGCACGGAGGCCGTGCCCCACCCAGAGGCGGCGGGCCTGAAGCAGACTCCTGCGTGCGCACCCGCGCGCCAGGGCTCCTTGGGGCAACCTGGTCGTGCGGTGAGGAAGAAACCCTCTGGCGAAACCGCCCGAGGCGGCCAGAGGGCCATCAAGGTGCGCACGATGGCGTTCGCGTGCGCACGGTCGTGCGCGACGCACGCATCGCCGTCCGCAGCGGTTCGCAGCGGTTCGCAGCGGTCTGCGGATCATGAGGGCGCGGACCGGGTTCGTCCCGTGCGACCGGAGCGGCAAGCGGCGCGCACGGGACGAACCGACCGCGATTGCAGATGGTAGCTGTGGGATTGTTGCTTGGGCTCAGCGCATCTGGACGCGCTGAGCGGCGTGTTGATGCGCAAACCGGTCGCCTGGCCCTGCACAAGGACAGCGTGCCAAACATCCGCCGTGCGTTGCTGGGAGCATGGGCGGGCGGCCCGCCCGTGCGCCCGGGCCGCCCAAATTCCCAGAGAGCTGTGCGCGCCACCCAGGGAAGCGGCGCGCTTCCCTGGGTGGGCCAGCGGTGGCTACGCCGCCGCCTTCACCCGCCGTCGCCGTGGCTTGGGGGCCACTAGGTCATCACGCGACAGCTCCAAAACCACCGGTGGCGGTGCGGGCGTGGGCGGCAGATCCTCGGCCACGGGGGCCGACGAAGCCATGGCATCGTGCTTGGGCGGCAGCGGGGCAAGCAGCGCCTGGAGCACCACGACCTCAACCGTCGTCCGCTTGACGCCCTCCCGGTCGAGGTAGCTGCTGGCCTGCAACCGCCCCCGGATGTTCACCCGTTCCCCTTTGGCAAAGGTGGCGAGCAACTCAGCGACAGCGCCAAAGGCGACAAGCCGGAACCAGTCGGTGCGCTGCAGCCAGCGCTCCCCCGTGAGATAGCGATGATGGACAGCGAGGCTGGCTTTGGCAACCAGGGTTCCAGCAACGGTAAAGCGCAGTTCCGGTTCAGCACCCAGATTGCCGGTCAATTCCACGTGATTGTGCGCAGGCATACGGTCGTTCCTTTCGGTGGTGCGCCTTACGGCGCGGTTGGCTTTCGTTCCTGACCCAGACACGCCACCTGCGCCTGGGCTGGGGTCAAGGAAGCAGGCCTACCAGGCTTGTTCGGGGGCAGGGGGTCCCCGAAAGGCGGTAGGCCCCTTGCGCCAGGCCAGGACGCTGTGGCAGGCTGAAGCGGGCAGAACGCAAGCCATACCGCCCGGAGTGGCCAGCCGCAGGAACGCCTGACTGGGCAGCAAGCGTCACGGGATAAGGCACGCCTGGGCTGCACCGGCACGCCGCTGAGCGCCAGGAACCTCACGCAGTGCGCAACATGCCGCCGCCATCAACGAGCAACGAACATGGGGGCATGCAGGCACACCCACCCGCGCCAAGGCGTCGCCAGCGGCTATGAGCGCCCCGCCCCTGCGCCAGTGGGAACGCGACGGGGGGCGCAACGCAGGCAGGAGTTACCCGTATCCAGGGGGCAAGCGGGATACGGTGCGCAAGCGAAACAGGCGAGATCGGCCCGCTCCAACGCCCCTGAGCGGCGATCGCCGGTGGGCACCGCACCCTCCGCAGCGTGACCGCACGGGCCAGCGACCGCACGGCGGATCTGGGCAGCGAGCGTCCTGGTGCCCCTCCTGGCAGCGGGATGACCGACGCGGCGATCAGCGGAGGGCACCGCCACCGGCAACGCGCCGCGAGGCCCAGCGGAGGGGCCCAAGCAACCCGGCCCGGCTCCACGCTGCCGCAGGCGCGGCTCAGCGGGCCAGCCCGCCCGCGCACGGGCAAGAACGCCCGCGCTCCGCCCAGAACTGCGCGAGGCGGGCAGGCCCGGGAGCCTTGCCAACCCGGCCCGGCTCCACGCTGCCGCAGGCGCGGCTCAGCGGGCCAGCCCGCCCGCGCACGGGCAAGAACGCCCGCGCTCCGCCCAGAACTGCGCGAGGCGGGCAGGCCCGGGAGCCTTGCCAACCCGGCCCGGCTCCACGCTGCCGCAGGCGCGGCTCAGCGGGCCAGCCCGCCCGCGCACGGGCAAGAACGCCCGCGCTCCGCCCAGAACTGCGCGAGGCGGGCAGGCCCGGGCCTTGCCAACCCGGCCCGGCGCCACGCTGCCGCAGGCCCAGCCCAGGGTGCGCCCGCACCGGGGCAACGCAGGCCCGCCCCGGCACCACGCGGCCGCAGGCGCGTACGGCGCGCTACGCAGGCCTGGGCTTCCAGGCGTGCGTAGCGCGCGCAGCTAGGTGCCATAGTAAGGGTTCGCCCGTTCAAAGGCGTTCCACTGGGCCAGCAGGAGCGCCCCGGTGAGGTTCCCCTGCCGGATCATCGTCGCAAGCTCGTCATCGCGGGCGGCCTCGTCCAGCAGCAGCGCAAACTCCTCGGCGTTCATGCTCACCCCAGGCTCGGCTAAGACACGGGCAAGCGCGGCGTGGTCGGCGTGGTTCAGGTTCTCGTCATCAATCCTGGTCATCGGCGCTCCTCCCTGGGTTGGTGCGACCGGTCGTGCCGGTTCGTGCGCCAGACACGCCACCTGCGCCGCCCTGGTGACAAGGAAGCAGGCCTACCAGGCTTGTTCGGGGGCAGGGGGTCCCCGAAAGGCGGTAGGCCCCTTGCGCCAGGGTCAGGCGCTGTGGCAGGCTTGCCGCAGAACCAAGGCACCGTCCGCTGGCGCCCACCCAGGGCAGGGAAGCGTCCGATCAACCAGGAAGGCTGACCGGGAACCACCGCACGACCAACGCTGTCAGCGCGTGCTGCGACGCCGCAGCGGGGGAGCCTGAGGAACGCCGAGGATGCGCTGCGCGACGAGGGAGCCGCCGCGAGGGAGCGCCGCCGACGATCGGCGGCGGGTGACCACGGGCGCGCACGAACGGCCATGGTAAGGTCGGCACGCGGGCAACCCTGACGGGCGCAGCCCGTCCGCGTGGCAACCACGCTGCCGCAGGCCCGGCCCAAGGCTCCGCCGGGGCCGCAGTAACCCGGCCCGGCTCCATGCTGCCGCAGGCTCAGCTCAGCGGGCCTGCTCGCCCGCGCACGACCAAGAACGCCCGCGCTCCGCCCAGAACTGCGCGAGGCGAGCAGGCCCGGGAGCCTTGCCAACCCGGCCCGGCACCACGCTGCCGCAGGCTCAGCTCATCGAGCCTGCTCGCCCGCGCACGACCAAGGACGCCCGCGCTCCGCCCAGAGTTGCGCGAGGCGAGCAGGCCCGGGAGCCTTGCCAACCCGGCCCGGCCCCACGCTGCCGCAGGCCCGGCTGATCAGCCCTGCGACCCGACGCCTCCGCTGCCATCAGCGCTGCCGCGCAACGGCGCTGATGCTCCGAGGCGACCCGGTGGGTTTCACCGCAGAACCGAGGCATGGGCAGCGACCGCACACCGCGCAGCGAGCACGCTGATCATCATGCCGGGGCAGGGAGGCTCAGGACGCAAGCGAGCGCGGCCGGGCAGCATCTCGTTCCAAAGATGATCATGAGCATGCAACCGACCGGTGTAACCCGATGATCCAGGCACCGCGATGATCAGGCCAACGCGAGCAACCGGCCAACGCGAGCACCAGAAGCGCCGTGATGATCAGGGCAACGCGAGCAACCGGCCAACGCGAGCACCAGAAGCGCCGTGATGATCAGGTTAACACGAGCAACCGGCCAACGCGATGATCATCAACGCGAGCAGCCGGCCACCGCGATGATCACGATGTATCGGCACGGGGATCTGGGCACGCTCGGTGGCCTGATCCGGTCACCAACGAACCTATCCGCCCACTATGCGCCAACCCAGTCCACCCAACGCACGCGCCACCGAGGAGGGGCTGGATGACGCTGCGTGCTGAAACGCACGGTCGCTCACTCACGCCTGCACCGCGTCCTGATGCGATGCAACGCCTCGCTGGGCTGCGCGAGCCGCAGCGTTGGCCCCTGCGTGGTACCCCTGCGTCACGGGCGCAGGGGTACCACGCAGGGGCCAACGCAGGGGTTACAGGGGCTGGCGTTGGGGTTGCATACGAGGTTGACGCTGGGGCTGACGGCGTACGCGGGCAAGCCCACCCTCGACACGTGCTGGTGAACCCGCAACGAGTACAAAGAGAGAACGTGCGTACTATGGAGCGCGTTCCGGCAGCAGAACGTCATCACGTGGGACGTGAGCATGCCGCCCCAAGCAGAGCAAGCGACAAGGCTCACCGATACGGTAAGCCCGTGGCACGCTGCCTTCATCGGATCGGCAAACGCTGGTTCGCCCCTGGTAATGGCTTCATGGTATCCTCAGAAACGGAGCGAGGCGTCGTGCGATCTCTTTCTCATCTGGGGTAGCATATGGATCAATCCTTGATCGTTCTTGGCTTCACCATCGCCGTCGTGGTCATCGTCGTCGGGAGCATCGTCGCCCTGCTGGTCGTTGTCGCCAAGCAGCGCACTCGACAACCGACCCCGCGCCGATCCCGGGCGGCCCACGCTGAGCTCGAAGCCGCACCGCTCGACCAGCAACGCGCCCTGGAGCCTGAACCAGCCACGCCTCAACCGCAACCCGCCATGCCATCGCCCTATCGCGCCCGCCA
>NZ_LYXE01000155.1 GCF_002532075.1 Candidatus Chloroploca asiatica | reverse complement strand
TCGTGAGGCAACGAGCCCGACAAAGTAAGATTCTCTCGTGAGGCAGAACGGGCGGCAAATCTAGTTGACATTTAACAGACGGCAGCACCACCCGCGTGCGGTGCCTCCACCAACCGATGCCGAGACTGCCCACGCTGGTGGTCACGAGCATGACCAGCCCGGTGGCTGGGATGCGCTGCAGCGCATCCCAGCGGTGGAACCCGATGAGGGCATCACCGACCAGGCTGACCAGGCTGACCAGGCCGACCAGGCCGACCACCACGACGGCAAGGCGCAGGGCACGGGAATGGAACCTTTGGCGGTTGGACGTCATTGCAGCGCCTCCGGCTGAATCTGCACATACCAGAGCGCCGTCGGCCCGGTCGCCAGCAGCAGCTCGTGGCCCTGCCAGATCCCCCCCGTGCGCCCCTGCGTCTGGATCGTCGGTAGCACCACGAGCGTCGCGTCCGCATCCGCAGGCCAGCGCTGCACGGCCAGCGTGCCCTCCGCCGTGGGCCGGACAATGCGCAGCGTCCCATCCGGTCGCACTGTCAGTGCGACCAGGTCGTCGGGCAGCGGGCCGACCCGTTCGGTCACGCCCGCCGCCAGGGTGACACGATCCAGCGCCAGGCCCAGCCCTGTATCGGTCACCCACCAGAGCGCGTCGGCGGTCCAGGCCAGCGGGATGAGCCCCGCCGGGCGCGCCGGCGGAACGCGCAGCCGCGTCGCCCGGGCATCCGCACCGGGAGGGGCGAACTGGATCAGCACGGCGGTGTGGTCGAGCAGCGCCGTCGCGGTAGGTGGGGCGTCCGCTGGGGGCGTGGGCCGCGCCACGTGCGGCGGCGAGGGCGACGCGAGCGACGTGATGATCACCGCCGCCGCGCCATCCGGACTCCAGGCAAGGTGATGGATCGTGCCAGGCACCGTGATCAGCGGCACCTGGGCGTCAACCTGCGGCCGCGCCGGGTCAACGACCAACACATCAACGTCCTGCGCGTGCGGCACGGCCACCAGCAGGTGACGGCCCCCCGGCGACCACCACACCCCGCGCAGGCTGCGGCTCGTGGTGATGACCTGCGTGCCCGTCGGGCGCGTCAGGGTCAGGCTGCCGGCCACGCTGGGCAGCGGCGCACCCCGGTGAGGTTCCCAGACCGCCCAGAAGCGTGCGCCGTCGCGCGTGGTTAGCTCATCCGCGATGGCGTACGTCTCCAACACCGGGAGGCGCGTCAAGCCCTGGGCGTCCAGGTGAAGGTGATAGGGCGCGGGCTCCGGCTGCGGCGGTCCCCAGCCCGGAGCCCCGGCCGGCCGCTCGGGTTCCGGTCGCGTCGCCGTCAGCCGCCACCCGCTCCCCGCATCAGGACTCACCTGCAGCCAGGTGCTCTGCGGGTGTGGCAGCGGCACCGGCTGAACGAGGGGGATCGGGCGCATCGGCGGCACGATCAGGGTCGTCGTCTGCTGCCGACTCACCTGGATCACGCTCGTCACCGGAAACGCCCCCGGCTGCGTGAAGTGCAGGGCATGCGGGCCGCTCGGCAGCACGATGCGTCCGGGACGCACCGGCCGGTCGGCGAGCTGCACCTGCACCTCCGGCGGCAGCGGCGGCACCAGCAGGGTGCCACTGCCGCGCAGCACCGGCATGAGCAGCCAGACGACGACCGCCAGCACGCTCACCACGCCACCGGCCTGCAGGCCCTGCCGCAGGCGGTGGCGCTGGCGCTGGAGCCGGGCCGCCAGCACATCCAGGTGCAGCGTGAACGGGCCAACGTCAAGTTGGGACGGCACCCGCATCCGCGGCCTCCTCGTCAGGTGGCGGCGCCGCCGGGGTGCGTGCGCCGGGAATCAGGGCGTGGATGGGCGCGGGGGCCCGGGGAATCCGCAGGGGGATCGGCTCGCGTCCGACGAGGAGCAGCCCCGTCACCCCATCGGCATCCCGCCGACAGCGCGACAGCCAGGTGATCTCGCCCGGCGTCAGGCCCAGTTTGGTGGCCGCCTGCAGGATTGGGTTGTCGTCGTCCTGCACGCCCGCCCGCGCCGGGCGCAGCTGCCGGAGCAACAGGATCGTCTCGCAGTTGTCGAGAAAGGTCATCCCGGCGGCATTCGGCACCACCTGATCGCCGACCCGCCGCACGAGGAACTCGCGGATCTGCTGGGTGATGACCGTCACGGCGACGCCGAGTGAGCGCCCGAGCCGGGCGAGCAGCTCGATCGTCTGCGCTCCGGCTGCGGTGTTCAAGACGGCCCAGGCCTCGTCGATGATCAGTTCCATGGGCCGTCCGGTGCCGCGCATCGCGACGGTCATGACGTAGTCAGCGATCAGCGCCGGCAGCACACGCTGCAAGGTCTGATCCTGGCCTTGGACAAAAGCACTCAGGTCAATGCCCAGCACGCCCACATCGGCGCGCAAGCGGGAGGGCGGGATGGCCAAGGGCAGCGGGCGGTTGCCGTGGAGCAACCGCCCCAGCGAGCCTTCGGTAAAGAGCGTCAAGGCCGCGTCGAGCGCCGCGTCATGCGGACGCGCCGCCAGGGCCTGCGCCACCGTCCGCAGATCGGGCACGTCGGCATGAAAGGTCGTCGGGTCGCTGGTGATGCCGCGCTGTGCATAACAGGCCAGCACCGTTTCTTCCAGCTGGGCTTCCGCCGCGCCACTGAGCGGCATGCCCCGGGCGAGTGCTTCACTGGCGACCAGGTGTTTGACCAGCGCGGCCCGACGCGCGCGCAGATCGATCTGCAAGCGGGCAAGCCGCGCCCCCACCGCCGCCTCGCCCCAGGGCAACGTCAGCGGGTTCAGTTGCAGCTCGGCCTGCGCCGAGAGCACGAGGTACGTGCCGCCCAGGCCGGTCTCGATCAACGTGCGATACTCCTGGTCTTTCGGGTCAAGCACACAGAGGTCGCAAGAGCCGTGGGCGAAGCGTTGGAGCAGCGCAGATGCTTGCTGGTAGGTTTTGCCGCCCCCGGTGGCGGCAATCGTCGCCTGATGGGGCGACGGCAAGGCAAAGCGGTCGAGCACCACCGGCGCCCCCCCGACTTGTCCGGCCCCACTGCCTTCGGCGCGCACGCCATAGAGGATCGGCACGCCCTGCCCACTCTGCAGCGTCGCCGACGAGGCGGGCAGCAGACGGGCGAGGGTGGGCGTATCGGTCTCGAACAGGGAACGCACCGCATCGTGCCCGAGCGGGGCCGTCGTCAGCAGGCCTTCCCAATGGTGGGCATCACAGGCCACGATCATGATCTGGGCCTCGGTGCACGCAGCGCGGAGCTGGCGACTTCGTTCGTGCAACTCACGCCCATCGGCCCCCGCGACCGTCAGGTAGAGCCCGATCAGGTGCAGGGCGCGCTGCTCCTCGGTAATGGCCGCCAGCACCCGCCGCAGATCGTGGAGCGCGAGCACCTCGTCGGCCCCGGTCTCCCCGCCCTGGGTGAGCGCAACACCCAACTGGTGGGCTAGGTGGGTCAGGCGCTCTTTGGCGAGCGCCCGGGGGAGCGGATGATTGACCAGCGCCGTCTGCACGCCGGGCAGTTGCATGATCGGGACGAGGGCGCCGGGCGGGAGCATGCGCGGCAGCGCCAGCACGGCAAACGTGCGCGTGTAGCTCTGGCCGCTGCGCACATGGTCAATGGCCCCCCGGTCAATGCTCGCCGGAGCGATCAGATCGGTCTCGGTCGTCACCGTACGCTCCCGCCTGTTAAATGTCAACTAGATTTGCCGCCTGGTGTCAACTAGATTTGCCGGTTCCCGCTCCCTTCCCTCGTGACCTGCG
>NZ_LYXE01000154.1 GCF_002532075.1 Candidatus Chloroploca asiatica | reverse complement strand
CAGGGCACCCGCCAGGGCACCCGCCAGGGCACCCGCCAGGGCACCCGCCAGGGCACCCGCCAGGGCACCCGCCAGGGGTGCCCCTACAGGGCCGGGTCCGGTGTACGGGCACCCCTTGCGGGTGCCCTGGTGGGGTGCATGCACGGAAGATGCAATCGCCCTGCTGAAGGCGCTATGCCCTATAATGGGTGGCTCAGTGGCGAAGATAGAGAGGAAACGCTATGGACATGGTCTCTTCACGACCGCGCCGGGTGGTTCTGGATACTGATCCCGGGATTGATGATGCGCTGGCGATTTTGTTGGCGCTTGCTTCGCCAGAAATAGAGCTTGCCGGGTTAAGTGTCGTGCATGGAAATTGCCCGTTGTCAGATGCGGTGGCAAATGCGCTGGCCGTCTTACAGCTTGCCGGGCACCCACATCTTCCGGTGGCGGCTGGGTGCGTGCGTCCGCTGCTGCGTGAGCCGGTGACGGCACGGAAGACGCATGGCGGGCGTGGCCTTGGTTATGCCAGTTTGCCAGCGAGCCCGGTGGTGCCTGTGGCCGAGCATGGAGTGGATATGATCATCCGCGAGATCCTGGCTGCCCCAGGCGACGTAACGCTGGTGGCGGTCGGTCCGCTCACGAATGTTGCCTTGGCGTTACGCAAAGCGCCGCAGCTTGCCACTGCGGTGCATGAATGCATCATCATGGGTGGGGCGTTGCACGACCAAGGCAATACGACCCCGCTGGCCGAGTTCAATATCTATGCTGACCCTCACGCCGCGCAGATTGTCTTGAGTAGCGGGATGCCGATCACTATCATGCCGTGGGACATCACCAAGCAGGTGCGGGTCACAGAGGAGCAGGTGCAAGCCTTGCGTGCGCATGGTGGGCCTGTGCCCCAGTTTATTGCCGACGCAACCCGGTTTTATATGGACTTTCACCGTGAACATTTTGGGTGGGCGGGGTGTGCCATCAACGACCCCGCAGCTCTTGCCCTGGTCTGGTGGCCCGAACTCGCCGAACTCCGCGACCTCTATGTCACGGTAGAGACAGTGAGTGAGTTGACCATGGGCAAGACCATCGGTGATTTTCGGGGGTTAACCGGGCAACCTGCGAATGTTCGCTATGTGGCCCGGTTTGACAGTGCGGCTTTCATCGAACGTTTTCTCGCTCGTATGGCGGCCTTGAGTCGCCTGATCAGGTGAGTTGATCAAGCGGGAGGAAGATGGCTTCGGGGGTCACTTCGGCTTCCAGGGCGGGGCCAGTATCAGTCCAGTTCTGGCTCGCTTTCGTCATCGGAACCTCGGCGATGGTCATATCGTGGTCACAGGTAATCTGACAAGCGAGGCGGTACTGGCCCAGGAGGTTCCGTTCGCTCAATTTGGCGTATTCAGCGTGGGTCATCGTCGTCGGCTCACCGTCGGCAAAGGTCACACGACAGGTGGTACAACGAGCGTGCCCGCCACAACGATGTCCAATTTCGACCCCGGCTTGTTCAATTGCCACTGCGAGACGTGTCCCTTGCGCAACTTCGACGGTTGCCTCGCCAACCTTCAACATCGGCATACCAAAACCTCCAGCAAAGCGGTAATTATACAGTTTCAGGAATATGAGCAATATGGTTACGATATATTTACCGTACCACAGGACCTCTTCAGCGTCAACCCATTGGGCACGGCTTGTCTCGTAGGCCTTGTGACAATACGCGTGACAGGGCGTAGAAGTGATTGCAATGAGCTAAAAAGATACTTGAGGGCAGAAAGAAACATGTCTGGTGGGGAGATGGAACATATGACAACCTCTTTATATATGAGGCTTCAAATATTCAGAGACGTGAACTAGAATTATCAATGACTTTTTGCTATAATGCGCGTGAATATAACCAAAAGAGCGTGACTCGAGAACGAGAGGGCCCAAGGGCTCTTAGGTGATAGCCAACTGATGCCCGTAGCAGCAGATGGCTAGGTGACGCCAGCAAGAAGTAGGGTGCGCAGCAGCAAGACGCGGACCCGGAGCGTCACACAGGAGGGCGGACATGTCCACGAACGCCAATCTCTCACTCCATTGCCCGCGTACGATCGCAAGTGAAATGGAGACATTTCTCAGCGATGTTGTCCACGAGCATGGTCTGAGCACAAACACGATCACATCATACCGGTGCGATCTCCGCACAGCCGCAGCAATGATCGAGGCTCCACTCGAGGCGATTACGGCTGACGACATCAAGCAGTTTTTAGCCAGCCGCAATGAACAGCCGGGAACAACCAACCGGCGGATTGCGAGTCTGGGGCGGTTTTTTCGCTGGGCGGTCAAGCAAGGTCTGGCCTTGCACAACCCGGTTGAGCAGGTTCAAGCACGCTATCATACTGAACACCGTCCACAGCCTATTGCCAGCGAAGCCGAGCGGCGGGCCTTAGACAGTGCGATTGCCAGTTCATCGCAGCCGTACCGTTTGATCTTTATTCTTTTGCGCGAGATTGGGATTCGTACCGACGAGGTGCTCAACCTCAATGTTGGCGATGTCATTCTTGAGCCCGGACGCGAAGTGTTGCTGGTTCAGGATAGCAAGAGTGGCACCAAACGAATGGTGGTGTTGACGCCTGATGTGATGCCGCGTAGCCTCCGTGGGTTGCGGAGTTGGATGCGTGACATGGCCGAGACGCTTCCCCCTGAGACACCACTCTTTCGTTCATCGCGGGGCAACCGTGCGTCGTATGACACATTGCATCGCCGCTGGGTACAGGTCTGCAAGCAGGCCCACCTCGTCGACATCGAGGATGGCCGCGAAGTACCGCGGTACACGTTGCATCACTTGCGCCACACGGCTGCCGCCGAACTAATCGCCTTCTATCCCGAGCAGGTCGTACGGCGGATCCTTGGTCACCGTGATCCGCGCAGCACACGTCGGTACGCCGAAATCGTGCATGCACACCAGCTTGGTGGCGCAACGCAAGAGGAAGCCCAGCGTGAACAACAGGCTTCCTAACGCCTGTTGGTACATTGCTTCAGCCCACGCCAAAACCGCCAGCACTGCTGGCGGTTTTGGCGTGGGCTGAGGTATTTTAGCTAGGGCGGACACTCTTGGCGCTCTGGCTGCGCTGTTTCTGTTTCTGGTGAAATTTTCTTCACCAGAAAGGTAGATGTATTCTACCTGCGATCGCGTTTTCAGGGATTACAATAGAGGGACAGTCACACAGACCTGGTATAGAATCTTTACAGTGTTTTGCGAAAGTGCAACTCTTGCAATACCACGCATTGCGTGGTATTGTTCTGCAACACTGTGTACAATTTCCTTGTCCAGGAACCGAATTCCTCAGAGAGGAGGCGTTTGTATGGGCTACGCGGAACTTCACCGCCGCTCGATCGAAGACCCGGAGGGCTTTTGGGGGGAGCTTGCTGCTGAGCTTCATTGGTACAAGCCGTGGGATAAGGTGCTTGATGACAGCAAGGCACCTTTTTATCGCTGGTTTGTTGGTGGTGAGACCAACATGTGCTACAACGCCGTCGATCGGCACGCGCTCGGGCCGCGTCGCGGTCAGGCGGCTTTGATCTGGGAGAGTCCGGAGGTTGGGCAGTCGCGTACGCTTACCTATTTTGAACTCTACCGCGAAGTCAATCGCCTTGCTGGGGTTTTCCATAGCCTGGGGGTTCGCAAAGGTGATCGGGTGATCATCTATATGCCGATGGTGCCCGAGGCGATTTTTTCGATGCTGGCCTGTGCGCGCCTTGGCGCGATCCATTCGGTCGTGTTTGGTGGCTTTTCGATCACGTCGCTGGCGTCGCGCATTGATGATGCCGAGCCAGTCTTGATTGTTACCGCCGATGCCGGGATGCGCAAAGGTATGCCCGTTCCGCTCAAGGAGATTGTTGATCGTTCGATCGAGGCTGCGGATTCGGATAGTGTGCGTGATGTGCTTGTTCTGGATCGTGGGCTTGTGCCAATCGAGATGAAGAAGGGCCGTGATCTTGACTGGGCCGAGCAACTCGAGAAGCGTGGGATGCGCTACATCGAGCCAACCCCCGTGCAGTCGACTGATCCACTCTATATTCTCTATACCTCGGGCACAACCGGCAAGCCCAAGGGGGTCGTGCGTGACACCGGTGGGTATATGGTCGCCCTGCACGCCTCGATGAGCCACATCTATGATTGTGGTGACGGCGATGTCTACTGGTCGACGTCGGATATTGGCTGGGTCGTTGGGCATAGCTATATTGTTTATGCGCCGCTGCTCAAGGGTGTGCCGACGGTGGTCTATGAGGGTCGGCCTGACCATCCCGATCCCGGCGTCTGGTGGCGGGTGATCGAGAAGTATGGTGTGACCCACGTCTTTACGGCCCCGACGGCGCTGCGGGCGTTGCGCAAGTTCCCCGATCAGTGGATGAAGAATGCCGACATCAGTTCGATGCGGATTCTCTATGCCGCTGGTGAGCCGCTGGATGCGCCAACGTACGAGTGGGCCAAAAATACCCTTGGGGTGCCGGTGATTGATCACTACTGGCAGACCGAGAGCGGCTGGAGTATGCTCACGAACCCAGTTGGCGTCGAGCAGATGCCGGTGAAGCCCGGCTCGCCTTCGGTGGCGGCCTTTGGGCATAATCTGGAGATTGTTGACACCGATGGCAACTCGATCCCGCGTGGGGAAAAGGGCTTTTTGATTGAGCATGGCCCGTTGCCCCCCGGCATGCTGATGACGCTCTGGAATGATGACGATCGGTATCTGAAGAGCTACTGGGAGCATTTCAAGGGCAAGACGGTCTATATGTCGGGTGACTATGCGATCCAGGATGAGGACGGTTACTACTGGATGCTCGGTCGCGCCGATGAGGTCTTGAATGTGTCGGGGCACCGCCTGGGCACGCGAGAGATCGAAGAGGTTATTTCGAGCCATCCCGCCGTTGCCGAGGCAGCGGTGATTGGGGTTCGTCACGAACTCAAAGGCGAAGGTGTATTGGTGCTCGCGGTGTTGAAGCAGCATATTGCGGCTGCTGATCGCGACAGCATTTCGCGCGGTCTAACCCAACTGGTGCGCGAGAATATTGGGCCGATCGCTACACCTGATGCCATTCACTTTGTCAGTATGTTGCCCAAGACGCGCTCGGGCAAGATCATGCGCCGTGTGATGCGAGCCGTCTATCAGGGCGATAATATTGGTGATCTGAGCACGATCGAAGACGATGCCACCGTTGATATGGTGCGCGAGGCGGTTGATCTGCTCAAGGGCGATCTATAGTTGTGTGTTGTGGAACAAGGAGGTTACCCCATGACCGAGCCCCGCGATGTGGCAACGTACCATCACGATGAGGTTTTTACGCCGGACTCGTCAATCGTCGAACAGTCCAATGTGATGGCCTACGCCCGTTCCAAGGGTCTTTCGAGCTACGATGAGCTGTATCAGTGGACACTCGATAACAATGAGCAGTTCTGGGCCGATATGGCCAGTGAGTTGGAGTGGTTTGAGCCGTGGGAGAAGGTGCTTGATGATAGTGACAAGCCCTTCTTTAAATGGTTCACTGGTGCCAAGACAAACATTGTGCATAATGCACTTGATCGCCATGCCCGTTCGTGGCGCAAAAACAAGTTGGCGATCGTGTGGGAAGGTGAGGATGGTACCCAGCGCACCTTTTCGTACCATGCGCTGAACCGTGAAGTCAACAAAATGGCCAATGTGCTCAAGAGCGTGGGTGTGAAGAAGGGTGATATTGTCACCATCTATCTGCCACGTATTCCTGAGTTGCCGATGTTTATGCTTGCCTGTGCGAAGATCGGGGCCGCCCACAGCGTGGTGTATGGCGGTTTCTCTGAGGCGGCCCTGGCCGACCGCCTGGCTGATGCGCATAGCAAGGTACTGGTGACCGCCGATGGCGGCTTTATGCGCGCCAAGGTGATCGAGCTCAAGCAGATTGCCGATGAGGCGATGTCGCGTACGCCCACCGTGCAGACGTGTCTGGTCGTGAAGCGCACCGGCCACGAGGTCAATATGGAACTTGGCCGCGATCTGTGGCTGCACGAGTTGATGAGCCTGCCGATTGCTGGGGCTGAGTGCCAGACCGAAGTGCTTGATGCCGAGACACCGCTCTTTATCCTGTATACCTCGGGGACAACCGGCAAGCCCAAGGGTGTGGTGCATACCCACGGCGGCTATATGGTCGGTACCTATGCGACGCTCAAGATGGTCTTTGACCTGAAGGAAGAGGATCGCTACTGGTGTGCCGCTGATCCGGGCTGGATCACCGGCCATAGCTATATTGTCTATAGCCCGCTGTTGAATGGCGCGACGTCATTTATGTACGAAGGCGCCCCCAACTATCCCTTCCCTGACCGCTGGTGGTCGCTCGTCAATCGTCACTCGATCAGCATTCTCTACACGGCACCAACGGCCATCCGTGGCCTGATGCGCTTTGGAGAGGCCTGGCCTTCCCGCCACGACTTGAGTAGCCTGCGTCTGCTTGGCTCGGTTGGTGAGCCGATCAACCCCGAGGCGTGGAAGTGGTTCTACAATGTGATCGGTGGCGGCCGCTGTCCGATTATGGATACGTGGTGGCAGACCGAGACGGGCCATTTCATGATCACCCCGACGCCTGCTGTGCCGCTCAAGCCGGGCAGCGCAACGCGGCCGTTCCTGGGTGTCGAGGTTGATGTTATCCACGAGGACGGCTCGTCGTGTGGGCCCGATGAGGATGGGTTGCTGGTGATCAAGCGCCCCTGGCCTGGCATGATGCGGACGATCTTGAATGATCCGCAGCGCTATGTTGATACCTACTGGACGAAGGTTCCCGGCATGTATGCGGCTGGCGATAGCGCCCGCAAAGATGCCGATGGCTACATCTGGGTCATTGGGCGCCTCGATGATGTGATCAAGGTTTCGGGGTATCGCCTTGGCACGGCAGAAGTCGAAAGTGCGCTGGTCAGCCACCCGGCGGTGGCCGAGGCAGCGGCGATTGGTCTGCCGCACGAGGTCAAGGGCAATGCGATCCATGCCTTTGTCATTCTGCGGGCGACCTTTGAGGGTAGTCCCAAGCTCGAAGATGAACTGCGGAGCCACGTTGGTCACGAGCTCGGGCCGATTGCGCGCCCAGATCAGATTACGTTCGTCACTGTGCTGCCCAAGACACGTTCGGGTAAGATTATGCGGCGTGTGCTCAAGGCGCGTGCCCAGGGTCTGCCTGAGGGTGATGTGAGTACGTTAGAGGAATAGGGTTGCTTCTCGCCCATGCAAAAAAGCCAGCGACGCTGGCTTTTTTGCATGGGCGAGAGTTCTGTAAGCCAGCGTGGCTGGTTTACAAGTTGAGCATTAAATCCACGAGGATCTGACGATACGCGGGGCTATTGAGTTGAGCCCAGCGCTCGGGAAGTTCAGCGATGAGTTGGTGGCCGTGTTCTTCGCGCAGGGTCATATAGGCGGCGACCACGGCCCCGGTGGTGGCGTCGCGGCGATGCGGGGCGAGCAGGGCGCGGGCGACATCGAGGTCGTTGAGTTCACCGAGATGATCTTGGAAGCCGACGAGCGCGTTCACCGCTGTTTCAGCGCACTCACCGAGCGTATCACTGAAGAGCTCGAGTACATAACGCATGCGCTTGCCCTCGATGCGCATCATGTGGAGTTGAGCAATTTCGGCTGGCAAGCCACCCCGGTCGTAGGCGCGGAGGGCTTCGTAGTGCCGCCAGATCGTACTTCCACCGAGATCGCAGACGCGGGGTTGGTCGTCCCACTGGGTGTGATCATTCATCATCTGGGCGCAACGTTGGACAAACGCCGCGTGATCGTCACGGTTGAGGTGCTTGATCAGGGCGGCATAGGCGGCCTTGCGTTCGCTGCCGAGACGTTCGATCAGCGTACCAAGGCTGGGTTGCAACTCGGTGGGGAGTGACGCGGCCCGTCGGCTGAGATCGTCGAGCAAGACATCGCGGTCGCGGACGGCGCTTGCTTCGCGGGCAATGCGCCCGATGCCTCTGTTATACTTGCGCAGGTCGCTACCACTATAGACCGGGGCAAGCAGGCGGAGAATGGCGCGCAGGCGTCGCGTGGCCACACGGAGGGCATGGACGGCCTCGATGTCGGTATCGGCGCGAACATCGCGTTCAGCGAGCAACATCCGGCGAAGTTGACGTCGCAGCAAGACGCGGCCCAGTTCGGCCAGGGGCGTTGTCGCCTGCGCATACCATGGTTCGAGCAGGCCAGCTTCGCTTGCCTCGGGATCGTCGGGTTGTGCGATCAGCGCATCCTGGGCCTGCTCGGGTTGGGCCGCTTCTTCAGCCAATTGGAATCCGTGCGGCATTTCATCCCCAGCATGTTCAATCACCATATCGAGCGACTCACCAAAGACCCTGCTCCAAAGATCGGCCTTCGCGATGGCCCGTGCGCCATCCTCCTGGGCATAGGGGCCGGCGAGGTGCAGACAAAAGCCACCGGCGGTGCGGCTTACGGCGTGCAGCACGGTGGTTTGCGACTGGCTATTATCGAGGCCATCGGCCACCCGTAGGAGGGCTGCATAGTTTAGCGCCTCGGTGCGGGCTTTGTTGCCCAGGGCTAGATAGGCGGGTTCAACCTGGGGGCGCACCTTCTTGCGATGAAAGGCCACCTGTGCGGCCACAATCGCCCGTTCGCGTGGGGTAAAGCCGTCGGTCAATTGACCAAGGACAAGATCGCGGCCCACGAGATGATGCTCGGCAGGATTGGTGGTCAAGCCAACATTATGGAGCAGTGCGCCAACTTCGAGCAGATACCGTCCATCAGCATTGAGCGAGTACGGTTCGGCGGTGGCATCAAAAAGCGCAAGGGCCAGATCGGCCACCTGACGGGCATGAGCCCGGTCAACCTGATAGGTTGTCAACAGTACATCAATGCTCATAATCACTTTCCCTTCTACCAGTTACCTTTGAAGCACCCGCATGACCGTCATGCTGAGCGCAGCGAAGCATCGCTACGTTCCCCCGTGCGCAGACCCTTCGCTCGGCCTTCGGCTTTGCGCAGGGTGACCATGCGCCATGCCCAACGGTACATGATATTATGCGTGGGCGCGCAACTCGAGCGCACGCTGAAGCTTGGTGCGTGGTTCAGGTGTAAGCGTAATATGCAAGCTCAGGGCTGACGCAAGGGAGACCAGGTCTTCGTGGACACCTTCGCTGAGCAATTCAATTTCGAGTTCACTAAAGGGTTGCTCATACGTGCCAACACCGAGCACCCCGTGATCGAGGCAAATTTCGGCAACTGGCACACCCTCGCGCTGGGCATAGAGCACCTGGCGTTGGGTCTTAATGGTCACCGTTGGCACCAGCGTGGCGCCCCCAGTCAGGGCGAGGGTTAGTTCACGCGCTACTCCGGCGGGCCAGGTTGTGGGCTGGGGATTAGTGCCAGGGAACTCGAACTCAGAGCGGCGATGCACGCCATCGGCAGTTACTTCGGCGGGGCCTTTGAGTGTAATCAGTGAACGCGAGCCAACCCGGCGCACACGCAGGCCATAGCGCGCTGCAGTGAGGCGCGCATCAACGGTATCATAGTACACATTTTCTTGTTGTTCGGGGGCAGGGGCCGGGTCGAGACGATAAATACCCAGGTTTTGCAATGCGGCGACGATGCCAAGATCAGCGGCCTCCACACGATATTTTGCTTCAATTTCCATAGTTGTTCCATTGCGCTGGTGGTGCGACGGGCGTAATCCCGACTGCATCAACCAGGCCTCTAGTAACGCAGCAAAGAAAAACAGACCACACTGGCTGTTCCTGTGCTGTCTCTGCTTAGGATACCATAATTTTTGGCCTGCGGCCCATGCGTATTGAATTGAGGGCTGAAGTCCCGCGTTACAGCGTCAGCGCCTTGCCCATCCAGGCGGCATAGAGGTCAGCGAAGCTTCCGGCGGCAACAGCGGCGCGTACCTCGGCCATGAGGTCGAGTAAGAAGGCGACGTTGTGCAGGCTGACCAGGCGGAGGCCAAGGATCTCTTTGGCGCGGTAGAGGTAATGAATATAGGCGCGTGAGAAGTGTTGGCATGCGTAACAACGGCATCCCTCTTGCAGAGGCGCATCGTCTTCACGGAGGGGCGCATTGAGCACATTGAGTTTCCAGCGGCGGCTGGGATCGCGGATCAGCGCGGTGCCGTGGCGCCCGAGGCGCGTGGGACTCACGCAGTCGAACATATCAATGCCGCGGGCGACCCCTTCAAAGAGATCGTCGACATCGCCAATGCCAAGCAAATGGCGGGCAAGACCGTCGGGCATGTGGGGTACGGTCATCGCGACGACTTCGTAGATCTGGCTTTTATCGGCACCGAGGGAACCGCCGATGCAGAGGCCATCGAAGCCCATCGCGCCAATATGTTCGGCACTGGCCTGGCGAAGATCGGGGAAGACGCCCCCGTGGACAATGCCAAAGAGGCGCTGGTCGGGGTTGGGCAAGGCCCCCGGATCGCGCTCGCGATGCGTCGTGAGGCAGCGCTCGGCCCAACGATGGGTGCGGGCCAGGCTCTCGCGGGTATAGTCATAGCCAGCGCGGAAGGGCGGCAGTTCATCAAAGGCAAGGATGATATCGCCGCCAATGCCGTGCTGCACCTGAATCGATCGTTCGGGCGTAAAGATGTGGCGCGAGCCATCGAGATAGCTCTTGAAGATGACCGCATCTTCGGTCACCTTCACCATATCAGGCAGGCGCTGAGCGTGTTGCGGGCGGCGGCCCTTGACTTCATCGGCGATACCGCCATAGATGAGCGAGAAGACCTGAAAGCCCCCGCTATCGGTCAAAATCGGGCCATCCCAGCCCATAAAACGATGCAAGCCCCCGCGACGAGCAAGCAGTTCGTGACCGGGTTGGAGATAGAGATGATAGGTATTGCCCAGAATAATACTGGCACCATGGTCGTGCAACTCGTGGGGCGTCAACGCCTTGACGGTGCCGCGGGTGCCAACCGGCATAAAGACAGGGGTTGCCACCTGACCATGCGCAGTGGTAAGCAGACCGCTGCGCGCCTGTGAAGCTGGGTCACGATGAGTAATGGTAAAGATGACGTGCCTCCGTTTGCTACTTACGACGCTCGATAAAGATCGGGGTAAACCCGACGGTTACGTGAATCTCGTCGCCTACCCGTTGCACGAGGGTCTCGTCTAATTCCAGCCCATCGAGCGATGTTGCCATGACGAACTGGTCGGCAGGGAGGCGAATAGTCTGGTTTTCGGTTGAACGTGACCAGAGCACATCAATCTGGCGGGGGCCATTGGTAAACTGATAGCCTTCGATTGCCTCGGGTTGGCTGTAATCAATGATATCTACCTGTTGATAGCCGCGGGTGAGTTGGATCATATGTTGCATGGCTGTAAAGACTGGCCGGGGTCGATTCTGGCCATCAAGCAGACCGGAATTGCGCCAACCCGGTCCATTGAGGGTATACCATGTTACCATATCAATCTGGTGACCGGCGGCACGTGCTATGACACGCACGACGTGGTCGGCCTGTGCAATGTAGAAGATCTGGATCAAGGGATCGGGGCAGTTGGTGCAGAGCAGGCTCGTCTCGTTAAGCCAGAGCGGCTTGTTGACCCCGTAGCGACTCATCACCTCGCGCAAAAAGCGTGCTTTGCCCAGCGTCACCCCTCCTAGAGGTGTCCAGACGGAATTGGCCTGCACGTCGTGATCGACGGGGTAACGACCGGCGAAGGAGGGATAGCCGTGGAAGGCCAGGATATCAAACGCATCGGCGGCACCGGCTCGCAGCACACCTTCAAAGAAGCGTTCAGGCTTGCCTTGGGTGGGATCGGTCGTAACGGGGCGATCAAGCAAGAGGCCACCAATGATAATTTGGGCCTGCGGGTTGGCCCGACGGACGGCCGGTGCAACAGCCTTGAGCATGCGCCCATAGCGTTCGCCGCCATAGTAGGGATCACGAAGATCGCCCCAGCAGCCAAAAATCTGGTCGGTTTGCAGTAGCACCGGGTCGATATCGGGCTCGTTGCCAAATTCCCAGTATTGCACCTGATTGCGGTAACGACTGACCAGGGCTTCGACAAAGGCGGCATAGGCTGGGAAGTACTCATCTTTAATGGCGGCGCAGTTGGAAGGAACCACGGTGGCCCAACGTGGTGCGCCACGAATGATGACCGTTGGTATCAACCCGGCCTGACGAGCCGCAGCGAGATCGCGTTCAAAGTTTTGCAACGCGGCCCAGTTGTAGGGACCGTTCTCTTCGGGTTGAACAAGATCCCACCGGACGCTGTTGAGGCGTACCCATGTTGCCCCGAGATTGGCAGCCTGAGTGCGCAGGGTTGCTGAATTGGCTAGCGCATTGGGCCATGTTTCAACGCCAAAGAGCGGCATTGTGCCGCTGTGCCTTATCACCGGTATATAGAGCATAGAGGGCGATTGGGCCTGGGCATGCGGTGGGGCCAACGTTGCTGCGGCCCCACCACTGACGATCAACAAAACCAGGCTAACGAGAAGAAGGCGCTGATACCAGGTCATGCTCCATCCTCATTCAGGACGTCGTTCGATATAGACTGGATCAAACCCGACGAATAGCTCAATCGTACCATCGCCTGTAGTGACGAGCGATGGTGACAATTCCGTTCCGTCTAGTGTGGTGACGCTGACCACCTGATCGGCGGTCAGGGTGACCGTCTGGTTCATAGTTGACCGTGACCAGAGCAGATCGACCACGGTCGCGTCTTTGTGAAAACGATAGCCCTCGATAGTGTCAGGCTGACCATAATCAACCGGCTCTATCCGTTGATAACCTTGCAGTGTGGCAATCATATGGCGATAGGCAACAAAGGCCGGGCGTGGTTCCTGGCTACGGTCAAGCAGACCGGCCCCACGCCAGCCAGGGCCATTGAGGGTATACCATGTTACCATGCGTACGTCATTGGCGGCGGCACGGGCCACCAGGCGGACAAGGTAATCGGCTTGCGCTTGAAAGTGTTCTGGCAACTCAGGATCACACTTGTCATCGCGGGAATGGCAGACAAGCCCGGCCTCGTTGAGCCAGAGGGGCTTCTCGACGTCGTACCGATCCATGACCTCACGCAAGAACCTGACTTTGCCGAGCGAAAACCCGCCCAGTGGCCCCCAACGATCATCGAACACAATAATCTCGGGATCAAAGAGACCCAGATCGTGATCGTAGCCCAGGCGGGCGAAGAAGGGGTAGCTATGGAAGGCAACAATATCAAATGAGTCGGCGGCACCCGAGCGCAGAATGCCTTCAAAGAAGCGCTCGGGTTTGCCTTTGGTGGGGTCAGTTGTCTCGGGGCGGTCGAGCATCATGCCGCCGATGACGATCTGTGCATCGGGGTTGGCTCGTCGCACCGCCGGGGCGACGGCTTGCAACATACGTCCATAGTGCTCGCCGCCATAGTAGGGGTCGTCAATATCGCCCCAGCAGCCGTAGACCTGGTCAATGGCAACGAGACGCGGATCGGCATCTGGTTCATTGCCAAATTCCCAGTACTGTACCTGGTCACGATAGCGCGTCACGAGGGCCTCGATAAACGCGGCAAAGGCGGGAAAGCTCTCTTCTTTGACGGCCGCGCAATTGGAGGGAAACACCGTGGCCCAGCGGGGTGACCCGCGAATAATAACAGTCGGCTCCATACCAAGTTCACGGGCCTGCTGCAGATCGGCTTCAAAACCACTCAAGACACTCCAATCGTAGGCACTGTCGGGTGTGGGCTGAACCTCGTCCCACCTGACGCTATTGAGGCGTAACCAGAAGGTGCCTAGTTCAGCGGCTCTGGTCTGGACAACCTCTGATCTACCGAGCACATTGCGGCTTGTTTCGACGCCGAAGACTGGTACATCGCTGCTTTGGTGTTGTGAAGGGTGCAGATCTGGAGATTCGGCAGATGGACGCTCGGTGCTTGAGGTGCAGGCATTCATCAAGAACGCAGCGATCACAAAGATTATCAAGCGTTGCTCCAAGCGCATACAACAAACTCCTGCTAGACTATGCTTGACTCGTGCGCACATCACTGAGCGTAATGATCATAAAAATGGTGGTACAGTGCGTATCATGCTGCTCTGATAGGGCAACGATACGCACCATACCACCATATGTTACATGTTACCAGGTGGAAACCTGATCGTGCATAGAGCGCCTATGCGTAACTAGAGCCATAGGCGGGGCCACCATCATTATGGGCGACGTTCAATAAAGATGGGATCATAGCCAACCGTCACGCGTACCTCATTGCCCACGGTTTGCACCCGATCGGCTGGTAGCGCATTGCTATCAATGCCGGTTGCGCGAACAAACTTATCAGCAGGGAGGGCCACTGTCTGAACCGTGGTTGAGCGTGACCAGAGGACATCAACCAGACCGGTCACCTTGACAAACCGATAGCCTTCGATCGCGGCTGGTTGCCCATAATCGAAACTCTGAACCCGGTCATAGCCCTTTGCCAGTCGAATCAAATGCTGATACGCAATAAAGACTGGACGTGGGCGCTGGCTTGCATCGAGCAGACCGGAATTACGCCAACCCGGGCCATTGATCGGATACCAAGCGACCATACCCAGATTGCTTCCGCCTGAGCGGGCCATCACACGTATGAGATGATCCGCCTGAGCGGCGAAGAAAGCGTTAGGGGGAGGCTCAGTGCATCCGGTACAGAGCAAGCCCATCTCATTGAGCCAGATAGGCTTGTCAATGCCAAACTGCTGCATCACATTCCGCAAGAATGCCGACTTGCCAATCGTCGAGCCACCGATCGAAGGGTCAGACCAGGCTGTTCCCGCCAGACGATCGTGATCAAATGGGAAAGTACCCTGGTACGAGAGATACGAGTGGAAGGCTACAATATCAAACGAGTTTGCGGCCCCCGAGCGAAGAACGCCCTCAAAGAAGCGCCAGGGCGTATCAGTTGCGCCAGGAGTGTTGTTGTTATTGGGCCGATCCATCAATAGCCCGCCAATAATAATGCGGGCAGTCGGATCAGCACGGCGAATAGCTGGTGCTACGGCCTGGAGCATGCGCCCATAGCGTTCGCCGCCATAGTAGGGATCATCGGCATTGCCCCAGCAACCAAAGATCGAATCGGGCGGAACGAGGCGCCAATCGATATCAGGCTCATTGCCTAGTTCCCAGAACCGTACTTGGTCACGGTAGCGTGTCACCAGAGCCTCGACGAAAGCCGCAAATGCGGGTAGTTTCTCGTCCATGATCGGCGCACAATTCGAACCGACCCCAGTAGCCCAGGTGGGAGCTGCATGAATGATAATTGATGGCGTTAATCCGGCAGCACGAGCACCGTTTAGGTCGCGTTCAAAAGCAGCCAGGACACTCCAGTCATACGGCCCGCCCTCGACTGGTTGAATGCGATCCCAGCGGATACTATTCAGGCGCAGCCATGAGGCCCCAAGCGCTATTGCCTGATTGCGTACGGCCGTGGAACCTCCAATTTGGTTCGGATACGCTTCAATAGCAAAAAACGGTGTAGGCCCGGGACGACTGATCACAGGCAGGTACGTCGTATTATCCGCAGCAGTGGAAGGATGTGATGCAGCTAGTCCCGCCATTCCACTTGCACTCAGCGTGACCAAGACCAGGATAAGAACAGTAAGATGTTGGTACAAACGCATAGCTCGAATCTCCTCACGATAGATATGGATCGCAGATCGGTGTCTTTGGCATCGACCCCTTGTCATAGCATAGTTAGGTTATACGTATGTGCCAACGGAGGTGTTCAGTGCAGAGGCTATGTGCAGCAAGGCATACAATGCTGGCTCGGGGCAATCATCGAGGATTCCCTCCCTGACTTTGTGCTTACGAGGAACTGTCAGGTGACGGCCTGTAAGTTGATGCACATGGGGCTATTGCCCCTACACCTAACTCGTACGTTTGCACAAATGAGATAGAAGTACTCTTCCTATCTATGAACGAGGAGAAGATATGTTAAGACTGCGCCACCGGCTGCCTGTAGTACGATTGACACAGGCAACAGAGTTAATATAGCATATCAGGGCACAGGTAGTGTATGATAATTTCACTTTGTAGTTGCGATAGCTTTACTGTGCCTTCTGTCACAAGCGCATAGGATGAAATAAACGGCCTATGCCTATGTTCTGCCTGATCTCTTGAGAAATCAAAACTTTATGGATGAAGCTCAACGCGCACTTGCGCTGCGCAAGATGCAACGTATTGCTACTGGCTTGCTCATTGCGATGAGCATCCTTTTCGTAATCACGTCAATCTACCGCGAGATGGCCCCGTGGATTGGTTTTGTGCGTGCTTTTGCCGAAGCGGCGATGATTGGGGCGATTGCTGACTGGTTTGCGGTGACGGCTCTCTTTCGTCACCCGCTTGGCATTCCCATTCCGCATACCGCTATCGTCCCTCGACGAAAAGATCGGATTGCCGAGAGTTTCGGTCGGTTTATCGAGCGCAACTTTCTTGATCCTGACAAAATTGCTTTGCGGCTACGGCGACAGAATGTTGCTAGTCGTCTGGCGCGCTGGTTGCGTCAGCCCGAGCGGAGTAACCAGCTTGCTGATCTGGCCGCCGAGAGTCTGACCGGATTGCTGCGAGTGGCGAATGATGATGAAGTCGGTGCCGCTATCCAACGCACCCTCAGTGATCGGGTTGCCGGGGTTCCGGTAACGCCGTTGATAGCGCAACTGCTTGGGGTGGTTGTGGTCGAACAGCGCCAGCGCGATGTTTTATTGCAGCTTGCCCGGGTCTTGACCCAGTGGGTCGAAGCGAATCAGGAGGCAATTCGCAAACGCATTGCCGGCGAATTGCCGCCGTGGATGCCCCGCATTGTTGACCAGAAGATCTACGAGCGTCTGCTCGATGGCGCCCGTCGGACGCTGGCTGAACTGAGCGAAGATCCTGACCATCCCCTCTATGAGCAGTTTACCCAGACGCTCGACCGGTGGATCGTTAATCTCCAGTATGATACCGAGGTACGTGCTCAGGGTGAGGCGTTGAAGCAAGAGTTGTTGCAACATCCGATGTTTCGCGAGGTGGCCGGCAAGCTCTGGCAAGATCTGAAGACGAGTCTGTTGACCCAGAGTACGATGGCTGGCTCGCCGCTCCGTGAATCGATTGCGCGTGGCCTCGCGAACCTCGGTGATGTCCTGGAAAACGATCCGGAATGGAGTGCTCGGATTGATGGATGGACTGAGGATTTGTCGCGCTATATTGTCAAGCGGTACGGGCGTACCGCCGGTGAATTTGTCACCCAGACGGTCAACGCCTGGGAGACCGACGAAGTGACGCGGAAAATCGAGCTTCAATTTGGGCGCGATCTTCAGTTTATTCGCATTAACGGGACGATTGTGGGTGGTCTGGTGGGGATCGTGATTTATACGCTCTCACTCTGGTTGTTATAGCGTTTTCGCCATTATGCGCATGGTTTTTCGGGCAGTGGGTTTGGAGGGCGAAGCCCTTCAATGGATGTGGGGGCGACGTCCTTCACATCTCTCTGACTTGAAAACTATGCTGGGTAAGCGTACCATGAGATCGAACACAGGGCATTGAAGCCCTGTGCTAGCCGCAAGGAGGCAGCAGGATGGCTGAACGTAAGCCGGAGGGGTATCTTGAGGGGCGCCCGTTGCACCCCGAGAGTCTGATGATGAGTTATGGCTACAAGCCAGCGCTTTCGCAGGGTGCCGTGAAGTGTCCGATTTTTCAGACGTCGACTTTTGTGTTTAAGACGGCTGAGGAGGGCAAGTCGTTTTTTGAACTGGCGTATGGCTTGCGTCGTCAGCGACCCGATGAAGAGATGGGCTTAATCTATAGTCGCTTGAATAATCCTGATCTTGAGATTCTTGAAGATCGCTTGACACTTTGGGATGATGCTGAGGCAGCGGCGACATTTGCCAGTGGCATGGCGGCCATCAGTACGACGTTGCTCTCTTTTCTGCGCCCGGGTGATGTGCTGCTGCATAGTGAGCCGGTCTATGGGGGTACCGATTTTCTGCTGAAGCATGTGTTGCCGCAGTTTGAGATTCGGGTAGTCGGCTTTGCCGCCGGGGCGCCTCCCGAGGAAGCCGAGACGCGGTTGCGTCAGCTTGGTCTGACTGACCGCCTCAAGATGATTCTGATCGAGACCCCGGCGAACCCAACCAATGCGCTGGTGGATATCGCGGCCTATGCGGCCTTTGCGCAGCGTCTCGGGGGCGATCAACGCGTGATTACGGCGGTCGACAATACCTTCCTTGGCCCGCTTTGGCAACAGCCGCTCAAGCACGGGGCCGATCTTGTACTCTATTCAGCAACTAAATATATCGGCGGCCATAGCGATGTGATTGCCGGTGTCTGTCTTGGTTCCAACGAGTTGATGACCCAGGTCAAGCTGATGCGGACAATTATGGGCACGATGGCTGGGCCACAGACGGGGTGGCTCTTGATGCGTAGTCTGGAGACGCTGAAATTGCGGATGACGGCGCAGATGAAGACGGCGCGCCATGTGGCGGCTTTTCTCAGTGAACATCCCGCTGTCGAGCGGCTGCATTATCTCGGTTGCCTGAAGCCTGGCGATTCGCAATATGAGGTCTTCCAGCGTCAGTGCAGTGGGCCTGGCGGCATGATCTCGTTTGAGGTCAAGGGCGGCGAGCGTGAAGCGTTTCGCGTGCTTAACGAACTCAAGCTCTTCCATCTGGCGGTCAGCCTCGGTGGCACCGAGTCGCTCGCCGAGCATCCCGCCACGATGACGCACGCCGATGTTGATCCTGAAGAACGCATCGAAATGGGCATCACCCCGGCGATGATCCGGCTCTCGATTGGCGTCGAAAACCCCGAGGATTTGATCGATGATCTGAAGCTTGCCCTTGATCTGATCTGAGGCCAGGTGTAAGGGCTCCGCCCTCAGGCATCACGCCCGCACAAGGACATGCGCCCGATCAGCGAAGCTGATCGGGCGCATGTCCTTGTGCGGGCTTTTTCATCCATCCTCCACGCTCACGTGATCCGTGACGTGGAGGATGTATTTTTTGCTGCTCGGGCACCTCTGTTTGGGCATACCAGTTGATGAGAGCCCATGTCCAGTGCAGTTGTTCACACCTTCTTCGCCACTGGGTAACAATCTGAGGAGGCCCATGTGATTGATAGGCATGTGCGTATATTCAATGCGAGGAAGACACCGCTTGCTCAGCCGCACCTTGACCCGGGCTATGTTTCGACAGAGTGGCTCACCAGTGCAACGCGTCCTCGCCGGATTGTGCTCTACTCGCACGATACCCAGGGACTCGGCCACATGCGCCGTAATCTGTTGCTGGCACGAGCGCTGTTGCGTCTGACGCCACGCCCGAATATTTTGCTGATTGGCGGTGCGCGTGAAATGGGGGCGTTTGTGATCCCTGAGGGCATTGATTGCCTGACGTTGCCGGCTCTGCACAAAGCGTCGGATGGGTTGTACCGGCCCCGTTCGCTTTCTATTTCGTTGCGACGGATGCTTGATATGCGGGCCAGTGCGATCAAAGCGGCGGTCGCTTCGTATGATCCCGATCTGTTGTTGACCGATAAAGTGCCGCTGGGGGCGTTTGGCGAGTTGCGACCGACACTTGACTGGCTGCGCGAGCGCAAGAAGGCGCGTTGCGTGCTTGGCTTGCGTGAGATTCTCGATGAGCCGGCCGTTGCCCGTCGCGAGTGGGCGGTTGAGGGTAATAATGCCGCCGTCGAAACTTATTATGACCAGGTCTGGATCTATGGTGATCACCGTATCGCTGATCCCGTACGGGAATATGGCTTCAGTGCTGCTGTCGCCGCCAGGCTGATTTATACCGGCTATCTCAATCGGGGGGCGTTTCTTGAGGAAGATCCGCAGGCGGAAGCGGCGCTGTTCGCAAAGATTGGCTTGCCCGAAGGGGTGCCCATGGCGCTCTGTTGTGTTGGTGGCGGTCAGGATGGCTTTGCGCTGGCCCGCTCTTTCGCGAGGGCCGTTTTGCCCGAAGGAATGGTTGGGGTCATCCTGACCGGGCCGTTGATGGCCGCTAGCGAGCAAGCGGCGTTACAGCAGATGCTCACCGACCGCCCCTGGTTGCGTCTCGTGACGTTTCTCGAGGAACCAACGCCGTTGATGCGCCGCGCTGATGCGGTGATCGCAATGGCTGGCTATAACACAGTTTGCGAAATTCTGACGCTTGCTCGACGTGCCTTGCTGGTGCCACGGGTCGTACCTCGCCGTGAGCAGTTGATTCGGGCGCAACGCCTGCGCGATCTGGGGTTGGTCGATATGCTGCATCCCCGCCGTCTCTCGGCAGCTGCGCTTGCAACCTGGCTTGCCCGTACGCCCGATCCTGAACAAGCAGCGGCCATCCAACTTGACATGGGCGCGCTGGACCGGGTCGCTGAATTGGTGCAAACGCTGTCTTTTTGCCAGTTTGACATAAAGGAGAGCCCCTGTGCTGATTGAAACTACGCCGCGCATTGGGTATGTGTTGAAAGTCTACCCGCGTTTTTCCGAGACCTTTATTGTGAGCGAGATCCTCGCGCACGAGGCCGCCGGTACCGAGCTCGAGATCTTTGCGTTGCGCCCCCCTACCGAGGGACGCTTTCACGAACAGTTGGCGCGTGTCCGTGCGCCAGTGACCTATCTGCCGTCGCAGGGGTTGCGAGCCAGTGAGTTTTGGAACCAGGTGCGTTGTTCCGCTGCCGGCGATCCGCTCTTTTGGGAGCGTTTTGCCCCCGCGCAACATGAAGATCTTGTTGATGTGGCGCAGGCGCTTGTTTTGGCTGAACTCGTCCGTGAACGTGGGATCACGCACCTGCACGCCCATTTTGCTAGTTCTGCCACGACGGTCGCCCGCCTGGCGGCTCGTCTCGCTGGGATTAGCTATAGCTTTACGGCGCATGCCAAAGATCTCTACCACGAGTCGGTTGATGCGACGCAGATGTGGCATAAGTTGACCGATGCGTCGGCGGTCGTCACGGTCAGTGATTACAATGTCGCCTACTTGCAGACCCAATTTGGCGAGGCTGCTGCGGGGGTGCGCCGGATTTACAATGGCCTCGAGCTTGCGTGTTTCCCGTTCAAGGCCCCACTTCAACGACCGCAGCAGATCATCGCAGTCGGACGCCTGGTCGAGAAAAAGGGCTTTGCTGTGCTGATTGAGGCGTGTGCGCTGTTGCGCGATCAGGGCCGCGCGTTTACCTGCCTGATTGTTGGCACGGGCGATCAGCAGGCGGCCCTGGCGCAGCAGATCGCCCGTCTCAACCTGGATGCTCAGGTGAGCATGGTGGGGCCGCGTCCGCAGAGTGAGGTGGTTGAACTGGTGCAACGTGCGGCGGTCTTTGCGGCCCCGTGTGTGGTGGGGAGTGATGGCAATCGCGATGGGTTGCCGACGGTATTGCTTGAGGCGATGGCGCTTGGTACGCCGTGTGTTGCCACTGACGTGACCGGTATTCCTGAACTGATCGAACACGGTGTGACGGGATTCCTTGTGCCCCAACGCGATCCAGCGGCACTTGCGGCCAGCCTTGCGACCCTGCTTGACGATGAAGCGCTACGGGTGGACCTTGCAACAGCAGCACGGCGACGTATTGAGCAGAGGTTTGATATTGCCCACAATAGCACAGCCTTGCGGACGCTTTTTGCCGACGCAACCGAGCGCGTGCCCCTGCGTATGAAAGAGGTGGCGCGATGCGTGTAGCCTATGTTTGTGCTGATCCCGGTGTGCCTGTCTTTGGCACGAAAGGTTCGTCGGTGCATGTCCAGGCGGTGCTCCGCGCCCTGCTTCGTCGTGGTCTCGAGGTCACACTCTTTGCCAGTCGTTTTGATGGACCATTACCAGCCGATCTGGCGGCAGTGACGTGCGTTCCGTTGCCTCTTCCGCCAAAGGGCGCTACGCGCATCCGTGAAGCCGCGCTGCTCGCCGCGAATGAAGATCTCGCCGCTGCACTCGATCGCTCAGGGCCGTTTGACTTGGTCTATGAACGCTATAGCCTCTGGAGCTATGCGGCAATGGGGTATGCGCAGCGCACGGGTGTGCCAGGTGTGCTAGAGGTCAATGCGCCGCTCATTGACGAGCAGATCCGGCACCGCGAGCTGATCAATCGTGCCGGAGCGATGCAGGTTGCCCAACGGCTGTTTCGTACGGCAACGGCGCTGCTAGCGGTTTCGCAAGAGGTTGCCGCGTATCTGCGTACGTTTGCCGGCGAGGCGTCGATTGTTGTCGTGCCCAACGGGGTTGATCCCGACCGCTTTCCGGTTGGATCCCGCCCTGTGTCCGATGCGACCTATACCGTCGGCTTTGTGGGCACGCTGAAACCCTGGCATGGCCTGGAGGTGTTGCTGGCTGCGTTTGCCCAATTGCACCAGCGCTTGCCTCCGGCCCGCTTGCTGCTTGTTGGCGATGGCCCTGAACGGGGCAAACTGGAGGCTCAGGTCAACGCCTCCGGCCTTGCCCCGGTTGTCGAGTTCACCGGGGCTGTCTCGCCCGAGGCGATCCCGGGCTTGCTGGCGCGTATGGATGTGGCGACTGCGCCATACCCTTCGCGTGAGCGGTGCTACTTTTCGCCGCTGAAACTCTTTGAGTATCTGGCCGCCGGTCTGCCCGTTGTTGCGAGCCAGGTTGGGCAGGTGGCCGACATCCTTACCCATGGCGAAACTGGTCTGCTGTGTCCGCCGGGTGATCCTGAGGCACTGATGCATGCGCTGGTCGCGTTGCACGACAGCCCTGCGCTACGGGTCAAGCTTGGTGCAGCCGGACGACAACTGGTGCTCGATCATTACACCTGGGATGCCGTCGCCGGGCGTATCCTTGCGGTTGCCCAGGGTCAACTGGTAGCGCAGGAGTGGGCTAGTTATGCGTAATGTCGCTCAGCATCCCCGTGTGCAGGCCGCCATCGAACGATGCTCAACGCTGCGGCAGCATATAAAATCGCATGTCGCCGCGCTACTCGCGCAGTTTCTGGTGATCTGGGCGCGTTTTGTGGCGACAGGCCAGCAACGGTTGCAACGCCTCGGTCTCGGTTCCCGCGTTGCGATGCTGCAAGCCCGTACCGCCAATGGCGTGCGGCTTGTCCGTCGCTTCCAGCCCTACCTGCGCCCTCAGGCACCCTTGATTGCCGGCGGTAGTCTCGCCCTGCTTGGCGAGATTGCGATGCGCTTGCTGGAACCCTGGCCGCTCAAGGTGCTGGTGGACTATGTGTTGGTTCCGCAGGTGACCGGTCTGGCCGAGCGTCCGTTGCAACTCGATCCGCCGCTGCTGATCGCGGTGGCTGCATTGATGGTGCTTGTTGTCGCGGGTAGCCGTGCGCTGCTGGCTTATCTCAGCACGGTTGCGCTTGCCTTGGCCGGCAACCGTGTGATGATCGAATTGCGGGCCGATCTCTACCGTCACATCCAGCGGCTCTCGTTGAGTTATCACAGCAAAGCGCGCACGGGCGATCTGATCAATCGGCTCACCGGGGATATTGGCCGCCTCCAGGAGGTCACGGTGACGGCGATGCTGCCTTTGACGGCGAATCTGCTCACGCTGGTTGGCATGCTCGCCGTGATGCTCTGGATGAATGTGCAATTGGCATTGCTTGCTCTCATGGTAATTCCGATCTTTTTGCTTACGATGAATCGTATGGGTAAGCAGATCCGCACGGTTGCCCGCGAAGAGCGCAAGCGCGAAGGGGCACTGGCGGCCTCGGCTGCCGAGACGCTCGGGGCGATCAAAGTTGTGCAGGCACTGGGGCTTGAACCGCTGCTTGAACGGGCCTTTGCGCGGCATAACCAGAAGAGCCTGAGCGAAGGGGTGCGTGGACGCCGTCTCGCCGCTGGCTTAGAGCGTCGGGTGGATGGTCTGGTTGCGCTTGGCACGGCGCTGGTGCTCTGGTATGGGGCCACCCTGGTGTTGCGCGGCGATCTGCTGCTGGGCGACTTGCTGGTCTTTACGGCCTATCTGAAGAGCGCCTTCAAGCCAATGCGCGATCTGTCGAAGTATGCCGGACGTATTGCCAAAGCGAGCGCCTCGGGCGAGCGTGTTCTTGAAGTGCTCGATACTACCCCCGAAATACGCGATCTGCCTGGTGCAGCGCCCGCGCCACGGCTGCGCGGGGAGGTCACGTTTGAACAGGTAAGCTTTGCGTATACCCCGGGCACGCCGGTGCTCCACGATCTTTGCCTCACCATTGCGCCGGGAACACGCGTGGCGCTGGTCGGCCCTTCAGGTGGCGGCAAAAGTACGCTGGCGAGTCTGCTCTTACGGTTTTATACCCCCACCGCAGGGCGTCTGCTGATTGATGGACGCGATGTGCGCGCCTATACCCTGGCCTCGCTCCGCCGCCAGATGGCCGTCGTCTTGCAAGAGAGCGTCCTTTTTGCGACCAGTGTGCGTGAGAACATCGCTTATGGCGCACCGGGTGCTTCCTTTGACGAGGTGATCGCAGCGGCGAAACTCGCCAATGCTCACGAGTTTATTCTGCAATTGCCGCAGGGCTACGCGACGATCCTTGGTGAGCGTGGGGCGACGCTTTCGGGCGGCCAGCGCCAACGCATTGCGATTGCCCGTGCGGCGATTCGTCGTGCGCCGATCATTCTGCTCGATGAGCCAACCACCGGTCTCGATCAGGCCAACGAGCGCGCTGTGAGCGAGGCGCTCGAACAGCTGACGATGGGGCGTACCACGTTTATGATTGCGCACGACCTGCGGACTGTCGAGCACGTCGATCTGATTCTCTATCTGGAAGGTGGCGAGGTGCGCGAACGCGGAACCCATGCCGATCTGCTCGCTGCTGACGGCAACTATGCGGCGTTGTACCGTATGCAACGCGAAGAACGACTTCATTCGACAAGCGAGGAGCAGAGGTATGTTATCGTCCGTTGATGCAGCGCTGGCACGGCGCGATCCAGCGCTTCCCGGTCTGGTTCACCTGCTTGACCCCGAGGCTTTTGGGGCCTTGCTTCGCGGGGCGCTTCCGACGCTCGCCATTGGTGCGATCGAACCGCGCTACATCCGCTACAAGCCAGGTACCAACTGTCTGGTTGGTTACCGCATCGGTCTTCGTGAAGGCCCAACCATGGTCTATGCCTGTACCTATGCCCCTTCAGGCCGTGCCAAACTTGCCCGTGCATCCCAACTGGCCGCTCAAGCGGGAGCGCTCGGCGTTGGCGGGCTTGTTTTTGACGAAGAGCAGATCGCGCTCTATAGCTGGCCGCACGATCAGGCCTTGCCCTTCCTGGCGCACCTGACCAACCCGTCCAACCGGGCGTCTCTGTTGAAGCAGTTCTGCCCAGCGCGTGAAGATCTTCACCAGGCCGCTCTGGTGCATTTACGCTATCGCCCCGAACGCCGTTATGTTGGGCGGCTCGTTGGGGCCGCCGGGGGTGACGCGCTGCTCAAGCTCTATGCGGCCAACGACTACCATCTGGCGCACATGGCTGCCGAGGCCTTCCAGAGCGAAGGCCCGCTTGCGCTTGTGCCGCCATGCGGGGCGAGCGCTCATGTGCGTGGCCTCATCTTCCCGTGGCGTCCCGATGAGCCGCTCGATACGCTTGTGCGTGATGAACGCGACGATCTGCGTGCGGTTCGTCTTGCGGGGGCAGCGCTCGCAACCCTGCATCGCCAGCCAGCCCCCAGGCTGCCGCAGACAGTCCTGGCAACGCCCTTCGTGGCGCTTGACGCGAATGCGCGCACGTTGATCGCCCTCTGTCCTGAGCTTCAGCCGCAGATCGGGCGCCTCTGCCAGGTCTTTGCCGCGCAACTGCCGCAGAGTCTGCGCCATCCGCAGCCACTGCATGGCGACTTTTATGCCGATCAGGTTCTGATTGATCCCGAGCGACGCACGGCGACGCTGCTTGACCTCGACAATGCCCACTGGGGCGATCCGGCTGCCGATCTCGGCAATTTCGCGGCGCACCTCCAGCGCCAGGTCGCCCTTGGCCGCATGCCAGCGACCCGGGCAGCCACGCTCACCGAGGCTCTTGGCGCAGGCTATGCCGAAGTCGCACCTCCGCCGAGCCGCCAGCGCATCAGCCTCTACACGGCCCTGGGCTTGCTGCGGCTTGCCCCTGAACCCTTTCGTTATCGCGAACCAGACTGGCCGGTGCGCATTCATGCCATCGTTGCTACGGCTGAAGCGATCCTTACGCGTGCGTTTGTTGCTCAAACGACGCCATGCCAGATCAAAGAGGATGCATATGTCGGCTAACCCTATCGCGAACCTTGCGACCCTGACCGTGCCATACGACCTTGCGGCACATGCTGGCCTTGCCGAGCGCACGCTGCATCTACGGCGCGCCTGGCCGCGTTCGTCTGAGCATCTTTTGTTGGAGTATGAAGCCCCCGGTAGCGGCATGATCGTTCCTGCTCAATGGCATGCCCTGTCCCCGTCTGCCGAGTCGCTGCCTCAGGGGACGAAGGCGGAAAATACGGTGACAATGCACTCAGGCACGACCGGGGGCCGCATCAGCTTGCATCTACACGGGGCTGATCGCCGTCTTGTTGGCTTAGCCGCGCTGGTACGACAACCGGGCGCACGCCTGTTTGTGCATCAACCCGAGCGACGCGCCGTCGTCCGCCTCGTCGAAGCAGAGTGCCCCGTCTTTGCGCGGGTCGTCAGGCCTGCCCGCACCGCGAACCTGGCGGCAATCGGTGAGGCTGTGGCGAACCTGCGCCCACGCCATTTTGTCACCCCGCGCCTGCTCAGCGTCGACGAAGCAAACGGCGTCATGTGCTGGCAAGCGCTGCCCGGCGTCGCTCTTCACCAACTTGCTGGCGGGGTTGCCCTTGAAGCCGGGGCACACGCGGCAGGGCGAGCCTTGCGCGAATGGCATGCGACCCCGCCACCGACCGCCGTTCAGCCCCATTGCCCCGACGACGAATGGCAGATGCTCGAGCGCTGGCTTGCTCTAACCGCTACCTATATGCCCGCGCTGGCTGCTCAGATTGCTCCGCTTGCCGACCGAGTCGCCGACGCATTGACCGCAACGTGTGGCCCAATGACCATGATCCACCGCGATTTTTACGATAAGCAGATCCTGGTTCACAACCATAATCAGATCGGCCTACTCGACTTTGACACCATCGCCTCTGGCGAACCGGCGCTGGATCTCGCCAATGTCCTCGTTCACCTCGAACTGCGCGCCTATCAGGGCTTGCTCAGCCCGACGCATGCCAGGCATGCCCAGGCAGCGCTGCTAACAGGTTACGCCCCGGACGCGGCAACCCGGGCACGTCTCACAGCCTACGCCAACGCCACCCGGCTCCGCCTTGCCTGCATCTACAGCCTACGCCCGCGCTGGCACGCCTGCGTCACCGCATTGTGCCAACAGATCGAGGCTGGCAAGTCTCTTAGTAGTCTGTAACAAACGTTTTCTGCTCTCGGGCTTGGCTTCGACAAGCTCAGCCAACGGCGGACGATGGGCGTTGCGAACGGACGGAGGCTGAGCGTGCCGAAGCCCCCGTTGGTATCAAGAAGCGTACGTCACAGACTACTTAGGCTTTTCAGCTAGCCGCTCATCCCAATAACGTGCAAAGAAGCTCACGCGAAGGCGCGAAGGGTTCGCTCACCGACGCGAAAACCTTTGCGCCTTTGCGCCTTTGCGCCTTTGCGTCAAACCAACCTTTGCGCCTTTGCGTCAAACCAACCTTTGCGCCTTTGCGTCAAAAAAACGCCTTCTTTGCAAGGCAGTGCCGCAATCCAAAATCTGCCATCTGAAATGCTATAACACTCCGTTCGGAATGACATGGATGGCGTTGCCCCCCGCCGCGCTTGCCGTGTCACCCCGCTGCGCTTGCCGGGTCACCCCGCCGCGCTCGCCGTGTCACCCCGCTGCGCTTGCCGTGTCACCCCGCTGCGCTCGCCGTGTCACCCCGAGTGCAGCGAGGGGTCTTCCATGCGCCGCAGTGAAGATTCCTCACTGCGTTCGGAATGACATGGCTGGCGTTGCCCCCCGCCGCGCTTGCCCTGTCACCCCGCTGCGCTCGCCCTGTCACCCCGCCGCGCTCGCCGTGTCACCCCGCTGCGCTTGCCCTGTCACCCCGAGCGGAGCGAGGGGTCTTCCATGCGCCGCAGGGAAGATTCCTCACTGCGTTCGGAATGACATGGCTGGCGTTGCCCCCCGCTGCGCCCGCCGTGTCACCCCGAGTGCAGCGAGGGGTCTTCCATGCGCCGCAGGGAAGATTCCTCACTGCGTTCGGAATGACATGGCTGGCGTTGGCCCCCCTTGGTGCGGGCACTGAACCAGCAACCCATCCCCATGCCGCGACGCTTGTGCCCCGAACCTTGGCCAACGACACCGCCACCTTCGTACGAAAAAAACGAACGTCATGTTATAACGCAGCGATGATCGCGGCTGGTTCAAGGCGCTGCGTATAGTCAGGGTGAACAAAGGCCAGGTGAATGATGCCGTCGCGCCCAATGACAAAAGTTCCCGGCATAGGCAATTGCCAACTCGTATCGCCATTGCTCTGCTCAAGATCAATCTTCATCGCGAGATAGCGTTCGCGCACGTCGTCATCGAGTTGAAAGACCAACCCATACTGTTGCGCCACCTTGTTGCCAACATCGCTGAGCACGGGAAAAGCGAGTTCATTCTGTTCAACCGTGGTCAGCGAGCCATCGGGCAACTGGGGCGAGATGGCGACCAGCGTTGCGTGACGGGCCTGGATCTGCGGAAGTGCCCGCTGATAGGCACGGAGTTGCAGGTTGCAGTAGGGACACCAGGCCCCTCGGTAGAAAGCGAGGACTACCGGGCCTTCTGCCAGCAGCGTACTGAGCTGAACCATTGACCCGCTGGCATCTGGGAGCAGAAAATCCGGGGCGACTGCTCCGACGCCAAGGGCATTGCGTTCGATATGCGCCTCGATCAGCTTTGCACTCACGGCCTGCGAACGCGCCAGGCGCTCAGGCGCAATTGTCGCCGCCAGATCGGCTGCGTATGACGGTACCATCTCGTTTACCAACGCATCAGCTTGATTATTCATCGCAGAAGCTCCTCTATACATTTGCACTTGTGTTCTTATTGTCTTTGGGGAACGAGGCCTGCAAAGCTGGTCTCGTTCGCCAGCCGCCGAAGCCCAATATCATCGCTAACAACGTTGCGCCGTTGCGTCAAAAAAACGCCTTCTTTGCAAGGTACTGCGCCGAAGCCTAGCCTTTAGCTTTGGGCAAAGAGCGTATTCAGCAACTCGGCGAGCGTTGGATGCGCAAAGATGGTATCGCGCAGGTCACTGGCGGTCAAGCCCCCTTGCATTGCCAGTTGCACGGCACTCATGATTTCGCCGCCCTCGATGCCCAGCATCGTAAAGCCGAGGATCTGATCAGTCTCGGCGTCGATGACAGCCTTGACGAGGCCACGAGTTTCGGCGACCTCAATGGCGCGGGCGACGTAGCTCATTGGCATCGTGGCGATTTTCACTGTGCGCCCCTGTGCCCGTGCTTCTTCTTCACCCAAACCCACCCGGCCCAACTGTGGATCAATAAAGACGGTGTAGGGCACCAGTCGTCCGCGGGTGCTTTTGGACCCTCCTTCAAGCAGATTTGCCTTTAGGATGCGGAAGTCGTCGTAGGCAATATGGGTAAAAGCCGGCCCACCAGTAATGTCGCCGACTGCATAGATGCCAGGAACATTCGTTGCCAGGCGTTCGTCCACGATGATGTTGCCGCGCTGATTGGTGGCAATGCCTGCCGCTGCAAGATTCAATCGGTCGCTATTGGGCGTACGGCCTACCGCAACGAGCAGGTGCGACCCCTCGAGCGTCTGCTCGCCAGCGGGGCTCGCCACTGTCAAGTGAATTGTACCATTGTCACTGCGGCTCACCCGACGGGCAGCCGTGTTGAGCAAGACCTCGGCCCCATCTTCGCGTAACAGCGCGGCAACAGCGTCGGCAACATCGCCATCCTCACGCGCCAACAGACGTGCACCGCGCTGCACAATCGTCACACGGCTGCCAAAACGACGGAACATCTGCCCAAACTCAAGGCCAATATAACCGCCCCCCAGCACAAGGAGATGCTCGGGAACCGCATCAAGCTCCATGATCGAGGTCGAGTCAAGAAACGGCACTTCGGCGAGGCCAGGCAGATCAGGGGTTGATGAGCGAGTGCCGGCATTGATCACAATCGTATCGGCGGTGAATTGCCGCGTTCCACCTGCATTCAGTGTGACCGTAACTGTTTTGGGGCCACTCAGTTGCGCTGTCCCCATCAGCAAGGTGACGCCATCATGGTGCAACCGCTGTTCGCTACCCGTCCGCCAACTGGTGACAAGCTCGCGCTTGCGCTGGCGCACAGCCCCCAGATCGACCTGGATCGCACCAGTCTGCACCCCATACTGCCCAGCGTGACGGGCGAGATACGCGATGCGGGCACTGGCGACCATTGTTTTGGTCGGTGTGCAACCCTCATTGATGCACGTACCGCCCACGTGCGACGCCTCGATCAACGCCGTTCGGCGTCCAGCGCGGGCAAAAGCCCCCGCAAGCGGCACACCAGCCTGTCCCGCACCAATGATGATCACATCAAATTGCTCAGCCATTATCTTGTTCCTCTCAAACTCTGGGTTTGCTCCAGGGGCATACCAATGAAACTTGTTTTTTCTGCCAGCGTATCCATCCCCTTCCTCTGGGAGCCCTTACGCTGTTCTGTCGTGCAACGCGCCGCTCGGTTGCTCGTAGTGTACACCCTGAGGTGTGGCAAGGACTGTGAGCGGGCCTACATACGGGGGACGGCACCGTTGCTCGGCGCGCAAGCGCTACGGCAACGCTGTCTTCGCATCGTTGATCTATCATGGAGCACGAAGGTGTCAAATGCAGCCGGGCGCGTACGTGTTCACATGTGGAGTAACAGCCTGGGAGCGAGGGCGTCCCGCCCTCGGGATGCCTTCGAGGGCGGA
>NZ_LYXE01000153.1 GCF_002532075.1 Candidatus Chloroploca asiatica | reverse complement strand
CTCGCCGTCGTGTGGGTGATCAGGCTCAGGTGGACATCCGCCTCATCGATGGCGTCATCCACCGCGGTCACTTGCACGCTCTGGGCGGTGTTCCAGTTCCCCGGCGTGAAGGTGAGGCTCGTGCGGTTGACCGTCACCTGGGCCGCGTCGCGCCCGAGCGTGATCGTCACCGGCGCGGTCGGTTGGCTCTCCAGGCGCACGTTGTAGCTCGCACTTGTGCCGCCCTCGGTCACGTCGACCGTCGTCGGCGTGATCGCGACGCCCGCCGTGTCGTTATCAATGATTTCAATCGTTATGATTAGATCCGCAACTTGATTATAATTCGGATCACTACTTAATAAAGTATGGCGTATATCAGTTGTATGCAGATCATCTTCATCAATACGATCATCAACAGCCCTGACCGTTACCACACGTGCATCATTCCAATTCTCGGGCGTAAAGATCAACGATGATGGTGTGGCGATAACCTGGGAAGCATCATAATCAAGGTTGACAATAACCGGTGCGACTGGCTGACTCGAAAGATTAACCAGATAGGTTGTCTGATGATTCGCAGCATTGGGATCTTCACTCAGCCGCAGATTACCCGTGATGACAACGAGCCCCGAGCTATCATTATCAGTAATACGCCCAACGACCGTCTGGCGCAGGCCCTCGTACTTCAAGTCACTGCTTGTCGTTGTGTGATGAATGCGCTGGAAATGGGGATCAAGTTCATCAACGCGATCATCAATCGTTGTCACCACAATGGTCTGAGGCACATTCCAATTTTCCGCCGTAAAGCGCAGTTCATTGGTATTGACCGTCACTTCACGCGGCAAGCGTGCATCAAGCGGGTTGGCTGGATCAAAACTTAGCACGACTGAAACTGGGGCCATTGGCTGACTATTCAAACGAACTGTATAGGTTCGGATATGATTAGGATGTCCCGGTGTTTCATGCAGATCAAGACTCAACGGAGCAATCAGCAAGCCTGCGGTATCATTATCAAGAATTGTAAACTCAATTGGTGGCAACGGCACAAAAGGCGCTGTCCTCTGATCGTATCTAGGGTCAGCACTTGCAACGAGATGATCAACAAAGGTCGTATGCAGATCCGCTTCATCAATCGCATCATTGACCGCGGTAACATTCACGACCTGAGGCACGTTCCAATTGCTCGCATTAAACTGGAACACGACCGGTTCAAGTGAGAGTTGAGCACGGTCAAAGACGACACTGAGCGTGACCGGAGCAAGCGGTTGCGTCTTCAGGCGCAACGAATAGGTCGTGCGATGATTTGGTGCCGTAGGATGTTCACTCAACTGCCGATTACCGGTCACGATCTCGACACCTGCCGTGTCATTATCGCGAATGCTCGCCACCACATCAGGCACCGCAAAGGCGGCTGTCGGCTGGTTATACCGAGGATCAAGACTCGCTAGGGTATGGCTCAGGCGGCCCGTATGCAGATCATCCTCATCAATCTGGTCATCAACCGCCGAAAAGGAGACGGTCTGAGGAACATTCCAGGTGTCGGGAGTGAAAAGCAATTCAGGCACAGCAACTGCCAGTTGCACATCAGGATTCAGGCGTACCACCACCGGATGTACAGGCTGACTCTTCAACACCACCGTATAAGTTGCTGACTGACCCTCGTCCAGCGTAAACGCCGTCTGGCTCAGCGTTACCCCGGCGGTATCATTGTCTTCCACCGTGAGCACATACATGCTTGGACTGCCAAGGTTGGCGTTGGTTGGTGAACCCAGGGTAATGATCAAATTGCGATCGTCTTCATCAATGCGATTATCACTAATCCCGAAACGCAGCCGCACACTCGTTGAACCGGCGGGAATCAGCACCGTCCCATCTCGAAGTGTGTGTTCACTCCGCGGCAAGGTGCCACCAACCACAAACGGCACCTGGACATCAAAGGCACTCGGCTGGGTCAACTCAATCGTCACCGACGTGCTGCCGACATCCTCACTCACCCGATGCCCGCTCCCAAGAAAGCGCACGGTCGGCGGCGCATTGCTATCAAGGATCGTCAGCACCGCAGTTGGCGAGCCAACCAGCGTCGCATTGACCGGATTACTCAACCGTAGAAAAACGGTCTCGGGGGGTTCATTCAACTCATCGGGCAAAATCTCGATCCGAATCGTCTGAAAGACCTCGCCAGGCCGAAAGACCAGGGTTCCACTGGCTGGGCGATAGTCAAGCCCAGCCGTCGCCGTTCCATCACTGGTCTGATAGGCCAAGGAGACCGTACGGAAAAAAGGCTCGCTCAGGCGAACCTCAAAAATCGCAAAACCATCCTCTTCACTTGCCGTCACCGCAGTCGTTGAAAAACCTACTGACGGTATTTCGGGTTCAGGCGTTACCGTTGGGGTCGGCATGTTCGTTGGTGTCGCCGTTGCCGGCACGGGTGTCGCCGTTGCCGGCACGGGTGTCGCCGTTGCCGGCAACGGCGTCGCCGTTGCCGTTGCCGTGGCTTGCCCTGGCGTCGTTGGTGTCGCTGGGGGCGAGGTGCCGGTGGTTGCAACTGGTGTTGCTGGCAGTGGTGTCACCGAACCACCGGGGGCCGTGATTGGCGTTGCCGTCGGTGACGTATTCACAGGCGTTGCCGCCGTTGGCGTGGCGACCAGAGGAGGACCAGGGAGCGGTGTTGGGCTCGATGGAGCAGCCACTGTCGCGACAGGGGTAGCTGTTGTCAGGCCAGCAGGCAAGACCGTTGGTGACGCTGTTGGTGACGACGTTGGACTAGCTGTAGCCTGGGTCGCTGTAGGCGAGGGAGTTGGCGTCGGATCAAGCGGATCTGGCAAACCAAACTGGCTCACCGGCGGGGCCGTTGGCAAAACATCCCCTGGCAAATTAGGGGCAGGTGCATTGCGATCGGTTTCAGCCGCCTCGATCAACGGCGGACTAGGCGGCTGACTCCTACGGAAAGGCAGGGGCCAGAACGAATAATTTGGACGCTCGTCCAGCAAACCAAATTCGCCACTGTAACGTGAAATCCCCGGCATCGCGAACTCTAACGCAATACGCGCAACACCGAATAAGCCCACCCCAAGGAGCATAAGGGCTAAGATTATTAACCATGGCAGCGGCTGTTTAAAGATCGTGCGATCAGGCAGCCGTAGCCATTTGGGTCGTCTTTTCAGGGCTTGGAATATCATCAGCGTAGCGCAACGTAAAGAAGAACGTACTGCCTTGGCCGGGGACACTCTGCACCCCAATGGTGCCCCCTTGACGTTCTACCAACTGTTTAGAAATCGCAAGGCCCAACCCGATCCCGCGTTCCGCAGAATTAATGCCCTCACTGGTACCATCACCACGAATAAAACGCTGAAAGATCTGATCGTGCATATCAACGGGCACACCATGACCTGTATCCTCGACTTCGACCCGAACATGATCGTGGCAATCAATGGCACGCAGGGTAATCGTGCCTTGTACCGTATACCGACGGGCATTATCAAGCAACTGATACACAACTTGGCGCACGTGATCAAAATCAGCCATCACCATCCGCAAATGCTCAGGGATCTGAATCTGGAGCGTCAGACCCTTAGCTTTGATCTGGCTCTGCACGCGCCAATGACTCTCATCAATCGGCAAACGTAGATCTACCGGGCCAAGCTCAGTCGTCACCACCCCGGCGTCAAGGTTCGCCACCGTAATCACATTCTGGAGCAAACCGGCCATATTATGAGAGTGTTGACGGATCGCATCCACAAAGACTACCTGGTCATCGTCGAGTTTCCCAACCAGACCACGGAGCAACAGATCGGCATTGCCACTGATCACTGTAAGTGGGGTGCGCAATTCGTGCGAAATTGTCCCGATAAAGTTGGTTTTTGCCCGGTCAACGGCAACCTCAGCGGTCATATCCTGCAACAGACAGACAAAACCCGAACGGGTTTGATCCGCTCTCACCACTTCTGCCAGTGACACCCGAACAATATAGTTACCAAGCATATAGAGTTCCTGATCTCGCTGGGAAGCAAACTCAGGCACTCCCTCCACCAGGCGTTTCATCGGAATATCGCTGAGGCGCTGCGGCCCAGGGTCGCGCTCGTCAATGCCAAGCAACTTCCGTGTGGCCCGGTTGATCAAGGTCACGATCCCTTGATCATCAATCACCACAATGCCATCGGTGATGCTATCAACAATCGCAGCCCGTTGGGTCGCATCGGCATCGACCTGGGCCAAAAGCTCGGTCAGAAACTCGGTCATCGTATTGAAACTGAGGGCAAGATCGCCAATCTCATTGACCACATGCACATTGGCTCGTCGCTCCAGGTTGCCACTGCTGATGTCATTGGCTGTCTGTACCAACTCTTCCAGCGGGGAGGCAAAATACCGCGCAATCCAGATGCCAGCCCCAAAGATCGAAAGCGCAAGGGCAAAAATAACCCCCAGAATCGGCCAGAAGACGTTACTCGTCGTCTGGATAATCTCACGCATCGAAAGCCCGGTCGCAACATAGCCGAGATGAGTGCCATGCACGATTAGGGGCACGTACGCAAACTTGAAATCTTCGTCGGCGATCTCTTGTTGCACAAGCAATGGTTCAGTAAAGCGACTGAACGAATCAGCATTGTTCAGAAATCGCTTCAGCGCCTCCGGACTCATCGGTGGTACGGCAACCGGCTGAGACAGCAATCTCGGATTAAAGGCAGCTTCGATGAATGTGCCATCAGGAGCATAGAGCAGCACGCCATCGGATTGCGAGCGCATCAGCAACGTATTGACGAGGTTATCGGCACGCATCGCGACAATGACGCCCCCCACCACCGCGTCTTCATAACGCACCGGGGCGACCGTCGCAAAATAAAAGGTGTTGGTATCGGTAAATTCGATCAGAGCAGGGAATTTGTCGATCGAGTCGTCAACCCCAAGCCTCAAGATCGCGTCAACAAACCAGACATCCCGAATATCACGCCGAGAATGCCGACGATATGTTGGCTGCGTAGGATCAAGCGGTCGCTCAAAATCAACCAGGGTTTGCCCATCACGATCAAACGCAATCAGTCGATCTAGACGTACTCCACTCCGATTCGTTCCCAGACGAAAGAAGAGATCAAGCACTGATGCCAGTTCGTCAGGGTCTTGAGCATTGAGCGCGTCAGGAACCCCGGGTATCTCTAAGGTGTCATCTGGTGCCGCAAAGGTCACATCACGCAGAAAGTCGAGATTCATCTCCTCTTGCAAGGTAAATGAATTGCGTACCAGATTGGTAACAATAATGACCTGATCTTCCAGGCGACTGTTCAATAGACGAGTGTAAAAGAAAAATGTATATAACGCCCCGACTAACACTACACAGATGGTCAAAAACAAAAATGGTAGAGTGATCTGGTAACTAAGCCGGGAGTTCAGCTTTCTCCAGATCTTATTCATAAAAGCCACCTTTGGCCTATGTTCGTTTGTCAATTGACAAACAGCACAATATCACGGAATTGCGCAGAACCTGAACCCCCAATCCTAAGTATAAAAGGTCAAAGAGGGAAGGGCAAGACCTGGATGGGGGTTTTAGATAACAGTTTTGTTACATTCTTTGCGGGAACAATGCCCGCCACGCGGCCGTTGTTTCCACAAAGCATGGAACGGTTGAGGGCGCAGCCTCATACGCAACAGATCATGCTATAATGTTACCGTTCGCAACACAGATTTGCCGAAGAACAGGGCGCGCTCGCACCGAGAAAAATCATGAAACTTATCGTCTTTGTCACAAATGATGGCGATGCTGACGCAAGCGTTGATGCCTTGGTAGAACAGGGCTTTCGAGTGACCCGCCTGGCAACAACTGGTGGTTTCCTTAGACGTGGCAATACGACGCTGCTCGTAGGCGTTGAAGATTCACAGGTCGAGCAGGCGCACGCGTTGCTCAAGCAAGTTGCCCCGGGCACCCTTGCGATTACGATGGATCTCGACCGTTACGAGCGGCTTTGATATACACATACTTTGCGTATCCTCTATATTGCTGCTGGCATTCCTGTTCCTGGTACACTCGGGGGCAGTACCCATGCCTATGAAGTCGCCCGGGGGCTCGCACAACGCGGGCATACGGTGCATCTGCTTGCCTCTTCCCACGAGGGGTGGGGCGGCCTTGCTCCATTTATGCGGCCAGTTTCCTTCGCTGCCGATGGCTTCATGTTGCATCAACAGGATGTCCCCAAGGCGCTCAGCCTGTTGACGGTGCCAACGGTTCTGCGCTTGGCACGTGCGGTGCAACCCGATCTGATTATCGAGCGCTACTATAATTTTGCAGGCGCAGGGGTTGTTGCCGCCCATACACTGGGCCTTCCCGCTCTGCTTGAGGTCAATGCGCTGATTGTTGATCCACCCGAGGTTGCCAAGCGTCGCCTCGATGATGCCTTTGGTGGCCCGTTGCGCCGCTGGGCCGAGTGGCAGTGTCACCACGCCGCCGCAATTATTACCCCATTGCATACAACCGTTCCGGCAAGTATCCCCCGCGCAAAGGTGATCGAATTGCCCTGGGGAGCTGATGTAGAACGGTTTGCTGCTGTGGCCGCACAACGCGCACCTCGCCACTCAGGCCGCCCGCGGATTGTCTTTATGGGATCGTTCCGTGCCTGGCACGGCGTCACCGATGTGATCCGCGCTAGTTTGTTGCTGCTCGCCGAGGGGTATGATCTTGAGGTCATGTTGCTTGGCGATGGGCCTGAACGCGCAGCCGCCGAGGCGCTCGCTGCACCGCGAGCAAGCCATTTTTATTTCACCGGGGCCGTGCCGTATGCCCAGATCCCGGCGTTGCTCGCCAGGGCCGACCTGGGGGTCGCTCCTTTTACCACCGCACCTCACCCCGCCCTCCGCGCCGCCGGGTTCTTCTGGTCGCCCCTCAAAATCTATGAGTATATGGCCGCCGGGTTGCCCGTTGTCACCACGGCGATCGCTCCACTTACAACCGTGATCCGTGAGGGTGAGGAAGGGGCGCTCTTTGCCGAGGGGGATGTCGCCGGGTTTGCCACTGCGATCAGGCATGTCCTCGCTGATCCAATGGCCGCCCATGCGATGGGTCAGCGCGCACGAGCCCGTGTGGTTGAACACTATTCGTGGCAGCACCATTGCGCGGCGTTAGAAAAGATTAGCGCTGGAATCTCAGGCAAAGCCTGAGGTTCCAGCGCTTCAACGAGGCACCCTCGCTACTGCTTGGGCTCGTCCGCTTTGTTTGGCTCAACTTCGGTCGCTTCGCCTTCGATGATTTCTTCACCAGCCGTCTCGATGCTGATCTGGGCCTTCGCCGCGACGACGCCCTCTTCAGTGACGACGATACCGGCGATCTCGATCTCGTCTTCGCCCCCGGCCATCCGTGAGGCCAATAAGCCTTCGGTCGTCTCGAGCACGGTGTAGGCGACCTCATTTCCTGTCTCAAGCTGCGCCGCAATATCGGCGGTGATCGCCTCGGTGATCAACTGCGCCCCAGCCTCGGCCAGCATTTGCTCGATCTCGGCTACCCAGCGATGCTCGATCACCGCAATGATCGCCGACGTGCCAGGCTGAAGGGCCTCGCCCATCTCGCGCAGCCGCCGATCCGAAAAGCCCGTGTCACGCAGTTTGGTCGCCAGGCCACCGAGCAATGCACCGACAGCCGTGGGCAAGAGAATTGGCCCAGCCATCACCCCAACCACTGCCCCTACGACGCCGCCACCAAGCATGCCACGCTTGCCGCTGATGTCGGTGGCCTCTTTAATATGGAGCTTGCCTTTGCTGTCGCGCCGCAAGACCGCCGCTCGCTGAATGCCAATCAGTTTCTCGCGTCGCGCCTGCTTCAGCATCTTTAAGGTATCGCCAGCTGCACGCTCATCCTGAAAAGCTGCAACAATGAATTCAATTGGTGTATCGGTCATCTACTTCCTCCGTCTAAATATATCGTTCCTATCATATGGTACCACAGATAAACCAGCGCCGGCATCATCCCAAAGGATAGGAGGAACCGCACTATGCTCCCGGAAGGGCGCAGCAGCGATGCGGATGGCAGTGCGGTTGAAGGGAGTGCATGACCCCGCCGGACGGGGTCGCCCCACGCGACCCCACGGCGACATCGGGACAGCCCACCATGTCGTTCCCGCGCCGGCGGGAACCCAGGTCTGGGTCTCATCCTGTGCCAACCACGGCGTGGCACGCACCGCTGCGGCGGGGCCTCCCTCAGGCAGCCATGCGCAGGTTAGGTGAAACCCTCTAAGACCTCAGCCCTCTATCTACTTAGGCGAGCAACTGGATCGCGCCCGGCATGACCTCGATATGCACAGCCGAGGCATCAGTCGCAACGACCTCGCCATCGGTTGCAACGGGGAAAGGCCGTGCCGAGGCAATGCTCAGTGAACGCGCCTGGGCCGTGGTCACCACTCGCAGGCTGACATGGGTTCCCTCGATCAGCTTGGGGTAATAGCGGATCACCTGGTCAAACCGCAGGCTCTGCACGGCGCAGAGGTCAAGCAGACCATCGTCAATGACGCCTGAAGGGGTCATCAAAAAACCGCCGCCTTGAAACCGCCCATTGCCAATTGTCGCGAAATAGAGTTTGCGGCGGAATTCTTTGCCATCGTAGCGAACCGACATCACGCCAGGGCGATAGGTCGCAAGGGCGCGCATTGACGCGACGATATAGGCCCCAATGCCGCTCAGCCAGGTAATCTTGGGTACTTCAACGGCAACCTGGGCATCAATGCCAGCCCCGAGGCCATTGATAAAGATCCGATGCAACTCTTGGTTGCCTGCTTCCACCACAATCTGACCAAGATCAACCGGTCGCGTCACCCCCGCTGTGATGCGCTGCACCGAGCTATTGAGGTCGCCATCGCTAAACCCAGCCAGAGCCCTGACAAAATCGCTGCCGGTACCGAGGGGAATAATGCCAAGCTTCGCATCGCCAAGGTCACGCTGGCGACTGCCAATGATGCCATTGACGACTTCGTTGATCGTGCCATCGCCACCCACCGCCACAAGGCAATCAAAGCCTCGGTCGATCGCCTGGAAGGCAAGCTCAGTCGCCCCACCACGGCTATGGGTCGCGACCAGGGTATACGCGAGATCGGCCCGGCGCAAGGCAGCCTCAAGCTCGGCTCGTCGTTGACCGGCAACCCCGCGTCCGGCGGCTGGATTGAGGATGACGCAGATCTTCATCAGATCTTGACTCCTAGCGCATCGGCAACGGTAAAGATATCTTTGTCACCCCGTCCCGACATATTGATCAAGATAATCTGATCGCGGTGCATTGTTGGCGCAAGCTTCAGCGCCTCGGCGACTGCGTGCGCACTTTCGAGCGCCGGGATAATGCCCTCGAGGCGGGAACAGGTCTCAAACGCATCAAGGGCCTCTTCATCGTCAGCCGAGGTATAGGTTGCGCGACCAGTATCGTGCAACCAGGCATGTTCAGGCCCCACGCTTGCATAATCAAGGCCCGCCGAGACGGAATGGGTCAGCGCGATCTGGCCGGCCTCGTCTTGCAACACATACGAGTAGGTTCCTTGCAATACGCCGGGGCTAGCGGCGAGGAAGCGTGCCGCGTGATCGCCAAGCACCGTTCCCCGGCCACCGGCCTCGACGCCGCGCAATGCCACCTCAGAATCATCACGGAAGGCATCAAAAATGCCAATCGCATTTGAGCCACCACCAACACACGCAATGATCACATCGGGCAACCGCCCGACGGTTGCGAGCATCTGCGCCCGTGCCTCACGCCCAATGACACTTTGGAAATCGCGCACCATCGTTGGGTAAGGATGTGGCCCCAGCGCCGACCCGAGCAGATAGTAGCTGTCGGGATTGGTCACCCAATCACGCATCGCCTCGTTAATCGCATCTTTCAGCGTACGTGAACCACTCGCGACCCCTCGTACCTCGGCCCCCAGCAAGCGCATCCGAAAGACATTCGGACTCTGGCGGGCCATATCCTCGGTACCCATATAGACCACGCATTCAAGGCCGAGCAGCGCACAGACCGTTGCCGTAGCGACCCCGTGCTGTCCCGCGCCTGTTTCGGCAATAATGCGCCGCTTGCCCATCCGACGGGCCAGCAGGCCCTGCCCGAGGGCGTTATTGATCTTGTGGGCACCCGTATGCGCCAGATCTTCACGTTTGACATAGATGCGGGCACCACCACACTGCTCGGTCAGGCGCGCCGCAAAGGTCAACGGCGTTGGTCGTCCCGTATAGGTGCGTTGCAGGTGATCAAGCTCTTCCCAGAACGTTGGGTCGGCAGCGGCATCCTGATAGGCTGCCTCAAGGCTTGTCACTGCGGGCATCAACGTCTCGGGCACATAGCGTCCACCATAAGGGCCAAAACGCCCTGTGCCAATGCTTTCGGCTGAGCCTGGGATCATAGCAGTCAAACTCTCTCTCAAGGTAAAGTTAGGGGTTGGCGCAAGAGGTGGTTGCCTCTGGCAACCACCTCTTGTACCTCTACGTTTCAACAAAGCGAGGACAAGGCTTACTTCTGGATCAGGCTCTCGTCCTTATTTTTCTCACCCTCTTCAAGCAGCATAATGGGAATGCCATCTTCAACCGGGTAGCGGAAGCCGTTGCGCCGGTTCACGAGCCATTCTTTGCCACTGCTATCGGTGATCAGTTCAACCGGACCTTTGTCGCCTGGATCGGCAAGAATGCTGAGCAATTCAGGACTAATGACCCGCCGACTCCCTTCACCAGGCAGAGAAGTTGCCTGTGGAACATCAAACGCGCTATCTTCGCGATACTGGCGAATGGCTCGGAAGATCACGATGCCAAGCCCCACAAATGCGACAAGACCAAGGAGACGTAGCCAACCTTTCATTGATTCCTCCTCTATGTAGACGGCAAAAACCTGTACTGAAGTACGAACTACGACCGTAGCACGAACATACTCCCCTCAATTATAGTACACTTTTCCCTAGCGTTGTATCGCATGGTACTCAGTTTGCAGGGGCAATCCCTACGGGGTGGACTACTTTATGGACGTACCGCCCGTCCGCGTACCGGTGTGACCTCCTCATGCCACGGATGGGCGATGCGATCGGTATCATCCCACACAAGCAGGCGACCCACCGGACGTGATCCCTGGGGGTAGGTTACTTCGAGGAAGGGAAAGCGCTGCTCTTGACGTCGCATCGTCGCAATATCGAGAATAATCTCGGTCCAACTGCCAGTATTTACATAAAATTGTCCAAGGCCAAGGGGTACGATGCGGGCGAGATGTGTATGACCACAGACAAAGAGCGTGTCATGCTGATGTGCGGGGCGACGGGCAATTTCAAGCATGGCGCGGGTTGACTGATCGCTGAAGGTGCGTTGTTCGCGGGCGATCTGGCGCGTCGCTTCACTCTGCAGTTGCAATAGTACTTCGTCAGATGGGTTGACCGCCCCCGCTACGTTGCTGACCTGGCGCGCCACTTCGCGCCGACGCGCTACCCGCCCACGGCGGAACCGTACCACTGCCGCCCAGAGCCGATGCAGGATCGGTAGGTCTGGCATCGCTTCTGGCAGGCTTTCAACACCAATTGGCGACAACTGATGTGAGGCCGGCCACGCGACAACCTGGAGAAACCCGGTCACTCCACGCGCTAAAAAACGTCGGGACGCCTGGTTCCGCAGCCGCGGTAGGGCCAGTAGATACCAGAAGAGTGCAGATGAAGGCTTGATATTGTCAATCAAATGGGCAAATGGAAGAGGATCATCTTCCAGATCGTTGATGACTTCTTTGACGAGTTGACTACCACGGATCATTTCAAATGGTTCACTGACGCCATCAAAGTGAACAAAGCGGTTCCAGGGATCAAACTGATTGCCATGCACAATATAGACGCCCCCGCCATGATAGTGGAGCCCGAAACGCAACCGTAGATCATCAACCTTGACCCCGAGCGCCTCGCGGAGGCACTGCCGCGCACTCGGAAAGTGCAACTCGAAGTCGTGGTTCCCTACAAGAATGGTGAGGCAATGGCGCGGCTGTGCAATGAAGCGTGCCAGGGCTTCAATTACCGGGCGATGCGCCTCAAGAATAGCCTCCATGCGCTGGCGGGCGGCACTATCGCTATACTCGTCATCCCGCAGATCGGGCAGGCGTATCTGCAGAAACTCGAAGGTATCTCCGGCCAGAATGAGATCCGTTGGTTCATCACTTTTGACATACTGATCAACAAAACGGACAAAGATCGCATCAGTTTGAAAATCATCCAGCAGATCTCCTCCTCCCATATGGAGATCGCTCAACACAATCCGGCGTTGATGTGCCTGGATCAGGGCTGGATCAAATTGGCCGGTGGTATATCCTGTGGGACGGAGAATAATGCGCCGGAAGTGCATCACCAGACGGCGGAAGAGCAGAATGACAACTGTAACCCCCAGCACAAGCGCTTTGAGCCGGAGGAGAAGACGAAGCAATGAGAAGCTACTGGGAGGCACGTGCTGCTGCAATGAAAGCCTCAATCTTTGCACTATCTTTTCCACCATCGGTCTCAACGCCACTGCTGACGTCGACCCCATGTGGTTGCACTGCGGCAATCGCCGCCGCAACATTCGCTGGTGTTAGCCCGCCCGCCAGAAACGTCGGTACCCGTGCGGCCAGTTCACGCGCCTGACTCCAATTGGCCAGGGTGCCAGTACCACCATAATGACCGGGAACATGGGCGTCAATCAGCAGGGTTACGCTGCCTCTTTCTGCTTCACGGTCGGCCAGTTCCAGCCAGGCTGCTTCGTCAGTTGAACCGTCAAGGCGCACCGTTTTGAGGATCGGGCGCTTGATGGTTGTGGCATCGCTAGCTGGCTCGGTACCACTGAGTTGCACCAGATCCAGATCCAGGTGATCGGCAACCTCTTGAATGAAGGCAGGTTCACGATTGACAAAGAGGCCGACCAGGTGAGGGTAAGGGGGCGGGCCTGCGCGAAATGCAGCCACAAGTTGTGCGGCCTCGCCAATGCTTACCTGGCGACGACTCGGTGCAAACACAAGCCCGAGCATATCAGCACCTGCCAGCGCGGCTACACGCATATGCTCCTGCGTACGTAAGCCACAAATTTTGATCAGCATAGACAACGTCGGGGTACCCTCCCGCAAGTCTCCCACCTTCTGACAAAGTGCCCCCAGAGCACTGACGAGCTTTGGGGGCACTTGCCCGCACCATCGTACGTGTCATTTCTACTCTGCGGCGAGAGGGGCTTCCTCTTTGAGCACGTAGTAGATACGTTTGCCACGGCCACTCCGTTCAAGGATGCCATTGTTGATGGCTTGCTTGACCATAGTTCGGAGTTGCTCATTCGTGCGTACAAGGTTGTGTTCTTTGCGCCAGCCACGTAGTGTATCGAAGATCTGTTGGAATGAGGTCGGCTTGGCAAAACTCGCCATCATGTGCCGGAATACGTCCCACTCTTCATCGGTAAACAAGATTGGCTCAAACGCTTCTTGCTCACTCGCAGGGACTTCTTCCGTCTCGTCAACGGTCTGAACAACCTCCGTGGAGGCAGGCTCTCCACCCTCGGGCGGTGCTTCGGCGCTGACTTCGGGGTGGACGTCGGTGCCCTCCCCCTCCTCGGGGTGGGCCTCGGCAACTTCCTCAGGATGAGCCTCGGCAACCGCCACCGCATCAGGCGCATCCTCAGTGTTCACCTCGGCCAGTTCAGCCACCGGCGTGGCCTCGCTCGGGTGAGTCTCCTCAAGATCACTTGCCTGGCGGGCCTGATCCTCGGCGGCAACCGCGTGGGCCACGGCTTCCCAGGCCTCTTCGTGAGGAACCTGCGGTTCAGACGCCATCGCTTCCCAGTCAACCTCAGCTGGGGCAAGCAACTGGGCGGCAAGCGCACTGGCTGCTGCTTCCCAGGCTGCATCATCAGAACCATCGCTGTCGAGTGCCACAAGGTCTGGTGCTTCATCGGCCAGGGGTGGTTCGGCGGAGGAAAGTTCGCGCAAATCAGCACCCATGAGTTCATCAGGGGCGTGCTCTTCAAAGAAAGCAACGACTTCAGCCGGCTCCTCCAGGTGATCAAGCGCGACCAGTTCATCATCACCGACAGGGGTTGTTGCATCGTCAGGATCATCAAAATTAAGCGCACTCTCAGCGGACTGCAACTGATTGGCATCCTCGGCTGATGGATGTGCCGCACTCTGCGGACGGCGGGAACGGCGGCGGCGACGTCGGCTACTTGACACAGGCGGTTCGGGCGCAGGAGCCTCGATCAGGAGCGGTTCGCTGCGTCCATTCAAGCTTAGTGAAGGATCAATGACCGGCTCAAGCGGTAATTCATCGGTCAGCGCAGCGGCAAACTGCGAGAGTTTGTAGGGGTCTTCGCCGGGGAGAAAGACCTCATTGACCGTCCCACTCGTAAAGATTTGCACCTTGCCACGCTTTTCGGCATCAACGACAAAGTCCTTGAACTTGGCAAAGGGGCGATTATTCACATCCCGATAGCGGCTCTCTTTGAAGTCACCGCCCATCAACTCTTTCATCACCAGTTTGATCGAGCCCAGGGTCGAGACATAACCACGCTTGCGGACGAGATGGATTGCTTCAACCAGTACGGTATAGATATCAACTTCAGCTACCACTGGTGCTGGGGCTGGAGGTGGCGGTACTGGGGCGGCTACTGGTTCGGGAACCGCCGGTTCACGGCTCCGCTCACGGGGCGCAGGCTCGAAGGTGGCGGCATCAAGACCGCGGTTGAGCTCGGTTGCCCGATTGGCAATCGCGGTTGCCATCACTGAACCACCGGTCTGACGGCCTACCAGTTGCTCATAAAAGACAAACTCATCGGCACTCTGCGCGAGGTGCGTGCTGGCTGCACCGCCAATGCCAATGATATAGACCTCTTTGCCTTGCTGGCGAATACTATTGACCAGCGGGATAAAATCACGATCCCCTGTTACAAGAACAAACTTACTGATATTCGTGTTAACAAACAGGGTCTTCATAGCATCGATACAAAGATTCATATCAACGCTATTTTTAATTGCCCGCCCTGTGCGGCCCATATCCTTGTCGTAATAGTAGGTAGCCACATAGATAGGCTCTATCGCATTGGCATAGAGCGCACTAGTGACCCGTGGATAGCGATACCAATCGGCGTATGCCCGTGAAATAACCACACGTCCGAGGTCGCTACAACGATCCATTATCGCTTCGAAATTAGGATTGGCATTCAACTTATCACGGACACTGACATAGACGTTTTCGAAGTCGATAAAGACCGCGACATCAGGTCGCCTCTGCTCATACATTGGTTACTAACTTACTCCTGTTGTGTGGGTGAGGTGAGGTGCGGAGAGAGATACTTCGGGGCCAGCACGAGGCAACGTTTCTGGTTATCTGGTAGAGCGGGAGTTAGCTACCACCATGATGTGCATATGATTGAGGGCGTGTGCCAGGCGACGACTATCGTAGTCAGGGGCAGTCTTCGCCTGCCAGTCTTCGCACAAGCATATCACTACACAACCAAACCAGGCCAGGGGCACAGCACCGGGAAAATTCTCGTGAGCTACCTCATCATACTATTCTGCAACTGCATCCATGCACGAGTAGCTGATTGCCATTGCCTGGTCAAGACCAAGACTACTCTCTGCGCTTGTTACTATAGCATTGGAATACCTTCTCTGCAAGATGTGATTCGGGCTTTTAGAGGCGAAAAACGGTGCCATAGGCCCATAAATTGCTTCGCAGGTTCTCGTACGAGAGCCTACCACCAGCATAGGCCAACCAGGCAAGCAGGGTCAGGCGCAGCATGCCGAGGCGTACGAGGCTTCGCTGGGCATGCAAAGATTGCGGCGAACGGTGCTGTGCGGTGAATTGGAGGCGACTCTGCCAGAGCGCAACAAACATGCGTGGGCGAACCTGGCTGGTCGCCGCACCCCCGACATGGGTAACGGTTGCAGCGGGAACCTGCCAGATGGCCCAACCCGTTGCTTTGATCCGCCAACACCATTCGATCTCTTCGCTGTACATAAAATAACGTTGATCAAGTGCCCCCACCGTGGCAACTACTTCGCGGCGCACCAGCATGCACGCCCCGAGCGGATGATCAATCGCGAAGGGTGTCGTCCCCGTTGCGTGAGGATAGCGACCATGCCACCATGACCCATAGAGTCGGCCTGGCAAGACCTCGCCGGGCGGGAAGAGATCGAGCAAGGTCATCAGCAGTGTGGGGAAACGAAACGCTGCCTGTTGGAGGGTGCCATCGGGATTCAAGAGGCGTGGCCCAACCATGCCAACGCGAGGATGGGCCTCTAGGAACGCCACGAGTGTCTCGATGGCCCCGGGATGCACAACCGTATCGGGGTTGAGCAAGAGATAGAAGGGTGGCGTACCAGTCACGGCGGCAAGGCCCCGATTAGTTGCGCCGGCAAAGCCCAGGTTGTGGTCGAGGGCCAGCAACCGCACCTCGGGAAATTCGGCGCGTACCATGGCCGGGCTGCCATCGTGCGAGTCATTGTCAACGACAATCACTTCGAGCGCCAGTTGGCATGCACGCAACGAGGCCAGGCACGTGCGTAACAACGTGACCGTATTGAAACTGATAATGATGACGGAACAGACCTGCATAGCAGGCGCGATTGTAGCGCGGAATCTCTGCGGGTGCAAATTGAGGGTATAATGGCCTCCTGGAGGAATACCTATGTTGCATTTTGTCATTGATCTCGCCCTGCGTGCCGGGGCACTCTTGCGCGCCGGATTGAGCTCGGAACGTCGTATTGAAGCCAAAGGACGGGCCAACCTAGTCACTGATATTGACCAGGCCAGCGAAGCCTTGATTGTTGGGGCGCTCAAGCAACGTTTTCCTGATCATACCGTGATTGCCGAAGAGGGCAGTGGACACGAAGGGCAGAGCGACTATGTCTGGCTGATCGATCCGCTCGACGGCACCATGAACTATTTGCATGGCAATCCAACCTTCAGTGTCTCACTGGCCGTTCTTTACCAGGGGCGTTTGCAGATTGGGGTTGTCTATGACCCATGCCGCGATGAGCTCTTTGCGGCCGAACGCGGCAAGGGGGCCTATTGCAACGGGCGGCTTTTGCGCGTCTCGCAGGTCGATGCGCTCTATGATGCCCTCTTGACCACCGGCTTTCCCTATGACCGGTTCACCCAACCCGACAATAATCTGCGCGAACACAACCATATGTTGCTCAAAGCGCAAGAGATTCGCCGCCCAGGTTCAGCGGCTCTGGATCTCTGTTATGTTGCCGCAGGGCGCACCGATGCTCACTGGGAACTGGGCTTGAGTCCGTGGGATGTTGCCGCAGGGGCTTTGCTGATTGAAGAAGCCGGTGGTCTGATCACAGACTGGCAGGGGCAACCGTGGCACCCCGATGAGGAACGGATGGTGGCCTCGAATGGCAAAATCCACGCCGAACTGATCCGGGAATTGGCTACCGCACGTGCCGCAGGCTGAGTCCTCTTCTAGCTGAGGTTTGTATGGCCTACTATGTTCGGGAACCGCTCAAAGGCATGCCAGCCCTGAGTGTTCGGCGTCCAACCATCAACGAATTTTTTCTTTCGAGCTATACGCTCAGTATTTATAACGGGTGCGAATTCGGCTGTCCGTATTGTGATAGCTGGGTCTACAGTGAACGACCCTTGAATGAAACTATCCGGGTGCCGGTTGATCTTGCCGAACACCTGACCGCCGAATTGGCTGGCGTTGACCAGGGCGACCTGATTGCGATCACCGCCTTGAGTGACCCATATCAACCTGCCGAGCAGACCTATCGTTTGACTCGTCAGACGTTGCAGATCCTGGCTGATCAGCAACGCCCGACCCTGGTGATGACCAAGAGTCCGTTGATCCTCGAAGATATCGCACTGCTGCAGCGGATCAACGAACAGAGCCTTGCGCTCGTTGTGACGACTCTGCTGACCGTCGATCAGCACATGGCGTCACGGCTCGAAGGCAAAGCCCCCGCGCCGGCGGTGCGTCTCGACATGCTGGCCGAACTCAAGCGTGCCGGCATCCCGGTGGGTGTGGCGTTTGTGCCGATCATGCCTTATGTCAACGATACCAACAGCAACATCCGCAGCGTTTTACGGGCAGCGGCTGATGCCGGGGTTGACTTTGTGATCTGGGACTATCTGCACCTTGCCAATGAACGCCACCGGGTACGCATCAACGAGATCCTGGCCCGGCTCGGTTCATACCCGGTGAGTTACTACCGCGACATCTACGGCGATCAGGCTATTGTCAATTCACGCTACCGTCATGATCGTGACACTGTCGTTATGGATCGCTGCAACGGGCTCGGGCTTGAGACGCGGGTACCGCAGCATATCTTTGCGGGCAAACTAGCTCCGCACAATGAAGCTGCCTTGATCTTGAAACATGCGGCTTTTCGTGATCGGGTGGCTGGACGTGACCAGATGGCCGAACTCCACCGGCAACTCGCCGACCAGGTCTACACCAAACAGATGGTTATAGATGAGCTGCGGCGCAGCCCCCTTGCGAACGAGGTGCGTAAACTCATCGCCGCCAAGTAGGGGGGAAGCACCCGCCTGTGAGTACGGGGGCATGCGGCCTTTCAGAGGCTGTCTGAAAAGTCGACGGTTTGCTTCGGAGTGCCGGCTTTAGCCGGCTAAAGCCGGCACTCCAAGCGGACACCACGTGGTGGCGAACGATGCGGACACCCTTTTCAGACAGCCTCTCAGGATCGAGGGAGCCACTGCTTGTTATGCCCGCAGAAGCGGGCACGCCATGTGCGCCGTAACACGTTCCTGGCTTGGGTTCCCGGGAATGACAGGGTGCGTTGGCAGCGCTGTGATGACGGTGGAAGTGGGGCTACGGTTTGCTCTGGGCCTGGAGGCGGGCGAAGAGGTGGCGGCGATGGTCGCGTAATCGATTTTTGTAGTCGGTTGTATGAATTGAAGCGGTGGACATGATCAGTGCATCTTCGCCATTATCGGTGTAGTAGCGTCGACGATTTCCAACGACCTGAAAGCCATACTTGAGGTAGAGTTGTTGGGCAGTATGATTACTTACCCGTACTTCAAGGGTAAGCATCTGTGCCGACAACTCATAGGCGTGATCAATCAGGGTCGTGAGCATCAGTTCACCGATGCCGCGACCACGATGGATCGGATCGACCGCGATGGTTGTTACATGGGCCTCGTCGAGAGTCACCCAAAGCCCCCCGTAGCCAACGATAGGATTGGTTGCCTGAGGGGGCAACTGAGAGGGCATACCCAGCAAAAGCGTGCTGACAAGCTGACTGAAGATACCGGTTCGCTGCGCATTCGGTACCCCGCCATTCTTGCTGAGCGACGTAGGGGGAGAGCCGCTCGCCTTGGCAACGACATAGCGACAACTCTGGGTATTGCGGACTTCGCGGCGATACGTATTGGCCGACCAGGATGTCGTAAAACTTTGCTGTTCAATGGCCTGAACGTAGGGCACGTCATCCTCGACCATTGGCTCAATAAAATAGTACATCTGGCCGGCACAGATTCCTATTGTGGCAAAGCCACGGCTGACTCAACAAAAAAGACACTCTGGTAGGCACCATCACGCCCAAAGCCGCCACCGGTCTGGAAGCGACCGGTCACCTCAACGAGGCCCCAGACAAAGCTATTATTGGGTCCAACATTCAGATTGGCCGATTGATCAGGCGGAAAGCCCTCCATCCAGATAGGAGCACCCAGCGGTTGCGGCCCAGCCCCATCTTCCTCGGTACTCACACCCTCAGCGAGCACATAGATGACGGAATTCCAGAAATAATACCCACGGGTCGTAATCGTCTGCTCGTGGTACTGTTCCGGATTGCGCTGAAGCTCAAAGAAACTGACTTTACCCTCACCGAGGGGCTGATCCTCAATGCGATTTTCGACGCGACGAATGCGCTCAATTGGTTCCGCCGACGTGATGGTCAGTTGATGTTGAAACTGCCCATTGGGGCCAAAGCTACCGCCCGAGTCAAAGCGACCGCGCACGCGGACAAAGCCATAGACCGAATCACCGGGGCGATGGAGGTGTTCGGTTACCTCGGCAGGGAAGCCCTCAACCCAGATCGCCTCACCGAGTGGTTCGGCATCGAGGCCATTGTCAAGGGTACTGACTCCGAGGGCCAGCACCGAAATAGTCGGATCGCCGGGGCGCCAGAGGTAGGCCCCATCAACGGTAATGTCCTGCCCACTGAACTCTTGGGGACTACTGGTGATCTGCTGGACATAGAGTGCCGAACCGGCAAGGGGACTCGTAGAGGTACACGTTGCCAGCATCAGCAAGAGCACCAAACAAAGAGAAACGAGCGACAGGGCTCGCCATGGTCGCAAAAGCATCGAAACAGCCTCCTCAGCTTGTCAGGTAGATTCCCGACAAATCGGGCGCATGGGTGTCATATGGCACAGCATAGTGCGATGTAAACAATGCCAAAACAGCTGCTGGCAGCAGCGCTTCAGCCTCACCTGGATTATAGCAGAAGCCGCGCAGCGGGGCAACCAGGGGCCAATTAGGGGAATTTCCCTTCAGATCGCAAGGAAATTCTTGACATCAGGAGTCTAGGTCAGTATTATGAGCATACTTATGGCAGCGTAAATCCATAACCTTCAATTTTCGCACAGCGTGGCTTCATCGTGGGTTGCCTCGTATCGTGCACATTAACAACCGCATAGGAGGCTATTGTGATCGAGCTATACTGGGCTGCGCTGGCCCTGGTAGGGGGTATAGCCGCTGGTCTGGGCATAGGGATTGCGTGGACGAATTATGGAGCCAACGCCCTGGTTCAGCGCAAAGCGGCTGAGTCTCGCCTCCTCCTCGAAGAGGCGCGTTCCCAGCAGAAAGAACTTTTACTTCAGGCCAAAGACGAAGCGCTGCGGGTGCGCAATGACGCGGAAGCAGAACTGCGCGAGTCTCGGCAAAGCCTGCAAAAACAGGAAGAGCGCATTCAGCGCAAGGAGGAAAACCTCGACCGAAAACTGGAAAGCTTTGAACGTCGTGAGCGGCAACTTCAGGTACGTGAACGGCAGACCGAGCAATTGCACCAGGAGGCAGAGCGGCTCAAGCACGAACAAGTGCAAGAGCTTGAGCGGATCTCGCAACTGACGCGTGACGGGGCGCGCGAGATCATTCTGGCGCAGGTTGAGCAAGTTACCCGTGATGATTCAGCGCGGCTCATTCGTGAAATAGAGCAACAGGCAAAAGATGAAGCCGAAAAGACGGCACGGAAAGTCATCGGACTGGCTGTGCAGCGCTGTGCCAGTGACTATGTGGCAGAAATAACGGTTTCTACGGTGAACTTGCCGGGCGAAGAGTTGAAAGGGCGCATTATTGGTCGTGAAGGCCGCAATATTCGTGCCTTTGAGCAGTTCACTGGTGTAGATATTATTGTAGATGACACCCCCGAGGCTGTGACGCTGTCGTGCCATGATCCGGTACGGCGTGAAGTTGCGCGGGTTGCCTTGACTCGCTTGTTGAAAGATGGACGCATCCATCCGTCACGCATCGAAGAGGTCGTCCAGAAGACTCAGGTTGAGATTGAACATGTTATGCGTGAGGAGGGTGAACGCGTTGCATATGAAGCGAATGTACAGGGCTTGCATCCCGATCTAATCAAGTTGCTCGGGCGACTGAAATATCGGACAAGCTATGGGCAAAATGTCCTCCAACATTCGCTTGAGTGCTCACTGTTGGCAGCGCATATGGCTGCTGAGTTGGGGGCAAATATTACGGTCGCCAAGACTGCGGCCCTGTTGCATGATATTGGCAAAGCGGTCGACCACGAAGTCCAGGGACCGCATGCGCTCATCGGCGCAGATATTGCACGTCGGCTGGGTCGTTCACCCAGCATTATCCACGCCATCGCGGCTCATCATTACGATGAAGAGCCAACGACTATCGAGGCCTTTCTGGTCATTGCCGCTGATGCGATCTCGGGCGGGCGACCCGGGGCACGCCGTGAAACGCTTGATCTCTATATCAAGCGCCTAGAAGCCTTGGAAACCGTGGCAACATCGTTTCCAGGGGTACAACGGGCCTTTGCCGTGCAGGCTGGGCGTGAAGTTCGCGTTCTTGTTCAGCCTGACCAGATTGATGATCTTGCCAGCATCCACCTGGCCCGGGATGTCGCCAAAAAGATCGAAGAGAGTCTGCAGTATCCGGGCCAGATCAAGGTGACGATCATTCGCGAGACTCGAGCAGTTGATTATGCACGGTAGCATGGTACAATTCCAGTACCGCAAGTTGTAGACAGCATCGTAACCGGAAGGAGGACTGGGCACTATGAGCCTTGGGATGCCGTCTGATGACCTGCCGATCGAATCATTAACAACCGACCCTCAGGAGGACAGAATGACTAATGCTCAGTCATTACCCATTGCGCGCGCTGTTGGGGCCAGTTCACCCGCTGCGGGTGAGGTCCAGCGCTCCGCCGAAGTCTTAAAGGTGTCTACTCGTTCACGACCAAGTGCCGTCGCTGGCGCAATTGCTGGCGTGATCCGCGAGAGCGGCATGGCTGAAGTTCAGTCGATTGGGGCCGGGGCTACGAATCAAGCGATCAAGGCCGTGGCAATTGCACGCAGCTATTTGAATGAAGAGGGTATTGATATCATCTGTATCCCTTCGTTTATTGACGTGGCGATTGACGATGAAGAACGTACCGCTATCCGTTTGCTGATTGAGCGTCGTTAGCCTTCTGTGCGGCCAGAGATAGGAGCGGGCTTTGCATGCGCCGGTGACTCGGGACAGAACCATGAGACCTGTACCTGGGCCACCGGCGTGTGTTGTGTTACGGTCAGCGTCGCACTGCATACACACTCTGCGTTGAGTCGGGTGGAGGTTGTGGTCTTTTATGGAAGAGATTACGTCTTTTTTGACCGGTTATCCGCCTTTTGATCAGTTGCCTCCTCAAGCTGTCACACGGGCCGCCCGGGGGATGCAGATTGAGTATTTTACCGCTGGTCAGACAATTCTTGAGTTTGGCGGTGCTCCGGCAAAATTTTTATATATTGTGCGCAAAGGTGGCGTTGATCTGTTGCGCGAAACTGGGAGCGAGATTGAGATTTTTGATACCCTCGGTCCTGGTGAGGCTTTTGGGTATCCGTCGTTGATCCGCGATCAAGCTCCGGCGGTGACGGTACGAGCCCATACCGAGACCCTGGCCTATATGCTCCCCTCGGAACTGTTTCATCGCCTTCGTGAGGAAAATCCGGCCTTTCATCGCTTTTTTGCTGCCGTCGCTTTTGATCGGCTCGGCTTCGCACTGAAGGTGCGCCAGGATAGAGCCGATCCGGCGCTCTTTCAGACGCGCCTCGGCGATCTCGTGCGACGTTCGCTGATGGTGATTTCACCCGATGCGACGGTGCGTGAAGCAGCCCAATTGATGAGCAAAGAGGGTATTTCCTGTCTCTTGGTTGATCTTCCGCCTATTGGCATACTTGATCATAATACGGGGATTATTACCGATCGTGATTTGCGGAATCGCGTGCTTGCCGCCGGCCTTCCGGCTGATACGCTCGTACGTGAAGTGATGACGGCTCCGGCGCTCTCGTTATCAACTGAAAGTCTGGCCTTCGAGGGCCTGTTGTTGATGCTCGAACGGGGTATCCATCACCTGCCCATAAGCGAACAGGGGGTTGTGGTTGGGATGGTGACTAACACCGATATCCTGCGCCGCCAGAGCCGCAGTCCCGTCTTTTTGCCCCGCCAGGTTGATCGGGCGACCGGGCTTGATGAACTGCGTAACTATACTGATCAGGTGGCAATGACCGTCAGTGGGTTGCTTGATGCGGGGGCACGGATTGCCGATATCGGGCGGGTAGTCGCTGTGGCCCATGATGCCTTGCATCGCCGTCTCTTGCGTGATATCGAAATGGAGATCGGGCCGCCGCCGGTGCCCTATGCATGGGTCGTGTTGGGTAGTGAGGGGCGCCTCGAACAGACGCTGCGCACCGATCAGGATAATGCCCTGATCTATGCTGATGATGCCCCCCCTGAGGCAGCAGCCTATTTTCGTAAGCTTGCCCATATGATGGTCGAGCAGTTGGTGGCGTGTGGCTTTCCGCGCTGTCCCGGCGATGTGATGGCGACCAATCCGCAGTGGTGTCAACCGCTTGCTTCCTGGCAGGCGATGTTCCGGCGCTGGATCGATGTCCCCGAAGAAGAGGCGCTGCTGCGTAGTTCGATCTTTTTTGATTATCGTCAATTGTATGGCGATCTCGATGCCGAGGCGGGGTTGCGCCCGGTGATCGCACGGTCTCAGGGCAATACGATCTTCCTCGCTCGCCTGGCTCGGGCAGCCCTGCGTGCGACACCACCGTTGACCTTCTTCCGTTCGGTGGCCCTTGACGACGAACGCATTGATCTCAAGACACGCGGTACGGCCATGGTCGTCGATCTGGCCCGCCTCTTTGCCCTCGAAGCAGGTCGCACAGAAACCGGTACGCTTTCGCGTCTCCAGGCCTCGTGGCCGACGGCGAGTGTCAGTCAGGCTGCCGCTGAAGGCCTTGCTGATGCGTTTGAATTGCTGAGTCTCTTGCGGCTGCGGCATCAGCAGCAACAAATTGCTCGTGGTGAGGAACCGACTAATCTGGTCGTTTTTCCTCAGTTGAGTCCACTGGAACGCCGTGAATTGAAAGAGTCGCTACAGATTATTGCCCGGATTCAGCGTTCTGTGGCAATGACCTATCAGACGGGACGCTTGGGCTAGGGTTGGGCAGCGCAAGAAGTGACAGGGTGTTTGTGGTTGGTAGAGCGTTGAGAAATTACCGCAGACGTAGTTTTGTTTCTTTGGACGGGCATTGCCCTCCACACCTCCTCTGAGCAGGGTTCAACAGGTATCAAGGGTGCGCGTAGATACCTGTTGAGCCATGCGTACGCAACGACTGCGGGGCATAGAGGCCATCAAATCGGGGGGTGAACATGGTGTTTTTACGGAACTGGGATCTCTTCCGCAAACGCGAACGACCAGCTGTTTTACAAGCGTATGAAGCAGGGCCATGGCCTGATCCTCGTTCGCACTGGCGCGATGCGAGTTATGTGGTGCTTGATGTTGAGACGAGTGGTCTCGATCCGCGCCGTGATGTGTTGTTGGCGATTGGTCTGGTCGGCATTGAAGGGGGCCGTATTCGCTTGGATACGTGTTGGCGTACGTTAGTTCGCCCGCCTGAAGGCTTTCTCGTTGATGCCAGTTCGATTCGGATTCATAACCTGACGCGTGCGGAAGTGGCCGAGGCACCGACATTTGATGCAGTGTTGCCCTCTCTGATTGATCACCTGGCCCGACGCATCTTGGTGGTGCATGTGTCTCAGGTTGATGTTGGCTTTTTGAATCGAGCTTTGCGCACGAACTATGGAGGACGGCTGGCCGGGCCGATCATTGATACGGCGCGTCTGGCCATGCGGCTCCATGATCGGGCGCAGATTCTCGGCGAAATTGCCCACGAGCAACCTGCCCCGGCGATTCAGTTGCGTGCGCTTGCCACCAGTATGGGTTTGCCGGTGTTCGGTGAGCACGATGCGTTGAATGATGCCCTGACGACGGCGCAACTCTTTCTTGCCCAGGCGGCACGCCTTGATCCCAAGGGCAATCTTTCGATTAAGAGTCTGTTGCGCAGTGGTGGGGTGTAGACACTAACTCAGCGCAAGCACACCATTGGGCGCATAGGGCACCAGCGACTGCAAGCCAGGATCCCTCAGGTTGAGTCGTACAGGTTGTGGTGAGAGCAGCATGGGCAAGCCGAGGGCGCGCACCCATGCTTCGTCGTTTGCGGCTTCAGACGGGCGTGGGCCTGCCCGATCAGTGATGAAGGCGAGCTCGCAGCGGTCAAACGGTAACCCACGACGCACTAGGTCGCCGGTTGCTAGCCCAAGGATCACAACCTCAGCCGATGGATCGGCCAGCAAACGACGCGCCTTGTCAAAGGTGGCTGCAGGATGGCTTACCACATGGCGCGCTGTGGACTGATATGTGGTGACCAAATGGCTTACTGTTGCGGCGCGTTGCTCTTCGCCGGTGACTGCGATCACCGTCACGACACCAAGGTCATCCCAGGGTACCGGGGGCGGCTTTTCCCCAGACCCGGCGACCTGTTCGGGATCAATGCTCCAACCTTTTGCGCCATAGCCGATCTGCAGCAACCCATCCTCGCGCATAAAGGTTGGCAAGCCGCGTTGGTACGCTTCGGCCATTAACTGGAGGATCGCCACAGGGAGTGCTTCGCGCCGTCGTCGGGCCTGCAAGGTGTACAGGGGGGCGTTACGATCCCATTGCTCATCACCCAGGGCCTCGTGGTTCATGCCGGTGACGACATATGCGCAGAGCGCGGCACCGATGCCGGGCATGGCGGTATCGAAGGTTGCCGTCATCAGCACCCCCTCGGCGTCGGCGTCGGCAGTGACGTCGAGATTGGCGAGCACCAGGCCAATAAATTGCGCCGCATCTTTGATAGCGGATCGCATGCGGTCGCTGCGGTGCTGATCCGAGCGCACCAGCAGCATCACCCCCGGTGAGGGCGAAAGAATGTTGGGGCCATCGTAGGCCACGAGTTGAATGATTTCAATTGGTGAAGTCATAGCAGTATGGTATCATTTTTTCGCATTCCTGGAAAATCGGAGCCAGCATGAATGACTATGCCGTGTTGCACGAGCCATATGCCGAGCTTATACGGGTGGCTTTGAGCCAGGCCAGCCCTGAGGGGGCCGTTGTTGCCCTTGATCTTGCTGCTGGTGATGGGCATAAAACGGCGTGGCTTGCGGCTATGAGTCAGCCCGGTGGTTGCGTGCTAGCGCTTGATCTTGATCGCACGCAGCTTGCCGATCGCAAGAGTGCAGGTGTGGCCTATCTCGTTGCCGACACTCACCATCTGCCGCTTGGCACGGCGCAAGTCGATCTGATCTGGTGTGTCGCGGCACTCCACCTCTTTGCTGATCAAGCGGGTGTGTTGGAGGAGATACAGCGGACGCTGCGACCTGGAGGAACGGTCGTTCTTGCAGTGGCTGGCGACTACTGGGTTCGGCGGCGTACCTGGCCTGCCGGATCGGTGCCGAGCGCGATGCAACCACCAGAACCGGCTGACGATCTGGGAGGCACGCTGCGGCGTACTGTTGAAGCGAGTGGTTTGGCTGATGTGCGGATCGCGGCCTACCTGCTTGAGGCAGCCGATCAGCCCGTAGAGCTTGCCTGGATGCCGCTGGTGGATGCGGCCACTGTTCACTTGAAGACCGCGTCAGCGGCAATCGGCGCACCTGGCTTGCCGGTCAACATTGGTGAACCGGAAATAGCCGCCGTCTTGCTGATCGTCTCGGGGCGCAAGTGCGTCGGGTAAGGAGAGAGAGGAGCGTATGGCAGAGCATACCAATGAAGCAGGAATTGTCTGGTACGAAGGACTTGGCTTTGATATCGGGGCGCGGGTCGAGATTACCGACAGCCGCGAGATCCCGATCAGCGGGGTTACGACGGGAAGTGTGGTTGGGTTTGATGCAAGTGGGCCACGACCAGGCGAGGCTTTCATTCGTGTGCTCGTGCAACCTGATGGGCCAATGGCAACGATTATCGCTCTGCCCCCGTCAGCGCTGAGCCCGGAGGCTGGAGGTAATCTGCTTGGCCTCGCGCGTACTGTCCTCACCGGGCTCGAACAATCCATGCGCCCCGAACAGTTCACGACCCTACTGACCTGGTTGACGAGTGAGCAAGCACGGGCTATGGCCCAGGATCCTACGATTCGGCTACAGCGCATCCGCAGCGGGAATGTTTTTATTCCTGGGCTTGTTTTACCAGAGGTTGTTGAGTTGGCGGCAGCGCGTTTGGGAGCGCGGGTTTAACGCCAATACGTTGCAAATAAGGCGGTTCTTTTGACGCAAAGGCGCAAAGGTTTTCGTGTAGGTGAGCGAACCCTTCGCGCCTTCGCGTGAGCTTATTTGCAACGTATTGGGTTTAACGCAGCGGCGTTGAGCGGTTGGCACGCTTTGGTCGCGAGCCTTGACGATGGACAGTGAATCGGTTAGGCTGTCTAGGAGTATATCGAAAGGGGTAGCCAGACCGATCTATGAGTATAGTGACGCTTATCTTATTTGCCATTGGCTTTGTGCTGCTGCTTGGCGGGGCCGAACTGCTTGTGCGCGGCGCCTCGCACATCGCGTCAGTGCTGGGCATTTCGCCCCTCGTGATCGGGTTGACGGTGGTCTCGTTTGGCACGAGTGCGCCGGAATTGGCGGTGAGCTTTCGGTCATCAATGGATGGGCAGTCGGCCATTGCGCTGGGCAATGTGGTTGGCAGCAATATCTTCAATGTGCTCTTCATTCTCGGCCTTTCGGCGATCATTGTGCCGCTGGCAGTTGATCGTCAGTTGATCCGGCTTGATGTCCCGCTGATGATTGGGATCTCGCTGCTGATGTTTGTGATGGCGTTTGATCGGCACATTGGGCGCCTTGATGGGTTGATTATGGTGACGGCGCTGGTTGCCTATCTCAGCTTTTCGATTTATCAGAGTCGCTGCGATCATGAAGCAGAGGAAAAACGTAAGGCACTTGAACACCACGTCCTGCCTGAGAAGCCGCGACAACTGGTGCTGCATATCTTCTTTGCCGTTGCCGGTCTGGGGTTGCTTACGCTTGGGGCGCAGTGGTTGGTCGATGGGGCCGTGGAAATTGCGCGCTTTTTCGGGTTGAGCGAGTTGATTATTGGGTTGACGATCATTGCGGTTGGTACCTCGCTGCCCGAGGTTGCGGCCTCGCTTGTGGCGGCTGTGCGTGGTCAACGCGATATCGCGGTAGGCAATGTGATTGGCAGCAATATCTTCAATATTCTCGCCATCCTGGGTTTGACCGGTTTGCTGATTCCCAATGGGGTGAATATTCCTGTTGAGGCCTTGCGGTTTGATCTTCCGGTGATGATCCTTGTCTCGTTCGCGTGTCTGCCCATCCTCTTTACCGGTTATACTGTTTCGCGTGGCGAAGGGATGCTCTTGTTTGGCTATTATCTGGCCTATACAGGCTTTTTGATTTTGAATGCGATGCAGCACAACATTCTGGCTCTCTTTAGCTCGGTGTTTGGTTTTGTGCTTGTGCCCATCACGTTCGTTGGCATGTTGGTGTTCTTTGTTCGGGCGCTACGACGCCAGGGTTCTCCGTGGATGATGCAGCGGTAAATGATGCTACAGCTAACCCTTGATCACCCCCATACGCCCCTGGCATGCGCCCGCATCTTGACGATCAGCGCGCGTGCGCCGCAACGTGGGCTTGCGCTGGCGCAAAGGGCTTGGCACGCTGCGGTTGATCGTACACCCGAAGAGAAGGCCCATGCGGCGATGACGCTTGGGATTGCGCTGTTGCGCTGCGATCAGATCCACGCGGCGTTGGCGATGCTTGAGGTTGCCCGCGAAGGCTGTGCGACGCTGGGGTTATCTATCGCCGGACTCTATGTCCAGCGTGCACGGATTCAGGCGCTGCGGATGCTTGAGCAGATCGCCGATCCGCTGGCCGCTGTGCGTGAACTGGCTCAGGCGTTTGCAGCGGCTGGTCTGCATGATGAAGTGCTCCGCACGCGCATGGAGGAGGTTGCGCTGCTGAATCTGCGCGGGCACCAGCGCGAGGCCTTGGCTCTCGCCGAGGAGCTCCAGCCGACCCTCGAGGATCTGGGCACGCTGGCTGATCATGCCCGCCTTGCGCGCTCGTGCGGGATCGCGCTCTCAAATATCAGTCGGCTCGATGATGCTCTTGATGCCTTTGCGCGGGCTCGGGCTTGGTTTGAGGCGTTCGGGTACGGGTTTGATGTGGCGATTACGCGTGCTGAGGCGACGATGATTGCGTTGCGTCGTGAAGATATGGCCGGATGCATTGATGAGTTGTATGCATTGACCAGGATCTTTGCCCGCTACGGCAGTGAGCAGAACATCGGGTATTGCGAAAAGCGGATTGGCATCGCGGCCAATGGTCTGGGCCGTTATGATGAGGGCATTGCCGCGTTTAGTCAGGCGCGTGCCCGTTTTCAGGCCCTTGGGCGGGCGTCACATGTTGCGGAATGCGACCTGAATCTTGGCAATAGTGCCTATTACAGTGGTCTCTTCGAGCTTGCCCTCGCCTCGTATCGGCGTGCCGAAGCAAGCTTCGAGCGCCTTGGCTTGCGGCCACAGGCGATCCTGAGTCGACGCAATCAGGCCCTGGCCCTGCGGCTGCTGCAACGTTCCCACGAGAGCCTGGCGTTGCTTGAGCCAGTGGCCGAGGAATTACAGCAACTGGGCAACCGGCTTGAGTATGGCGAGGTGTTGCAAGCGCAAGCCTATGCCCTTGATGATCTGGGGGCCGGTGAAGCAGCGCTGGAACGGTTTCGACAAGCCGAAACGATCGTACGCCGCGAAGGCAATCTGCCCTCGGCGGCCGAGAGTATGATCGAACAGGGTTGGATCCAGTTGCGCGCCGGTGATGCCGCTGCTGCTCGTGAACGCTTTGAGGCAGCCTTGCCTCACCTTGAGGGTCGGCTGAACCATCGCTGGCGGGCGCTGTATGGGTTTGGGCGTTGCGTCGAGGTCATGGGCGATCGCACAGCGGCCCTGGGCCACTATCGCGCCGCCGTTCGCCTTATTGCCGACCTGCGGCGGCGTCTGGCGAGCGAGCACGCCTCGAGCGGGATCTTTCAGATGGCAATGGATCTCTTCAACGCTTCATTGCGCCTTGCCCAGGAGCTCGATGATCCGCAGGCCGTGGTTGAACTGGCCGACTCGCAGCGGGCGCTGGCCTTGCGTCGCCAGATGAACAGTTCGCAGGTATGGGTGCCCCAGGAGTTTCAGGGTGAACTGGTGAGCAATAGTGCTACGCTCAGCGAGGCACTGAATCAGAAGATGACCGGAGCCGCGCTTGATGCCGCATTGGATGGTTATGTTGACCTCTTGTTGCGGGCACGTCACCAGGTGCCCCTGCCCCAACCACCCGAAGTGACGCCGGATCTTGAGGAATTACGTGCGGCGTGGTCGGTGGCCTATCCCGAAGGATGGATGGCGCTCTTTTACCTTGAGGTTGCAAGTGGCATGCTTGCCGTGGTTGTGACAATTGATCGGCTCGTACTCTACCCGATTGCCGATGACCAGACCCTGCGGCAGGCGCTCCAACGGGCGACGCAACCAGCGCGTCGCATGATGACGTATGGCGGTCTTGGCGATCCAGCGACGTGCTGGGCTACCCTGGAGACGTTGGGTGAGCGGTTGATTCCTCGTGAGGTCTGGAGTGCGCTGGAACCAGCGCAACGCCTGCTGATCGTCCCTGCTGGGATGCTCCACGCGATCCCCTGGGCCACTTTGCGCATGGAGGGCCGCTGGTTGGTCGAATGTGCGACAATCCAGATCCTGCCGGCGCTTGGCACCTGGTCAACGCTCTATCGACGGCAGGCCACGCAGCGTGCCGGCTTGCTGCTAGGCGTCAGTGAGTTTGGCGAGCGTGCCAAAGCCTTGCCAGGCGTGGCGCTGACGCTCGATCTGGTGGCTGAGCGCTGGCAAGGCCCGACGGAGCGCTGGGAGAACGAGGAGGCCACTCGCGAACACCTGTTGCGTGCGGCGTCCGAGGGTACGCTGCGACAGTTTGGCCTGATCCACTTTGCCATGCATGGACAGGTCTATGCTAGCAAAGGCTTGCTGGCGCATCTCAAGTTATGGGACTCCGATTTGCAGGCTGACGAGGCGATGCGGCTGCAACTGGATGGAGCGCTGGTGGTGCTTTCGGCGTGTGAAACCATGGTGAGCGAAGTCTTGCCTGGCGAAGAAGTCTTGAACCTGGGACGCGCCTTTCTGGCGAGCGGCGCACGCGACGTCATCGCGAGTCTCTGGCAGCTCTATGATCGCGCTTTGCCTGAGATGTTACCGCCGCTCTACGACCGCCTCAGCCAGGGTACCGATGCACCGACAGCCCTGGCGGCGAGTCAGCGTACCCTGATTCAACGTGCCCGTACCATTGCCAGCGACGATCCTGATGCCATCCTCGTTTCACCGCTTGTTTGGGGGAGCCTGACCGCCATGGGCGGGGGGTAGGGGTTTAGGTTCGAGCGGCAAGCTTTGCTTGCCGCTCGAACCTAAGGGTTCACCTTTGGGGTAACAGGCAAAGCCTGGGAGCGAGGGCGTCTCGCCCTCGCTCCCAGGACAAGTTAGGGCTACGTCAAAGTGGTAGGGACACCGATCAGGGCAAGTGCGGCCCCCACGGAAGCGGCGGTCGCGCGCACGGC
>NZ_LYXE01000152.1 GCF_002532075.1 Candidatus Chloroploca asiatica | reverse complement strand
ATTCGTGAGGCAACGATCTTGTCAAGGTTACATCTAACGTGAGGCAATGCGCCGGCAATTCTAATTATCGTTGATCAGGTTGAGCGCCAGGCCCGCCAACGGCAACGCCAGACGGACGAGCCCCTGGATACCCTGGACACCCCCACGGACACCGACGGTGCGGAACTGGCTCCCCCCGTGGACACCCCCGATCGCTCGCTCACCCGCCGCCCCCGCAACACCTGAGCCCAAACCGGTGCATCCGTGGCGGAAGGCCTGGAGTGTCCGCCGCCAGCGCGAATTGGCCGGTGCGGCCTAAGCTCGAATCGTTGCGATCACTGGTGAAACGCGTGCGCAGGAAACGCGAGCCCGCGTCGCGGGCTTTGGCATGCCAGCCGGGGGCTTCAGCCACCAGACGTGCGGAACGCTCCCGAAACTATACGCCGCACCCATCAATCCGCTTCGACTAGCACTCCGCCAACTCATGCTTTAAACTGCCCATCTGGAGAGCGATGCGCCCCACTTAGCGGCTGATTCGAGGAAAACGCTTTACACTTCGCGAAATCGTGTAGCATCAAGTGGGAAATGAGCCGCAAATATAGGCTTGTTTCTGGGATCAAGTAGGGACGTAATTCCATTTAGCGCCAAAAAAATCAGCGAACGATAAGTTAAAGGTTCAGGTTTACCAATGCCCCCAAACGGGTTCGCTTGGGTTTCCTGAATCAAGCGGATGATCTGGAGGGCTTTTTTGCGGTCGTGTGGCAGCGACGGCGTAGAGGCATCGTTGACGAGTCTAGCCCTCTCTCACTCTGTCGTTGTTCCTAAACGCCACAATCATAGCCAAAAAACTTCCTAGTATCGCACAATTTATCCCCAAAATCGCCACATAAACATATAAATTTTTTTCTATCATTTCTTCTAAATACAAACCAGAAGCATCAAATCCTACTGTCTTCTCCCATATCAATCCAAATATTACACCTACATGCCATCCTATAACACCACCTAAAAAACAATATGCAAATAGCAATCTAGTAAGATGCAAAAACAAAGTTTTATTCGATAATGTAAAAGCTGTTAACCCATAAATAATACCACCAATCGGCATGAACAAGACTAACTTCTGAGGTATTGAACGTATTTCGCCAATACGCCAAAGATCAGAAATGATTACAGGATAACCTTTGGGGGGTGGTACAGCAACGATATGACTCCATAGAACAGCTACAGTAGACACAATTATACCCAAAAACAAACCTAAAAGACCTTGCATTACTCGTTTTACTAGTTCTGGTCTTAGATTTTCTGAGTTCTCCCGAATTATCGATCTTGAATATCCCAACTCCATGTAAATTAATAACAACACACTAAACAGCAACAACGGCCAAGCAAGCCATGATAGTGATATTAAGGTTTGTGGCAGTGAAATTATAGCTATATTAGTTAACAATCCAATAAAAGTCGTTATTAGAATTGTGATTATGATTTTTGAAGAAGACGGACTACTCATAAAGATAATCTCACAAAGGTTTTTCTCTCATCTTGATAGCTCATATTCGGGCAAGATATCGACGATAAGAGTCACCCTCTACTTATATTTATATTTTGATAACCACTTTGATGGTGCGCCATCCAGTATGAAGTCAACGACGATCTTGCCTTCTGCACTTACTCCACTGCGCATCTGCTGCCGCCCATCTTAACTGATCACCTCCCACACCGCAATGCCCGACCTCCACCCCAATCAGATGCTACCAGTATAGCATCTGATCCTATGTTCATCCATACCAACGAACCTAACCCTAACCCTAAAGCTCGTGACTCGCTTCTGATCGAACTCCATGATATACTCGCTAGGTCAAGGTATCTACTCGAATGTCCACGAACTCATAGTAACAGAACATACGCTCTCAGGCAATCTACGAGAGGACAAGGAGCTATCAATGGCATTCCTTTTCATTCCACAACCCAACGCGCAAATGTCTGCCCTAAAGTTTCTGCAGCACCATTTTAACGATCACCAATGGACAGAATTTCGGGCAGCCGTCGCCTTTGTAAAACGTTCTGGTATTCGCCATATTGGCAATTTCCTCCGTGACTTTTCCAAGCGGGGAGAAGTCGATTTAACCGTTGGCATTAGCTTGGAAGGATCTTCTCGCCAGGGACTGCAAGGCTTATTGAACAGTTTAGAGGGTCGGGGAAAACTATGGGTCTTTTACAACGAGGTTGAAGCAACTTTTCATCCCAAAATATACCTATTCAAAAACGACACAAAAGCAGATGTAGTGATAGGCTCTGCCAATCTTACAGAAGGAGGGCTGTTTTCCAACTACGAAGCTTCCTGTGCTATTTCGTTGGATTTAAACCACAAAGAAGACCAAGAGACGCTTTATCAAATAGAAGTTTCTCTCGATTACTGGTCAGGTGGAGATCCTCGTATATCTAAACCTCTCAATCAAGAATTCCTTGACGCGCTTGTTGATAACTACTATGTACCTGATGAATCCGAGGTGCGAGAGTATGGTCAGCCTTCAGGCCGCTCACGCCGAAAAACTAGCAATAAACGGGCACTATTTGAGCGTGTACCAGTTCTCAAGGCACCACCGCCTCCTGTTGACGAGACTATTCTTGATGACGACGATTTGCTCATTAATGATGAGGAACTGGAAGGCATTTACGATGAGGACGATGAACTGCGGGATGACCTTGCCGAAGAAGACTTTATTGTTATCACCCCCAAACCAGCCCCTCCACAACCAGGTAATCACCGTGTCTTCCTAATGACCCTGAAAAGAACTGATGTTGGTATTGGGCAAACAACATCAGGAAAGAGTCGGAGGTCACCCGAGATATTTATACCTCTCAGTGCTCGTGACTACGATGGAGACTTTTGGGGATGGGAAACAGAGTTCGTTGAAGACCCTCAGCGGCCAGGCAAATGGGATAGACGTGGAGTTAGGATGCGCATAGGCACAATCACCACTGAGGTCACCATGATGACCTGGCCTGTCAAACACGATTTTCGCCTGCGCAGCGAGATACTTCGAAGTGCTGGAAATGTTGACGATATTCTCAGGATCGAGCGAACGGATGGGGAAGGTGGCTTCAGCTACTATGTTGAAATTATCCCTTTCGGAACAGTGGAGTATGAGGAATACCTAGTACGCTGTACCTGCGAGACCAGAAACTCTCAGAAGAAGTGGGGGTACTATTAAGGCTTGTTGTCTCCTGTCTAGCCTTACGTCATGCAAGCATACGAGGCAATAGGGTGCAGCTTATACTACAGCCCGATGATGAGTTTCGTGCAGGTGAGTGGCTTCTGGAAAACCTCAACGAACAAGCACTTCCGCGTTTTCAAGCGGCGGTAGTGGTCTCCTTCGTACTGACAGATAATGACCCCGATTGTACAATCGTTGACAATGAAAGACGACTTGGTCATTCTCGAGCAAAGTAATGAGACGAATGTGGACTATGAGGCGAAGGTGATTTCATGTCAGAGGCTGTCTGAAAAGGGGGTGAAATGCCGGCTATGGGGCCGAATCGCGTACACTTGGGGTATGAACACATACCAAACCTACGCAACCGACCTCACGAACCGCCAGTGGAATGGTATTAAAGATCTGATCCCTGCCGCGAAACCTGGCGGACGCCCACGGAGCCTGGATATGCGCCAGGTCATGAACGGATCCTGCACCTCGTCGTGAGTGGCATCCAATGGCACCTGTTACCGAAAGAGTATCCGAACTGGAAGACCGTCTCCCATTCTTTTCGTACCTGGCGTGATAATGGGGTACTTGGCAGCGGATTCACGACACGCTGTGGGCACAGGTGCGGCAGAAGGCTGGACGCCACAAGCATCCAACCGCCGGGTGTCTCGACAGTCAAAGCGTCAAGACG
>NZ_LYXE01000151.1 GCF_002532075.1 Candidatus Chloroploca asiatica | reverse complement strand
ATACCCCGCCCCCAATCCTGCACAGCAAAACAGACCACGTTCTCATGACGCTGCACCCGCAAAAGCACCCGGCCTCCGCCGGAGCCTCAACGACGCCTCCGGGACGGCTCATCATTCCAGCGATCGGGCTTGATCGCGAACTCTTTCCGGTGGGCCTGGATCGAAATCGCGTACCCATCGTGCTTGACCACGAGATTGCCTGGTATCAGACCAGCGCAACACCGGGGCAGGGCGAGAATATCGTCCTCTGGGGGCATGTCTTGCGTTTTCGCGCAACGCCGCACATCCCGGCGCCCTTCGCCCGCCTCCAAGAACTGAGCATCGGATCCCGGCTCACGCTCTATGGGCGCGACGGCAGTAGCTATGACTATACCGTCACGCGCCAGGTCTGGGCACGCCCCGAAGAAGTCCAGTACATGCTGCCCCAGGGGCGCGAGATGGTCACGATGATTTCGTGCATCGGCGAGAAGGTGATCGTGGATGGCAGCGTCGAAATGACGCACCGCTTGATCACCATTGCGGAACCAGTGCGGTAAGCCCAAGACCTTGCCAAGAAGGCGGTTGTGTTGACGCAAAGGCGCAACGGCGCACAGCTGCGTATGGAGGTCTTGAGGTTAGAAATTGACCGTGCCGACGGTGAGCACCAGCCGCTCAATCGTCTGTGAACTAACCCAACAGGCTGTAGCGCGAGCAGGCACGCACATAATTCTCGTCCAGCTCATGCCGGCTCTTCGCACATACTGCCAGGTCGTGCAGCAAACCGTCGGAAATGCGGTAGATCCAGCCGTGGATCTCTAGGTCTTGCCCGCGATCCCACGCGCTCTGGATCACCGTGGTTTGCGCTACATTGGAGACCTGCTCGATGACGTTGAGCTCACAGAGCTTATCCAGGCGCTGCTGATCGCTCGGCAGGCTGTCCAGCAGCAGCGCGTGCTTCTTCATCACATCCTGGACATGGCGGAGCCAGTTGTCGATCAGGCCAAGCCGTTTGTTGCTCAGGGCCGCACGAACGCCGCCGCAGCCGTAGTGTCCGCAGATGATCACGTGCTCGACGCGCAGCACCTCAACCGCGTACTGGAGCACCGACAGGCAGTTCAGATCGGTGTGAATGACCAGATTGGCAACATTGCGGTGGACAAAGAGCTCGCCGGGCATCAAGCCGACAATCTCATTGGCGGGAACGCGGCTGTCTGAGCAGCCGATCCAGACATAGTTGGGTGCCTGCTGTTGCGCAAGCTTCGCGAAAAACGCCGGATCGCGGGCAGAGATTGAATCTGCCCATACCTGATTATACTGGAACAGCTTGCTAAGAGATCGCATCGCCGTCGCTCCTTCACCGAACATCGCCGAGGTCGCTCGTTTCATCTTCGAGTATACAGCTTTCAGGCACAATTGTGTGGGCGGACAGACGCGCCTTCGCGCCTTTGCGTCACACAAAACCGCGCTGGGACACATCGCGTTTGCCGCCTTCTGCACCCTTTGGTATGATGAGGCGACCCGTACCGTCGCCTTCGAGCCGGTCGGAACGCATCCTGAACATCAACGCACAGGCTTGGGCAAGGCGCTTATGGCCGAGGGCCTGCGCCGTGTCCCACGGTCTGCGCGGCTGGCTCCTATGCAGAAGCATCCGGGGTGTTGGATGCATCGCTGGGTTTCATCGAGTATGCCGTATGTGAACTAGCTGAGCGCACTGATAAAAATTGGTTTGCCAGTAAAAGTTTCTGCCGCAGCCAATTGATGACAAAGTTCTGAATTGATCTTCGGCAGTGAGGAGGCTTGAGATGCTTGACAGACATGTACATACCCTCATCGGCCTGGGGCCGCGCCCGGTCGGTTCACCTGCCAACCAGCAGGCCGCCGATTACATCCGAGCAACCTTCCGCGCCGCCGGTTTGGACGTGGAAGAACAACCCTATGCCTGCACCGCCTGGGAGCAGGATTTCATTCGGTTGGAACAGGAAGGCGAGCAACTGGATGCCGCCGCAAATGCCTTTTCGCTGCCCTGTGATGTCACCGCGCCGGTGATCTCTGCCGGAACGATTGCGCAACTGGAAGCGGTTTCGGCGCACGGGAAAATTCTCTTGCTCTATGGCGACCTGGCCCGCGCCCCGCTCTCGGCCAAATCCTGGTTCCTGAAGGATGAACGCGACGACCACATTATCCAACTGCTAGAGCAGATTCAACCCGCCGCATTGCTCGCCCCGCCAACTTCTACTGCTTACTATGGCCATCTGACCGAAGACTGGGAACTCGACCTGCCCGCCGCTACTGTTCCCCCAGCAGTGGCGCGGCGGCTTATGCAAAACGCAGATTCGGCGGCGCACCTGTGCATTGCAGCGCGCAGGATCCCGGCCATGGCGCAGAATATTGTGGCGAGAACGCACGGGGTTTTTGAAAAACGCATCGTCGTGTGCGCCCACTTCGACACCAAAATCAATACCCCCGGCGCCAGCGATAACGGCGGGGGCGCGGCGGCTCTGCTCGCGCTAGCCGAACGGATCTCGAAAGGGGAGGCAGGTGTCGACCTGGAATTTGTCGCCTTCAACAGCGAGGAATACCTGCCGATCGGCGACGATGAATACGTTCGGCGCGGTGAAGCCTATTTTCCATCCATCCGCTGTGCAATAAATATGGACGGTATCGGCGCAATGCTGGCAGCCAACAGCCTCACCGCGATTGCTACGCCGGAGGAGATGGAACAGGCCATCCGGCACGTGGCCGCAGAGTTCCCCGGCGTGCAGTGGGTCGAGCCGTGGCCGGAAAGCAACCACTCGACCTTTTCATTTCGCGGCATCCCAGCTGTGGCGCTCAGTTCGGTCGGCGCACGCGGCCTGGCGCATTCGACCGCAGATACGATTGATGTCATGAGCGCGGATAAGCTCGAAGAAGCTGTCGCGCTGGTCGAGCGGCTGATACAAATCATCGTGGCGAAAGCGTAATGATTATTTGAACCCGACTAAGATAAGATGAGCCTGCCGATTCCAGATGTTCCCACGCCCGCAGACTATACCCTGCGCCCCCTGGGCGACCTGGACGAGCATCCTGCCCGCAGTTGGCTCTCGTGGAAGGTTTTCCACTTTCAGTCTAAAGTCAATGCCGCGATCACCGCTGCGTCATCTGCGGACGATCTGAATGACGTTGCATCAGCCGTGTACACGTTGCGTACCGTAACCCTTTTTGGCTCTCGTGATGATAGAATAGGAAGGTCGTTGAGCGAACAAGCCATGACGGATTGCGTATGCCAGGCGTAAACCCACACGTTTTCAGATGGGCGCGTGAAACGACGCTTGAATGCGGTGAAAGCGTCCGTATGTCTCGCCAACCCGTCTGCCCCTGCCACCGCTCACCCCAAGCGACTCAGCGCGTCGCTGCGATCGTCACCGTTTGAGCGCAAAGCGGTAAAGCGCAGAGCGCATTCGCGTCCGTTGCCAGCGTTGGTGCGCTGCTCGCCGTTGGCCTCACTGGGCGCTGCATCCAACGAGACGAGCAGCGCCGCCGTGCCGCCAACGAGCGCTGGCCGCAGGCTTGGGACTGCCACCGCTGCGCTGCCATGTCGCTTTCGTCGCCGGGTCGGCGGACGCGGTGGGGTTCGAGCAGTTGGGGCGGCTGTTCAGAACGTAAGGCATGTTTCAAACGAGCTTGACCGCCTGCTCAACAGCGACCCTCGCCGAAGCCAGTGGGTTTACCGTCGCGGCGATCACCCAGACTGATGAACCCACGCATCACCGAACGAGAGCACACCCATAACCTCGCCCCACGACCGTGCCCATCAGGCGATTCTTTTGACGCAAAGGCGCAACGGCGCAAAGCTTTTCGCGTCGGTGCGCGGCCCCTTCGCGCCTTCGCGCCTTCGCGTGAGCTTCTTGGCAAAGTATTGCGCCTAGATCCAAGACCTTGCCAAGAAGGCGGCTGTTTTGACGCAACGGCGCAACGGCGCAAAGCTTTTCGCGTCGGTGAGCTTAACCCTTCGCGCCTTCGCGCCTTCGCGTGAGCTTCTGTGAGGTGCGAAGGTGTGATGCATTTCCAAACGCACCTTTGCGTCAAAAAAGCATCGTAAAAAAGCCCCCAGACCCGGCACTTTATGGCGAGTCCTCGCAGTTTGCGCGTGCCGGTATCGCTGAACCGTCGTCTTGGTTTACAATGCGGGCGTTCGGCGTTTATGGCAAGCTCTCATCCGCATGTTCTTAAAGATCTCAACGAAAGGCACACCAAGATGAGCGATACCGGCGATCAGGTATTTCTTGCAAAGGTGCAGCAAGAAGGACGTTTTACGTTTGTCGCAATTCCCTTCTCTCCCTGCGAAGTCTGGGGAGTGAGACCACGGTATCCTGTTTCAGGAACAATTAATGATGTTGCGGTTCAGGGCACTCTGGGCGCATTGGGAAAGGACTATTTCCTTCGTTTGGCAGCGGCATGGTTACGCGCCAGCGGCATTGAACCCGGTGCCGAGGTGACCGTGAAATTGTCATTCGCAGCGGCGCGGTTGAGCGGCTCGAACAAGAAGGAGGGCCGGCAATGAACAAGAGCGAAATCGCTACGTTGATCCACTTCAATTTTTGGGCAAACAACCGCATCCTTGCCGCATGCGAGCGTATTTCAGCGGACGAGTTTACCCGCGAACACACCCCGGATTCTGGCTGGGGGAGTGTGCGCGGTATGCTCGTGCATACGCTCGATACCGAGTACGGCTGGCGCATGGTATTGCAAGCTCAAGACGGGGATGCGATCCTGCAGGCCGACGATTTTGGCGATGTGGCGGCGCTGAAGCACCGTTGGCAACTCGAACAAGCTGCCTGGTTTGCGTACGTAGACGAATTGAGCGAAGACCACATCAATCAAGGGTATGGTGATGATCCACAGCGTGGTCCGAAGGTATGGCAGACCATCGTCCACGTCGTGACTCATGGCATTCAGCATCGCAGCGAAGCCGCAGCGCTCCTGACGGGCTATGGGCAATCACCGGGCGAGCTTGATTTTGATCGATTCTTGCAAGAGAATTCTGATCTTTGATCGAACAAGGCCGTCGATCATCTGCTCTATCTCGGGAATAAACCGGTTCCGTAAGCACGTCATGTTCTCCTTGTAGGGCACAAGCGGTCAAGTGCCTACGAGCCTTGTCTTCATCAAAAGCGCGCCATCGCGATGATCCCGGCGACAAGGCGATAGATGAGGGTGCTCGGGTTGGGATGCGGATCGCGCTCGCGGTCGGGATGGCGTTCATAGAGTCGCTCGGCGCGATCATGGGCCGTGTCGGTGCGCTCGTGGATTAGATTGAAGACATTCTTCTGCTTCTGATAGCCCGGCAGACAGTTCGGTTTGCATAGTTCAGCCTTTACCTCATCGGCGTTTTGGAAGGCGCGGCTTGTTTCGACAAAGTGCAACAAGTACCAGTATTCGAATGCTGGGTTCGAAACCGCCAGGGCAATGTTGTGTTGGGCAGCCAGTTGCAATGCTTCACGATAGCCTACCGGTTCGTTTGCTGCCTCGCGGTCGAAGACGCACCAGATCTCAGCGTAGGGTCGCAGGTCTCGCTCTTTTCGCACGATCTTCCGGCGCTCGGCCATCAATTCAAGTGCGCGCTCCACAACCTCCAACGGGCCGGCCCCTTCGCCGTGAATGTGAAGATCAATCGTGGACAGGCGGTAATACTGTCGGAGTGCATTGAGATAGATCTGTTCAGTCTTCTTTCCTTCACAGACAATTAATACCGGACGGTGGATCTTGGTTCCCGGACGACGAGCCAGTGCATCGAGCCCGATGAGGGCGCGATCGGTCGTTTTAGTCTTCGATTTCGGTTGTTTCGGTTTCGGCATCTGCAGCCCACCACTCTCCAAGATCTTCGATGAAGGGGATCGCCCCATAACGGCCTTGCAAATAGTTCTTTGCCAGCGCTTCTTCTTTGCGTGGGCTAAATTCCAGCAATGAGTAGAGTTGGGTTGCTCCAGCCCGATCTTTCTCGGTAAACCAGATCTGATCGCGCCGGAACAGGGTGCGATCAAGCAACGAAACATCGTGCGTGTTGAAGATCAACTGGGCGTTGTTCTGGTTAATCTGTGGATCATGAAACATTTCGACCAGTTTGCGCGTGAGGATTGGGTGCAAACTGCTATCGAGTTCATCAATGATCAACAGACTGCCTTCATCGAGGGCATCGATCAAACGCGCTGCCAGTTCGAAGAGTTGTTGTGTACCGCGTGACTCTTCCTGTAGCGGCAGCAACGCCGGTTCTTCAAAAGGCGCACCCTGATGGGCAAGGAGCACTTCATAGCGCCTCGATTGAGCGCTTGAACGATCATCTTCGGGAAAGAGTGAACGTTGAGGCGAAATCTCCGTGACAACCTCTTCAACGGTAAAGTCGACAATGCCGACATCGGCGAAGGTGAGCAACTCACGCACACGCTGATGAAAGGCCGGATGACGAGATGCACGTGCCGCAGTGATTGACATTCCTGCACGCAAGCTCGTCGGTGGAACGTAAAACCGCAGCCGATTGAACCAGCGCGAGACATCGATCAGTTGATCGAGCCGAAAGTTCGATCCCACCGAGAGATAAAGTGCATCGGCGCGAGTTACGTCGGTAATCAGTTGTTTTTCGCCACGGAACTGTTTCGAGCGAAATGTCCATACATATTCGCCATCTTCTTTCAAGGTACGTTCGAACCAGCGCTGTGGTTGACCATGCGGAAAAGCGATCAGCCATTCCTTGTGTACACGTTGGCGATCAACCTGAAAGCCGTACTGATAGCGCACATCTTTTTGAATAAACACGAGCTCAAACTCGCTTGGTGCCTCGCGGGTTGCTTGATGGAGAAGAAACGGCACGACCGGCACCAAAGCCTTGCTCTCACCCTCGCGGGTTTCGCGCACTGTCCGGCGTGTTACCGAGTTCAGGACAAACCGGCGCACAAACTCCAATGCGGCAATCAGATTGCTTTTGCCTGAGGCGTTCGCACCATAGACAACAGCGCTGCGATTGAGGCGTAGTTTCCCAAGCGCTTCACTATGAATAGTATTTTCCGGCAATGAACGATCACTGCCGGCAATTAGGCTAAATATTTGGGTCTCTTTGAAGGAACGAAAATTCGTCACCCGAAATTCAACGAGCATCAACCACTCCTCTATGTGTGCGAGGATTCAAGCAGATGGAACGCGGTACAACTTCCTCAGGTCAATTTTACAGGTTTTCCGCAAAATATTCAAGAGGAAGCTGATTCATTCGTTCACGGCGTGCGATCTCTGCATCGCTGGGGTTCGGAGGTTCAGGCGATATGGTGGGCAGATGGCCGGTGGGCTCATACGTGGCGATCACGACACCGGTGGATGAGACGGTGCTGTGAACCAGGCGCATGCCGCCCGCAGGTGTCCCTGCGCCGAAGAGCCGCTTGCCGCGGCCAAGCACAATGGGGAAAGTTTGGAGATGCAGCCGATCAATGAGGCCCGCTCGAAACAACGGAGGATACAGCGTCGAGCTGCCCTGGATCAAGAGATCAGGGCCAGCGGTTGCCTTCACGTGTGCAATGGCGTCGATACTGGTCAGGGTATGACTATTGGCCCATGCGAGCGGGGTATCACTGCGGGTGAGTACATACTTCGTGGTGGCATTGAAGCGTGCCGCGATGGCGTTGTCGGCGGGCATGAACGGCCAATATGCGGCGAAGATGTCATAGGTCTTGCGCCCGAGCAAGAGGGCATATGGTGCGTCGAGCAGGTACGCGAACACGGCATCGCGGGTCTGCGCATCAGTAAACGCTCCCACCCAGCCTCCGAGGTCAAAGGCACCCGCACGATCTTCTTCGGGCCGACCAGGAGCCTGCATCACGCCGTCCAGCGACTGAAAAACACCACCGATGATCAAGCGCACGACGACCTCCTCATCAGAACGGGCCACGCAACGCGCCTGCCGTGACACGGATAACCGCAACTGCCGAACGCAGAAGCGTGGAGCGTAATCTATGATGGATGCTCCCTCAGACCGAGCGGTGTATGCTCCGCACCAAGCGTAGTATACCACGCTGGGTTCTCCAGATGCTGTGCCAGCATGACGCCACGATCAACGGGTGCCGCGCTGCCGTTGACGGAATTAAATTTCGCCTGCTCAACAGCGACCCTCGCCGAAGCCAGTGGGTTCACCGTCGCGGCGATCACCCAGACTGATGAACCCACGCATCACCGAATGAGAGCACACCCATGACCTCGCCCCACGACCGTGCCTATCAGGTGGTTTTTTTGACGCAAAGGCGCAAAGGTTTGCGCGTCGGTGCGCGACCCCTTCGCGCCTTCGCGCCTTCGCGTGAGCTTCTTGGCAAAGTATTGCGCCTAGATCCAAGACCGTGCCCATCAGGCGGTTCTTTTGACGCAAAGGCGCAACGGCGCACAGCTTTGCGCGTCGTGCGCGACCCCTTCGCGCCTTCGCGCTTTCGCGTGAGCTTCTTGGCAAGCTATTGCGCCTAGATCAGCGCAAAAAAGGCAAAAACCCCCATGAGCAGCACCAAAATAACAATGAAAAGGAGGTAGATCACCCGTTCCCAGTTGAAAAAGCGCCAGTCGGGGGGAATGAGGTTTTCGAAGCCATAGATTGAGAGGCGGTAGAGGCTATCTTCGTCGGTGTTGCCGAGATCAAAGAGCACGTCAGTCACGGGGATGAGGCTAATGCTCAACTCGCTGAGCACGATGCGGGTGTCGGTATCGAGTTGTGCTTCAGCCTGATGCATGATTTCAGCCACCGGCTCGATCAGTTGCCACGTAGAATGGAAGCCGCCAGCCTGACGTTGCTGATAGATCGGTTCGGCCTGGCAGGTACGGGCCAGCCAGGTTTCATCAACCAGGGGCAGATCATCCTGGGCATCAAAACGGCGTGCGTTCCGGCTCCAATGAAAGGTCTTGCGCTGGATCAGACGTGTCGCACCCTCGCACTGCGGACAGGTGAGGCTCCCACGGCCATCACAGTCAGGACACGAGATCAGGATCTGTTGCGGCTCGGGGGTGGTTGTCGTGCCAGTACCTGACGCCGAGGATCCCGCAGCCGTGCCCTGCGCCGAGGATGGGGTTGTCGTCGGACGTGGGATATAGATGCGCTGTTTGCCCTGGCAACGCTTGCACACCAGCAACCCCCGGCTTTTGCAGTTTGGGCAATTGATGACGCGGGTCGAACCAGGGAGGGTACGGCGTTCGCCGGCGTGGTCGGCAAAGGTCTGCGGTGCATCGAGCGTCACCTTCCACCGTTCGATTTCGCGTTCGAGCGGAAAGGCTTCGCCGACCAGGTCCGGCTCTTCTTCATCCTCACCAGCCACCCGGCGTTCATAGAGCACCTGCAGTTGATAGAAATAGACATTGTGGCTGGCAATGCGGTGCATCCGGGCGAGACGGCCAAGCAGCGGGCGACCGCGCAGGCGATCCTGGGCCGACCAGTGATCGAGCAGCGCCTTGACCACCACTTCATTCATCAACTCGTTGGCACGGCGGTGGGCACGTTCAAGCACCGGTCGCTTCAACTCGTTCCCCAGCACCTGCTCGACCACATTTGGTTCCACGCCGCTCGCCTCAAGCTCAACCAGGCTCTCGGCGGGAAGCATACCAATATTCAAGACCTGCGTCTCGGTCTCGTGGCGCTTGAGCAGTTGCTCTAAGGCATGCACCGCCGCACTACCCGAACCGAAGCGCTGCGTCGGATCATGGGCCAGCAGCGTGCCCAGCACCTCGTCCATCCCACGGGGAATGCCCTCGATGCCCCGTTCGCTGAGCGGGATCAACGTATTAAAATCGGGTTGCTCAGGATTACGCCCGCTTTGAACCCAGGGCACCTGCCCACAGAGCAACTGATAGAAGATAATTCCCAGACAAAAAAGATCAGAAAGATGCGTAACCCTCGTCGCTGAATCAAGATGTTCAGGTGAGAGGTAATAGGGCGTACCCATGATCGCATTCGAAACCGTGATGGGATGGATCGCATCCCGAGCAATGCCAAAATCGGTGAGCACCGCGCGCCGAGTTGTCTCTTCGATCAGGATATTGCCGGGGGAAACATCGCGATGGACAATGCGCAGACTATGGGCATAATCAAGCGCCCCAGCGATCTGCTTGAAGATATGCACCGCCTCGGTCAACGGCAACGCCCCACGACGCTCGATCACCTCGCGCAGCGATAAACCCTGGATATATTCCATCACGGCATAGAAGAGAGGCGGCGTCTGACCGAAGTCATAGAACTGGACAATATGGGGATGGTGCAGCCGAGCGGCAATGTGTGCTTCGCGCTGAAAGCGTTCGATCAACTCGGGTTCGTGCGACATCAGCAACTTGACCGCCATGACGTGATCATGGATCTGGACGTGGCGCGCCATCCAGACTTCACTAGACGCACCACGCCCAATGATGCGCACCATGTGAAAGTTGCCGAGTCGCGTTTGATGAGGTACTGATACCATGAGATGGTTATGAAGAACTACTTCCGGGAGTGCCGGCTTCAGTCGGCTGAACCGGAGGCCGACTGAAGTCGGCACTCCGATACTCCCCTATACCCGCTTTCATGCTTCAGTTTCATTCCCCGGCATAGCCATGTGGATGCGTCCGATGCCATTCCCAGGCACTGGCAATGATCGCCTCGAGGTCAGGATAGCGGGGTTGCCACCCGAGTTTCTCACGGATCGTCGTTGACGAGGCGACCAGGGTTGCCGGATCACCGGCACGCCGCGGCCCAATCACATGAGGGATCGGATGGCCGGTGACCTTGCGGGCCGTCTCGATCACCTCGAGGACACTGAAGCCACTGCCATTGCCAAGATTATAGACCTGTGAGCCAAATTGATCGAGCGACTCCATCGCCAGAATATGGGCCTGGGCGAGATCGATAACATGGATATAATCACGGACACACGTGCCGTCGGGGGTCGGATAATCGTCGCCAAAGACGGTAATATGGGGGCGCTGACCAAGCGCAACCTGCAGCACCAGCGGGATCAGGTGGGTTTCGGGATCGTGATCTTCGCCACGGTTGGGCGTATCACCGCTTGCATTGAAATAGCGGAGGCAACAGTAGCGCAAGCCATAGATGCGCTCAAACCACGCGAGCAGTCGCTCGATAAAAAACTTGGACTCGCCATAGGGCGAACCAGGCACAATGCGCTCGTGCTCATCAATCGGCATCCTGGCCGGATCATCAAAGAGGTTGGCAGTGGAAGAGAGAATAAAGCGCCGCACGCCCGACTCAACGGCATATTCAAGCAGATTCGCCGCATTGACCAGATTATCCCGCAGGTAGAGCAACGGTTTATCCATGCTTTCGCCGACGAGCGTATACGAGGCGAAGTGCATAATGCCATCAATGTCGGGATGGTCAGCAAAGAGGCGAGCCAGGGCGGCGCGATCAGCAAGATCGGCCTGCACAAAGATTGCCTCGGGTGGAACAGCGGCCCGATGGCCCTGATAGAGATTATCGAGCACCACCACCTGGTGGCCTGCCGCGAGCAACTCAGCCGTCGTCATTGAGCCGATATATCCGGCTCCGCCTGTCACAAGAATCTTCATAGATGTTTACCCTTCAGGGCGGGAAACCCACCCGCTTCCAGCGGTGGGAGGAACGCCCCTGCTTTCGCCGCTTTCGCGCATTGGGTTGCGTCAAACGGCTTCTTCTGGCACAATCGTGCTACGTGCAAAGGCACACGTCCGGCGCGGGCCGGTGGACCCGGCTTTCATGCACATGTCCAACGAAGCCTTGTGGGTTCCATTGGAGAAACCTCCGATGGGTAAAAGGTGGAAGGTCAGATGTTTGCATCCTGGGCTTGAACATCGTGAACTGGGGCCTCAGATGAAGGCACGGGCGCATTGGGCATCGCCGTGCCAAGCGGATAGAGCACCTGAATATGGTGACGATTGAGGCAACCAAAACTCCGCGTCACCGGAGCGCCGCTATGATGAGGATAGATCGTAATATTGCGGAGAGGCACAAAATCATCGTTCATCTCACTCAGCATTTCGATCAACTCGCGGTCAGTCCGCTTATAGAAATCGGCCCGTAGCGCAAAGAGCGGCGTAAAAAACATCATCGGCTGCGTATTGCGCGGCGGCTGAGCATGTTTGAAATCGGGGGGCGGATCGGGCTCACTGATAGACGCAACGAGCAACGCATCACTCCAGTCAACCAGGATCTGGGGCACCTGCTGGACATGTTGCACCCGATCAGCCGGCGCGATCGTTGCATCACGCAGCACAATATAGCGATGCAGACGACTATTGAGCGCATCGCTCACCCGACGATAAAGGGGCAAGTCATAACTCCCCGTAATAACGAGCGCAGAGGTATAAATCTCAATCGTGAACGTATAGCGTTTACTCATCGCTATGGTACCTATGCCCTTCTTCACAGCCGACTCAGCCAAGACTCGCGAGGGTCTCCCAGAAGGCGGGATAGCTCACATCGGCACACGCCGGATTATCAACGCTCACGTCGCCTTCAGCCACGAGGGAGGCGACGGCCCAGGCCATGGCGAGGCGATGATCGCCGTGGGTCGCCAGCGTTGCGCCCTGCAGCGCAGGACGCCCGAGGCCAACGATCCCCATGCCATCATCAGTTGGTTCAACCGTCACCCCGAGGGCCTGCAAACCGGCCACCACGGTCGCAATCCGGTCGCTCTCTTTGGCGCGCAACTCACCGGCATCACGAATGACGGTATCGCCCTCGGCGCAGGCCGCCGCCACAGCCAGCACCGGAATTTCATCAATCAGGCGTGGAATAAGCGCACCACTGATCGTCGTGCCGCGCAGATGCGACGACTGCACCAGCACATCGCCAACCGGCTCACTCCCTTCGATCCGCTCATTCGTAATCGTCACCTCGGCCCCCATCGCTTGCAACACCTCGAGCGCCCCGGTGCGCGTCGGATTCAGACAGACGCCAGGAGTGAGCAATTCGGCATCGGGATGGATCGCGGCGGCGACCCACCAGAAGGCCGCTGATGAAGGATCGCCGGGCACGCGCAACGAGAGGGGATAGGGAAAGACAGGATGCGTGGGCGGATGCAAGACCAATTCATCATCGGCAACGTTCAGATCAAGGCCCATCGCCTGAAGCATCCGTTCGGTGTGATCCCGTGACGCGATCTTGCCCGTCAGGGTCAACGGCCCCGTACCACCGAGTGCGGCGAGCAACAGTGCCGACTTGACCTGCGCCGAAGCGACGGGGAGCGCATAGGTGCCCCCTTGCAGTGCGCCCCCACGTACCATGAGGGGGGCTCGATCACCGTCAAGGCGCCCATCAATCGTCACCCCGAGCTCGCGCAGCGGGGTCACGATGCGACGCTGAGGGCGCGAACGCAGCGAGGCATCGCCGGTCAGCACCGCAAAGAGCGGCATCCCGGCCAGCAAACCCGTCAGCAAGCGCAGCGTCGTCCCCGAGTTGCCACAATCGAGCACATCACCTGGCTCGCGCAACCCTCGAAGGCCCACCCCACGCACAAAAACATCGGTCTCATTACGGTGGACATCGACCCCGAGGGCCTGCATGCACCTAATCGTTGCCAGACAATCGGCCCCCGCCAGGAAATTGGTGATCCGCGCATCACCGTTGGCAACGGCATTGAAGAGCACCGCACGATGCGAAATCGACTTATCACCAGGCACATGCACAATCCCGCGCAGGCTGGCCGGAGCGCTCAAGGTAAGTGCTGACATAGAACCTATGGTACTGATGGGCAATTATGCCTCGGGCGTTGTCACAAGTTTGTAGCCAAACCCACGCTGGGTCACCAGATAGCGCGGATGCGCGGGATCGGGCTCGATCCGCTGGCGCAACCGATAGACCAGCGCATCAATCGCATTGTAGTCAAAGACTTCGTAATCCCAGACCTGGCGGGCGATTTCGTCTTTGCTGATCACCTGGCCCGTACGTTGATAGAGCAACTCGAGCAACTGGAACTCTTTCACGGTCAACTGGGGTTGCACCAACTGACCCTTGACAAAGACCTCTTTGGTGCGGCTATCAACGCGCACCTCTTCCCGCGCTGCACGCAGCAACTCGGGCGGGACAACCCCTTTGACGGTTGCTTCGGGGTCGTGAAAAATAATAATCGTATCAGCAATAAAGATCTGATCCTGATTGTGTAGATGAACAAGGCCTTCAATGCGTTCTTGATTGACAAAAGTACCATTGGTACTCTCAAGATCGCGGAGCACAAAGGCATCCTCGGTCTGCTCAAGACGAGCGTGTCGTCGCGAGGCGAGAGGATGATCGATCACAATATCATTGGCCCCATCACGCCCGATCGTCAACTGTTCGCGATCCCAATCGAGTTCACGATAGTGACCATCCTGGCGCTTGATGATCAATTTTGGCGCAGGCGCAGCGACCATGCCTGGGTTCCTCTGTACAACTTTGAAACCAAAGGTGCGATGTGGTACAATCGCTCTAATATGCCTGATTATACCATCAGGCTGGTAAAAATACCACACTATCTGTTGAGCACCATCCTGTGCAGAGTGTCACCGGTCTGATCGGGCGCCGTCTAGGGCGCTACGAGATCCGCGCCGAGTTGGGTCGCGGCGGCATGGCCCGGGTCTATCTGGCCCTGGACACGCAGCTGCAGCGCCAGGTTGCGCTGAAGGTTCTGGCGGCCCAATTAAGCCTCGATACCGAGTTTGTGCGTCGCTTCGAGCGTGAGGCGACGACGGCGGCGAGTCTCCGCCACCCTGCGATTGTGACCATCTATGATGTAGGCGAAGAGGACGGCCTGCATTATATCGCGATGGAGTATATCAATGGGCAGAGTCTCGCTGCGGTGCTCCAGGAGCGTACGCGGCTTGACGCGGGTTATGCGGTGAGTCTGCTTGAACCCGTCGCCCTGGCGCTTGATTATGCGCATGCACAGGGTGCGGTGCATCGTGATATCAAGCCGCACAATATCCTGGTTGACCGGGAAGGCCGGGTCTTGCTGGCCGATTTTGGCATTGCGCAGACGAGCGAGGCCGATGGCGAGCGCCTGACACGCACGGGGATCTTTATGGGCACCCCCGAGTATCTGTCGCCCGAACAGGCTGAGGCCCGCCGGGTCGATGGTCGCAGCGATCTCTATGCGCTGGGGGTGGTGGCCTATGAGGTGCTAACGGGGCGGGTCCCCTTTTCGGGTTCACCTCCGCAGTTGATTGTCGCCCATGCCCAATTGCCGGCCCCGCCACCCTCAAGCGTTGCCGCGCACCTGCCCGGTGAGTTTGATGCGATCATGGCGCGCGCCCTCGCCAAACCTCCCGAGGCGCGTTATCCATCAGGGCGTGAACTGGTTGAGGCCCTGCGGTCGGTGCTGGTCTATTACGGCATCCCACTCGCCACCCGTGCGCAACTAGCCGATCTCGCGTATCCCATCGGGAGTACGCCAGACCCGCCGCAACTCGACGTTCTGCCGCCGCCCGCTGCCTATGTGCGGCCTCCCACACCCAGTAGTGCGCCGCCACCGGTAGCGCCACCGCCGCGGGCAGAACCACCACCCTTGCCACGGCAACCCGCCAGCAGTGCCGGTCAACCAACCGACCGCGCCGAGGCGGTGCCACCGAGCCTCCGGGTGCCTCCGCGCACCTCGGCACGCCCACCAGGCAGCGGGGCCGTACCCCGCGCCGGGCGGATGCGTGCGCCCGAAGCCGAACGTGCGCGTTCGGGGGTGCTTCCTATGACCCTCATCGGGGCGTTGCTTGTGATCGGGACGATCCTGGTGATCATGGCTGCCGCTCGGGGTTTTGCCGGGGATGGACGCCCGCCCCTCTTTCCGTCACCAACGGCCACCGCCACCAGCGCGCCGACCGAGCCCCCAGCGGCAACTGCGCCACCCCTGGCAGGCAGTGCCGTCCCGGTGATCACTCCGACCGCCACCGAAGCCCCGCCGCCGCCGTCGGCCACCCCGCTTCCCGTGCCAACCGCAACGCCGGTGCCACCGCCACCGGTGCGTTCGCCGACCCCGGTGCCGCCAACCCTCGAACCAACGGTGACTCCACCGCCGACCGCCACGCCGACGGTGCCACCCACCGCCACGCCGACGCCAACCGAGTCACCCACGCCAACCGAGTCGCCCACGCCAACCGAGTCGCCCACACCCTCGGTGAGCCCAACGCCGACCGCATCGCCCACGCCGACTGCGGCGTCGCCCACACCGACCGCATCGCCCACGCCGACCGCGTCGCCCACGCCGACTGCGGCGTCACCCACGCCGACCGCGTCGCTCACGCCGACCGCGTCTGACCCAGCGACAGATACACCGACGCCATCAGCGCCCCCAACGGAAGCGCCGAATCCTACCGAGGGGCTTGTGCCAACCGGAGGGCCGACGGCAACATTTATCTTGACGGTGACCCCAACCGAAGATCCGTTGCTTACCAAGACACCAACCACCGAGGTGGTGCCTGAAGTGACGGTTTTGCCAGATCCGTAGAAGCCATGCAGATTGCCTTTTTATTTATTGCTCATATGCCCTATGTACGCCATGCCGGGCCTCAGCCAGAGGGTGAGGATGCCCTGCATGCCATGATCGCGCAGAGCCTCTTGCCTTTTGTCGAGATGCTGGTGGAATTGCATAGTACCAGGTTGCCGATCCAGGTTGGCCTGGCCTGTTCGCCGCTTTTGCTCGAGCAACTTGCCGATCCGCTGGTACAGAAACATTTTGTGCTCTGGATGGAGAAGGTAATTGCGCAACGCGAGGCGAGTCTGGCCGAGGCCGAGGCGCGGGGTGACACGCATGCCGCCTACCTTGAGCGTTTTTATGTCGAGTGGATCGAACAGCGGCTCAGCGCGTTTACCGAGCGGTTCAACCGACACTTGCCTGCGTGGCTACGTGAACTGACGGTAGCGCGGGTGATCGAACCGCTGGCGTGTCCAGCAAGTTATGCCTACCTACCGCTGCTGGGGCGTGAAGAATCGGTGCATGCGCAGATCGAGTGTGGCATGCTGCATACGACCCGTCATCTCGGGCGGCTCGACGGGCTCTGGCTACCGGGATGCAGCTGGCGTCCGGGGCTTGAAGGCATGATGGCGGAGATCGGGTTACGGTATGTTGTGGCCGACCGCAGCAGCCTGGTAGCGCAGCAACCGCCCACGCCAATCAACGTGATCCCAGGGCGTGTCGCGGCACTCTTCCCTGACGAAGATCTCGCCCGCCATATCTGGTCCGAAGACCTGGGCTACCCGGGCGATCCGCTCTACCGTGACCCTGACGATCCTTCGGGCTACCACGCACGCAGCGGGGCGCTCTACGATCCTTACCATGCCCTGCGGCGCGCCCAGAACCACGCGGTTCATTTTACCCAGTTGCTTGTGGCCGAAGAGGCCCGCGCCGGAGCCGACGATTTGCGGCTCATCCTGCTCGATGCCGCGCAACTCGGCACCCGCTGGGTCGAAGGCCCAACCTGGCTCCAGGCGATGTTGATGCTCAGCACCACGCACGGAAGCCTGCGCCTGACCACGCCGGGCGCATATGTGCGCAACCACCGTCCACGGGTGCAGGGGTTACTCAAAGAGGGTTCCTGGGCCGCGGGGGTTCACGGCGCGTGGCAAGGTGGGGTCGCCGAGGTCTACTGGCAAGAGATCCATCGGGCTGAAGAGGCGATGGTCGAACTGGCGCTGGCCTTCCCCGATGCAGTCGCTGAACACGAACGCCTGTTAAACCAGGCGGCACGCGAACTCTTTCTTGCGCAGACGAGCGACTGGCCGGCGCTCTTGAGTGCCGGCGCAGGCGAAGAGGGCTGGGCGGCCCGCTGGCGCACCTATCTCCAGCGCTTCAGCCAACTCGCCGAACTCGCCCGGCACCGTCACCTCCAGGAAGCCGATCTCGCCCTGCTGGGGCAACTCGAAGAGGAGGATGGCCTCTTCGCGAGCCTCAACTACCGTATCTTTGCGCCAGCGTCGTAATTGGGTTGCTGTGCGCAGCATGACCAGGGCACCCGCCAGGGCACCCGCCAGGGGTGCCCGTACACCGAACCCGGCCGTAGGGGCACCCCTCGCGGGTGCCCGCCAGGGGTGCCCGTACACCGAACCCGGCCGTAGGGGCACCCCTCGCGGGTGCACGCCAGGGCACCCGCCAGGGGTGCCCCTACACCGAACCGGCCGTAGGGGCACCCCTCAGGGGTGCCCCTACACCGAACCGGCCGTAGGGGCACCCCGCCAGGGCACCCGCCAGGGGTGCCCCTACACCGAACCGGCCGTAGGGGCACCCCTCGCGGGTGCCCGCTTCGCTGCCAGGATCGCCGATGATCGGCGTTGATGCGCCGTTTGCGCCGCTGGGTGCATGCACATGCATGCGGCCAAAGAGCGCGTCTTGTTGTATCCGGTTTCGTATGATGCAATTGCCCTATACCGCGTGTCAAGCCCACCTTCGCCGGCTAGATGAGGTCTTCTTGGCAATGCCAACGCGCCGAGCGACCTCACCGGTCTTGATGAGGGCGTCCCAAGGCCAACGCACGGTGACGGACGAGATCATGCGCCTGGTAGCAGGTGGAGCAACCCTTCGACACGCGAGCGGAGTTCGTCGCGGGCGGTGCGAAAGGCGTGTCGCTGTTCGTCGGGCGTGCCGGTGACCAGCACCGGATCGGCGACGCTCCAGTGGATCTGGCGCACTGCTTCGCCCCAGCGCACGCAGTGCTCGCGGGCAATGTCGCAGACGGTGACGATCAGGTCGGGTTGCAGGTCGGCCAGGCTATCGAGGTGCTTGGCCGTCTGGTAGCCAATGTCGAGGCCGACTTCGTGCATGACTTGAACGGTCAGTGGGTGTAACCGCGTCGGCTGCGTGCCGGCACTGCGTACCGTGATGCACCCACGACTCAGATGGCGCATCCACGCTTCCGCCATTTGCGAGCGGGCACTGTTGGCGGTGCAAAAGAAGAAGACGGTCGCTGCGGGCAGCTGCGCCTCGATCCCGAGCCCAGGCACAGCGAGCAGCGTTCCGATCGCGGCATAGATCGCCTTGAGGGCCTCAAGATCGAGCCCATAGTAGGTGGCCCGCCCGTCGGCGTCGCTGCGATGGGCCAGCACGAGTCCACCCTGGCGGAGCACCCCCAGATGGTACGAGACGAGATTCTGCGAAAGGCCAAGCTGACTCACGAGTTCGCCGACCTGGTAATCGCCCTGGCGCAACAGGGCCACGAGGCGCCAACGCGTCTCGTCGGCGAGTAGGCGTAACGGTTCGGGGAGAGCAGACGACATAAAAATAACCGTCTATTTATAGCGTGCGGCGATCTCAAACGGCGAGACCCCCGCGACATATTCGATCCAGAGCCCCAGGTCACGCACGAGTTGCGGGATGGCCCCGTTGGCCTGGAAGCGTCGCGCTGAGGTGACGACCCTGGCCGGTAGGACGACGACGGAGGTGCGCTCACGGGCGCGTTCAAAGAGCCGGACGTCTTCAAAGAGCGGCCAGGCGGGGAAGCCGCCCAGGGCCTCAAAGAAGGTGCGACGGATGACGATGCCCTGGTCGCCATAGCTCGTCAGGCGCGTATCGTACCACATACACTTGGCGGCCAGATCGAGTACCAAGTCATCAATGTCAAAACTGAGCCGAAATTTGGCGATCTGCACCCGCGGTGCGCTAAACCAGGTCTCGAGCAACCCGATGACATCGTCGGGCAGCCGCGTATCGGCATGGAGAAAGATCAGGATCGCGCCATGCGCCGCAGCGGCACCGGCGTTGCACTGCGGCCCACGGCCTCGCGGGGCTGCGACGACGGTTGCCCCGGCTGCTTCGGCGAACGCAACGGTGCGATCCTGGCTGCCGCCATCGGCGACGATAACCTCAACCTGGGGGCCAAGACCGACGGCAGCCTCCACCGCCTCGGCAATGATCGCTTCTTCGTTGAGGGTGGGGATGATGATGGTGTATTTTTTCATATGTTTTTTTGGCCTGCGGCCCTAAAGCCCGTTGCGGTTGTTCCGTGTTGGCGGCGAAGCCGCCAACACGGAACAACCGCAGTTTTTCGGGGGAGGCTTTGCCTCCCCCGAACCCCCGCCAGAAAGCGCAGGCCTTGAACCAAATTTATACTTCTGTAATGTTCGCACGCCTGGTGCGGTGGTATACTAGCGTATAGCAGATTGTGGTCAAGGGGAAAATTCCCCAAAAAGCCCTGGGGATAACCCAATAAGTGATCGCTGGTTATAGAATGGTAACACACGTAGGGTACACTAGTGTAACTGGATTTTTTGTGAGTGTATGAATTTTAACGACATTTTTATGTCCGTGTTGAACAAGAAAACTCCGCGCCTGATGAAGTATTGGCGTCGGTACACGTAAACATCACTGCTCCACATTTTCAATAACGTGCTGCGACGCCAACTGGGTTTGATCTTGGTTAAGGGGCGGAGTTGTGGGCATCCCTGGTTTGGGAGGTGGATGCTCCCCTTCGCTTCACCGGATTGAATAACTCAGCGCGGAGCTAAGCATGGATACGTCTTCTTCCCCGCCCCGGCGTCGCTTGCGTCACAGGCTTTCCGTTGGCCTACGGTTTTTGCTTGTTGTCCTGCTTACCTTCAGTTCGGTCACCTCGGTCTTTGCCTCGGGGGCGAGCCTGAATATCAGTCTGCGCACCGATTTCCCGGTGGTCAACAGCGGTGATTGGGCCGTCATCAACCTGGCGTATAGTTGTTCGGCGATCACGAACACCCCCTGTGAAGATGTTACGGTGAGCCTGCCGCTGCCGCCTGAACTGGCGCGTGGTGCCAATGATGTGCAACTCTTCACGGGTGAAAATTATACGAGCGTCTACGACCCCGCTACCTCTACGGTCAACTGGGTCTTTACGTCCCAGATTGAGGCCGGTGATGCGGGGACGCTCCGCGTGGGGGTGCGCTTCCCCAATGGTTCAACGCCCGATGGCACTATCGCGACACTGCGCGCCGAGATGCGCTCTTCGACGGCGGCCCCGAAACTCTCCAATTTCTTGTCCATTATGGCGCAGGCCGCGCCCAGCGCGACTGCAACCAAGCGCTTTATTGCGGGTGGTGCACCCGGTGTTGATACAACCTACGAGTTGCGGGTCTGCATGCCCAACAATACGTCGGGTCTGCTCAACCTGACCAACGTCCTGATTACTGATACCCTGCCGATCAGTGCCACCTTTGTCAGTGCCACGGATGGTGGTACCCATAGCAGTGGAGTTGTGACCTGGCCGGCGACCGCGCTGAGTGTGCCGAGTCCGCTGTGTGCGACACGCAGGGTTGTTGTTCAGTTTGATGAGACCGTACCCATCGGGACGCTGCTGCGCAATGAGCTTGAGGTGAGCGCCCAGGCTGGTGAGACGACGCTGCTGTTGAGTGATGCGGATGTGCGGCTGTTGCAACCGCCGACCCCGGGCTACACCTTTGGCAAGAGTGGGCCAGACACAGCCCTGGTTGGCGACAACATCACCTATAGCTTCACGACTCGCAATACAGGCACCACCGCCCTCAATGAGGTGCAGATCACCGACCCGATCCCCGCTGAACTGCGCGTCAATCGGATCACTGCCGGTGGGCACAATGTCACGCCAGCAAGTTCGGTGCGCCTGGAACTGGACTATACCACCAATCTAACCTCGACCTTCCGCACGATCCCAGGTGGGCCGTTCAACAGTACAAGCTGTGTCAATGTTGCACCTACCACAGGCGGTGGATGCAGTACCCTTACCCTTGGCGAAGGTGAATATATCACCTCGCTCCGCTGGCGTTATCTCGACCCGCTACCCTTTGGCTTTCAGTCTACCGCCCATAGCTTCCGTGCCACGGTGATAAGTGCCCCGATTAACTCGATTGTGGTCAACCGGGCGACCAGCACGTATACCTACAATGATGTCACCGCGATACAGACAAGTGAAAAGCGCACACGGATCATCGAACCTGGTGCACGGGTCACCGTCAACAAAGCGGTGAGTCCAGCGATTGTCTTTGCCGGTGGTACGGTGACGTATACGGTGACGCTGAATAATACCGGTGTTGGGGGGGCAACCACATCGCTCACCAACCCCGTACTGGCGGATCTGCTCGTCAATAGCCTGAGTTATATCCCCGATAGCACGACGGTGACGACCGGTGGCGTACCGGCCCCAACCACAGAAGTGCTTGACAACTATAATGGCACCGGGCGGACGCTGCTGCGCTGGAGTTGGAGCGATTATAGCCTGCCGGCTGGACAGTCGATCACGCTACGTTTCCGGGCGCAGATCAAACCTTCGACCCAGAGCGGGACGATCAACAATACCGCTGCGCTCGCGAGTTTCGCCAACCCGCCGGGCGAGGTCTTCCTGAACAATTGCAATAGCCAGTCAGCCGACAGCAATGACCTCGATGGCGACGGCATCACCAGTGAACTGATCTGTAGTTCGTCAATCAGCAGTGTGACCCTTGCACAGGCAGCCAATACGAGTTCGCTCAAGCTTGTCTTTGGCCAACTTGATAGTGATTGGAGCCGCGACCCCGACAATGGGCACACAACACCTGGTGGGCAGGATGACTACCAACTCGTCATTACCAATACCAACAGCGTAGCGCTGACTGGCCTCGTCTTGATCGACATTATGTCACATGTAGGTGATGTTGGTGTCGTACGCTACTATGTCGAGCGTGAGACCGAGTGGCAGCCCTACCTAATTGGCCCGATCAGTGCGCCTGCCGGGGCAACGGTCTATTACAGTACGGCGAAGAACCCCTGCCGTAATCCCGAACTTGGTCTGACAGATGACGAAGGCGAACCAATTGACTCGCCCGGTTGTGTGGATCCCGCATGGTCGACGGCACTGCCGGCAGATATCACCACCGTCAATTCGTTCAAAATTGATTTTGGCGATCTGATCCTCTATCCGCAAGATGCGGTACGGGTGACCTGGCCGATGCGGGCGCCCTTTATTAATAATCTTGATCCACCTGCTGATCCCAAAATTGCCTGGAACAGCTTTGGCTACCGTGCCCGCGACTTGAGTGGCAACTACCTGCTGGCCGCTGAGCCGCCCCGCGTCGGCATTGAGCGCACCGAGATCAAGCCGCTGGCGTATGGCAACTATGTCTGGCATGACGTCAACGCAAACGGCATTCAGGACGAAGGCGAACCCGGGGTCAACGGCGCACGCATCGAATTCTACGAAGATGACGATGGCTTCCCTGGCCCGAGTGCCGGCGACCGCCTTGTCGCCTTCACGCTCTCGGGGCCTGATGATGCGGGCAACCCTGGCTACTACCTCTTCTCGGATCCGACGCGCATCCAAGATGGCGATTACTATATTCGCGTCACTCCGCCGGCAGGCTATGGTCTGACGATCCCCAATCAGGGGGAAAATCGCGAAGTTGACTCGGATGTCGATCCGGTAACGCTCCAGAGCATTACAACCACGCTTGAAGCAGGCGAAATTGATCTCTCGTGGGACATTGGTCTGATCCGGCAGACGGCTGTTGGCAATTATGTCTGGATTGACCGCAATGGCGATGGCCTCCAGAATGAGCCGGTCAGCGATGGGATGAATGGGATCACGGTGCGGTTGCTGGATGGTGCTGGCACAGTACTGACAACCACGATAACGGCGGATGATCCGGTTGGCTCGCCGGGCTATTATCTCTTCAGTGACTTGATCTCGGGCACCTACCAGATCGAGTTTGTGCTGCCGAGCCAAAGCCAGGGCATCTTTACCTTTACCAATGTCCTCACAAGCAACGACACCCTCAATTCCGATGCTAACCGCATCACCGGGCGCACCGAGGTCTTCACGCTGACCGAGAATCAGCTCGACCTGACCCGCGACGCCGGGTTGCTGCTCACGTCTGGCAACCTGAGCCTGGGGGATCGGCTCTGGCACGATCTTGACAACGATGGGTGGTACGAACCACTCGCCGGTGAGGTCGGCATCAATGATGTGCGGCTGAGTCTCTATCGTGATTTCAATACAAATGGTGAGCCCGATCCTGGGGAGTATGTCGGCGGCACCTCGACACGAACCTTCTTGAGTGTGCCGGGGTACTACCAGTTCAGCAACCTTGCTGCGGGCACCTACATCGTCGTGATTGACGACGATAATTTCAATGCCGGCGAAGCCCTCTTCGGCATGCGGCCCAGCGACGGCAACGCACCCGTTCCCGATCCCGATGACAATGTCAACCACGACAATAACGGGCAACTTTTTGCTGGTGTCGTGCGCTCGTTGCCGATCACGCTCTCGGTTGGCGGCGAGCCAACGAACGATGGTGACGGCAACAACGGCAATCAGACGCTCGATTTTGGCTTTGTGAGCGGGGCCGCCCTGGGCGATCGCGTCTGGTTTGACACCAACGGCGATGGCATCCAGGATCCGGGTGAACCAGGCGTAGCTGGGGTGACGGTGACACTGCTCAGTAGTGAAGGCGTCACGCTGACAACCACGACCACGGATAGCAGCGGGCGGTATGGGTTTAGCCAACTGGCCGCAGATAGTTATCGCGTACGCTTCAGCGGGTTCCCGGTGAGTTACACCCTCACGCTGACCGGCACGGATACGGCTGCTACGGATAGTGACGCCGACCCGACGACCGGGCTCACCCCGCTGATTACCCTGACCGACAATACAAGCGATCTGACCTGGGATGCCGGCCTCGTAGCCGCCCGAGCGAGCCTGGGCGACCGGGTCTGGGATGACCTGAACCGTGATGGCATCCAGGATACCGCAGAGATTACCGGCGTCGCCGGCGTCGAGGTACGGCTCTACCGGCCCGGCCCCGATGGGCGGGCAGGCACCAGCGATGACGAACTCGTTATCACGACGACAACTAGTATTACTGGCAGTTATGCCTTCACCGATCTCATTCCAGGGGCCTATTTTGTTCATTTCAGCAGCATACCAACGGGGTATGCAGTCAGCCCCAATGACCGGGGCGGTGACGATACCCGCGACAGCGATGCCGACCCGGTGACGCGGCGCACCGCGATCACGACCCTCAGCCCCGGTGAAAATGACCCCAGTTGGGACATGGGCCTCTACACCTTTGCCAGCATTGGCGACCGGGTGTGGAATGATGCCAACAATAATGGCATTCAGGACGATGGCGAGGTTGGCGTCAATAATGTCACCGTCCGGCTCTACCGGCCTGACAGTGGCGTGGCGGTAGCAAGCACAACCACGAATAGCAGCGGTATATACCAGTTTACCAACCTGATCCCCGGCGACTACTACCTCGAGTTTGTGCTGCCCAGCGGCTACCGCGCCAGCCCGCAGGATCAGGGTGGAAATGATACGCTCGACTCCGACGCGAGTCCAACGACGTACCAGACGGCGGAGACCACCCTTGATCCCGGCCAAAATGATACCAGTTGGGACTTCGGCATCTTCCGTACGGCCAGCCTTGGGGATCGGGCCTGGCTCGATCTCAATGCCGACGGCATCCAGGATGCGAGCGAAACGAGTGGCGTGCCCGGGGTGCAGGTGGTGCTCTACGACAGCGACGGCAACGAACTCAATACAACCGTCACCAATGCCAGTGGCAACTATAGCTTTGGTGGGCTCATTCCGGGCGACTATGCGCTGCGTTTTATCATCCCTGACAGCTACCTGCTCAGCCCGCAGGATCAGGGTGGCAATGATGCGCTCGACTCGGATGTTGATCCCGTCACCTTCAGAACTATCACCACCACCCTTGCCGCCGGACAGAACGACACCCGTTGGGATATCGGCCTCTACCAGCCTTCCAGCCTTGGCGATCGCGTCTGGCACGACCTGAATGGTAACGGATCACAGGATAGCGGTGAGCCAGGGATCGCCGGGATCGAAGTGAGCCTCTACCGGCCTGGTGACGATGGGGTTATTGGCGGCGGCGACGATAGCCTGGTCGTCACGACGACAACCGACGCCGATGGCTTGTACCTCTTTGACAACCTGGCCCCTGGGCTCTATTTCATTGAATTTGGGGCCACCCCTGGCTACAGCCAACTCAGCCCGCAGAACGCGCCAGGCATCACGACGACGCTCGACAGCGATGTTGATGGCAATCGGCGCACCCCTGTGATCAACCTCGGATCGAGCACGATCGACCTGAGCTACGACATGGGCGTCTTCAACCTCGCGAGCCTCGGTGATCGGGTCTGGTTCGACGCAGATATCAACGGTATCCAGAATCTAGGTGAAACTGGGGTTGCGGGAATTACCGTTACCCTCTTTAGCGGGGCCGGGCTTGCGCTGATCACGACAACGACCGATCTCAATGGCATCTACACCTTTACCGACCTGATGCCAGGGGATTACTACGTCGTCTTCAGTGGTCTCCCGGCAGATCGCTCGTTCACGCGACGCGATCAGGGCAGCGACGATACGGTTGACAGCGACGTGAACCCGCTCAGTGGCGTGAGTACGCTTGTCCGTTTGGCGTCAGGTGAAGACAACCGCGACCTCGATGCGGGTATCTACGAGAGCATCCGGATCGGGAACCGGGTGTGGCACGATCTCAATGCCAACGGCATCCAGGACACCAACGAAATCACCGGTGTGCTTGGGGTACGCGTCGAGTTGTTTGATGCCGAAGATAACCTGATTGACGTTACCTACACTGATCGTGATCCAACGATCCCAGGGAATCAGGACGGTCTCTACTGGTTTGGGGATAGCTTCCCGCTGCTGCTTGGCACCTACCGGATTCTTTTCACCGAGATCCCGACCGGGTATCAGCGTAGCCCTCAGAGCCAAGGTACTGACCAAACGCTCGATAGCGATGCCAACGACGAGTTCGCGATCGTCGGTATCGAGCCCGTCTCGGGCGATAACCCCGACTATGATCTTGGCCTCTACCAGTTTGCCAGCCTCGGCAATTTGGTCTGGGAAGACCTGAATGCCAACGGGATTCAGGATCCAGGTGAGCCGGGCATCAGTGGCATAACTGTCACGTTGAATGGCCTCACCGGTTTCGGTAGCGCGGTCACCAGCACAACAACGACCGATGCCAGTGGCATCTATACGTTTACCAACCTGATCCCCGGCACCTATAGCGTCACCGTGACCGCACCAACAGGCTATCGCTTCACCGCCCAGGATCGCGGGACTAACGACGAGCTCGATAGCGATGCTGATCCTGTCACCGGCGTGATGGCGAGTATCGAATTGACCTCGGGGCAGATTGACCTCACCTGGGACGCCGGGCTCTATCGGCCCGCCAGCCTCGGAAACTTTGTTTGGCACGATCTCAACGGCAATGGCCTGCAGGATGGGGGCGAGCCGGGCCTTGATGGGATCACGGTTGGCCTGACCGGCGTCGATGGCCTTGGTACCGCTGTGGTCAGCACAACGACGACGGCGACTGGCTACTACACCTTCACCGATCTCGTCCCGGGCACGTACACCGTCACCGTCACGGCGACTGATCCGTATACCTTTACCTACGCCAACATCACCGATAGCGAGGTCAGCGGCGCAACCGACGCCAATGACTCCGACGCGAACCAGTCCACCGGCGTGATGGCGAGTACCATGCTCACCTCGGGTGAACAAGACCTGGACTGGGATGCGGGCCTCGTCGAACGCGCGAGCCTGGGCGACCGGGTGTGGCACGACATCAATGCAAATGGCATCCAGGATGGTGGCGAACTCGGCATTCCCGGTGTGACCGTCACGTTGACGATCTACGGGCGCAACCGCAGCTACGATGTCACCGACACAACGCTTGTCACCACCACCGATGCCAGTGGTCTCTACACCTTCACCGATCTGCTACCCGGCGTCTATCGGGTGACTGTTACCCGTCCCGACGACTACGACCGTTTTAGTCCACAAAACGTCGGCGACGATACGCTCGATAGCGATGTGAGTGTGCTGACTGGCGCCACCGCCGACATTAACCTGGCCTCGGGTGTTGATGACCCGACCTGGGACGCCGGGCTCTATCGGCTGGGCACCATTGGCGACCGGGTCTGGGACGACCTAAATGGCAATGGCGTGCAGGACGCAGGCGAGCCAGGCGTGCCGAATGTCACGCTCAACCTCACCGGCGTGAACGGTGCCGGGATCGGAGTCAATCTCACAACACAGACGGACGCCAGCGGGATCTACACCTTTACGGATCTTGTCCCTGGCACCTACACCGTCACCGTCACCGCCCCCAGTGGGTACCGCATCACCGCACAGGATCAGGGTGGCAACAACACGATCGACTCAGACGCCAATCCAACCACTGGCGTGATGGCGAGCACCGTCATCACCTCGGGGCAAGTTGACCGCACCTGGGACGCGGGGCTCTATCGGCCGGCCAGCCTCGGCAATTTTGTCTGGGAAGACATGAATGCCAACGGCATCCAGGAGGATGGCGAACCGGGGATTGGGAATGTGGTCATCACGTTGACCGGAAGAACCGGGGCAGGCGTGGTGCTCAGCCCGATCACGACGACGACCAACGCCAGCGGGATCTACGGCTTTACCGACCTTGCCCCGGGCACCTACACGGTCAGCGTCACCGCCCCAGCGACCTACTTCTTCAGCCCGCAGGGGCGCGGTACGGCAGCAACCGACAGCGACGCCAACGCGACTGGCGTGATGGCGAGCACCGTCATCACCTCGGGCGAGAACGACCTCACCTGGGACGCGGGGCTCTATCGGTTGGCGAGCATTGGCAATTTTGTGTGGCACGATCTCAACGGGAATGGCGTGCAAGACGATGGTGCCGCCAGCGGGCTCGCCGGGGTCACGGTTGGCCTGGTGGGTGTGACCGGCCCTGGTGACAGTGTCAGTCTGACGAGAACCACCGGTGTTACTGGCTACTACACCTTCACCGATCTTGTGCCAGGGTTCTACACCATCACCGTCACGGCGACTGATCCGTATACCTTTACCTACGCCAAGATCACCAATGGCGAAGTCAGCGGCGCAAACAACACTAATGACTCCGACGCGAACCAGTCTACCGGCGTAATGCCGAGCACCGAACTGACCTCGAATGAGCAAGACCTGGACTGGGACGCGGGCCTGGTGATTCCGGCGAGCCTGGGCGACTTGGTGTGGGAGGATCTGAATGGCGACGGTGTGCAAGACGCGGGTGAGCCTGGCTTTAGTGGTATTACCGTGACGTTGACTGGGGCCGGGCGCGACCGTACCTTTGGCACTGGTGACGATACCATCAGCACGACGACCACCACCACAACGCTCGCGATCAGTGGCACCTACAGCTTCACCGGGCTCCAGCCGGGGCTCTACCGGGTCACCTTCACGCGGCCCGCTGGCTACGCCTTTACGCGGGGCGATGTGGTGACAACCACCGACGCGCTCGACAGTGACGTGCCAACTGGTGTCACAGCGACAGCGACAACGATCCCGATCACGCTCCTTTCGGATCAGGACGACCCCACCTGGGACGCCGGGCTCTACCAGTTGCTCTCGCTGGGCAACCGGGTCTGGGAAGATCTGGATAATAATGGACGGATTGACGCCGGTGAGCCAGGACTCGACGGGTTGACGGTACGGCTCTACGCAAGCAACGGCACCACGTTAATCAGCACGACGACCACGAGCAACGGGGGCTACTACCTCTTCAGTGGCCTCGAACAGGGCGACTATCTGGTCGAGGTGGTGCCCGGCGCAGGCTATATTTCGAGCAGCGGCACCAATGGAAGCCCGACCGGTCCGTACGAGCCAGCGCCCGACGCCGACACTGATCCGACCGATAGCGACGACAACGGCACCCAGGGTACCGGTGTCGTACGCAGCAGCGTGATCAGTCTGGCCCCCGGCAGTGAGCCACTCGATGAGAGCGACCCGCTCCCGCTGGTTGGGTTCAGCGATCCGGCACGCGATGAAAACAGTAACCTGACGCTCGACTTTGGTCTCTACCGCCCGGCGCGCCTGGGCGACCTGGTCTGGCTCGACCGCGACGCCGACGGTCTCCAGGATGGCGGCGACGAGACCGGCATCGCCGGCGTGACCGTCACGCTCTTTAGTGGCGGAAGCCCGGTGCTGACGACGACCACCACGAGCACCGGAACCTACAGCTTTACCTATCTGGCCTCGGGCGTCTACACGATCAACTTTAGCTTGCCACCCGACTATGTGCGCAGCGTCGTCAACGCGACGGGCGCATTGACCGCAACGAACGACTCAGATGCCGATCGCGTGACGGGTACGACCACGTTGATCACAGTGACCCCAGGGCTCGATGATCGAAGTTGGGACGCCGGTCTCTATCAATATGTCAACCTGGGCAACCGCGTCTGGGATGACCGGAATAATGATGGGCTTGACAATAATGGCGAGCCAGGGCTTGTCGGGGTAACGGTCGAACTGAGCGGCACGACCGGATCCGGAGTGAGCGTGCTGCAGACGACGACAACTGACGCAACCGGAGTCTATAGCTTCACGATGCTTGATCCAGGCATCTATGAGGTCACGCTCCCGGCGAGCAACTTTACGACGGGCGTGCTCTCGGCGACCGCCACGCTGCCGGCCTACCGCAGCAGTACCGGCACCAATGCCAGCGCCACCGGCCCGTATGAGCCAGCGCTTGACCCCGATAATAATACCGATAACGACGATAACGGCACCACCACCGCCGATGGCGGCGTGCGCTCGTTGCCGATCACCTTGCGCACCCAGGATGAACCGACCAACGACGGTGACGGCAACAATGGCAACCTAACCGTTGACTTCGGCCTCTTCCGCCCGCTCACCCTGGGCAATCAGGTCTGGAACGACCTCGACAACGACCGAACCTTCGACGCTGGCGAGCCAGGGATCAGCGGGGTGACGGTCGAGTTGCGCAACAGCGACAACACGACGACGATCAGCACGACGACCACCAGCGCGACGGGCACCTACACCTTTACCAACCTGGTTGCTGGCGACTATCTCGTGCGTATCCCGAGCAGCAACTTTGGTACGGACGGCGCGCTGCGCTTCTTCCGCAGCAGCGACAGCGGCAATCCGACCGATAGTGCAGCCGATCCCGATAACGATGTCGATAACGACGACAATGGCGTTGGGCCGACAGGCGGCGTTGTTGCAGGCAATGTTGACAGCGGCGTGATCACGCTCAGCGTCGGCGACGAACCCGGCGGTAGCAACACCAACCTGACGCTCGACTTCGGCTTCTACAGCCTGAGCCTGGGCAACCTGGTCTTTGAAGACCTGAATAACAATGGGCTCTTTGATGATGCCACCGAGAGCGGCGTTGACGGCGTGACCGTCGCCCTGCTCTACGACGCCGACGGCAACGGCACCATCGCTGGCGCCGAAACGACGCCGATTGCGACGACAACCACAAGCAATGGCGGACGCTACTTCTTCGGCGCACTGCGTGACGGCGGCAACTACGCGGTGCAGATCACGCTCCCGGCGAACTACGTCTCCAGCACCGGCGGCAACGGTCTGGTTGTTGGCCCGTACGAGCCGGCCCCCGACCCCGAGACCGACTTCACCGACAACGACGACAACGGCACCTTTGTCAGTGGCAGCCTGGTACGCACCTCTGTCTTTACGATGACGGTCGAAGGCGAACCAACCGGCGAAGAGACAACGCTGCCAACCGACATCACCAATCCGGCTGCCGACAATAGCAGCAACCTGACGATTGACTTTGGCATCTTCAACGATGCCCGCCTCGGCGATCGTGTCTGGCTCGACGTGGATGGCGATGGCATCCAGGATGCTAGTGAAACCAGTGGCATCGCCGGCGTCACCGTGACGATCTACAGTGCCGTCACCAACGAGCCGCTCGACAGTGATCTGGCGACTGGCGGCATTCAGCCGCTGACGACCACCACCGACGCCAACGGCATCTACACCTTCACCCGGCTCATCGCGGGCACCTACTACCTCGTCTTTGGCAACATCCCGCCTGAATATGCGGTGAGCCCGCAAGATCAGGGTGCCAACAACGCCACCGACTCTGATGTCAACCCGGTCGATCTGCGAACTACCACGATCACCCTGACTGACAACACCGATCTTACCTGGGATCTCGGGCTCTACCCACGCCTCACCATTGGCAACCTGGTCTGGTACGACACCAACGATAACGGCCTAGTTGACCCCGGCGAGCCTGGCATCGAAGGCGTCGTCATTGAACTCTACCGCGACATCAACGGCAACAACAGCTACGATGTCCTGACCGATACCCTGGTCAGCACAACCACAACCAATGCCACGGGCATCTACAGCTTCACCCTGCTCGAACAGGGATCGTACATCGCGGTCATCCCGGCCAGCGAATTCGTCAGCGGACGGCCACTCTACCTGCACCGCAGCAGCACCGGCAGCAACGGCGCGGCAACGGGAGCGTACGAGCCAGCCCCTGATCCCGACAACAACATTGACAACGACGACAACGGCACTGGCATCCCTGGTGAAGCCGTCGTCAGCCTGGCGATCACCGTCAATCCCTCGTTTGAGCCAATCAATGACGGGGACACCGATCCTAACACCAACCTGACGCTCGACTTCGGCTTCTTTGAACCGCTCAGCCTGGGCAACCTGGTCTGGGACGATGTCAACAACAATGGGTTATTTGATGCAGGTGAAGAAGCAGGTATCGAAGGTGTCGTGGTTGAACTCTATCTCGACAGCGAGTTTGTGGTTTCGACAACGACGGATGTCGACGGCATCTACAGCTTCAGCAACCTGATCGAGGGCGACTATATCGTACGCTTGCCGGCGAGCAACTTCAGTGCAGGCGGCGCCCTCGCTGCCAGCGGCGAACTGGCGGCCTATGTCTCAAGCAGCGGCACCAATGGCAGCGCCACTGGCCCTTATGAAGGTGCCTTGACGCCCGATCCCGACACCAACGTTAATAACGACGACAACGGCACAACCGATAGCAACGGCCATGTCAACAGCCTGCCGATCACACTGAGCCGGGGCGGCGAGCCAGATGTTGGCGTTGACGGCGACGGCACCAACGGCAACCAGACGCTCGACTTCGGCCTCTACCGCCCGGCGCGCCTGGGCGACCTGGTCTGGCACGACCGCGACGCCGATGGTCTCCAGGATGGCGGCGACGAAATTGGCATCGCCGGCGTGACCGTGACGCTCTATCTGGACGACGACGCAATACCTGGGCCGAGCGCGGGTGATACCGAGGTGCTCAGCACCACCACCGCGGCCAACGGCACCTACAGCTTTACCTACCTCATCGCGGGTACCTACTACCTGCGCTTTGCGCAACCCGACGGCTACACCGAAATAAGCATTGTCAACCGTGGCAGCGACGGCACCATTGACAGCGATGCTAACCCGGTCACACGCGAGACCGCATTGATCCCGCTCACGGCGGGGCAAAGCGACCAGACCTGGGATATGGGGGCCTACAACCTCGCCACCATCGGCGACCGGGTCTGGTTGGATACCAACGGCAATGGCCTGCAAGACGCGGGTGAAAATGGCCTCGCGG
>NZ_LYXE01000150.1 GCF_002532075.1 Candidatus Chloroploca asiatica | reverse complement strand
GTCGGACGGCTGTGGGATTGGGCCACCCCAAGATCCCGCAGCAGGTCACCCAAGGTCTTGGAGGTCATCGGCGCACCCCGGTCGGCATGCAAGGTCAACTGCGTGGGCTGCACGCCTTCCCGGTGGTAGGCTTCCGCAACCATCGCTTCAGCGAGCACCGCATCCTCGCGCCCTTCCACCCGCCAGCCGACGGCTTTGCGCGAGAAAATGTCGAGGATGACGTACAGGCTGTACCAGATGCCCGCCGTCGGGCCGCGGAGCTTGGTGATGTCCCATGACCAGACCTGGCACGGACCGGTGGCCAGCAACTCAGGGGCGGCGTAGACGGGACGGCGACGGTGATTGCGTCGCTCACGAGTGGCCGCATCCCGCTTCAGGATGCGGTACATCGTGCGCCAGGAGCAATGGATGACCCCTTCGTCGAGGAGGGTGGCGTAGATGGTGCGAGGGGCACAATCGATGAAGCGTTCGCTGTTGAGCAGGTCACGGATCACCTGTTC
>NZ_LYXE01000149.1 GCF_002532075.1 Candidatus Chloroploca asiatica | reverse complement strand
AAGCAGGCGCACATCGGGGCGTTGGGTCGCCGTGCAGGCGATGATCAGCAGCCGGCGCGGGAGCGCAACGGCGAGCGTGGTGCGGTGTGTGCCACACGCCGCACCTGCCTCGTCCGTCCCGCTTGGGGCGGTCGGTTCGGCGCTGGACGGCGCCGTGGGCTGAGCAGGGGCATCCATATTCATTCCTTTGTTGATTAAACACGGTGGGCAACAAGGGGAAGGCAGGCGACATTGGTCGGTTCTGCCTGCCCTTTGTTGCCGGGCCAGGCGCGTTCAGGCGGGTGTGGGGTCGGCAGGGTTGGCAGGGTCGTCCGCGTCGGGCGTGGACGGCGGGGACGCGATGGCTGCACGAAGGCGCTGCACCATCGCGTCCCACTGGCAGGCGTACTGGCGAAGGGCCGCGCGCTGGATCATTGCCAGGTGTAGCGCGGTCTCTGCTGAGACGCCGGTGGTCGCAATGATCTCGGCCATGAGGGCCTGCAGGTCGTCGCCACTCGGCGC
>NZ_LYXE01000148.1 GCF_002532075.1 Candidatus Chloroploca asiatica | reverse complement strand
CCTGGCCGCGTTGCAGCGGTCGTTGGCAGCCGCCATCGACCGCCTCTTGTTCCGGGCCTGACTTTGCATCAGCCCTGGGGAATGCGATAAGGTTCTTGGCAGAGTGTGTTATAATGGAAGCGTGGTGCCGGGTTGTGTAATGGTAGCACGGCGGACTTTGAATCCGTCTGTCCAGGTTCGAATCCTGGCCCGGCAGCCACTGGATGTTGTCTGACTGGCAGAATCAAAGGTGGAGCGTGGAGCACATGCCCTACGACATTTCCGATGACCGCCAGTACCGGTTGATCACCAACGCAGTGAAGCATGGCTTTGCTGTGTTTCTTTATTTCTTGCTTCTGGTTGTGGATCAGTCATACAGATAAGGAACGAAGTGATGGACGGTCGGCTACTCATCTTTAGCGGATCAGCCAACCCCGAGTTAGCAAAAGAGATTGCAACGTGTCTGCGTATGTCGGTTGGACGTGCGCTGGTTGGTCAATTTAAAAACGGTGAGACCAGGATCAAGATTCATGATAATGTCCGGGGCTGCGATGTCTTTGTGATTCAACCAACCTGCAATCCGGTCGATCATCACTTGATGGAGTTATTGCTGATGATCGATGCCTTGCGTCGGGCTTCAGCCAACCGGGTAACTGCTGTCATTCCCTACTATGGCTATGCCAAGCAAGAGAAAAAGACAGCCGGACGCGAGCCTATTTCGGCCAAACTGGTCGCAAACCTGATCCGTACCGCTGGGGCTGATCGAGTCTTGACGATGGATCTACATACGCCGGCCATCGAAGGTTTTTTTGATATCCCAGTTGACCACTTGCAAGCGGGACCGCTGCTGGCCGATTATATTCACAGCATGAATTTGTCAAATCCGGTTGTTGTTTCACCGGATGCAGGTGGCGTGGGGCGAGCAAATCGCTTTCGTGAGCGCATGGGGGCGAACCTGGCGATTATTGCCAAACAACGCCCCGAGCCTGACACCTCCGAGGTGCTCGAAATGGTTGGTGAGGTCGAAGGCAAAACAGCGATCATTATTGATGATATGATCTCAACTGGGGGCACACTCGTTGAAGCCGCCGAGGCATTGATCGAGCGCGGAGCAAACAAAGTCTATGCCTGCGCAACCCACGGCATCTTTTCAGCTGATGCCCTCTCGATTATTGGACGCTCGGATTTGATCGAGACCTTGATTACCAATACGATCCCGCAAAGTAGCGAGGCTTCGTCGGCCCGCGTGCGCACGATTAGTGTCGCCCCGCTCTTCGCCGAAGCAATTATGCGTATTCATAAAGATCTCTCGCTGAGCGCCCTTTTTTCATAACTTTGACCAGTTGAGCGCCCCTCGGAGGGGCGCTTTGCCTGTGCTTCATTGTTGTACACGGCTTGAAGTCGTACGCACCGCACCGGCAGCAATTGGTTATGAGCAGAAGGAATGACCTTGTTGGATGACCCTGGCCCTAGTTTGTTGTTCGTTGGTATCGGCCTCTGCCTTGTGCTGCTAGCCTTTACCTCGGCGGTTGATGCTGCCTTTACCTCGATCAGTCGGCACCGCTTGCATACGCTCCTCGATCAGAGTAGCCCACGGACGCATCGCACCATTACCCGCTTGCTTGATGATCCCTATCGCTTCAAAACGACGATTCTGCTGCTCAATATCAGTCTAACTATTCTGGCAACCAGTCTGACGCTTGGTGTGGTCGGACCATCTGGCCTGTGGGCCACGGTCGCCGGCTTGCTCGGCTTGCTGGTCGTGATGCTGACAATGAGCGAAGTGGTTCCCAAAGCACTCGCAACACGCAATCCAGCGGCAACCGCACGCCTGCTTGCAACACCGATGAGTCTGCTTGTCCTGCTCCTGACACCTTTGATTGGCCTCGTCAGTCTGCCCCTGCGCCCACTGTACCGCTGGCTCAGCGGGAAAGACTCGCCAGCCACTCCACTGGTCACGGAAGAGGAACTGCGGATGCTGGTGAATGTTGGGGAAGAAGAGGGCTTCATCGAGCATGATGAGCGCGAGATGATCGAGAGCGTCTTTGAATTTGGCGATACGCTGCTGCGCGAGATTATGGTGCCCCGAGTCGATATTGTGGGGATTGAGCTTGAGTCGTCGCTCGAAGAAGCGCTCGATCTGGTGAGTAACAGTGGTCATTCCCGTATTCCCGTCTACACCGAGACGGTTGACCAGATCGTGGGTATCCTTTATGCCAAAGATCTTATCCCGATCCTCCGCCAGGGCAAACTCGATCAGACGATTGAAAGCGTGCTCCGTCCAGCCCACTTTGTCCCTGAGACAATGAAGGTCAACGCGCTGCTCGAAGATTTGCAACACCGCAAGGTGCATCTGGCCGTCATTGTCGATGAGTATGGCGGCACGGCCGGTCTGGCGACCATTGAAGACCTGATCGAACAGATTGTCGGCGAGATTCAGGACGAATACGATACCGAAGCCCCCTCAGTTCAGCCGTTGGCCGATGGAAGTTATATTGTCAATGCGCGTGTCCCCATCTACGATATCAACGAGTTACTTGACCTCAGCATCACGTCGACGGCGGCTGAACGCATTGGTGGTCTTGTGTACGAGACCTTAGGACGGGTGCCACGGGTAGATGATGCGATCGTGCTAGATGAATTGACGGTGAGGGTGCTGGCAGTCAAGGGGATTCGTGCCCAGAAACTGCAACTGATTCGCTCCTCGCCGGTACGCGACGACACGCCCCAGACGTCGGGCACGCCCGACGTTGCCGCGCCTCGTCCACCGGGGATGCCAGACGCCAGCCCACCGGGGCTGGCCGTCTCGATGAGTATCTTGAACGAAGGAGGGAAGCATGACCCTGGTTGACTACGAGGCGCTCGCTACCGCCGCGCAGAACGCCCGCAACCTGGCCTACGCGCCTTACTCACATTTTCAGGTTGGGGCAGCAGTCTTGACTGCGTCAGGCAAGATCTTTTGCGGCGGAAACATCGAGAACGCGGCCTATCCGTTGACGATATGCGCTGAGCGCGTGGCCCTCTATAGTGCCTATGCCGCAGGCGAGCGTGAAATTCTGGCGCTGGCGGTGGTCACCGATACCGATGATGTTGCCAGCCCGTGTGGGGCGTGTCGTCAGGTGATGATCGAACTGTCACCGCAGTGTGGGGTACTATTGCTCAACATGCAAGGCCACCAGCGCCTTACGACACCACACGAATTGTTGCCGCATAGTTTTGGGGCTACCCAGCTCGACGAAGCGCATCGATAGCCTCTGTGACAACAACAAACGCCGCCCCTTGGGGCGGCGTTTTGTTATGTAAAGATTTGGCACCTCCAAACACCCAGAGGAACGCACCTACCGTTGCTGCCTTTCGGCCCTGGCGGGGTTTAGCACGTATCTGCCGTTTGTCAGTGCCAGAGGTATTATACCATATTCATGATCATGTTGATAAAAGTATCAGGATCACAGCAATGACAGTAGGCATGTGGACAACGTGGATAACGTGGATGATTCACCAGCCCGATGCTGTAAAGCAAGCTGGGCATGGATTGTGGATAGTCGATCACAAGGTGGGGAAAACTGTTGTCTCTCCGTGCCACAGTGAATTCTGTACACACATCGTCCACGAGTCAAGCGAAAAGTTATCCACAATTGTCGAAAGTTATCCACAGATATGCGCCAGTTATCCACACAATCGTACGCTTTGGAGGCTAGGATGCCTGTTCTGGCCCGCCCTTTGGTGGATCATCAAGATCGAGGGTGTTGATGAAATTGCGAAAAATCGACATTGAATCATCATTTAGTTCAGATTCAACTTCACCTTCAGATTCACCTTCTGAGGTTCCGGTTGCTTGCTCGCTGATCTCAGCCTGCTCGTCTTCATCAAAAAAGACCCCGGCCTGATCAATCACGTGATCTTCAACAAAAATGGGTACTTCTGTCCGTACAGCCAGGGCTATGGCATCACTCGGCCGAGCGTCAACCTCAACCGTATTCCCTTGTTGTTCAATGACAATACGGGCAAAGAAGGTGTTGTCTTGGATGTCATTGACAAAAATATGGGTAATACTGCCGCCCAGATCGCCGATGGTTGCTTTGAGCAGATCATGGGTCATCGGGCGTTGCGGTTCGTGGCCCTGGATGGCCATGGCAATGGCATCAGCCTCGAAGGGCCCGATCCATATGGGGAGGTAGCGCTTGCTGTCGGTTTCGCGCAGCACAACGACCCTGTTCTGGGTGAGCAAGCTGACACGGATACTGTCTACCACGACGCGTATCATCTCCAGGCCTTTCGTCGAAAGGATTGCTGAGCGTTTGCCCAACAATGTTATACTTGTGTGGATGTTACCACGTTCTGAAAGGGTACGTCAAGGATGAACCGTTGCCTCTTTTGCCTTGAAAGCCTCTCCCAAGAAGGGGTGACACGTCAATGAATGACATCGAGGTCAATTTCACTCATTTTCTAGACGGGTATCTGCAGGCATTCATTGCCGAACATGCCGCGCTTGGGTTTGAGGGCTTGTCCGATGCGCAGACTGGTGCCAAGGCGTTCCTCCCTCTGCTCAAGGTCTATACGCCATTGCTCACCGATGGTGACGCAACCCTTGCAAGTGTCGTTGGTTCATCACGTTGTCTTGTGCTGCTTGGTGGCCCTGGTTCCGGTAAGTCTGTGGGTCTCCGGCATCTGATGCTTTCGCTCGCCACCAGTCTGTGTGCCGGTCGCACGACGTTGCCGTTGCCGTTGCTCTGCTCGTTGTCTGAGGTTGCGCGTGCCCTCCCTCATGATCCAGTGGATGATTTCGATCACCTGCTGTCGTTCATCTTGCGTCCTTTTGCCGACGCGGGCCTGCTGACGGAAACGCTGCAGGCATTGCTTCTTCAGCGCAAGCTCTTGCTCTGTCTCGATGGTCTCGATGCGGTGAGGGCTGTTGCTGAACCTGTCGATGTCGGCCTGCCTTCACCCCGTCAGCGCCTCGTTGAAGCCATCAAGCGCTTGCCCCAGGTTTATCGCAAGGCATCAGTCGTGGTGAGTTGTCGTACGCACGCCTATACGCAAGGCCCTCTGTTGCCTCCCGAAGAGGGGTGGCGGGTGCGGCACCTGCTGCCCTTTGATGATGCGCAGGTGCGGCAGTCGCTGAAACGTTGGTATCTGGCAATGACCGGTGCGGCCGATCAGGGTGAGATGCTCGCTCAGTGGTTGCACCAGCCTGATGGGCAACAGGTGCGCCGTCTCACCGGCTCGCCCCAGTTGCTCGCCACGCTGTTCGTGCGTACCTATAACCCCCACGGTGCGCTGGGGCTCCGTTCAACCCTCCCTCAGGAACTAACGGACGCGCTGCTCACCATGTATGGCGAGCAGGCCTTTGTCGAGCCTGACCTTGTGCGTTACCTGGCGCAGCGGATTGAAATGCCCGCTCTGCCGTTCGCCGACCGGTTGCGTCTGGCCGAGCGGCTTGGGCGCACCGGTGATCCACGGTTGCCTGTGCAACTCGAGGCGTGGCGTGCTACGCTGGCTCAACTAGACGGTGCGGGCTACTGGTGTGCGATGCCTGCCGGTACCTATCAGATTGGTGGATGGGGCGCGGGTGAAGCACCCGCCGACGTCGACCTGGCCTCGTTCTGGCTGGCGCGTTATCCGCTCACGGTTGCGCAGTATGCCCCTTTTGTCGCCGAGGGCTATGGTGATGAGGCCGAGCAGTGGTGGACGCCCGAGGGTTGGCGGTGGAAGCTTGAGCATGGTAGTTACGAACCTGCTGGTTGGGCTGAAATGCGCTATGCGGGTGCAAATCAGCCGGTCACCAATCTCAACTGGTACGAAGCAACTGCGTTTTGCAATTGGCTCAATGCGCAGCCTGGGCTACAGCTGCCTCCGGGTTATCGGTTGCGTCTGCCCACCGAGGCTGAATGGGAAAGCGCTGCTGCCTATGACCAGACTGGTGTTCGACGTCACTACCCCTGGGGCGCAACGCCAATCACCAGCGCGCACGCCCTCTTTGCCCTCGAGCGCGACGGACGTGCTGCACCAGTGGGCTGTTTCCCGGCCGGAGTAGCGCCTTGTGGGGCGCTTGATCTGCTTGGCAATGTTTGGGAATGGACGTGCAGCGATGCGCGCACCTACCCTGCGCAGAGTGGCACGCCGCTTGTTGATGTGCCGTACACGCAGGGCTTCCTGCCCGAACGTGCCACGGTCGCCCTGCGGGGCGGTTCGTGGCACGATCATGGCGCTTTGCTGCACTCTGGAACCCGCTATCGACTCTTGCCCGACTTCAACTATCGTTTTGGCACCCGTGGCTTGCGCCTCTGTCTCGGGCCTGCTTGACGTCGCGTTTTATGCCTGCTCTTCGTGGAACCAGCTATGGAGTGACGGCACATAGCCGCCCTTGCCATCTGGGTCGAGTTTGATATAACTGAAGAGCGTGGTGTAGTTGTTTTCGTCGCCGATCTCTTGCCAACTATAACTCTGCGAGCCATCATCAATCAGGTGGCGTGTCCATGTGCCACTGTTGAAATAGGCGCACTGGCGACCGTCGGGTAGGCTGATTGGATGCGCGTGGCCGTCAATCGCGGTATGGGTATGGCCCATCAGCACCGTCGCGACGGTGGGATCAGCCATCACAATGGCTCGGGCTGCCCGGCGATAGGCATCCTCGCTGCGTCCGCCGCCCAGGACGACGATCTCATCGTCTGGTTCAGTAGTCACTTCTTCGAGGCTCATCGAGGCTAGCTCGCTATAGGCGACCATGGCCAGTTGCGTTGGATCGGCCTCGTCGATCACGCGCTCGAATTCGGCGCGGGCCGTTGGATCGGCGAGGTGAGCGCGTACCGCTGCCTGGAGCGACGGATCGGCGATTGCATCAGCCAGCGCATCAAGGTCTGGTGGCGTTGCCTCGCTCTCTTCGATGCCCCCAAGAATGAGCGGTGGCAGCCCACTGACCATCAAGAAACGGACGACAAGGGCAATGGCGGTTGCGGTAAAGATAAAGTCGTTGCGTAGCCCGAGCTGGATGACCCGCATAATTGGTTTGACATTGTCGATAAACCAGCGTTCGCGCTCGAGTTGATTGAAGACCTTGTCGACAAACAGGGTTCCCCAGCAGCGCTTGAGTCGTTGCATCCCCAGGTTATCCACCCCAAAGGGGCGGCTCATCATATCGCCAAAACGGTTCGCGCGATCGTATTCGTGTCCGTGCTCGATAAAGACGCGGCCCTGGGCACCATCGCCGACGGTATGGCTATAGTTGACGAGCCGCAGATCGCCCCACGCGCCCGGCGGATAGATCGTATCAAAGACAAGGGCCCAGACCTTCTTCCAGAGCAGATCAATATCGTGGTTGCCGGCAATGATTGTGATCGAGTGGCCTTCCATCATAAAACGGCGCAGCGCTGCGAAAACCTGCGGATGACCGCTGGCAAGCTGTGGCTCGTAGCCGAGGATCACGCGTGCCCGGCGCAGCGACTCGCTCTCGGTGCTGCCCAGACTATCTTCAGGCGAAGCAAGGCCAATCTCGGGCAGTGTTTGACAGAATTCGAGGAAATCGCCCGCGATGACGAGTTCGATCAGGTGCCCCTGGGTACCAATATGGTCAATAAAATGGATCAGCGCCTCATCTGAGGTGAAATCTTCGAGCGGATCAGTGCGGCCATCAGGCAACCATCCTGGCCCCAGATGCAGGTCACTGATGACATAGACGACGTGTTCCATAGGTTCAATCCTCATCAATGGCGATGACCAGTCCTTCCACGGCATCGAGCATGACCGCGTCGAGGGTGACGTGGCCTGTTCGCTGCATTCCCGTACTTGCGGCAATCGTTCCGGTTGGCCCAACGCTGCTCAGGTCGAGGGTCACCGGGGTTGCCCCCATGTTGAGGATGACCAGAACCTGTTCACCCCCTGCCTGGCGCAGATAAGCAAAGAGATCCGGCTCGCTCGTGGCGACGGTGGCATAGCTGCCACGGTTAAGCGCTGCCGACGCGCGCCGTAGTTCGAGCAGGTGGTGCGTCAGGGCCAGCATGCTCTGCGGGTCGTCTTGCTGACGTGTGACGTTGCGGCTAGGATAGTCGACCGCAAGCGGCAGCCACGGTGTGCCCGTGGTAAAGCCAGCACCCGGCGTGGCGTCCCATTGCATTGGCGTACGCTCGGGGTCGCGCCCGTGCCCCGGTGTTCGGATGCCTTGCGGGTCAACCACAAGCTCGCTGGGAATCGGGACATCTTCCATGCCGAGCTCGTCGCCGTAATAGAGCGTCGGGGTGCCGCGCAGAGTCAAGAGCAACATCTGGGCGAGGCGCGCCATTGACTGGCCCAGACGTGAGGCGACGCGGGGTTGATCGTGGTTGCCAAGCACCCAATTGGGCCAGCCACCGGGCGGCAAGGCCCGTTCGTAGTGCTCGACCAATGCGCGGATCGCGTGGGCGTTCCACTCACCAAGCGTCACGAGATTGAAATTAAAGGGGAGATGCACGCCATCAAGGTTTTCGCCGTAATAGGCAACCAGATCATCAATCGGCAGATAAATCTCGCCAATCAAGACCCTGTCCTGATACTCATCAGCGACCATGCGCATCTCACGAATGATCGCATGCACCTCGGGTTGATGCTGATCGTGCCGCCGCAAGAGACGGTGCTGTTCTGGTTGGCCTGGTTTCCACTGCGGATCAGGCGGGTTATCGGGCAGATCGGGATGTTTGATCAGCATCCAGATCACATCAATGCGAAACCCATCAATGCCGCGGGCAAACCAGAAACGCATTGCATCATAGATCGCCTGGCGCACCGCCGGATTGCGCCAGTTGAGATCGGCCTGCTTTGGGTCAAAGAGATGCAAATAATATTGCCCCGTGGTAGGGTCGAGGCTCCAGGCAGGGCCACCAAAATGGCTGAGCCAATTGTTGGGCGGGCCGCCATCGGGGGCCGGATCGCGCCAGATATACCAATCGCGATACGGGTTGTCGCGTGAACTCCGCGCCGCGACAAACCAGGGGTGTTCATCAGATGAGTGGTTGGGCACAAGATCGAGCAGCACCCGCATCCCACGCTGGTGGGCTTCGCTCACGAGTTGGTCAAGCTCGGCGAGCGTGCCAAACATTGGATCAACATCAACATAATTGGCGACATCATAGCCAAAATCGGCCATTGGTGAGGGGAAGATCGGCGAGAGCCAGATCGCGTCAATACCTAGCCATTGCAGATAGTCAAGTCGTTGCCGAATGCCAGGAAGATCGCCGATGCCATCGCCATTGCTGTCTTGAAAACTACGAGGATAGATCTGGTAGACGACGTCGGTTTGCCACCAGTGATGAGATGCTTTCATGCTGACTCCAGGATCAATGTCTCGACCGTGTGCCGCTCGACGGCTTCACGGGTCCAGAAGAGAGGAAGATACCCGCCGGTGCGCCACGTACTGGTCAGGCTGGCGTAGTGTTTGCTGGCGGGATGGCCGCTTTGCCCTGTTGGAATAATGACTCGTGCGTTATCCCAGTCGCCTGGATCGAGGATCTGACGATATGAGGGTCCATTATAGGCTGGCCCTGCCGCTGTTTCGCGTGGCACATACTGGTGATTGACCGTGTCAACGTCACCGACCATCGGCCATGGGCCACGGTTGAAGAGCGAAGCAAGGGCCGGGACGCTCCCCAGGGGATGGCGCAGGGTCAGCGTATGGACGCGTTTATAGACCCAGCGTTTTGGCTCAGGGCCAAGGCGGGTGCGCAACTCGGCGACAGCGCGACTGAAAGCCTGCGCGAGCACCTCGTTCCAGGTGCGCTCATTGCCGAGCCAGGGGTCGGGGCGATCAGGGAGGGAGGTCGCTTCAATGCGGGCCAGAATGGTCGGCAGCGCATGTTCGAGATAGATATTCGAGGGGATCGCGCTGAACGCACCAACAGCTGCAGCCACCCCAAGCAGTCCGTCGAGTTCGCGGTAGGTCACTCGCGTAAGGTGGTAGCGCAGGCTATCATAGACGGTTGCCGCACTGCTCTCGATGCTCAACACGCCATCCCAGGCAACCAGCAGCTCGCAGGCGGCCTGTTCAAGCGGATCGGACAGTTCAAGGGTGGCGATCAAACGGGCCAGCTTCAGCCCTGGAAGCGAGAGCGCATCCTGCTGGATTTGGGCAAAACTCCGGGTATCGTGGCGTTCGGTCGCCTCAAGCAACGTGGTGATGCGCTCGGCGCGATACGGGTTGGCATATTCGCCTTGGAGCAAGGCCGCAAGCGGATGCTCGGGGCCAACGATGCGGTTATTGGCCGTGACGACCATCCCATCGGGTGGGTTAAGGCTAGCCGGCACGTGCTCGGGGGGAAGAAAGCCCTGCCACTCATACGCCCCGTCCCACCCTGGCACAGGCAGATGCGGATGGCCGTGGGGACGGAGCGGGATCTTGCCGGCGAGCGCGTACCCAATCTGACCGCGGGTGTCGGCATAGACAAAATTCTGAGGTGGCACATGCCAGTCGGCCAGCGCCGCCCGAAACTCGTCCCAATTCCGCGCCCGGTTGAGTTTGAGCACCGCCCGGCTGAGGGCTGGCGAAGGATCGAGCGCTGTCCAGCGCAGGGCAAGTGCCGTGTTGGGCCCAGGATCAACGATAGCGTCGCCAATCCGCCCGCGCACTTGGTCAATGATCGGCCCGTGGTTGGTCAGTTGCACATCAACCAGCACAACCTCTTTTTGCCCCTTGACCACAATCTCTTCGCGCAGCGTCTCCATCGTACGCCACTCGCCCTGCCAGGCATACCGAGTCGGATCTTCTGGATGCAGACGCTCAAGATAGAGATCCTGGATATCAATCGGCGCATTAGTCATGCCCCAGGCGATATCGCGATTATGGCCGATGACGACGCCACAGGTACCGGGCATCGTCACCCCGGCGACATGAAAATCGCCCCCTTCGAGATGGGCGAGATACCAGAGGCCCGGCAACCCAAGGCCAAGGTGGGGATCGTTTGCCAGTAGAGGCCGCCCATGGACGGTGCGATCGCCGCTGACAGCCCATGCATTCGAGCCTTGGGGCCCACTTGTATCGCCGGTAAAGCGTGTTGCATCGCCGGCGAGGCGCAGGATGGTTGCCCCGAGATCGTCTGGATAACGGGTTCCCCGGGGCAAGGTCAGCAGCTCATGCTCGGCAAAACGTGTTGCGAGTGCGGCGGCTCGGTCTTCACCAACGAGCGCAACCATCTGAGCATTGAAGATCTCGCTCATCCAGTTGGTCGAAAGATTCAGCGCCATCATCTTGGGCCAGGCGAGGATATCGACAAGCTCCCAGGGCCGTGGTTGAAACCCGAGGATCGTATATTCGAGCGGGAGGCGACCGTGCAGGGCCTCAACGCCTTGATTGATGCCAGTGATATAAGCCTCAAGCAGCGATGCGGTCTCAGCATCAATCAGTTCAGCTTCACATTCAGCCACGCGTGAAAAACCGAGGGTACGGATAAACTGGTCTGAACTGAGGGCAATTGGCCCGAAGATCTCGGCCAGTTGGCCGCGGGCGGTACGGCGATGCAATTCCATTTGCCAGAGCCGATCCTGGCTATGGACAAAACCGAGGGTGGCGAAGAGATCTTGATTCGTGCTGGCATAGAGATGGGGAATGCCCCACCGGTCGCGGTGAACCGTGGCACGAGCCGTCAGACCGGGCAGTGCCACGCGCCCCGTTGTGCGTGGCAAAGGGCGGCGCAGGGCGGCAAGGGCACCCACACCAGCGGCACCAGCGGCGAGGCCCATCGTGAGCCCGAACGCCCGGGCAAGGCGAGAAAAGTCAAACATTGACATAGCTTCTCCTGGTGGCCTGTGGCCCTCGTTCCATCAGATTCAGCACATCAACCTATACGCAACCCAATTGTGAGTGTGCTCGGCTATAATGTCAACCCACAGCGAGGCCGAAACAACGTATAATAAATTGTATGATACCGTCATCCATTTTATCAAAGCTTGCAACCGAACTTGGCTACGTCCAGAATATTGTACGGCAACGCACCGCGCAACGTACAGCGATTATCCAGGTTGTTGAGACGCATCTCTTTGCGACCGAGGATGCCTATGTGCGTGCTGCGCTGGTCATTCTTGCGGCACAGATGGGCACCTACCATCCTGAGTCGGTCGCGCATGTTGCTGCCGCCGTTGAATTGATCCATGCGGCTACCCGGACGCATGACGTGCTTGTTGACGCTGCTGCCCGTCGGCGTGGTTTCTTGTCGGACGAACCCTGGTCGCACGGGATTCCTTTGATGGTGGGTGACTATCTTTTTGCCCTCGCCTCGGGGGAAATGGCCTTGAGCCCTGATCGGCGCGTCATTGATGTCTATGCCGAGGCGGTGATGCAGATCAGCGCAAGTGCCCTTGCCCCGGCAAGCACCCTGGTGCCCTTCGACGAAGCGCGCCGGGCGCACTACGACCATATGACTGACGCTCATGCCTCCCTCTTCAGGGCTGCCTGTCGCACCGGGGCGATTTGTGGCGGGTTTGGCGAGAAACACATTGATGATCTTGGCCGCTTTGGGGCCGCGCTCGGGTGTGCCTGGCGCCTCATCGATGAGGTGAGCCTCTTTGCTGATATGGCAATGGAGGCCCCTGCTGCTGCGGTGCGTCTGGGCATGGCAACCGTGACGCTGCCTATGATCTTCGCTGCGGCGCAGAGCGACAGCGAGCGCCTCGCTGCGGCACTGGATACCACTGATCCCGCCGAGCAGACGTGGGCCATCAATGAAGTGCGGTGTCACGGGATCGCACCGACCTGCCACGAGATCCTGCGCCTCACCGACTATGCCCAGAAGGCCTTGAGCGATCTCCCTCAGAGTCAGGCGTGTGACGATCTGCTCACCATTGCTCAGGCAATTGGACAATCTTCTCATCCAGATCTCATTCAGCAGCGATCCGTTCATCATCACGATTCGCTATAATTTGAGCAGAAGGTTTTCTGCTGTTGGAAAAAGCCAGCGTCGCTGGCTTTTTCCAACAGCAACGAGGTAGGTGCGAAGGAGAAGATCGATGCAGTTGCGTCGTGATGGGAAATATAAGCTGAATCCGCTGTTTCGGCGCACGCTCGGGCTGAGTTTGCTCGGCGTCTGGGTGCTTGGCATGGTCTTGCCGATCATTCCGGGCTGGCCTGCCTTGGTTCTGGCGATTGTTCTGCTCGGTCGGCGCGATCGGATGTTGCGCCTGGCTCATCTCGCCTGGCGACGTTCGTTGCGCTGGTTGCGTCGGCACCCGGTACCCTCATTGCGCCAAACGGGGCGCTGGATCTCGGTGCGTTACTATGGGTTGCGTCGCGCTGTGACGCCGCGCATAATTGCCGCCGAGCGGGTCTTTGGCTAGGAACGAACTTACATCTTTTGCTTGAAACGCCCCATGGCCCAGCCCAACCATGCGCCCCCGATGGCGAAGAGCAACACGGCACCACCGAGCCCAACGGCCAGGTGGTGCCAGCCAAATGTTCCGCCGATCAGCCACCAGGCCAGCAAGGTTGGCCCTGCAATCAGCAGCGCGGCCACGAACAGCAGCGGGATGGCACCGCGCAGAAAGAGCACAACCCGTTTCACTTGACAGCGCGTAGTTGCATAATGACTGCCTCGGCCAGTTCTTCGTTGTGGGGCCCCAGCATGTGTTCGGCGAGATTGCAGAGGGCGTCAACTTGATCCGAGGGTTCGGTGGCACTCCGCATGGCGGCATTGACCATCTCGTCGCCCTCACTGCCCCCACCGAGCACCGTCGGTTCGGTTGTTTGCATCGCCGTGCGCAAGCGTTCTACGGCATGGTTCATCGTTCTCGTCTTATCGAGCCACATCGTCGGGGCTACATCGAGATGCTGACAATCAACGGCAAAGAAGAGTTCGGTTCCAGCCGCAACCTGCCCATGACGGGTTGTGATCGACGTGTTCTCTGAGCGATTGAGGCTCCCCTCGTTCGTTTCACTCCCTCCAAGCACAATTGCCTCTTCACCGCCGATCAACATCGCCCCAACCGCAAACACGCCTGTGGCGGTGCCGGTCACATGCACGCTATAGGAACCAGCAACGGGCTGCGGAATCACCACCATATTGAGGTGCTTGCCCTGATGGCCGTGATCGCGCCCTTTGATTACCCGTTTGCGGCGTGTTGGTGCCTGTTCGGGTGTACCACCAAGGACAGTTGGGGCCTGCATTGCGCTGCCGGTGGGGACTTCGACCTGCATCGTCACCGGTGAGGCGGTCATAATCACCAGACGCGGCTCGGTAACAGGAAGCCCGCCGAGCACTGGGGGCGGATCGGCTTGGAGTGAGGCAAAGATGCGCTCGATGGTCGCGGGATGATCGGGCATTGTCCCGTGGCCGACATCGTGCAAGGGCGGGCTATTGTTGACCTGGGGATGGCTCACCTGGGCATTCGAGCGTAAGACCGTACCGTCGCCATCAATGCTACTCTGATCGCTGACTGGTGCCCCATCGGGAAAGCGGGGCGGATCGCCCGGTGGGATAGGGGGCGACGTTACGGTAATGGTCGCGATGGTTGCTCGGCCAATACCGCTGATGGTCGTGACGGGAACACGGGCAACGAGGGTCTCGATGCTTGTGCGCTGATTGAGCATATCGCCCACAAGATTGCGTTCAACCAGGGTTGCGGGGCGTTTGGGTAGCGCAGGCCCACCCTCATTGAGCAAAAAGCCATCAATTGGCAAAAGGTCGCGCACCCCTGGTACCAGCGTACGCATGGCGCGCAGGCGATCCAGCTCCGTCTGGAAAGGATGGGCATGGCGGAGGTACCAGAGATAGACATCGAAGACAAGCTTGATCTGCCCATCCGACTTTGGCTCACCGGCACCCCAGGCATAGTAGGAATCGGCTGCACCGCGATGGGGTGTCCCGAGCGTAATCAGATGGGCAACATCATCTTCATACGCAGGGCTTTGCAGGTAGCTACGCGCCACCAGGCCGCCCATGCTATGGCCGATCAGAATCACGGTTGACGCCCCCGAGCGCTTCTTGGCCCGGTCGATCCAGGGTTTGAGATAGGTTGTCGCACTATCTTTAACCGACATCCGCCAGTCATAGAAGGCGACAAAAAAGTCGTGGTCACGACGATAGCCAGCCGCTGTGAACGCTGCCGTCAACTGTTTACCATAATCGGTAAACGGCGGAAAATTCCAATCCTTTAACGTTGGACCGCGCCAGTTGAGCAGCACCCCCAGGTTGAACGAACCAGTGATGCCAGGGATAAAGAGCACCGGTACACGGGTCATCGCGTTTCTCCTCTTCTGGGGTAGCTCTACAGAATGGCGATCTTGTGCATCAGCTATTCAAATTGTACACCCTCCATGGTACACTAGGAAAGGGTATCCAAACCCTGTTTTCATCATACTGTTGTGCTGGATTATTGTGATGCGTACCTCATCCTGACCTGAGAACGCAGTTGCTCTCGCCCAGGCTGTTTTACATGGATACGAGTCATAACCACCCGGTGCATCACAACTTGCTGCAAGTTCAGAGTTATGTCACTGCAATGATCGAGGCTGCCCCGCAGCCTATCTACACCATCACCCTCGATGGGCTTGTCCTCACCTGGAATGCAGCTTCAGAACGGATCTTTGGTTGGTCAGCCGCCGAAGTGATTGGGCGACCATTGCCCATTGTGCACGAGACGCAACACGAAGAGTTTGCTGAATTGCGCCACCAGGTCGTACGTGAGGGCTCGATTATTGGCCAGGAAGTTGTCCGTCAGCGTCGGGATGGGCAAAGTATCTTTCTGCTGATTTCAGCCTCGATGGTCTATGATGAAGCGACCGGCATCCATTCGATTCTCACGATGGCGATGGATATCACCGAGCAAAAGCTAGCCCTTGAAGCGGTACGCGCCTCTGAGGCACGTTTTCGTGCAATGGTTGAACATGCCTTTGATGTCATGTACCGTTACCGCCTGGGGCCTGATCCCGGGCTTGACTATATGAGTCCATCAATTCTGGATCTGACTGGCTACAGTGCCGATGAGTTTTATGCCCATCCTGCACTTATCAATCAAATGGTGCATCCAGATGATCGAGCCCAGTTCAAATGTGCGATTGAAAGCAAGCAAGCGCATACCTCCATGGTTATGCGTATCTTGACCAGGGATGGCTCGCTCAAATGGATCGAGCAGAGCAATAGCCTTGTGACTGATGCCGACAATAAGCTGCTTGCGCTTGAAGGCGTGGCTCGCGATGTTACGTTGCGGGTGATGGGTAAGCGTAACCTAGAGCGCTACCGCTTGCTGGTGGAACATACGCGCGATGTGGTTCTCTTTGTGCGCCCTGCGGATGGCCAGATCATCGAGGCTAATCAGGCGGCAACTCTTGCCTACGGGTATACCTCCAACGAATTGCTGCAACTCAACATAAGCCAGTTGCGTGCTCCTGAAACGACGGCTCTGGTGCCGCAACAGATGGCTGAGGCGGTGAAGCATGGGATTGTTTTTGAGACCGTACATCGCCGCAAAGATGGCACCTCCTTTCCGGTTGAGGTGAGTGCAAGCTCGGCAATGATTGATGGTGAAACGATCATCCTCGGCATTATCCGCGATGTCAGCGCACGCCATCAAGCTATGCACGACCTTGAACTGCTGCGCACGGCCTTGAATGTTGCCGCTACTGCGATGGTGATCACCGATCTCAATGGCATGATCGAGTGGGCCAATCCTGCGTTTACGGCCTTGACCGGCTATGACATCGGTGAAGTCATGGGCCGCAAGACGTCGATGTTGCGTTCAGGTCATCACGATACGGCCTTTTATGCTGAGCTCTGGCAGACCGTTTTGAGCGGGCAGGTCTGGCGTGGTGAACTGATCAACAAGCGCAAAGATGGCAGCCTCTATAGCGAAGAGATGACGATCACCCCGGTGCTGGTGGATGATCAATTGAGCCATTTTGTGGCGATCAAACAGGAGATCACGAGCCGCGTTGAGCGTGATCGCGAGCGACAGGCGTTGCTGACGTTAGTTGATGCTATGCGCAATACTTCCAGCCGCCTGGAATTGCTGCCAACCCTGCTGGCCCAGACCTGCATTCTGGTCGGGGTCGAGGCGACCGCGCTGGCGATGCGCGACCCGCAGAGTGGCGAGACTGTCTTTGAGCTCGGACTAGGGCCGTGGGTGCATCTGCGCGGACTCCGCCTTCCAGCAGGGGTTGGTGTAAGCGGACATGTGATGGAGACCGGTGCGTTGTATCACTGCAATGACCTTGCCAACGACCCCTCCATTCAGCCAGTCGCCGATCTCAATGGCGTGCAGGCGGGCGTGTGCGCCCCGTTACGTACCGACGATACGATCATAGGCGTGTTGTGGGTTGGGCGGACGGCCCCCATCAGTGAAGCTGAGGCACGGCTGGTGGGGGCGATTGCCGACCTTGCGGCGAGCACGCTCTACCGGGTAACCTTAATTGAACAGACGGAACGACGGTTGCAGCGCCTGACGTCCTTACGTTCCATTGACCGGGCGATCACCAGTAGCTTTGATGTACGGCTCACGCTTGATTTCCTGGTCGAGCAAACGATCCAGCAGCTTGGTGTCGATGCAGCCGCCGTGTTGCTGTTGCATCCGCACACCCTCACGCTCGAATATCATACCGGACGCGGTTTTCGTACAGGGGTAATCTTGACCTCACGGGTACGGATCGGCGAAGGGTTGGCAGGTCGCGCCGCCCTGGAACGGCGTACGATCATCGAGCCGCACCTGAGTAGCCCTGAGAGCGCCTTTGCACGCAAAAGCCTGATTGCAGGCGAAGGCTTTGAAGTCTATATTGCGGTACCCTTGATTGCAAAAGGTCAGGTGCGGGGGGTGCTCGAAGTCTTTCATCGCACCCCCCTTGAGTTCGAATCGGAATGGCTCGATTTCCTTGAAACGCTGGCCGGGCAAGCAGCAGTGGCAGTTGACAACGCCGAACTCTTTGAACGGATGCAACGAGCCAACCTGGATATGACGCTCGCCTACGACACCACGCTCGAAGGTTGGTCGCGGGCGCTTGAATTGCGTGACAAAGAGACGGAAGGCCATTCACAGCGGGTCACCGAGATGACCGTACAACTGGCACGGACGATGGGCATCAGTGAAGAAGAGATTGTTCATATCAGACGGGGGGCGCTGTTGCATGACATTGGCAAGATGGGCATTCCCGACGCGATTCTGCTCAAGCCGGGGCCCTTAACTGAAGCCGAACGTGATGTCATCAAGCTACACCCAGGGTATGCCTACGAACTCTTGCGCCCGATCCCCTTCTTGCGACAGGCGATCGACATTCCCTATTGCCACCACGAAAAATGGGATGGCACGGGCTATCCAAGGGGCCTCCGTGATCTTGAAATTCCCCTTGCAGCACGCATCTTTGCCGTCGCCGATGTTTATGATGCCGTGACCTCAGACCGACCGTACCAGCGGGCGTGGAGTCACGAAAAGGCGCTTGCGATGATTCGCGAAGAAGCTGGCACTCATTTTGACCCTCATGTGGTGACAATCTTCTTACAACTGTACCAATAATTTTGACAGTGCTCTACTTGCAACGTATAATTAGTGCCAAACACTTGAAACTCGCTGCATAAGACTACAAAGGCCGTTGTTTCCACGTACGATACTCCCCACAGAAAATGATGCATTCTCTTGCAGACAGGCAACTGTGTGGGTTTGGTCGCGTACTCCTGAAACAGCGTTATCCTGAGGTCGCTTGTCAAAAGTAACAAGTGTTTTGGCTGCGAACCCAAATCTCCCCCAGATACGCGGTAGTGCAGCACCCCGTTCGACGTGTGTTTCGAAGAGCGGTTTCGTTAACGGAGGGAAAATCCAAGATGAGTATTGCTTTCAGACGTGCTGTCATAGTAACCCTATTGGCAGTGTTGGTTCCCATCCTCGCAGCCTGTGGTGGCGCAGCGCAGACCGAGGTTGTGCGAGAGACGGTTGTCGTAGTACAGACTGCTGAGCCGGTACGCGAGACGGTTGTCGTCGAGCAGACCGTGGTTGCCGAGCCGGAGCCCAGTGCGCCGGTGACGGGTGGAGCGTTTACGACCCCGCACCCGATTTTGAGTGACATTAATGTGCGTCAGGCAATTGCCTACTGCACCAATCGCCCTGAGTTGATCGCCTCGGTCTATCCGTTCCTTGATGAGGAGCAGCAGGCCGGCTTGTTGATGGATACCTTTATCCCCAAGAGCCACTGGGCCGTCAACAATGATGTGACCACCTATCCGTTTGATCCCGAGCAGGGCCAGGCGCTGCTTGATGAGGCTGGCTGGACGGGAAGCCCGACGCGTAGCAACGCCGATGGTGATTTGCTGGCTCTGAGCTTCACTACCACCAATGCCCAGTTCCGCCAGACCTGGTCGGCGGTCTTTATTCAGCAGATGGCTGCCTGTGGCATTCAGGTCATCCCGACCTATGCCCCTGGCTCGTGGTGGTTTGGCAGCAGCACCGGCCTGTCGCGCCGCGACTTTGAGCTTGGTGCCTTTGCCTGGGTTGGTCAGACTGACCCCGCTGGCCGCACACTCTATGCGTGTAACCAGATTCCGACCCCCGAGAACAACTGGGAAGGTCAGAACTACATGGGTTGGTGTAACGAGCGCGCCAGCCAGGCCATCGTTGCGGCCAACAATACGCTTGATCGCGACGAGCGCATCCGCCAGTACGCGATTGTCCAGGAAGAGTTCGCCAATGATATGGTGAGCCTGCCAGTCTTCAACCGCCTTGAGGCTGAGGCTGCTAGCAATCGTATCCAGGGTTATATTGCCGACCCGACCGAATACTACACCGCCAACATCCAAGAGTGGACGCTGACCGATGGCGATACGGTGGTGCTTGGCTTTACACAGGAGCCGGCTACGCTCTGGAGCTTGATCGAGAGTGCGGCTGTCCAGCGTACGGCTGCGTTCTTGCTGAGCTACCCCTTTGCCACTGAGTATAGCTACGACTATCAGGCTAAGGGTCAGACTGAGCTCTCAACCATCGAGTCTGGTCTTGCGACCAACGAGGACATTGAAGTAACGGCTGGCGACATCATCTGGAACATTGATGGCGAAGCCGTCGAACTCGCCCCTGGTGTGACCGTCGTTGATGCCAATGGTGAGACGATCACCTACGAGAGCGGCACAGTTACGCTCAAGCAACTGGTTGCGACCTACAACTTCGTTGAGGGTCAGGTCTGGGAAGATGGCGAGCCACTCAAGCAGGCCGACTTCGAGCTTGCGTATAGCATCAACTGTGACCCTGACTCGGGTGCGGTCTCGTTTGCTACCTGTAACTCGATTGCTGAGATTGATTTCAGCAGCGATACCAGCTACACCGTGACCTATCTCCCTGGCGTGCAGTGGCCGACCTACTTCCTGGCACCGATTGGGGCCTACCCGTCGCACCAGGAGGTCAGTGATGGCCGCCTGCTGGCTGATGTACCGGCCAGCGAGTGGAGCAGCCTGCCCGAGATCGTTGAGCAGCCGTTGAGCAATGGCCCCTTCATCCTGGAGAGCTGGGAGAAGGGTCAGAGCATGACCTTCCGTGCGAACCCGAACTTCTTCCTGGGTGAGCCAGAGATCAAGACGGTTGTTGTCAAGTTCATCGCCGATACCAACCAGGCCGTGGCCCAGTTGCTGACGGGTGAGGTTGACGTGCTTGGTTCCGAGACCCTTGGTGCCGGACCTGAGGTTGAGACGGTGTTGCAGGCTGGTGCAGCCGGCGATATCCAGGCCTTTACCATTGCAAGCTCGACCTGGGAGCACATCGACTTCAACCTGAACATCAGGTAAAAAGTCGCGCATCGCGCGTATCTGGGGGTATGGGGTAACGTAAGCGGCTGCCAGGGGCTTTGCCTCTGGCAGCCGCGCCTACGAATGGCACTCAGGCAGAAGTAGTTTGTGATCAAGCCTGGACGATGCAGGTCTACGACCACATGGGACCAGGGCGAATGGGTTGGCGATGGTAGCATTTCTTGTTCGACGCATCTTTCAGATGTTTGTGGTGACGATTGTTGCGGCTCTGCTGTCGTACGGGTTGCTCTATCTTGTGCCCGGTGGCCCTGTTGATGCGTTGCTGGCTGAACGTCAGAATTCGGGGCAGGATCGGATCAATCAGGCTGATATTCAGCGGGTGCAACAGCGCTTTGATCTTGATGTCTATCTGCCCTTTCGCTTTACGCGCTGGCTGATCGGTTGGCCCTCAGGCCCGCTCTTTGGTTCGGTTGGGGCTGATTGGGCGATTGGCTGTCAGACGCCTGGGCAAGTCCGCCTGGTCTATCCTGATGGTACGTTTGAACTAGTGGAAGAGGGCTGTGCTGATTACCTGACCCTAGCCGAACTCGAGGGGCGCCGCGTGAGTCGTGGGGTGTTCTTTGGGGATTTTGGCGTGAGTCAAGTGATTTTGCGTGATCGCCCGGTAAGTGACCTGATCGCAACCCGTTTGCCCTATACCCTCTCGCTGATGGGGGCTTCGATTCTGCTCGCGATCCTGATCGGGGTACCCATCGGGATCTATTCGGCAGTCAAGCAGTATTCACGCTTTGACTATACGATGACGACAATTGCCTTCATTGGTTCCTCGTTGCCCAGTTTTGTCTTTGGTATTTTTGCCATTCTGATCTTTTCAGTGCTGGCCCAACGGGCCGGGTTGCCCTTTTTGCCTCCGGGCGATGCCGTTGGGGTGCGTGACTATACGATCCCCTGGATTGGTACCGTACAGGCTGGTTCGTTCCTCGATCGTTTCCTGCGCTTTTTGATGCCGGTGAGTGTGCTGACGTTTATCAATATTGCCGGCTGGAGCCGCTTTGTCCGCGGTAGTATGCTTGAAGTATTGCAGCAGGATTATGTGCGTACCGCCCGTGCTAAGGGTGTCCGTGAGCAGGTAGTGATTACCAAACATGCCTTGCGGAACTCGCTGATCCCGTTTGTGACCCTGCTGGCTGGTGTGCTCGCGGCGCTGTTTGGAGGTGCGTTGATCACCGAGTCGGTCTTTAACTGGCCTGGTCTCGGACGCCTCTTTATTGATGCGCTTGGGCGCAATGATTACAATGTGGTCATGGCCTTGCTCTTTATCAATGTGGTGTTGCTGTTGATCGGCATTCTGATCACCGATATTTTGTATACCATCGTTGATCCCCGGATCCGTTTGGGTTAAATGTGCATATAAGACACGGTTTTGGGGGTCAGCAGGCAGAGCGTGCGTCACAAAACGCGTTGCATAGCCCTGATCGGTAAACTAGCCTGAAACCTTGCCGAAGGAAAAGAGTGGATGACTGCAACAACCACAGTTGTACCAGGTGACGAGACCTCACGAGCGCCATCAGAGACGCAATGGCAAATTGTGCTTCGTCGCTTTCGCAAGCATAAGATCGCCGTCGTTAGCCTGGTCTTGCTTGTGATGCTGGTGATCATTTCTGCGCTTGCCCCTGTGATTGCTCCCTTTCCTCGTGATGCGCCAAGCTTGCAGACCCGCTTTGTGCCCCCGTTTACCGTTGACTCGCAGGGCAATTTCCGGCTCTTTGGCACCGATCACCTGGGGCGCGATTTCTATACCCGGTTGCTCTATGCATCGCGGGTGTCGCTCGGGACGGCCTTTTTTGCGACCCTGATTGCCTCGACAATCGGGATTCTGCTTGGGATGATTGCGGGCTACTTTGGCGGTTGGGTGGATATTGTCATTAGCCGAACCCTTGAGGTGGTCGCAACGTTTCCAACCTTACTCCTTTTGTTGATTATGTCTTCGATTCTGGTGCAAAATATTAATAGTATTCCAATACCAGATTTCTTTGCGAACTTTCTAGCCTGGGTTTTTGCCGTAAGTCCACGTGAGGCGCGCATTATTTTTGCCGTCATCCTGGTGCTCTCGCTCTTTGGGTGGACAGGAACTGCCCGTTTGATGCGAGGGATGGTGCTTTCGGTGCGTGAGAATGTCTATATCGAGTCGTCACGTGCGCTCGGGGCTTCGAATGTGCGCATCCTTGGTCGTCACGTCTTTCCGAATGCGTTACCACCGATGATTGTTGACTTTACCCTTGGCATCAATGCGACGCTTGTGGCTGAGTCGGCACTCAGCTTTCTCGGGTTCGGGATCCAGGATCCGACGCCAACCTGGGGCAATATGCTCTCGTTTGCGCAGAGCTATATGTTCCAGCATCCCTGGATGCCGTTGATTCCTAGTTTGCCCATTCTCTTCTGCTCGATTGCTATTAACTATATCGGTGATGGTCTGCGTGATGCGCTTGATCCGCGCCAGAGAGGATAAGAGTCTGTGGCTACCGCACCAGAGACATCTGCACGGGTTCAACAAGCAGTTGATAGTAGTGACAAGCGCATTTTGTTGCGCGTAGAGGGCCTCAAGACCCATTTTTTTACCGATGAAGGGGTTGTGCAGGCTGTAGATGGCGTTGACTTTGAGGTCAAACGTGGCGAGACCCTCAGTATTGTTGGGGAGAGTGGTTCGGGTAAGAGTGTCACGTCCCTGTCAATTTTGCGTTTGATCAGCCGTCCCGGTCGTGTGGTCGAGGGCCGCATGATCTTTGATGGCGAGGATCTGCTGGCTAAGAGCGAAGAGGATATGCGCAAGATTCGGGGTGACCGGATCTCGATGATTTTTCAGCAACCGACCACCGCTCTTAATCCCGTCTTTCGTGTCGGCGCTCAGATCACCGAGACGCTCAATATTCACCAGGGTTTGACGGGTGAAGAGGCTGAGCGTCGGTGCATCGAGTTGCTGACGATGGTGGGTCTGCCTGATCCGGCGAGCCGGATGAATCAGTATCCGCACGAGTTGTCGGGTGGGCAGTGCCAGCGTGTGATGATTGCAATGGCGCTGGCCTGTACCCCCGAGTTGCTGATCGCTGATGAGCCCACGACGGCGCTTGATGTGACGATCCAGGCCCAGATCCTCGACTTGATGCGCGAGATGCGCGAAAAGATCGATACGGCGATTATCCTGATTACCCACGATATGGGCGTTGTCGCCGAAATGGCCGACAATGTGATTGTGATGTATGCCGGCCAGGTGGTCGAGTATGCTAGTGTCAGGGCGATCTTTGCTGAACCGAAACATCCCTATACGGTCGGGTTGCTCAATTCGATGCCGGTGCTCGGTGAGGTGCGCGAAGAACTCGCTGTTATTCCCGGTACGGTGCCGAGCCTGATCAATCCGCCTACTGGGTGTCGCTTTGCCTCGCGGTGCAGCCATCGATTCGAGAAGTGCGATGAGGCACCCCCGATGGTTGCGCTCGAACATGGACGCAAGGTGCGTTGCTGGTTGTTTGAATGATGGTAGGTTGAGGAAGAAGACGTATGACAACAGTACCAACATCTGCGCCAGCAGATCCCAATGTGTTGCTTGAAGTGAATGATCTGAAAAAGTATTTTCCGATCAAGGGTGGTGTGTTGCGCCGCACGGTAGCGACGGTCAAGGCGGTTGATGGGGTGAGTTTTGCCGTCAAACGTGGCGAGACGCTTGGTCTGGTGGGCGAGAGCGGTTGTGGCAAGACGACGACGGGCCGTACCGTGCTGCGCCTTGAAAAAGCAACGTCAGGCGAAGTGCTCTTTGAGGGCAAAGATGTGCTCCGCTCGGGCAGTCGCCAGATGAAGTTGTTGCGCCGCGATATGCAGATTGTCTTCCAGGATCCCTACGCTTCGCTCGATCCCCGCATTACGGTTGGCGAGAGCATCGCCGAGGGTCTGGTAATCCATAATATCGGCTCTTCGGCTGAACGCCGTGAACGGGTGCGCGAAGTGTTGGGGCGAGTAGGCTTGCATGCCAATCAGATGAACCGGTTTCCCCACGAGTTCTCGGGTGGGCAGCGTCAGCGCATTGGCATTGCGCGGGCGTTGATCATGGAACCCAAGCTGGTGGTGTGTGATGAGCCAGTCAGTGCGCTTGATGTGTCGATCCAGTCGCAAGTGCTGAATCTGCTGAAGAATCTGCAGCGTGAATTTGGCCTCACCTATCTCTTTATTGCCCACAACCTGGCCGTGGTTGAGCACATCAGTGATCGCGTTGGCGTGATGTATCTCGGTAAAATGGTCGAACTGGCAGGCCGTGATGATCTCTTCCGTGAGCCATTGCATCCGTACACCAAAGCGTTGATCTCGGCGATTCCGAGTGCTGATCCAACGACGCGCCGTGATCGCATTGTGTTGCAGGGCGATGTGCCGAGTCCGATCAATCCGCCGCAGGGATGCCGCTTTCATCCCCGTTGCTGGATTGCCCGTGATATCTGCAAAGAACAGGATCCGGCGTTTGAAGAGAAACGCAAAGGTCACTGGGCCGCCTGCCATTTTGCCGGGGAGTTTTGAGGGGTTCAAGCGCTTTTCATCATCAGGATCACTATGCTTGAATTGACGCGTGACGGTGCCATTGCAACGCTGACGCTACGGCGGCCCGAGGTGCGCAATGCCTTCAATGCGGCGTTGATTGCCGCGCTGTGCGAGGTGTGCGCCGAGGTGTCGCGGGATCGTTCGGTGCGCGTGCTCGTCTTGCGGGGTGAGGGTGTGGCTTTTTGTGCCGGGGCCGATCTGCACTGGATGCAGGCGAGCATGGCTTTTAGTCATGAAGAAAATCTTGAGGATGCCGGACAGCTTGATGCGATGTTCGCCGCCCTCAATGAGTTGCCCCAGGCGGTGATCGGATGTGTGCATGGGGCGACGCTTGGTGGTGGGATCGGGCTGGTTGCCTGTTGCGACATGGTGATTGCTTCTGAGACGGCCAGTTTTGGTTTTACCGAGGCGCGCTTGGGCTTGCTACCGGCGGTCATTGCGCGCTACGTGGTGCCCAAGATTGGCCCCGGCCATGCCCGTGCGCTCTTTACCAGTGCGCAGCGGTTTTCAGCCCAGCATGCGCTGGCAATTGGCCTGGTGCATGAAATTGTTCCCGAAGCTGAGCTTGAGACGGCGGTTGTGCGTGCGCTTGAGGCATATATGTTGTGTGGTCCGCAGGCGGTGGCCGAAGCCAAGGCGCTTATTGCCGCCGTTAGCACGTTGCCACCAATCGAAGCGCGTGATTATGTAGTCGGCGCGATTGCTGCTGCTCGTACCAGTGCCGAGGGGCAAGAGGGCTTGCGGGCCTTTCTTGAGAAGCGACGCCCTGCGTGGAGCACCCTCCCGTAGGGGCACGGCGGCGCCGTGCCCCTACGGGGGCGGGCAGGGGCACGGCGGCGGGGCACGGCGGGGGCACGGGCAAGCCGTGCCCCTACGGGCGCGTCGGTGGGGCACGGCGATGCGGGCACGGCGGGGGCACGGCGGGGGCACGGCGGGGGCACGGGCAAGCCGTGCCCCTACGGGCGCGTCGGTGGGGCACGGCGATGCGGGCACGGCGGCTGTAGGGGCACGGCGGCTGTAGGGGCACGGCTTGCCCGTGCCCTTTCTTCCATGGGGCGCGTCGGTGGGGCACGGGCAAGCCGTGCCCCTACGGGAGGGCCGTTGCCCAGGCTGCTCCCACCTGGGCGCGCAGCTCTGCCAGGGTGCCGCTGTTGTCGATAACGACCGTCGCATAGGGCAAGCGGTTGGCCTGGGGTATCTGGGCGGTGACGCGCTGGCGGGCTTCGGCTTCGTTGAAGCCACGCGTTGCCATCAGGCGGGCGATCTGCTGGTCTTCGGGGCAGGTGACGACCCAGACCTGGTCACATTCGTTGATCCAGCCTGACTCGATCAGTTTGATGGCGTCGAGCACGACAACTGGGTGTGCAAAGCCTGGTGGGGGCGTTCCAGTACCAGCCGTGTCGAGGAAGGCGCGGATCTCGGTGCGCACTGCCGGGTGGACGATCTGCTCGAGCTCGCGCAGGCGGGCGGGATCGCTAAAGACAAGCGCTCCCAGGTGCCGACGATCGATAGGTGCGCCAGGGGCAGGCACAATCTCTGGGCCAAAGGCAGCCAGGATCTGTGCATAGACAGGTGTGCCGGGTACCTGGACACGATGGGTTACCTGGTCGGCGTCGAGCGTCTGGGCGCCAAGCTCTTCCAGCAGCGTGAGCACCGTACTCTTGCCACAGGCGACGCCTCCAGTGAGGCCAAGCAGATAGATACTGCTGTTCTTCACCCCGTCACCCCATCTCTACATACTCTTGCTTGACCAGATTGCGCTCGCCGAGACCAGCCAGATTGAGCAGTTCACCAATGAGCTCGGCACGGTGAGCGGCGTCACGGCTACTCCAGGTACGGGCTTTAATTTCGAGGTAGGGGCCAGGGTCGGTTCCGTGGGCGAGCGTATCGAGGTTGAGGGCAAAATCGTAGCCCTTGTAGATGATGCGCCAGCGTCGGCGCTGCTTCTCGAGTTCGTGAACCCGGTCGGGCTGGAAATACTCGCGATAAAAACGGGCACTGTGATCGGCATGGGCTGTGTAGCGTGCCCGTGAAAGCACGATCGCGTCTGGATATTCACCACGAACGGCTTCAGCCATCAGGGTGATCGTATACTTGGGTTCGGGACGTGCGCCGGGATCAGTGCGATGATCTTCACGAATGCGGATGCGTTCCTCATTCTGGAAAAGAAAGTACGTATCGTACTGCGTACGCACACTCTGCTTGCTAATCGTCACCTCGGGGCTCTTGAGCAGCGCTTCAACTGCGGCCTCACTATCGAGGTGCGCCTTGACCTGGATCTCAAAGATCTCGGCCTGTTCGACGCCACCGAGGGCAATAATCTTGGCGAGCAGGTCGCGTTCACGGCTGGCGAGGAAGGCATTGATGCGTTCGGCGATCACCTGTGACTGGCGCAGGATCGCCTCTTCATCAAGTGTTTGCAGGGCACCATTGAGCAAGAGCGCTCGACCATCAACGAACACATCGCGAACATCAGCGGCACGGGCACCATAGACAAGGTGCGAATAGATCGCATCGTTGCTATAGGTGTAGCGAGGGGCGCTATGCAAGCGTCCGAGCCCCACGACAGCGATATCAGCCTGCTTGCCAGGCTCAAGTGAGCCAGTCAAATGGTCGAGATGGATCGCACGGGCACCCCAGCAGGTTGCCATGGCGAGCGCATCGCGGGCGGGCACGGCGGTTGGGTCGCCGCTGACGCCTTTGGGGAGCAGCGCAGCGAGCTGAATCTCGGTAAACATATCCTGGTCATCATTGGAAGCTGGCCCATCGGTACCGAGGCCTGTGCGTACGCCGACTTCGATCAAGCGGCGAATGGGCGCGATGCCACTAGCAAGTTTGAGGTTACTCGTTGGACATGGCACTGCGCCGACCTGAGCCTCGCGGAGGAGGCGCATATCATCTTCGGTAGCGTGGACGCAATGGGCGGCGATGCAGGGCACATCAAAAGCCCCAACACGCTTGGCATAGCGAATCGGGGTCACCTCGCGATCACGGATGCTCTCTTCGACCTCGCGAGCCGTTTCTGAGAGATGGGTAATCAGTGGGACGCCAAAGGCCTTGCAGAGCGCCGAGGCTTCATGGTAGATCTGGTCGGTGCAGGTATAAGGGGCGTGCGGAGCAATTGTCGGCACAATGCGCTCGTGGGTATGCCAGGCTTCCATAAAGCGACGTGAGCGCTCGATACCCTCGTCAAACGAGGTGGCATCGGGCGTAGGCAAGCGCATCACGGTCTGCCCGCAGATCGCACGCATCCCAGACTCGTCGGCGGCGCGGGCGACCTCCTCTTCAAAATAGTACATGTCAACAAAGGTCGTCGTGCCCCCACGGAGCATCTCGGCACACGAGAGCAAGGTACCGACATAGGAAAACTCGGCATCAACAAACTGGCTCTCGACGGGGAACATATAACCAAAGAGCCAGACGTCCAATTGCTGATCGGCAACCATCCCGCGCAACAGACTCATTGGGACGTGCGCATGGGCATTGATCAGACCGGGCATGATCGCGCACCCGGCGCAATCAATGATCGTGTCTGCGCTATACTGATCGACGATCATCGGGGTTGGGCCAACGGCGAGGATCCGTTTATCTTTCACCGCCACAGCACCATCGGCAATGATCGTCCAGTTGGCATCCATCGTCACTACGGTACCGCCAATGAGCAGCACATCTATCTTTTCTTGCATGGTCAGCAATCTCCCTTCATATGATTGTTGATATTCTACCTCACTTTCCAGGGGAAGTCTGTGCAGATAACAACCCTACCCAGGGCGACTTCGCCATATATAGCAGTCCTATCTGGGTGGTAAATAAGAGTGCCGGCTTATGGTCTTCCAGAAATGAATCCGCTAGACGAGACCTCACAGATCTCGCAGACCTGTGAGGTCTCATCTCGTCTTTATTTGAAACGTATTGCGTTTAGGATGCTATAGGGTCGGGATGCTATAATAAAGCCTGAGTTCATCATATTTGATCACCTGATACCAGGCACCGTTGCGTATGGCGGATTGTCACCCTGAGCGAAGCGAAGAGTCTCAGGCGTCCCGACGGCAGAGATGCTTCACGCTCCTCAGTAATGACAATGGGGCATCTTCAAACAGCATTGGTATGAAGCGGGCGATCTAGAACCAGGGTATAGCATTGTGCAAGGCGATCTGATCGAGACAGGTAGTGAAGTGCGTTTGCGCACCGCCTTCCTTGAGCTTGGCTGGTCGCGTGAGAATGGCGCTCTGGTTGTGCTGGCACGTCCTGGCGGCTTGAATGTGCTGGGGCATGGGCCGCTTCATACGGGCCTAGACATTGCGCTGGGCCATGGAACAGGATGGACGGCGGTGCGCTCCTTTCCGCGGTTTCTCTGGCACACGCTGGCTAAACGTGATGATGCATTAGAGGTGATGATCGCGATTGGGTTGGGGCCACTGAAGGTGCGCGAGTATTACACCTTGCGTGGTGATCTGGTGGAGCGTTCGGTGCAGATCGAGAATGTTGGCCTGGATGCCGTACGGATCTATGGCCTGCGGTTCTGGTTGCCGAACGTACGGGTGGGCAACCCGCAGCAGTGTCGCGTCGAGGCACCTGGCAATAGTGTGCGCCCACGGGTATCGCTGGATCTTGCGAGTACCCAGCGGCGGGATGCCTTGCCGCGACGCGTGTTTGCGCCGGGCTTGCGTGGTGGTGGGGCGTTTGAGCCTGCGCCAACGCAGGGCCTTGGCCTGCTCGCGATGCATGGCGGCCTTCCAGATCAGACGTTGCTCTGCTGGTACGACAGCTTGACCGATGCCGCCTTACCCTTTGTCGAAGGAACGCCGGGTTGGGTTGATGCTGTCTCGTTTGCTCACGAGGTTGGCGTTGTGGGCGCGCTTGAAGCGAACGAACGACTTGAAGTTGGAGCGCAGTATCTCCTCTTGCTTGATGAAGCGTGGCCGATAGCCCGTGAGCGTTTTGCCCAGGTGACCTGCCCCGACGTCTATGGGCCACAGGTTGATCGGTTTGAACGAACGGCGATCTATACGACCAGTGCGGCATTGCATGGTGGCTTAGCGGCCCTGGCCCATGAAGTGGATCGGCTTGCTGACCTGGGGATCGGGACGCTCGTTTTACGCCCGATCCATACTGACGATAGTCAGGCTGATGCCTTTTCCGATCTCGCGACGCTTGCGCCTGCTCAGGGAACCGATGCCGATCTGCGCTACCTGGTGGCACGGGCGCATGAACGTGCGGTGAAGGTCATCCTTGACCTCCCCTTGCAAGGGTGTACCCCCTCGTCGCGGTATGTCCATGAACATCCTGACTGGTTTGTGCGTGACGAAATGGGCCGTCTCGCATGGTCTGAGCCTGAGCATGTACCAGCGGTGAGTCGCCACCCCGGGGCTGTGGCGTATCCTGGCGGCTATTATCTTGATTGGCACAACAGCGAAGTGCAACAATTGTTGTTCGATCATGTCTGTCACCTGGCCGATACCTTTCAGCTTGATGGGTTTCGTGCCCTGGGGCCATATAGTCCGTTTGCCAACTGGAAACGTTCGATGCCAGGGCACGCCAGCGATCACGCACTGGTTCCACTCACCTGGTTGAGCCATGTCCGTCGCACGTTTGCCGAACAGGGTTGGGCGTTCACCCTCTTTTCGACCCATGCGGGAGCGGCCTCGAGCGCCGTGTGTGATGCAGTCTATGATTATGCAGCGCATCATATGTTTGTGCATACCGCGCTGCAACGCATGGAAGCAGCCGAGCTCGGGGTCTATCTGGATGATCTGTTCCAGACACGTCCATGGGGTGCGGCCCGGATCGGTTTTACCGAGAGTCACGACACAGCGCGGATCAACCCGCTGGCCGATGGTTTGCGTGGCTCGCGCTTGAGTCGGATGATGCTGGCAGGCATGGTCATCTGCGGTTTTATTCCCTCACTCTGGATGAGCCAGGAGCGTCACGACGAGGTGTTTGTGCAGGCTTTGCTGAAACTTTGGCAGGCCGAGCCAGCGTTACGGTATGGTCGTACTTTGTTTCGCGACGTGCGCTGTGATCGATCGCAGGTGATGATCGTGATCCGTGAATATGCGGGACGGCGGTTGCTGGGGGTGATGCACACAGGAGCGCTGCCGATCACTGCTACGATTGAACTGCCAGGGCGCTGGAAGCGGGGCAAACTCGTGGATCGACTCGGGCTTGCCCCATTTGGTGCCCCGAGTAGCGAGGCAGCGAGTATCCGTCAGCTTGAGTTGGCGCCGTTTGGGGTGTATTGTTTTGAGTTGTAGACAAGGAGAGTGTAACGTAAATTTTCTGATGTTTCTGCACCCTGGGAGCGAGGGCGGGACGCCCTCGCTCCCAGAGATTGCATCTTCTGTGTATTCACCCCGCCAAGGCACCCGCAAGGGCACCCGCAAGGGCACCCGCAAGGGCACCCGCAAGGGCACCCGCAAGGGGTGCCCCTACACCGGGCCCGCCCCTGTAGGGGCACCCCTTGCGGGTGCCCTGGTGCCGCTCCATCAAACCTTTGCGCCTCTGCGCCTTTGCGTCAAACAAACCTTCCTTATCTGCATGGTAAAGCTTCATCACAGCGATGTACGCATAAACTCAATCGCCCGGGCAACCCCGTCTTCGGCCCGGATCTTCGCCCCCAGCGCCTCGGCTCGCTGCCGCATCGCCTGATCACTCACCGCTGCGTCGATCGCCCGGGCGAGCCGGTCTACCGTCAATTTCTTCTGCGGCACCGGCCACGGCCCCACCCCAAGCTCAAAGATCCGTTGTCCCCAAAAGGGTTGATCGCCAAAAAATGGACAGATCACCGCAGGCTTGCCCGCCCGGAGCCCGGCGCCAGTCGTTCCGGCCCCCCCATGATGCACCACCGCCGCACAGCGCGGAAAGAGCCACGCATGCGGGGCGGCTTCCAACGCAAACGCGGTCGCTGGGAGATCTGCCGTGCCCAGCCCTCCCCATCCGCTCGCCAACATCACCCGTTGCCCCGCCTGCGCTGCCGCCTCGAGCACAAGCTTCGTTGTGCGCGCCGCATCCTGCGAGGCCATGCTCCCAAACCCAACATAGACCGGTGGTGGCCCCTCGGCAAGAAAGGCCTCCAACGCCGCCGAAGGCTGCCACGAAGGTGAAGACGGAAGAAACCAGTAGCCCGACACAAAGGTAGAGGCGTCCCAATCAGGTGGATTTGGCACGACATGCTGGCTATAGGCGTAGATTTTGGGCACAGGTTTGCCACGCAAGATCGTATCATCACGAAAAGGCGGCAACCCCAACCGCTCTTTGCGCCACCCATTGATCAAGCTGCGGTATGGCAAGGTTGCGCCTCGCAAAAAGAGCGTATAGGTAAACCAGTTGACCCAGTCACCATAATTTTGCCCACCCAGCGCAGGATTAGAAAAGATCCGTGTGGGCGAATATGCCGGAAGCATCATCGTCAAAAATCCGGGTACCTGTAATTTCTCGGCAAGATGATACCCCGCCAATGCCTTCGGATGGTAGATAATTGCCTCGGCCTGCTGACTTGCCGCCCATGCATCATCAAGGATGTTGCGCAGCATTGGCTTGATCCGCTGCATCAACCCAAAAGGATTCTTGCCCGCCAGCGCCGCTTTGCCTTCGCTACTCTGCGCTAGACGGATAAATTCGGCCCGCAACGGCGCAAAAGCAAGCCCATGCTCCCGCACCAAACCCTCAAAACCAGCCTCGGTCGCCAGCGTCACCGCATAACCCGCCTGCTGCAACCCCACCCCCAGCGCCACATACGGCTCCACATCCCCCCGCGAACCCACCGTAAGTATGTTGATCTTGCGTTGTCTCATCTCAAGTCCTACCCATCCCAACCACGTTGTTTCCTCCGCACAGTGTAAAAGAAAAGCGCCGATCCATCCACCCCATCGGGCCAATCCCTCAGGGCGATTGCATCTTCCGTGTATGCACCCCGCCAAGGCACCCGCAAGGGCCGGGGGGCGGGCCCGGTGTAGGGGCACCCCTTGCGGGTGCCCCGCCCCGGTACGGGCACCCCTTGCGGGTGCCCCGCCCCGGTACGGGTACCCCTTGCGGGTGCCCCGCCCCTTTTGGGGGTAGGTTTTTCAGATAATGTGCGGGTCATGACCATTTCTGCTACGATTATGGTAACAAACACCGATCGTAGAAAG
>NZ_LYXE01000147.1 GCF_002532075.1 Candidatus Chloroploca asiatica | reverse complement strand
CCGGTGTAGGGGCACCCCTTGCGGGTGCCCTTGCGGGTGCCCTTGCGGGTGCCCTTGCGGGTGCCCTTGCGGGTGCCCTTGCGGGTGCCCGTTGTTGCCGGGGGCCGCCGTTTGCGCCGCTGGTTGCATGCACATGCTGCCACATAGCGCGTATGGTTGTATCCGGTTTCGTATGATGCAATCAAAGCTTCCCGGAAGCTTTAAGCCTACCCCGTATTTTTTAACCCCGCTGCAATGCCATTGATTGACATAAGAATGGCCGTTTCGAGATCATCCTGCTCATCGTCGGGGGGATTGGCGCGGAGGCGACGCAGCACTTCGATCTGAATGTAGCTGAGCGGATCAATATAGGGGTTGCGTTGCTGGATGGCGCGTTGCAAGACAGGTTGCGCATCGAGGGGGGCGTTGATCTGGGCGACGAGGCAGATCTGGCGGATCGTGGTTGCGTATTCGTGCTGAATGATGCTGTGAATGGCCTGGGCGAGGGTGGGGTCACTGACGAGGGCGGCGTAGCGACGGGCGATGTCCATATCGGCTTTGGTGATGATCAACTGGGCATTGTCGAGCAGCGTGGTAAAGAAGGGCCATTGCTGATACATGTCGCGTAGCAACGTGAGGCGATCCTCGCCTCCAGACGCAAAGGCGGCCAGTGCACTGCCCAGCCCATACCAACCCGGCAGTGTGTGCCGACTCTGCATCCAGCTAAAGACCCATGGAATAGCGCGCAGATCTTCGATCCGGTTGCTGTTGCGTCGCGAAGCCGGCCGTGAGCCAATCCGCAGGCGACTGATTTCGGTAATTGGGGTGGCCGAGCGAAAATAGTCATAAAAACGCGGATCATCATAGATCAGACTACGGTAGGCATCACGTCCTGCGGCCGCAATCCCCTCCATGACCGTGATCCATCCGGGTTCGGGTGGGCGCAGGACTTCGGCAAAACCAGCACGCATCACCGCATTGACGACCTGTTCAAGATGCCGGGTCGCGGTACGCGGATCGAGATAACGATCCGAAATCATCTCGCCCTGATCAGTCATTTTGATCTGGCCGCGCAAGGTTCCCGGCGGCTGCGACAGGATCGCCTGGCCCGCCGGACCGCCGCCGCGCCCGACGGCACCGCCACGCCCGTGGAAGAGGCGCAAGCGCACGCCATAGCGGTCGGCAACCTCGGTTAGTTCGACCTGGGCGCGATAGAGCGCCCAGTTGGCCGCGACAAACCCACCCTCTTTGTTGCTATCGGAATAGCCAAGCATCACCTCCTGGCACTGCCCGCGCAAACGCAGGTGATCGCTGTAGACGGGCAGGGGCATCAAATTAGCGAAGAGCCGGGGGGCATATTCAAGATCGGCCCCTGTTTCAAAGAGGGGTACCACATTGAGGCGACTGTAGACCCCGGGTCGATAGAGGCCAGTTTCGCGACAGAGCAGCAAGACGCCCAGGAGGTCGCTGACGCTGGCGGTGGTGCTGAGCACATAGGTATCAATGACCTCGCCGTCGAGTTGCTCGAGGATCGCGGCCAGCGTGCGCAGCGTCTGGATAAGCTCAGCCGTCTCGGGGGTATACCCGGTGAGCCGGGCCGGCGTCAGGGGGCGTGTACTGGCAATTTCGCTGGTCAAGAGCGCAATCTTGGCCGCTTCCTCCAGACTGGTGTAATCAGCGCAGATCCCGGCCCTGGCAAAGATCTCGGTGAGGGCACTGAGGTGGCGTTCGCTGTGCTGTCTGATATCGAGCGTTGCCGTATGCAGGCGAAAGATCGCCACCGTAGCCATCACATCACGCAACAGGCCATCGGCGACCAACTCGCCCCCATTGGCCCAGAGACTCGCATAGATAATGCGCAGATCATCAAGCAATTCGGCACTACGATGATAGACCGTCGGCGGGGGCAAGGTCGGCGGATCGCTCGCCCATTGCAACTCGTGGTGCAGCGTATGGGCAAGCGTATGTTCGAGGCGCGTGCGGATCAACTGGCAGAGGCGTCGGTAGGGTTCACGACTATGATGCGGGCTAATTGTACCAGCTTCAGCCGGAAAGAGCCGGATATAGTGAGCGATCCGCTCATCAACGCCCTGACTCACACTCGTCTGGGTCAGGGACTGACTCAATTCAGTAAAGAGCGCATCGATCTGACGGATAAGATGTCTGAGCATCGAGGCCCGCATCCGGCGCACCGTATCAACCGTGACGCTGGAGGTCACAAACGGATTGCCATCGCGATCACCGCCCATCCAACTGCCAAAGCGCAGCAACGGCGGCAATGACCAGGGATGCTCGGGATAATGCTCGGCCAGCGCACGTGCCATGGCGCGATGGATCTGCGGCAACAGATCATAGAGCGTCGTCTGAAAATAGAAGAGGCCATTTTCGACCTCGTCGACGACCGACGGTTTATGCAAGCGGACATCATCACTCTGCCAGAGGCCAATAAGCTCGCGCTCGATGCGGGTAAGGATCGCCCCGCGCTCTTCAGGCGGCAACAGGCGTTCACCGAGACTCAGATCGAGCAGACCATCAAAAATCCGGCGGAGCTTGATCAGCGTCGTACGGCGCCGTGACTCGGTGGGGTGCGCCGTAAGCACAGGCATAATCAGCGCCCCATCGAGCCAGCGTTGCAGCGCCTCGGCGGTCACACCGTGCCCACGGAGCTCGGCGACGGCAGCGGCAATGCTCTCGGTGCGTGGTGCGGGTGCGGCACGCAGGTCGCGTTCGCGGAGAACGCGGAGGCGTTCGACGGCCTCGGCGAGATTGACCAGCCCGAAGTAGAGGGTAAACGCCTTGGTGAGCCCGTGCAACTCACTCACTGACAGACTGGCGATGAGCTCCTGCAACTCCTGGACGAGGCGTTCATCGCCCGAGGCGCGCAACTCTTTGGTCATCCGGCGCACCCGTTCTTCGAGGGCAAAGGCTGCGGCCCCACTTTGATCGGTCAAAACACGCCCAAGCGCATTGCCGAGGGCGCGAATATTGCTAGAGAGCGGATCGCGTTGATCTGATGCGTGCGAGGGTTGAGCACTGGTCATAGAGGCAGACCCCTGAGCTATTCACCACCTTCAGCAACCATATCTTCGACGTGGGCATTATCATTAAAGCGCAGCAAACGCCAGCCATTGCGCCCCAGGCGCAACTCGGTGAGCGAGCCATTATCGAGCCACATACGGCCAAAATTCGCCAGATCGAGTCCAATCACATGGCAGAGCAACGCACGGATCGTGCCCCCGTGCGAAACCGCAACAACCACCTCATCGGGCTTATGCTGCTCTTGGATCTGATTGAGCGCCTCGAGCGCACGTGCCTGGAGTTGCGCATAGCTCTCGCCGCCGAGTCGCACGGTACGGGCGGGATCGCGCCGATACTCGGCCATATGATCGGGAAAGCGCCGATAGAGTTCCTCGGGGGTCAACCCCTCCCACTGACCAACATCAATCTCGCGCAACTGAGGCATGGCCACCGGTGTCTGCCCGATGACTGCGCCAATCAGCTCAGCGCTCTCCCAGGCGCGGGCAAGATCGCTACTATAGAGTGCGGTCACCCCATAGCGAGCGACGCGATCCGCCGCACGCCGCGCCTGTTCGCGACCACGTTCATTCAGGGGCACCTGACCCTGGCCCTGATATTGAAGGGTGACATTCCACGGCGTTTCGCCGTGGCGCACAAGAATCAGCCGCATGATATTGTCTCTCTTCTTGATCGTCTCGAGGGAGGCAATGTGGTGCCAGCGTGGCGTTGAGATCCTGCGCTGGCAACGTGTGCCAGGATACCATCTTCGTTCGCATTGTGCAACCATACCTAGCATAGTTTGTAGGGCGATTGCATCATACGAAATCGGATACAACGGGGCACCCGCCAGGGGTGCCCGTACCGGGGTGGGGCACCCGCCAGGGGTGCCCGTACCGGGGTGGGGCACCCGCCAGGGGTGCCCGTACCGGGGCGGGGCACCCGCCAGGGGTGCCCGTACCGGGGCGGGGCACCCGCCA
>NZ_LYXE01000146.1 GCF_002532075.1 Candidatus Chloroploca asiatica | reverse complement strand
GTGGGCACCCGCCAGGGGTGCCCCTACGGGGGCGGGGGCCGAATCCGGTGTAGGGCCCCCCCTGGCGGGTGCCCTGGTGGGATGCTATGATGCGGGTGAACAAAGCTCAATTGCAGAGATGCGATGAGAAGAGTATAATCGCCATAGGATCTTGTTTCACGCAGGTTATATTCTCCATGTCACTTAAAACGCTCCAGGGCAAATTGGTTGCATCGTTGCTAATTGGTCTCGCGGTGATGATCGTGATTGGCCTGGTTAGCGATGTGCGTGAGGTCGCCCGCGATCTGGGCAGTTTTCAGTGGGCGCTGATGCCCCTTATTCTTGGGCTCACCCTCTTGAATTATCTCCTCCGCTGGGCCAAATGGGAGTATTACCTCCGTTTCTTGCGCTGTGGCGATGGGGTCAGTTCATTTGATAGCGGGCTGATCTTTACCTCAGGCATGGTGATGGCCGTCACCCCTGGCAAGCTTGGTGAGGTCTTTAAGTCGTATCTGTTACGCCGCGTCAATGGCACGGCTGTCTCGCGTTCAGCCCCGATTGTGCTTGCCGAACGGCTCACCGATGGCTTGGCGATGCTCTTGCTGATGGGCCTTGGCCTGACGCTCTATCCGCCTGCTCGCCCGGTCTTTGCCTTGCTGGTCGTGGGGACGCTCGTAGGGATCCTGATTTTACAGCAACGCACCTGGTCTTTGTGGCTCATTGCTTTCATTGGTCGTTTGCCCATGGGCGACCGGATCGCGCCTCGCCTGACGACGATCTATGAGAGCACGATTCAGTTGCTTGACTGGCGTGTCTTGCTGATCGCGACCCTGATCAGTGTCGTCTCGTGGGGGTTTGAGTGCCTTGCGTTTTACTATGTGCTCGTTGGTCTGGGTGTCGAGGGTACCTGGTTGCTCTTGCTTCAGGCCACGTTTATTTTTGCGGCCAGCACCCTCTTTGGGCTGGTCTCGTTTTTGCCTGGTGGGCTTGGGGTGAGTGAGGTGACCAGTGTTGGTCTGCTGGTTGCCCTCGTTGGGGTGAGTGTGGCAACGGCAACAACGGCGACGCTGCTGATCCGTTTTGGGACGCTCTGGTTTGGTGTCTTGCTCGGCGTGCTCGCGCTGGCATGGTTTGGCCGCCGTTATCCTGCTCACGACCACGAAGCAAGTGTGGGCAGTGTTGCATAGCTGAAAGGGCTCAGGATGGCATCAATTTTCACAAAAATCGTCAACGGCGAAATTCCTTCGGCCAAGGTGTATGAGGATGACCTGACGCTTGCTTTTCTGGATATTAATCCGGCCTCACGTGGTCATACCCTCGTTATTTGCAAGCCAGAGCTCCCAAGCTTGCTCGATCTGCCCCCGGATCTTCTCGCCGCAACAACCCGCACCACGCAACTGGTGGCCAGGGCGCTGATGGCTGCCCTTGAGCCCGATGGCTTCAATATTTTACAAAATAATGGAAGTGCCGCTGGTCAGGTGGTGTTTCATTACCATGTCCATATTATCCCGCGTTGGCATAGTGATCGGGTGTTGACCCCGTGGCGCCCTGGTTCGGCGTCACCGTCTGATCTCCGTGACACGGCTGCCCTTATTGCGGCTCAGGTTAGCAAGGAATGACAATGAGCGACGGGCGCTCTGGTGATGAAACTGAATCTCATGCGATTGTAGATGATGGGCCGCCGGTCAATGGTGCGGCGAATCCCGCCGCAGATGCGCCGGTTGCTGTCCAATCCGGCGTGCCATCATCTACGGCTGCGCCGAACGAGCCGGTTCAGGTTGTTGTGCCATCATCAGCGGCTGGACACGGTGTCGTGTCATCTTCTGCGCAAGGTTCTGCTGCTACGCCGCCCCCTGAGGCAGCGGATGTCGCACCATCGCCAGACGCCCCCGCGTCACCATCAGAGGTTGTCGAAGGTACGGTCGTTGATCAGGTGCCAGGTACCCCCCAGATTGCCCCGGCAGGTAGTGCTGCGCGGGCATCGGTTGCCGGTGATGACACGCTCGAGACGATTCGCCTGGAAGCGTCTCAGACGGTCATTGATGCCGACGATCCGCCCCAGGATGTTCGCCACTGGCACCTTCCCTTGCTGATCCTGCTTGGCTTTCTGGTTCTGCTCATTCTCGCGCTGCTCAACAGCACGCTGGGGCTCTGGCACTTACCTGGCTCGCCTGGGGCTATCCCAACGCGTGAATTGATCCTGAGTTCTACGCCGCTTGGCGATACCGGGACATCGGGTTGGCTCCCTGGAAACCTTGATCCAGGTGGGAACATCCCGCCGCTCGGGGTGCCGGGTGATCCGTCGTTGGTGCCTGGGGCAACCTTTGCGCAGGCGTATGAACGCGCTGGTGGCCTGCGCATCCTCGGCTTGCCCATCACCGGGCCGGTTTGGGTCAATGGGCGCGAGATCCAGTGGTTTGAACGGGCGCGCCTCGAACATTGGCCTGAACATACCGGGACGCCCTTTGAGGTTCAATTGGGCTTGCTTGGGGTCGAATTTACGCAGGGCCGTACCTTTGCCCGCCAGCAGTTTTTTGTGAGCCGCCCCGATCTGCGCTACTTTCCTGAGACTGGCTATGGAGTTGGCGGACGATTTTTACGCTTTTGGGAGGAGAATGGCGATCGAATGGCCTTTGGTCTGCCGATTAGCGAAGAGTTTGATGAGGTCATGCCTGATGGTCTGGCCTATCGAGTCCAATACTTCGAGCGCGTGCGCATGGAGTACCATCCGCAGTATGCTGGTTCCCCGTATGAAGTCCAGCTAGGTTTGCTTGGCTCGGCCTTGCTGAGTAATGCGGCTCGTCCGACAACGCTTCAGCCTGTGCCTACCCCGGTACCCTTGCCGTGAAAAGGAGCGATCAAGATGCGCGAAACACTCTTCATTGACGTAGCTCGACAGGAGGGGTATCGCAGCGAGGCTGCCGAGGATACCCTTGAGATGGTGCGTACACGGCTGCAGGAAGCCCGGTATCAGACGCATCGTTTCTATCTCTATCGTACCGGTGATCCTGCGGTTCCTGAACGTGACAAGACGCCAGCCCCTCAGACGACGCGCCCCCGCGTTCTGGTAGCCTTCCAGAGTGCTGATTCGGCGCTGGTCTTTGCGCAGACCCATGGCCTTGGCCGTTCACCACGCCTGGTAGCGCTGACGTTAAGCCAGATGCTGGCTGCACTTATGCAACGCCCTGGGATCAGCATGCTGTTGATCGCCAGTGAAGACCAGGAAGCCCTCCGTGCCAGTGCGTTGCCCCTTGGGATGCGGATTGAACGGGCCGAATTGATTGAGCGTCTGACGAGTCTTGCCTCGTGATTGAAAGGAGCTTGCTGTGGGGAGTCGCTTCGACGAAATGCGGATCTTTTCGGGGAATGGCAATCGTGCGCTCTCTGAACTGATCTGTGACCGCTTAAACGTCCCGCTTGGTGACGCAACGATTGTCAAGTTCAGTAACGAGAATATCTTTGCCAAACTGAACGAGAGCGTGCGTGAGAAGGACGTTTTTGTCGTCCAGTCGCTCTCTACACCAAACTTGAGTGACCGGATTATGGAGTTGTTGATCCTGCTTGATGCCTGCCGTCGTGCTTCAGCCGGGCGTGTGACCGCAGTTATTCCGTACTATGCGTATGGGCGTACCGATAAGAAGGATCAGCCGCGGGTGCCGATCACGGCGCGTTTGCTCGCCGATATGATCCAGGCTGCTGGGGCGCAACAGGTCTTGACGATTGACTTGCATGCCGGGCAGATCCAGGGTTTCTTTAACATCCCGATGGACGAATTGACGGCGATGCATCTGCTGGTGCGCTACTGGTCTGAGAAGGGTTGGGACAATGTCATTGTCGTCTCGCCTGATGTGGGCTTTGCCAAGCGTGGGCGCAATTTTGCCGAGGCGATTGGTGCGCCGCTGGCGATTGCCGAGAAGCGCCGGGTGCAACACCTTGCGAGTCGTGATAATAATGGGAATTACTCTTCACCCGAGATTATGAACCTGATCGGTGATGTCGTTGGCAAACGCTGCATCATTGTTGACGACGAAATTGCGACGGGCGGCTCGATCCTCGAAGTGGTTGACCTGCTCAACCGCGAAGGGGCCAGTGAGGTCTATGCCTGCTGTGTCCACCCGGTCTTTGCTGCCAACGCTGTCCAGCGCCTTCGCCAGAGTGGTCTCCGCGAACTGGTGACTACCGATACGCTGCCCCTGACCCCCGAGCAGCGCTGGCCCGGTTTGACGGTGCTCAGCGTGAGTGCCATGCTCGCCGAAGTCATCCAGCGCATTCATAGTGGGGTGTCGGTCGATACAATCTTCTCGCAACGCCATTACGCTGCCCTTGGGTGAGGGTCATTGCTTCGTTGATCAAAAAGCCAGCGTAGCTGGCTTTTTGATCAACGAAGCAGAGCGCAGATGGTTATGTGAGAAAGGCCCGATAGGCCGGATTCTCACTCTCATCAACGTGACGGTAGCCGAGTTGGGCGAGCGAAGCACGGAAGCGCGCGAGGTCGCTGTCGGGTACCTGGATGCCGGCGAGTACGCGCCCGTGCGCACTGCCGTGGTTGCGATAGTGAAAGAGGCTGATGTTCCACGACGCATCGAGTGCTTCGAGAAACTGAAGGAGGGCCCCGGGCCGTTCGGGAAATTCAAAGCTGAAGAGCCGTTCGTTGAGAGCTTCTGGGGCGCGCCCTCCGACCATGTGGCGCAGGTGAACAATCGCCAGTTCGTTGTTCGTCAGGTCAAAGAGTTCGTAGCCCGCCTCGGTAAGGTGCGCGATGATCGCAAGGCGTTGCTCGGGATGCGCTAGTTCAATGCCGACGAAGATGCGGGCATCGGTGCGCGGGGCATAGCGGTAGTTGAATTCGGTGATGTTGTAGTTGCCTAGATCACGGCAGAAACGTTTGAAAGAGCCCGGACGCTCAGGGATGGTGATTGCAATCAGGGCTTCGCGCTGCTCGCCAAGCTCGGCCCGCTCGGCAACATGGCGCAGTCGCCCGAAATTGACGTTGGCCCCGCACGTCAAGGCGACGAGATGCTCGTTGCGGACGCCTCGTTCGTTGACATAATGCTTCATGCCGGCGACGGCGAGCGCCCCGGCTGGCTCCTGAATCGCACGTGTGTCGTCAAAGACATCTTTGATAGCGGCACAGACTTCGTCAGTGGTCACGCGGACGATCTCGTCAACATAAGTTTGCACGAGATTGAAGGTGTGTTCACCAACACGCCGTACCGCGACGCCATCAACAAAGATGCCAACCTGGCTCAGGGTCACCCGCGTGCCAGCCTGCACGCTCTGATACATCGCATCGGCATCGTCGGGCTCAACCCCGATCACGCGAATGGCCGGGTTGATGCTCTTGAGAAAGACCGCGATGCCAGCAGCCAGGCCGCCGCCACCGATGGGGACAAAAACATAATAGTCTTCCGCGCGCATCTGCTGCGAGATCTCTAGGCCAATTGTGCCCTGCCCCGCAATGACCAGCGGGTCGTCGTAGGGATGGATAAAGGTGAGGCCAAGCTCGGTCTGCAGCAGATAGGCGTGCGCTTCGGCATCACTATAGCTGTCGCCGTGCAAGACAACCTCGGCCCCGCGTGCGCGACACGCCTGGATCTTGATTTCAGGCGTCGTCACGGGCATCACAATGACCGTTCGTACGTCGAGATGTTGCCCCGAAAAAGCAACCCCTTGGGCGTGATTCCCCGCCGACGCCGTGATGACGCCCCGCTCGCGCTCGGCGGGCGAGAGGTGCGCCATGCGATTATAGGCCCCGCGGAGTTTGAACGAGAAGATCGGCTGCAGATCTTCGCGTTTGAAAAAGACCTCATTGCCGAGGCGGGCCGTTAGCCGGGGTGCGGCCTGGAGTGGTGTCTCGATGGCGACATCATAGACCCGGCTGGTCAGAATGCGCTGCAGATATGCGATATTCACGGTGTTCCTTTTGCCCTCAATGCCAAAGCTACCGTATCCTACCACACGATCAGCGGGAGCCAGATACGATCGCGGTTTTCGGCTTCGATTAGCACCGTGCGCGTGACGATCGTCGTGCGATTCAGCCGGTCGGTATACCGTACCGAGAGTTCATGCAGGCCAGGTTCGGCTTCGAGCGTCCAGCGATAGGCATCATAGTAGGGCTGGGGGTCTTCCAACTGGTCATTGAGCCCGAGTTGCACGGCGACGATGCCGCCATCAGCGGCCAGGGCGTTGGTGTCAAGCCGGATCGTGCGCTCGGTGAGTACGACGGGCATTGTCCGGTCTTCAGGCAGCGCCGTTGCCATGCGCTCGATCGCCTCAGCTTCCATTGCGTGGTCAAAGATCTGTAGTTCGTCGAGGATCATATTGCTCGGGCCACCACCATTCGTGAAGCGACCGATGTGGAGCCGTGAGCCAACTTCGGTCGGCAGGGTGATGCCGGTCGTGGCCGCCGCAAGCGTTCCATCGAGATAGAGCGCCTTGCTGCCCGTCGCGGCGTCCCAGGTGATGGCAAGATGGTGCCACCCTGGGGCCAGTGTGTCTGGGGCGGCCAGGAGATCGCGGCTCGCCTCGTCGTCAGCCGTTGTCCAGAAGACCCAGGCTGGCCCGCCTTCCGGTCCAACCTGATCCCGCCGGAGGGCCAGGGTTCCTGGGTAGACCGGGGCTGCGCCGGGGTTGGCACTCGTCGCCAGCAGATAGTGCCGCGGGATGGTGCCCTGAGGGTAACTGTCTGGCACGTTGACCCAGAGACTCATGGTGCCCTGGGCGAGGTTCAGATTGCCTTCGGTGGGATAGTCGAGCTCGAACCGATTGAGTAGCAGCGCCTGATCGCTCCCCCGTCCTTGCTCAAACCGGGCTGTGCCTGATGTGGCGGCAAACCCTCGTCCAACCTCCTGCACAATGTGACCATCAAACGACGCAGCGAAGAGTAGGTCGGCGGGAGGATTGAGCGTCACGGTTGCCGGTGGGCCATGCTGTGCGTGGGTCGCTTGCGTCGGTTGTGGCACGGCAGAGCGGAGATCGGGCGGCGTGAAATTGTAGGTGCCGATGAGCGAAGCATGCCACAACCAGACACTCGGCAAACAGCCGGCATACGCACTGCAAGGATCGGGGCCAGGGCCATACCAGCCATAGGGGTCGACTTGGCGACCATAGCGGCGCACTTCAAAATGTAGGTGCGGCGTGCCGCGGACAAAACCACTTCGCCCACTTGTCCCAATGAAATCACCGGCCCGGACGGGAACGCCGGTATTGCGATCAATCAGACCAGCAAAGATCTCGGCAAAGCCGTCGAGATGCCAGTAGACCGTCTCGTAGCCATGGTCGTGGAGGATGACGACGCCATTGCCGCGATGGGTACGCGCATAGGCGATCCCCGAGGCTGCCGCAAGGATCGGTGTGCCAATGGGCTGATCAGGGAAATGGTAATCGTGCCCATCGTGCCCATCATACTGCACGCCCCCCTGCCCCAGATAATTCACTACATAGCCATTGCCGGGTAAGCCGGTATCAACCGTAGGATAGACATGGTCAAAATAGGCGAGATGCTCGACCCGTGTTCCGGCAGGCCAGGGTTGCAAAAGGAACCCATAGCGGGTGCTCTCGGTCGGTGTCGGGAGATTCTCTCCAGGGGGACGCGAGGGGTCGATCTGAACCAGTTGATTCGCAAAGTAGGCAGCAAAGACCTCACCGAACCGTTCGACGGCTGCGCGCCATTCAGTTGAGGTACGTCCATTGGCGAGAAAGCGTTGGACAGCGACCCCCTCGGGGGATTGGTCAAGGGTGAGGGTCAGGGTGACACCATCGGTAAAGCGCAGGGTGGGCGGGCGGCTATAGGGGCCAAGGCCGGCCCGTAACTCGCGGGTGGCCCAGTCAATCTGCGCTGCAAAGCCCAGAGGCCCGGTGTGCCCAAAGGGGGACTGCAAGGCCTCATCGCCGGGATCAGTCTGACTGAGCAAGCCAGCGGTTGTTTCGAGCAGGGCGAGGTGAATCTGCGGGCTCAGGCCATAATAAAAGGCTGCACTCTCGATGATGCTTGCCGCCGTCCGTCCATCTTCCCGCAGTTGCTTGAGTGGCCCGGGTTGGGTTTCAAGGAAACGCTGAACATCGCCATTTCCGGGCTGGGCGGCGACCTCTCCAGGTGCCCCAAGGCTCACTAGCAGACTCACGAGGCAGAGGATGGCAAGCAGATAACGCACAATGGTGGCTCCCGAGGGCACGGTGCTTTTCGCAATTATGGTGATGCTAGCATATGAGGAAGGGTCTGGTCAAGCGTTTGAGCGTGACAGTCTGGTTACGTTCTCTTCCGGGTTGGTTCGGGCACACGGCACGTGTGCCCGAACCAACCCGTGTAGGCTGGGGCTGCACCCCTCCTAATAGGCCAATAATTCACGGGTAGCGGTGATGATGGCACTGGCCCCGGGGCGATGGGCGTCTTCGAGCGGTGGACTATAGGGCACAGGGGTATCGGGGCCGGCAAGGCGACTGATCGGGCCATCGAGGTACGCAAAGGCCTCATTGGCAATCAGCGCCGCGACTTCGGCCCCGACACCGCAGGTACGGTTGGCTTCGTGAACAATGAGCACTTTGCCCGTACGGCGAGCCGTCGCGAGGATCGCCGCTTCATCGAGGGGTTTGAGGGTACGCAGATCGAGCACCTCGATGCTGTGGCCTTCGCGTTCCAGGTGTGCGGCGGCGGCGAGTGACTCGTGAACCATGGCCCCATAGGTAATGATCGACAACTCCTCACCTGACTTACGGAGCGCCGCCTCGCCAAGCGGAATCGTCACCTCGCCTTCGGGCACGGCACCCTTCAGCGAACGATAGAGGTACTTGGTTTCATAGTAGATCACGGGATTCGGATCGCGGATCGCGCTGAGCAAGAGGCCACGTGCATCCGCAGGCGTTGCTGGGGCAACCACCTTGAGGCCGGGCGTGTGGACAAACCAGGCCTCGTTACTCTGCGAATGGAAGGGGCCGGCCCGAAGACCACCCGCACCAGGGGCGCGGATCGTGATGGGGACAGACTGCCCCCAGCGATAATGGTTTGTCGCGGCAAACTGGACAAGCGCATCAAAGCCGGTCGAAATAAAATCGGCGAACTGCATCTCAACCACCGGATGAAAACCCTGGAAACTCATCCCGACGGCGGCATAGATCATCGCCAGTTCGGCCATCGGCGTATCAATGACCCGGTCGGCGCCAAATTCATCAAGCAAGCCCTGGGTTACTTTGAATGCACCGCCATAGGCCCCGATATCTTCACCGAGTAAGACCACCGACGGATCGTGTTGCAGGGCAAAACGCAAGCCATCGCGGATTGCTTCGAGATAGGTCAATTCACGCACGGTTTGGGTGGTGTCCTCAGCAGCGAGGGTAGTTACACCTTTGTGCAGGCCCTGATCCCAGGTCATTGGTCACTCCTCAACAACATCAACATCAAGGCAAGAGGGCTGGCCAGGCGGGGCCACAGCCAGCCCGAGATGGTTACATCCGTGTCCGTTCGGCGGCCCGGGCATCGCGAGCGACCCAGCCGGTAATCCGGGTTACTGCGGCAGCGATCAGGGCTGTTAGCAGCGCATTCACCGCAGCGGCACGCGGCAAATCGATATGTTCCTGAGGCCCTACTGCGGGTATACCGGCGATCCGCTCGGCAAGGCGCATGCTCCCGACAGCAAAACTGAAGGGCACGATCGAGCCGAGACTTGCCCCGAGGGCCGTTCCAAACACACTATTGCTTCCGCCTTCACCGGCGGTGCCAAGCTGCTCACGGGCCTGTTCGGCGGGCGATTGCCCTTTGAGGAGGGATACGGTAGCGATGCCAAGGCTGCCCAACCCGACAAAGCCACCCACAAAGATGCCCGCCCCTGTGAGCGCCGTTTTGCTCTGCACCTCGGCTGGTGGCCGACGAAAGGTGAGCAACTGACTCACAAAAGCGAGCAGATAAAAGATCGAACCCCAGAAACTCGAAAAGACCAGCGCACGGCCAAGATCCTCACCTTGTAAGCGGAGTCCTCGTTCTTGTTGGTGTGACATCGTATCAATCCTTCACTTGACGCATTCGCACATCGGCGTATAATACAGCAGACACTCGGGGAGATGACGGAGTGGTTGAACGTGCTCGTCTCGAAAACGAGTAGGGTGTAAAAAGCCCTCGGGAGTTCGAATCTCCCTCTCCCCGCCACTCCACACCTAGACTGACCACTTGATCGTGCAGCCAACTGCGGGCGTTTCACTGATTGGCGGTGGCTGATGTTTCAGCACTGCCTCAATGGCGTTGCGCAAATAGTGCTGCTGCACATGCTCGGGTTCGCGGTTGTCGTCGATCGCCCCATGATAGACGAGTTCTCTGGCCTGGTTGAAGAGAAACACCTCCGGGGTACGTTCGGCCCCATAGGCACGTGCGGTTGTTTGCGGCTGGTCATGCAGATACGGGAACGGGTACTTGAACATTTGGGCCCGTTGTTGCATTGCCTCGAAACTATCCACCGGATACTTCTGCGGATCATTGGCATTAAGCAAGACCAGCGCCACGCCATGCTCAGCATACTCATGCTGCAACTCAATCATACGCTCTTCCCAGGCCTGCACATAGGGGCAGTGATTGCAACTAAAGATCAAGCCAAGCACCTGATGGTCAGCGAACGTTTCGAGACGGTAGTGGCGTCCATCAACTCCAGGTAATTCAAAAGGGATGGCGCTGGCGCCAATTGGTAGTCGACTCATATGGTTGTTGCTCCTTTGCAATGCTCCCGAAGATAAAGATCACATGGATCGTCTCAGGAGGTACTGAGCGCAGACAGGCGTCTGCGCAACCATTCACGAGTTGGCAAGGGGGTGATGCGCCCATCGTCGCGTCGGTAGGCACGACAGGTAAGGGCATAGAGCGAGGCAGCACCACTTGCAACGGGATGGGGGTCAATGTCTTGCCCATTGACCAGAATCGTAGGCGACCCAAGGAAATGCAGGCGTTGGGCGTCGGCTTCGTCGCGCACCTCAACGAGACGGATGACGGCATCAAGCCCTTCGGCGGCAATCACAGCGTGGAGGAGCGCCAGTCCTTCTTCGTGTGATGGGCATTCGGCCCACCAGAGATAGTCAATCGAGAGTGTCATACATGTATTATACACTGTACGTACGCTCGTAGAGTATCGTATACTATAGTCCAGCCATAAGCTTCAAGGAAGGGACCCTCATGAACTCGCACTTGCCACAGGGTGGCTCGACCGAGACGATGCCAATGCTCTGGACACTGTTGTTGGATGCACCAGTGGGCATTGCGTTGCTCGATCCCGAGATGCGAGTTTTGATGCTCAATAGCCTGATGGCCGAACTGATCGGGTTAACGTCACTGGAGTATGTTAGGCACCATGCGAGTGAGGTTTTTCGTGATCACGCCCCTGCCGTGCTTGAGTTGATCGCCCAGGCTGCCTCGTCGGGGGTAAGCAAACGCGAAATCCAGTTCGATATTCTGGTTCAGGGGCGCTCGCACCGTTGGGTCTTGCATGCCTACCCCTTGTTTGATGGGCTGACCGGGCCTGGGTATGGCCTGTTGGCAACGGAAATCAGACATACCGCCGAGAGTGAGGCCCCCTCGGTACTGATCAATAGTGAAGAGCGCTTTCGTCTACTCGCCGAAAACGCGGTTGATATGATCTACCGCTACCGGATTACGCCCGATCCGGGGTTTGAGTATGTCAGTCCCGCCGCAACCACGATGCTCGGCTATACCCCCGAAGAGCATTATCAAGACCCTCATCTGAGCAGCAAGATCGTCCATCCGAGTGATCGACTCTTGTTGCAGACCATCTTGTCGGGGGCCCATAGCGGCCACCCAGTCATGCTGCGCTGGCAGCACCGCAATGGCAACCTGGTCTGGACCGAGCAACGAAACCGCCTGATCCGTGACACGCTTGGGCGTCCGGTCGCGATCGAGGGCATTGCGCGCGATGTAACGGATCGGCGTCGTACCGAAGAGGCCTTGATCCAGGCGCTTGAGGCGGAACGCCATGCGCGCCATGTCGCCGAAGTGCTGCACTCGGCGAATCTGGCATTGACGCGGAGTCTCGATGCCGACCATGTGATGGCCGCCCTGCTTGAGCATCTGAGTAGCCTGGTGCCCTACGATAGTGCAGCGGTGCTCTTGCTCGAAGGCGATGATCGGCTTGTGTTTCGCGCTGCCCGAGGCTATGAACGCTTTGGGACGGCCGAAGGCATCGTCGGCTTGTCGGTGGATGTTGGGGCTGATCCCGTGCTCAAGCCGATTGTTGAACGTCGGCGGAGCTTTCTGGTGATGGATACGGCCAATGCAACCCGCTGGCAGGTTCGTCCAGGGTTTGGGCATATCCGCAACTGGTTTGGCGTTCCATTGCTGGCGGGTGAAACGGTGATCGGGGTCTTTTGCCTTGATAAGGCCGAAGCCAACTTCTTTACCCCGGAACATGTTGACATGGCCGAATTGCTGGCGATGCCTGCGGCGATTGCGTTGCAAAATGCGCGGCTCTTTGGCGAGGTGACCAGTGGACGGGCACGGATGCGCGCTCTTTCTGAGCGCCTCGTGGCGGTGCAAGAGACCGAGCGCGCCCATCTGGCCCGCGAACTCCATGATGAGATCGGCCAGATGTTGACGAGTCTGAGCCTTGCGTTGACCGTGTCGGACCGGATGCCCGTCGAAATGCTGCGCGAACGGATCGCCCAGGTACAACGACAGGTGAATCAACTCACCACTCAGGTGCGGACACTCTCGTTGAATCTGCGGCCCGCGATGCTTGACGATCTGGGGCTCTTACCGGCGCTGGTCTGGTTTACCCGACGTTATGGCGATCAGACTGGCATTCAGGTGCAATTGCAGCATGCCGGGCTCGATCAACAGGTGATCACCCCGTCGGTGGGGGCCACCGCGTATCGTGTCGTCCAAGAAGCCCTGACAAATGTGGCGCGTCACGCCAAGGTAACGCGGGCGCTGGTGCAAGTCTGGGCGACCGATGCGATCCTGGCGGTTCAGGTGATGGATGAAGGGGTTGGCTTTGATGTGGAGCTTGCCTTGACCGCGTATAGCTCAAGTGGACTGATCGGCATGCAAGAACGAGTGCGCCTCGCGGGTGGATACTTGACCGTTGAGTCGACACCTGGCGAGGGTGTTCGGGTACTGGCTGAGATTCCACTCACACCGCCAGAGGAGCGCTTTTGATGGGCGTGTTGACCATTGTGCTTGCCGATGACCATGCAGTCGTACGGGCTGGCTTGCGAGCCTTGTTAGAGAATGAAATGGATTGTTCGGTGGTCGGTGAGGCTGGCAATGGCCTCGAGGCGCTCGCTCTCGTTGAACGTTTGCAACCGAGCCTCCTGGTAGTTGATCTGATGATGCCGGGGTTGAGTGGCCTTGAAGTTGCCCGTCAGGCGCGTCAGATCTCATCAGGCACACGGATTATTATTCTCTCGATGCATTCTGATGAATCGTATGTCCGTGAGTCCTTACGGGTTGGCGTGACCGCGTACGTGCTCAAAGAAGCCCTCTCGAATGATTTTCTCTATGCCTTGCACCAGGCTGCTGCTGGACGTCGGTATCTGAGCCCACCGTTGTCAGAGAAAGCCCTGGATGCCTATGCTTCACAGACGGTTGAGACGACACTGGATCTGTATGAAACGCTGACGGCCCGTGAACGCGAGATCCTCTACCTGGCCGCCCAGGGCATGACCAGCGCCGAAATTGCCGAGCGCCTGATGATTGGTGTGCGTACCGTTGACACCCATCGCGCCAGCATGATGCGCAAACTGGGCTTGCATACCCCACTTGACCTCATTCGCTATGCCGTGCGTCGTGGCATCGTGAGCCTCGATAGCTAACGTGGCGCTCACATCTCCGCATTGCTACAGAGCATCATTCCGTATTGCTACGTAGTGCGCTCGGATTTGCCGCATGATATGCTAGGGGCTATGAGTGGAAGAACTGTCTGCAATGGGGCTGACAGTTCTTCTGCCAGAAGTATTGAGCCCTTTCCTGTTCCTTTGGCGAGCTGCTGACAATGCGTGCATCGGTCGCAACAGCTTGACTGAGTGCAGAACCCCAGCGTGGAGGCAGATTATGGCAGTTCGCAGAATAACCTCTGCAACGACACAAGACCAAGGCTTTAGTCAGGCACAGCTCAATGATCTCTACCGCTCGGTGGAAGCCTTCCGGTCGATCGCCATCGCGTGGGAGTCGATTGCGAGTGGCGCGTGGAGTCTTGCTGCCATTCGGAGTTTTGCTGCGCTTGCTCGTCGGGTTGCCCTTGATCTATCGACGGTAGGGTGCGGTGCGCTTGATCAAGCAGTGATTGAACTAGTGCTGGCCCTTGACGGCATTACGGTAGCGGGGACGCTCGATGAGTCGTTGATGGAACAGGTTGATCATGCGCTGGCGAAGATCAGGGGAGTAACCGTACAGCGAGTGCTCGCCCTTGATTTTAGTGCGATTGCGTCGGAGGGTGGTTCCGCACCGGTGCTGATGAGTGAGACATGCCCGCGCTGTGCGGCGCATGCGATCTGCACCCTAGTTCATGCTCGTCGCGAGCACCAGATGCGCGTCTGAGTCCGGGCGTACGACCGGGCCTGCTACTTCCGGGGGGCCAGTGGCCCCCCGGGGTGATTCATGGCTACGTAGCGGTGTGTAATTCAGCGACAATGGCGGATGGGATTGGATGTTCCCAGAGCTTGCCGCCGAGTCGTTCGAGTTCAGCGACAAGGACATCGCGTTCTTCAGCCGGGATCAGACCAACAATCGCGGCCGAGCCGGTATCAAGTTCCGCCCCGATCTCATAGAGCGACTGCTCGGGAAAGCCCGTCTCGCGCACCATCCGGCGGGTTGCCTCACTGGTCACGCGTTCCACAAACGCAGCAGGCTGGGTCCCCATCAGGCCAACGAACGTATAGGCAAACCAGGTGAGACCGCCGACCAGTGAGGTGGTCAAATCGGCCAATTCCTCACCGAAATCACGCGGCTCGCGGAGGCTGATCGAGCCATCCTCACGCTTCATCACCACGGCAAAGTGCCCGGTTCGTTCCCCAATCTGCCGGTCGAGGGTTTCGATGACAGAGCGAACTGCTTCGGCCCGACTGGCGCTGGTGAAACTATAGACCATCAAGAGCATATTTTCGGTCTTCATGTGAATGCCTTAATCAATATGATCGTAGGCCGGCAGCGTCAGGAACTCGACAAAGTCATCGCTGGTCGTAATCAGATCAAAGAGTTTGGCGGCCTCTTCGTATTTGCCATCGGCATACGCTGGGCCAAGCTGTTCCTTGATCTTCGCCAGTTCTTCGGGCAACATCGTCCGGAAGAGCTCGACGGTCACTTTGCGCCCATCGTGCAGCACGCCCTTGGGACTCCGGATCCACTGCCAGATCTGCGCCCTTGAAATCTCGGCGGTGGCGGCATCTTCCATCAGATTAAAGACCGGCACACAGCCATTGCCAGCCAGCCACGACCCGAGGTACTGAATACCGACATTGAGATTGAGGCGAAGGCCCTGCTCGGTGATGGGGGCTTCTGGTTGGAAGGTGAGCAGATCGGCGGCCGTGACCTCAACGTCATCACGGGTGCGGCTAATCTGATTTGGTGTCTTCATGACGGTATTAAACGCATCGAGGGCAATCGGCACCAACCCTGGGTGCGCAACCCATGTTCCATCGTGCCCATCGGTTGCCTCACGCTCTTTATCGGTGCGCACCTTGGACATGGCCGCCTCATTCGCCTCGGGGTCATTTTTGATCGGAATCTGGGCCGCCATCCCGCCCATCGCGTGGGCACCCCGGCGGTGACAGGTCTTGATTGCCAGCAACGAATACGAACGCATAAAGTGGGTCGTCATCGTCACGAGGGCACGATCGGCGAGACAGAAATCGGGATTGGTACGGAACTTCTTAATGCACGAGAAGATATAGTCCCAGCGACCACAATTGAGCCCAGCGGAGTGTTCGCGCAGTTCATAGAGGATCTCGTCCATCTCGAAGGCGGCGAGGATCGTCTCGATCAGCACCGTCGCTTTGATGGTGCCTGTGGGGAGGCCGACATACTCCTGAGCAGCGAGAAAGATCTCATTCCAGAGGCGCGCTTCGAGGTGGCTTTCGAGTTTGGGCAGATAGAAATAGGGGCCACCCTGGATTTCGATCGCCTGGCGGGCATTGTGGAAGAAATAGAGCGCAAAATCGAAGATACCACCAGAAACGACCTCACCATCAACGAGGACATGCTTCTCGTTGAGGTGCCAGCCGCGTGGGCGTACAAAGAGGATGGCCGGATTATCACTCAGCGCATAGGCCTTGCCCTCGGGTGAGGTAAAGGTAATGGTACGGCGCAGGGCATCGCGGAGATTGATCTGACCTTGCACCTGATTATCCCAGTTGGGGGTATTGGCATCTTCAAAATCGGCCATAAAGACCTTTGCGCCGGAATTGAGGGCATTGATCACCATTTTGCGCTCAACGGGGCCAGTAATTTCGACGCGGCGATCATTGATATGTGGAGGGAAGGGAGCAATCTTCCAGTCACCAGCGCGGATCTCAGCGGTCTCGGGCAGAAAATCGGGCAACTTGCCGGCATCGAGGTCAGCCTGTCGGGTCGTGCGCTGGTCAAGCAACGCCGTACGGCGCCCATTAAAACGGCGATGGAGCAGGGCAACCAATTCAAGCGCCTCGGGAGTCAGAATCTCAGTGTACTCCGGTGTCACATGCCCAGTGATCTGCATCCCAGCGGGCAATTTCAGATCGGCCATTGATCCGTCCTTTCATTATTTCATCATGTGGAAATAGTTTTCAGCTTTCTGCTGACGCACGATGCAAGCATTGCTTGCATCGTGCGTCAGCAGAAATCTTTTTGAGGACTGCGGCTTCGTCCGCGCCTAGTGGAACTGTTCGGCCTCGGTTGAGCCAGCGAGGGCAGTGGTGGAGGAGGTACCTCCAGAAATCACCATGCTCACCTCATCGAAGTAGCCAGTACCGACTTCGCGCTGATGGCGGGTAGCGGTATAGCCCTGATCTTCGGCGGCGAACTCGGCCTGCTGCAACTCAGAGTAGGCAGCCATGCCGCGATCCTTATAGCCGTGGGCGAGGGTAAACATACTGTAATTGAGGCTATGGAAGCCAGCGAGGGTCACAAACTGGAACTTATAGCCCATCTCGCCAATCGCACGCTGGAAGCGAGCGATATCGGCATCACTCAATTTCTTCTTCCAATTGAAGCTTGGTGAGCAGTTATAGGCGAGCAGCTTACCGGGATACTTCGCATGGATCGCATCGGCAAAGCGCTGCGCCTCCTCGATACTCGGTTCAGCCGTCTCACACCAGACCATATCGGCATATTCAGCATAGGCCAGACCGCGTGAGATTGCCTGGTCGAGGCCTGGATTGACATAATAGAAGCCTTCAGGGGAGCGCTGGCCGGTGAGGAAGGGATGGTCGCGCTCATCCACATCACTGGTGATCAAATTGGCGGCATTGGCATCAGTGCGGGCAATAATGAGGGTTGGCACACCCATCACATCAGCGGCGAGCCGAGCGGCCACGAGATTACGGACAGCCTGCTGGGTCGGCAAGAGCACCTTGCCACCCATGTGACCACACTTCTTCTCAGAGGCGAGCTGGTCTTCGAAGTGGACGCCAGCGGCGCCGGCCTCGATCATCGCCTTGGTCAACTCAAAGACATTGAGCGGGCCACCAAAGCCAGCTTCGCCATCGGCAATAATCGGCGCGAACCAGTAGGTATCGCCGGTGCCCTCGGAGTGCTGGATCTGGTCAGCGCGCTGCAGCGCCTGATTGATCCGCTTGACGACCATCGGCACACTATTAGCGGGATAGAGGCTTTGGTCGGGGTACATCTGGCCGGCGAGGTTGGCATCAGCGGCAACCTGCCACCCTGACAGATAGATCGCCTTGAGCCCGGCCTTGACCTGCTGCACGGCCTGATTGCCAGTGAGCGCACCAAGGGTATTGACAAAGGGCTCGGTATGCAAAAGACTCCAGAGGCGTTCGGCACCCATGCGAGCCAGCGTTGACTCGGGCTGTACCGAACCCCTTAGACGATAGACTTCCTCGGCGCTGTAGCCACGTGCAATTCCGGCAAAACGTGGTGAATTCCAAACCTCGGCAATTTGAGCGATCTGCTGCTCACGATTCATACGTTCAGATCCTTTCCTCGACGATGAGTCCGCAACGACTTTTCCAACCCTACTCCACAAACTGTTACCATCAATGAGGGTCATTCACAACCCCGTTGAAACCTATTATATACCGTTTTAGTTACATCACGGTTACAAAATCCACCTGGTGGTTTAGTTTTTCGTATTATGGAAAATCTGCCTGCCAACGATTCGCGCCGTGGTGGCTTTGCGTGTGTTTCGTTGCAAAGGCTTGGGTTTAGGGCTCTTGCGGGCGAAGGACTGGTAATACGCTCGTAATTGCCGCGTGCTACCCTGCATACATTACAGGATCGTCATATTTGACGGATGAACAAGCCTGATCTATTGTCTCTCGATGACAAAAACGTCATTTGTGATTTTTGAAACGAGGAGGTACACATATGTTGAGCCGTAGCCCTTCGGGTGCAACCCGTACTGTCATGCTCGGCCTATCATATTGCATGATGCTTGTGCTGCTGATTGTGAGCCTGAGCCCAGGCGTGAGTCCTGTTACAGGTACAGCCCGTGCTGCTGCTGCTTGTCCAGCTGATCAGAGCCATCTGGTTCCCTGGCGTGATGGGCACTGGTTTTTGGCGGGAATGAATGTGCCCTGGCTTGATGGGGGCTTCGGCGCTGATTTTGGCACGGTGGAGGAGTGGTGGCAGCACACGTACACGACCGAGAGTGCCGATCAGATGTTTGCTGCCTTGAAAGCACGGGGGGTCAACAGTGTGCGCTGGTGGGTCTTTGCTGATGGCCGTGGTGCCCCTGAGATTGCCAATGGCATGACGACCGGGTTTGATGCCAATACGCTCCCGAGCATGGCCGATGCGATCAAACTTGCCGCCAAACATGACATCTATATTGTCTTTACGCTCTGGTCATTCGATATGTTGGCCCGCCCCAATGGCATCATCCAGAATCAGCGTGACCTGGTGGTTGATACAACCAAACGCCAGGCCTTCATTGACAACGCCGTTATCCCGATGCTGCGCTACCCGATCGCTGGCACTTCTTATACCATTGGGACGCATCCCAATGTGATCACCTGGGAGATCATCAATGAGCCCGAGTGGGGTATTCGGGAGTCGGGGTCGATCCACTGGAATATTGACAACCCAGTGTCGCTTGCTGAGATGCAGCGATTTATTGCCGAAGTGACGGGGGCGATCCGGCGCAACTCGAACCAGTTGATCACGGTTGGTGCCGCAGCGATGAAGTGGAATAGCGATACTATTCCGGGGGCCGAGGGTAACTGGTACAGTGATGCTGCGTTGACTCGCTATGATGCTGAGGGCTATCTGGATTATTATCAGATCCATTATTACCCCTGGGCCAATGGTGATAATAACTGGACTTTCTCGCCGATGCGGTTGGGTTGGCAGGAAGCTGGCTTTGATAAGCCGGTGGTTATTGGTGAGTTTCCCGCCAATGCCGATGGTTCGGGGATGACGCCACTGCAATTGCTTGAGTCGATCTACGCCAACTGCTATGCTGGGGCGATGGGTTGGACCTATGAAGGCGTTGATGGCAGTGGTTCATGGCAAGACATTGCTGCGCCGATGGGGACATTCACAGCGGCGCGTGCCAGTACGATCCGTATCACCCCACCTTCGCCGGGTGGCACACCAACGCCGACCGCGCAACCGACCGTACAGCCAACCGCACAGCCGACCGCGCAACCGACCACGCAGCCGACCGCACAGCCAACCGCACAGCCGACCGCGCAGCCAACCGCGCAGCCGACTAGCACCCCTGAGCCTGGCATAACCCTGACGCTCAACTATCCTGATGGTGCTCCTGACAGCTACTTTCTGCTGACCGGCACGTCATTCCCGGTGGGGCACACGATACGGCTGCAGATCAACGGTGAGTTGCTCAGCGAGACGATCATCGTTGGTGACGAGGGCCGGTTCCGCGTCTTGCTCAAAACCGTGGCTGATGCGCTACCAGGCTCCTATATTGTCACGGTGACCAGTGTTGCCACCCCGACGAGTCTCGTACAGACCGAAGTGCTAGCCCAGGTGGTGTATCTGCTGGGGCTTGATGATCCGCTACGTGAACGTCCTCGGCGTGTTTCAGCCACGATAGTGGAGGTTCCGCTAGAGGTCGAACCCTACGTGCTGACGCCTATGGTTTATTTGCCCTTTGTGAGACGTTAGCAGCGGTGGTATGACGGTGAGTCCGAAGCACCGCTCCCATGGCCGTGCATGCACGGCCATGGGAGCGGTGCTTGTTTGCCAGACCAGGCGGATGAGGAGGAGAGTCAGGAACGCGGCTAACACGCTCAGGTAAAGCCAGCGAATATACTTGCGTCGGTGGCCGCCTTTCGCTCTCGCTCGCACTTTATTGGCGCATGTGGGGCGGATATGTTTCCGGCAGAACCGTCCCCGTCAGAATGTCGCGCAGCGCCTCGAACTGCTCAAAGGCGACGGAATGCCCGGCATTGGCAAAGGTGTAGAGCTGCTTGCTGGGGGCGTCTAGCAAGGCAAACCACTCCAGAGCCAGATCGCGCCGCGCCGGTAGTTCGGCCGCGCCATCCAGGATGTAGACCGGCACGTCCAGCCGGGGCACGTCCTGGCGGAAATCAAGGTGTTGAATCTGCGGGTAGAGGATGCTGAACATATCAATCAGGCCGCGCAGCACGTTGACCTTCTCCACAAAGTTGTATTCGCTGCCGAAGATGCCGTAAGGCCCCAAGTTGGCGGACGTGCCCCGTTCGATATAGGCGCGGGGGGGCGTGTAGGGGGTTTCGAGGCGGGGGTAATTGTTCATGACAATGGCGTTGGGATAGGGTACATCGGCGTAGGGCGGTTCGCCAAAGGCCACCATCTGGTCGCGCAGGGCGGTGTCGCCGGTGCGCTCGGCCAGGGCGAGTACGTCGCGGTAAAGCTGGCGATCGGTCTCACGCTGGCTGACCATCTGGCCGCTGCCAATCCAGGCGTGGTAGAGGTCGGGCCGTTGCTGCGCGGCCAGGACGCCCAACGTCGTACCCCAGGATTCGCCCATCAGGTAGATTTTCTCTTCGTCGAAGCGCTGGCGCAGGTAGTTGGTCAGTTCGATGGTGTCGGCGATGGCCTGATCGAGCGTCAGGTCGCTGGTGGGGTCGAGGGCGGCGTAGGATTTACCCGCGCCGCGTTGGTCCCAACCGACGACGATGAAATCTTGGGCCAAGTCGGCCAGCAGGACGCGGGAGTAGGCCAGGTCGCTCTGCCCTGGCCCGCCGCTGAGGTAGAGCAGCACGGGGAGGTCGGGGCTGCGGCCGTGGAGCATGATGGCTTGCTCTTGCCCGCCCAGGCGGACTTTAGTCAACTCGGCGATACTGCCGGGGATGGGGTTCCCCTCGGCGTCCAGCACTGGCGGGGTGCGGGCGGGGATGGCGTTGAAGACGGCCAGGGCGGCGACGAACAAGGCCAGGAACAGGAGCAGCGGCTGCCGCCAGGGCGTTTGCCCGGCTGCCCAGGCCAGGCCGAGGCCGATGCCTAACCACATGGCCGGGAAGGCGACCAATCCATGAAAGCCGCGCCCGACGATGAGGGCGAGGATGCCGAAAGGATTGTCCAGGCGCAAGGCGTCTACGGTGGGGCCGACGATGTTGAGGCGGGTCAGTTCGATGGTGATGATGTAGATGAGGGGCAGCAGGAGGTAGGCCCAACGGCTGCGCAGCGCCAGCCCGCCGACCAACCCGATTATCAGGCTGCTGAGGAGGACGATCCAGAGGTGAAGGGCCGTTACCGGCCCACGCGGCATGTATAACGCCGTCAGAAACCCACTGAAACTGGTGAGGGCGAGGCTGGCAACGGCCGTTGTCAACCGCTGCTTTGTAATGTCAGGCTCATCTGTGAGCGCGTGCGAGAGAGCTGGTTTGTGAGAAGTCATGACAAAACTCCTTGAGAAGAATTTAAGCCAAAGGGATAAAGGGACGTAAGCGACAAAGGTTAGTTGGTTGGTTGGGCGCGGTGGGAGATGGTGACGTGGCCGGCGCTTTGGGCGGCGGTCAGTCGTAGTTGGTAAGCGCCGGGCGGCAGGGTTTCTTCCCAGTCGCCGCCGCCATCCTGGTTGGTGCGGTAATTTTCGGCGTGGAGGACGGTGTAGGGCTCGCCGTTTTCCGCTTGCAGGCGGAGGGTAAAGCGGGGCGTGTCCAGGTTGGGCAGGGAGAGGCGGAGGTGGGTAACGGCCGTTTCCCCCACCAGCAACTCGCCCACCACTGCGTCGGCAAAGGGGCCGTCACTTAAATCCACTTCGGCCAGGAGTTGGTAGCCTGCGGGAACGGCCGTTGCTCGCCCCTCTCCCTGCCGCGTCGCTACCAGCACCGCGACAAACAGCATCAGAACCACAGCGATTACAACCGAAACATTTCTGTTATTTTGAGACATCATGTACCTCCTGCGATTGATGATTGACGATTGGTGCGATCTCCCACATTTTTCTAGCGGATTGAGCTGAGAAAACTCTCCACCGCCGCCTCATCCCACTGGCTGACCGGCTCCAGTAGGGTGAGCAGCGTGGGGCCTTCTTTGCCCTGGAAAACAGCCGTTACCTGTCGCACGCGCTCATTGTCCCACTTCGCCCCTTCGCTGAGGATCAGGGTGACGGGTTGGTCGCGGATGGAAAACGGCCGTTGTTCCACTACCGTCATCCGGCTGTCATCGGCGCGGTAGCCGGGAACCAGATTCGCCAGCGTCTCTTCCAGCGTGGTCATCATCGTGTCGTCGGTTCCTTCTCCGGCCTGCACCAGATAGAGGTGACCGCCGTTGTCGCCGCTGTTGTAGGCTACCACGGTGTAGCCGATGGCGTGCAGGCCAAATTCTGGCTCGTAACCGGATGGGGGAGAGAAGTCGGCAATGAGAACGGCCGTCTCCCCCACAATCTGCGCCGTGTCCGTGCTATTGCCGTTGGGGCGGGAACAGCCTGCCAACAGCAGCAAAATAATGCTTAACAAAAGAAATTTACTCAGATATGTCATGGTGTCCTCCAGGTAATTGTTTATGAACATGTTCACAGTCTAACCTGAAGGTTGGCGCGAGTCGCCTATCCAAAGATAGGTTGGGTGGGTAGGCTGATTGGATTGGGCTTGCGCCCATGCCTTTTCTCCTCCGATAAAAGATAAGGCATGGTCCAATCAGGCTGAATGCTCCTTTACAAATGTTGGATTTAACATGGAGGGCACGGAGGAGTCACGGAGATTTTGGAGGAAAGTAAGCAGCTTCTCCATGAATTCTCCGTATTCCTCCGTGTAAAAATTTGTAAAGGACAGCCTGATGCGAATAAACCATGCCAAAGATAGTTACTGTCCAGATAGCCTTTGCAGGACAAATTCACCAAAAGGGGTTGCCTGCTCGAAGTCTGACGCAAACATAGCTGGCTTCCATTCGTCATCATACCAACAGGCCACCCAGCCGATTCCACGCTGATCGAGGTATTCCATAAGCGGCTCGCCATAGGAACTTCGGCGGCCAACCAGGTAAGGCTGTTTGCCGTCCGGATCAGATTCCATCCAGCCCCATTCCGTCATCACCACTGGATACTTTTCAGCAACAGCCCCGAACCAGCGCTCCCAAGAATAACGGCCGTGCGCCGGGTAAATGTGCGCGGCATAGGCGATATTTTCACCCTTGATCGGTTCTTCCAACACCCAGGACAGGTTACGGGAATACTCGATGCCCCCGACGATAATCAACTGGTCTGCGCCCGTGGAGCGGATCGCATCCACCAGAGCCTGGGCGTTTGTCCGCCAGTCCGAAGCGGAGATGTCTGCCGGTTCGTTGAAGATCTCGAAGATGACGTGCGGGGTATCCTTGAAGTAGGAAGCCGTCTGCAACCAGAACTCAAGAGCGAAATCCTCGCTTGGAATTTTGATGTCGGGCATTTGTACCCCGCGATCCGTCCCGATATCTCCGATGAAATGCAGGTCAATGATGGTGTAGACGCCGTTCTCGCCGTTCCACTGAACAGCCGGATCGAGGTAACGCCACAAATAATCGGGATCGCGTTCCCATCGTTCGGGGTGGACAGGGAGACGAATGACATTGGCGCCCGAATCGGCCATCCTATCGAAGAAGAGGCGGTCAAATTTCCCCTTGCGTCTCAGCACCGCCGGGTCGGCAGGCATAAGCCCGCGCAGCGTCACGACCTGTCGGTTCACGTCAATCAGTTTGTTGCCTTCGGCGCGGAGTTGGCTTGGGTACGCGCTGGTATCCGCAGCGAAAGCGGGCTTGTGTTCCAACGGCAGGTTGATCGAAAGATTTCCGTAGCGCGGCGCGATCAGGATCAGCGCGGTGCAAATCACAGAAAGCGATAGGATGATTGCAATAAAGATTTTTCTTTTTGACTTTTTCATAAGATACTCCTTCGCCCAGGGTTTGCCCGAGAGTTCATCAAGGTATTCTGGGCCTTCCCTGGCGGGCTTTCCGCCTTCCAAAAAACGCACGAGCAACGGACTGGCAAGCGAGAGATTGGTACAACTGGCCGCAGACGTGCTGCAGATCAACCGGCGGGACAGAGGTGGACACACCATCATTCATAGGGGGATCCTTTCAGGTCAGACCTTCATGATCGCACGCCCCCCACACCGCGCCACGGGCGCGGTATGCTGCCGCTACGGCTGAGGACGGTGTTCAGGAGGCACGTTGGGCGCGGGGTAACCGAGGAACTGCCAATGCAGGATCCGGCTCTTTGCCCTTGATCCCGACAGCAACGCAACCGCACGCTGACCCCCGGTCAGGGATGGGCGTAAGCCATTGGACGTACGAAAATAGCCAGCAAAGCTGGCTATTTTCGTACAGCCAAGGCATGCATGTTTAGCGCCTACGTGGCGCACGGTCGCGGCGACGCCCGAGTTCAGCCAGAAATTCTAGCGCTGTCTGCTCGATCGCCCGTGGCACCGATTTGCTCCCAAGCAGACTTGCCGACCGCAGGCTATAGACCATGTCACCATAACGGATGCCAACCGGTTCGAGGTGATCCCCAGCCAGTTCGCGGTGTAGCACCGGATACGACGTTCGTGCTTCTAGTGTCTGGAGGAACCAGGCCACATCGCTGACCTCGGGCGACTCGTGGGCGCGCCCGGCAATCGTATCCTGATCAAACGAGATGAGCGCCGTCAACCCAAAGAGATCATCCTGCTCAATCAAGCGTTGCGTCTCGGCCCGGGAAGGCCGCACGCCGAGGCCAAGCTGATCCAGCAAGCGGGGCACAACTGGTAGAAACGGCACTGCATCCCTGGTATCGGACATATCCGGGGCCAGCAAGAGGGACGGCTCATCAAGAATACCAGTACGGGTTGCCGACGCCAGGCTCATCCCTGGCAAGACAAACTTGCCTGTGGCGCTATCGGTGAACGCTTCAAGCAGGGCCAGATATTTACAACCCACGCTATGCCCCACCCAGGCCTGTGGGAGTTCGGCTAACAGGGGGAGCCGCTCACGCAGCGTATCACGCTCAACCAGAAGCTGTTCGGCAATCAGATCGTGCCGAAACCCGAACTGAAACGGCACCACCATCAGGCTATACCCCGCCTCGAACAGACTCTCCAGAAAATGGGCATACGCCGTCGTTGGCAACTGTCCAAAAAACTGCCCCCCATAAAACGTAATCACCCCGATCGGGCGCGGGTGCAAGGCGACAAAACTCCTTGAAACGCGTTGGTAACGCATGCATGCTCCTTTGCTGTCGTCACACCAGGGTCTTCGCGATCTGAGACACCTACGATGCCGGTAAGTATACCATCTGCGCCTTTGCGCCTTTGCGTCAAATTATCAGAAAACCTCGTTGCCAGACGAACAATGTGTGCCTCCATTGCAAAAACAAGAGTCTTTTGCCCCTCTCTGGTACAGATGAGATGTAGATCGTTCTCTCTCCAGAAATGAGGAGCAAAGCGATGCCAACGATCAACCGTCCCCTCCTTACCCCACGTGAACATGACGTAATGCGTCTCGTTCTTTGTGGTCACAACGACGGCCAGATTGCGGCCCAGCTCTATCTTGGCCTTCACACCGTCACCACATATATTCAGCTTGCCGGTCACAAACTTGACGCGGCGAACCGCACCGTTGCCGCGCTCAAGTATGACCTGCATTATGGCCCGCCACTCACCGCATGCACCCCTTGCGCGACCCCACTGAGCCCGCGTGAGCAAAAGGTGATCGAAATGGTTGCCAGCGGTGCAAGTGATCGCGTGATTGCCGCCCATCTGCACCTCTCACTTTCCACTGTGCGCCAACACCTGCTCAGCCTGCGCCAGAAACTTGGTGCCCCCAACCGCATTGCAGCGGCGGTTGAGTACTATCGCCAGGTAAGACTTTTGTCTTATATGAAAATGACAGGTGGTACGTCGCGGCATTGAACCCTAGCATGTCATGGGATAGTGTGTCGAGAGAAAGCAGTGGCTTTGCTTGTCCGCTTGCTTGATGATTGATTGCTCTCGCATCATTGTAGGAAGGCTTTGCTATGAATCGCCCATCCTTGCTCGCGAGAATGATGAGCCTGATGATCTTCTCCATAGTTGCTCTGCTGTTGGCTTCCCTTAACCTGAGCCACACAACGGTAGGTGCAGCTGTCTCTTCGTCTTCGTATGAACCGTTGCCTGCTGTTTCAGCGCAGTTTGAGACTCGCCCAGCTTTGTCTGAGCCTACATTCGCAACATTTCGTGCGACCGTGCCGATGACGCCAACAACCACGCTGACAGAGCCTCCGCTTCAGGTTGAACGCACCCAAGTGTGGTTGCCTTTGATCCAGCGTGCGCCAAGTGAGCGTACTGCTATCTGGCAGGCACTCGTCAATACGCAACAGGGCTATCGCCTTTGGTATCCTTCAACCGGGAAGGCGACGCTCTATCAACCTGAGGGAGTGCTGCACATCTTGGTTGATCATGCTACTAGCCCGTTGGTAGTGCAAATGTTTGCGAATCCGGATCAGCTTTCTCTGGAAGAATGGTTAGACTCACCATCCAACCATCGCTCTGCAGCTACTGCTGCAGCCTGTCAACATCTGGTGGTTAATCAGCAGGATGCGTGTGCGTATCGCTTGTTTGCTGGAGATCATTGGAATACCCATCTGTTGCTTACGTACGCTACGGATGTCTATGAGTTCATTTATCCGTTAGGAGGTTCACAAGAAGGGGTTTTTGCGGACATCGTTGCCACTTTCATTCCTGGGCTTGCGCCAGATGCAACTGATCAAGGTTTTACTCTCATTGATCGTGAGGCTGCACCGCCAATGCTTGCTCAGGAAATCGCCCCTATCAGCGTGCCCTACTTCAATCAAGGTGATGCGCGGTGGGCTTCGCATCGACTGGGAACATGTAGTGTAACGATTGGGAGCCATGGATGTGCGATGACTTCTATGGCGATGCTCTTCAATTATTATCAGCCTTCGTTTACCGACCCTGCTGCACTGAATCAATGCCTGACAAATAAAGGAGGGTATCTGAATGGATGTCTGCTCTATTGGCGCAATCAGTGTATGCCTGCGGGGGTAACATACTCAGGATCTGGTGACATTGATACGGAGCTCCGCAACCGACGCCCGGTGATTGTAGGTGTCGATGGTGGAGCACACTGGGTTGTTGTGATCGGCAGGCGGAGTGATGGTCGATATACGATTAACAATCCCAGTTCATATTCAACCTCTACTCTTGGTCCTTCAGTCCTTGATCCTGGCAGAATATCGGATATTCGCCGTTACAATGGGACGGTTGCGCCACCCCCCGCAACCTACAGCGGCGAGTTTGTCAGCCAGACCTTCCAACCGCAGATGGTGGCCGGTAGCACCCAGCAGGTGCAGGTGCAATTGCGCAATACGGGAACTGGGGCCTGGGATGCCAATACCAAGATCACTGCGCTCCCGCGCGATCAGAACCATCCGCCGTTCTATGATCCCTCCTGGCTTGGGCCGAATCGCATCGCTAGCCCCGGGGTAGTGCAACCAGGGGCCATTGGCGTCTTTCAGTTTACCCTGCGTGCGCCGGCAACCCCCGGCTCGTATCGCATCGAGTTTGACTTCGTCCAGGAGGGCACCGCTTGGTTTCGTGCCCCAGCACAGGGGTCGGTCTTTTTCCCGATCACGGTCACAGCGGCGAGCGCGACGCTGCAAAATAACTCGTTTGAAGACCCCGCTGGCCCGGCTCCCTGGCAATGGTATGGCTCGTGCAATAGAACCACCTATGAGTCGGGCATCTATGGCGTGACGGCGTTTCATGGCACGCGCTTTCTCGCGACCAACCGGGGTGAGCAGCCTGAGTGTACGTCGTTCTACCAGGATATTCCCTATGTTCCCACCCCAGGCGCGACCTACACCTTTGCGCTCATGATCCACGCTCCACCCGGGACGACGCGCACCGGCACGCTCGCCCTCTGGGCGATGGGCGGCGAGCAATACAATGCCTACCGTACGTTCACGGTTAGTCAGCAGGGCTGGATGTGTCACGAGGTGAGTCTGACGATCCAGCAGAGCGGCCATACCGGGCTGCGCGCCGAGGTCTATTTTCCCAACGAGGCGATTGGCGTTGATACATTGTTTGACTATGCGCTGGTGCAAGAAGGAACCGCTTCCCTCTGCCCGGCGGTTAGAGTCAGCGGTCAGGTGACTGATGCGGAGGGCGCTGGCCTCGCCGGTGTGACGGTCAGCGATGGAACCCGGAATGCGACGACCAACGCCGAGGGGGCGTATACGCTGAACAACGTGCCACCGGGAACCTATACGCTGACCCCGACGAAGGATGGGTATCGCTTTGAGCCAGCAACACGCAATGTGACGGTCAATGGCAATGTGACCGGACAGAATTTTGCGGCCCGTCTGTTGACCTATACAATCAGCGGTCAGGTGACTGATGCGGAGGGCGCTGGCCTCGCCGGTGTGACGGTCAGCGATGGAACCCGGAATGCGACGACCAACGCCGAGGGCGCATATACCTTAAACGACGTGCCACCGGGAACCTATACGCTGACCCCGACGAAGGAGGGGTATCGCTTTGAGCCAGCGACACGCAATGTGACGGTCAACGCCAATGTGACCGGACAGGATTTTGCGGCCCGCGCCAATCCGGCAACCGGGGTGGTGATGGAACTCAAGCCTGCCGCAACGACGATGCCGGTGAGTGGCACAATAAACGTGGCGCTTGAGATTCGCACGGGTGACTATGACGTAGATGCCGCCGCTGCCTATCTGACCTTCGATCCCGAGGTGCTCGAAGTCACGCAGGTGGTTGCCGGTACCGCTTTCCCAATTAGCTTGCTCGAAAAACTGGACAATACGGCTGGCACGCTTGATCTCGCTCGTGGCATCATCACAGCACCGTGGCCGCAAGGAACCTTTACGCTGGCGACTGTGACTTTCCGTGCCAAACAGGTTGCCCCAGACGGAACCGCATTGACGTTAAGCCAGGTGGCTCCGCGCCAGAGCGATGTCACCTTTGAGGGGGCGTCGCTTCTAGAAGACGTCCGCCCCGCAACGATCACGGTCGTTGAAGGCGCACCCTTTACCGTCGCCGTCCAGCTTCAAGGACGCCCTCAGCCGCCGCATGCGCGTCTGCAGGTGCCGCTTGAAGTGGCCCTGCATGTGCCGACCGCGACCACGACTCTGTATCGTGCGCAGCACACGACCGATGATCGGGCGCAGTTCCAGCTTGCGGGTGTGGTGTCAGGTACCTATACCCTGCGCGTAAAGCATCCCCAGTCACTGCGCGTTGCACATACGCAGGCCTTTACCGATACGACCCAGGTGATCCAGGTGGGCTCGTTGCCGACAGGCGATGCAAATAATGACAATCGCATCACCGTGCTCGATTTTTCCCTGCTCGCCGGGACATTTGGGCGCATGAGCGGTGCGGATGGCTACGATGCACGGGCTGATTTCAATGGCGATGAGATGATTAGCGTCGTTGATTTCTCGTTACTGGTAAGCAATTTTGGCCAGTCGGGTGAGCCAGATGTGCTGAACGCCAGCCGCACGGGGTTGACTCAGGCCCCGCTGACGCTCGCGCAGGTAGGTCGCGATGTCAGGGCCGGTGAGGAGGTTACGTTGCAGGTGGCGGTTGAAGCGCCTTCTGGTGGACTTGATGGCATCGCGGCCTATTTCGACTTTGACCCGGCTGTCTTGGAGGTGGTCGATCTGGTGGTCGATCCGACCCTGGAAATGGAATTACAACGTGAGGTGCTTCCCACTGCGGGGCAGATCAATCTGGTGCGCGGGACGCTCAACGCAACACCGCCGACCGGGGTTGTTCCGCTGGCGACGATGACCTTCCGTGCGCGTCGTGATGCGCAGGGAACCCAGATCACGCTGGTGGATGATCTCGCCCTCCGTCAGAGCCTCGTGACCCTGCGTGGGCAAGCGCTCACGCCAGATGAAGCGCCGTGGCAGTTGACCCTGACTGGCGCAGGTGGACGGGTCTATTTGCCCCTGATCCGCCGGTAGTTCAATCACGTTTCATCCTGAGCCCTCACAGGTCTTCAAGACCTGTGAGAGCTCAGGAGCACGCACCCTGTTTCTTGCGGCATCACGAGCCCGCCATGTGGTACGAAAACATGGCCCTTCTGAAACCATATCATCTTGCCCAACCTTCCCTGTGCTACCAAGAGGTTTTCTATGGATCCAATCCGTCGTCTGTCATCCTTCCTCTGGTTCAGCTTGATCATGACCGCACTCTTGCTGGCGGGTCTGGCTTTGCCCCTCGTAAGCCTCCATGCTGAGTCATCAATCACGTTGCAACTCAATCCCTCCACCTTGACCCTTGCGCCAGGTGAAACAGCAACCGTGACTATTGAGGTCGAGGCCGGAGCCAGTTCGGTAGATGGGGTTGCGGCCTTCCTCAACTTTGATCCCTCTCGCGTGGCGCTTGAGTCATTGGAGGTGGGGACGGCCTTGCCGCTGGTTTTGCTAAACACAGTTGATCCCGTTGAAGGCACGGTTGATCTGGTTGTGGGAGCGCTCAATGCCCCCTTCCCCAGTGGGACATTTGCGGTCGCCACGTTTCAAGTGCGTGCGCTGGACGTTGAAGGCACGACCACGCTCGCCTTCGATCGCGGTGATACCTCCCCGCTCCGCCAGAGTGATCTTACCTGGGTTGGCACTTCAATCCTGGAAGCAATCAGGGATTTGACCCTGGAGATTGCCGAGGTTCCGACGCCGACGTTGACTGCAACGCTGACCCCGACGCCGACGTTGACTGCAACGCTGACCCCGACGCCGACGTTGACTGCGACGCCGACCAGTTCACCAACAACGACGTCAACGCAATTGCCAACTGCAACGCCGTTGCCCGAAGCTCAAATAATGTTACGCCTGACACCCTCAACGCTGACGCTTGCTGCTGGCTCAACGATGACTGTGACAATCGAGGTGGTGGCAGGGTCGCGCATGGTTGATGGGGTCGCGGCGTTCCTCGATTTTGATCCCAGCAAGGTTGCGCTTCTGAAGCTTGAACCAGGCTCGGCGCTGCCTGTCCGTCTCTTGAGTCAGGTGAATAATGCCGAAGGTACGCTGGATCTCGTTGTGGGTGCGCTACAGGCACCCTTCCCGAGTGGTACGTTTGTTGTGGGGACGTTTGTCTTGCAGGCTCTTCATGATGAGGCCACGACTGAGCTCACCTTTAATCTAGGTGAGCCATCACTCTTGCGGCAGAGTGAGATTACCTACGCCGGCACCTCGTTTCTTGAGAGCACCCGTGGCTTGATGGTTCAGATCACGTCAACTCCACTCCCCACGGCAACAACAACGGCGACGGCGAGCCCGACGGCGATGGCGAGCCCGACGGCAACCCCGAGCCCCACTCCGACCGCGAGCCTCACCGAGCTCGCCATCAGTCAGGTCGCCGTCTCGTCCACCTGGGCTGACTGGCGTGCGTCCTATCTCAATGACAATGCGCTGCATACCGTCTGGAGCAGTACCATCCATACCGAGCATCTCGTCGGGAGTGAGTGGGTCGCGGTGGTGTTGGCCCAACCGACCCAGGTTGATCGCGTGCGCTTCACTCCGCGTGCCGGCCCGGACGATCGCTCGCTGGGCTTCCCCAAGGACTTTGTGGTGCAGTATGCGGTAACGGATGCCAATCACACCTGTGACCCTCGCGACCCGCGCTTTCCCGACGTGAGCAACTGGCGGCCTCTGGTCACGCGGTTCGGCTATCCGCAACCGAGCAACCAACCCATCGACTTCACCTTTGCCCCGCGGACGCTCGGCTGTGTCCGGCTCTTCGGGGCCGAGCTTAGTCAAGATGACTATGGCAATCGCTTTCTCCAACTCGCCGACGTGACTGTCTTGGACGGCCAACGCGCGTTGGCCCTCCGCGAAGCGGCGGCCTCGTCGACCTGGGCCGATTGGAGTGTCGCCCACTTGCTTGATGGGAGCCCCCACACCGCCTGGAGCAGTGGTATCCATACCGAGCACCTGGCGAGTAGCGAGTGGGCCGCCGTGGTGTTGACGCAACCGAGTCAGGTTGACCGCGTGCGGCTCGTGCCTCGCGCAGGCCCTGATAATCTCTCGCTGGGTTTTCCCAAAGACTTCGTGCTGCAGTATGCGGTGACGGATGCCAATCACACGTGTGATCCCAGCGACCCGCGCTTTACCGACGTGGGCAACTGGCGGCCTCTGGTCACCCGCTTCGGCTATCCCCAACCGAGTAACCAACCCGTTGAATTCACCTTTGCCCCACGCATGCTCGGCTGTATCCGGCTGTTCGGGGCCGAGCTCAGTCAGGATGACTATGGCAATCGCTTTCTCCAACTCGCCGACGTGACCCTCTTTGACGGAGAACGCGCCCTCGCGCTGCGCGACGCCACCGCCTCGTCCACCTGGGCCGACTGGAGTCCCGGCCTGCTCCGTGATGGCAATCCCCAGACGGCCTGGAGCAGTGGCATCCATACCGAGCACTTGGCGAGTAGTGAGTGGGCGGCGGTGGTGCTGGCCCAACCGACCCAGGTTGACCTGGTACGCCTCAGCCCGCGGGCCGGCCCAGACGATCGCTCGCTGGGCTTTCCCCAAGACTTTGTGCTGCAGTATGCGTTGACGGATGCCACCCACACCTGTGATCCGCGCGACCCGCGTTTCACCGACGTGGGCAACTGGCGGCCCCTGGTCACGCGGTTCGGCTATCCCCAACCGAGCAACCAGCCGATCACCTTCGCCATTGCCCCGCGCACACTCGGCTGCGTCCGGCTCCTTGGCACCGAATTGAGTCAGGACGACTATGGCAACCGCTTTCTGCAACTCGCAGAAATTGACCTTCTTACCAGGTAACAGGCAAGCCTGGAAGCGAGGGCGTCTCGCTTCAAACAGGCCGTGCAGGTCGAATCCTTCTCCTGGGAGCGAGGGCGTCGCGCCCTCACTCCCAGGGGAAGGATTCGACCTATTTTTTAGGGCTACGTCAAAGTGGTAGGGACACCGATCAGGGCAAGTGCGGCCCCCACGGAAGCGGCGGTCGCGCGCACGGC
>NZ_LYXE01000145.1 GCF_002532075.1 Candidatus Chloroploca asiatica | reverse complement strand
AAGCAGGCGCACATCGGGGCGTTGGGTCGCCGTGCAGGCGATGATCAGCAGCCGGCGCGGGAGCGCAACGGCGAGCGCGGCGCGGCGTGTGCCACACGCCGCGCCTGCCCCGTCCGTCCCGCTTGGGGCGGTCGGTTCGGCGCTGGACGGCGCCGTGGGCTGAGTAGGGGCATCCATCGTCATTCCTTTGTTGATCAAACACGGTGGGCAACAAGGGGAAGGCAGTCTGGGTTGGTCGGTTCTGCCTTCCCCTTGTTGCCGGGCCAGGCGCGTTCAGGCGGGCGTGGGGTCGGCGGGGTCGGCGGGGTTGGCAGGGTCGGCCGCGTCGGGCGTGGACGGCGGGGTCGCGATGGCCGCACGAAGGCGCTGCACCATCGCGTCCCACTGGCAGGCGTACTGGCGAAGGGCCGCGCGCTGGATCATCGCCAGCTGCAGCGCGGTCTCTGCTGAGACGCCGGTGGTCGCAATGATCTCGGCCATGAGGGCCTGCAGGTCGTCGCCACTCGGCGC
>NZ_LYXE01000144.1 GCF_002532075.1 Candidatus Chloroploca asiatica | reverse complement strand
GTGCTCTTGGTGCGGGCCCTGAACCACCAGTCCATCCCCATGCCGCAACGCTTGTCCCCCGAACCCTGGCCAACGACACCGCCATACCATCCCGAAAGAAACGAACGTCATGACGCTCCCTCGGCCCGTGAATAAAAAAACCTACCCCCAAAAGGCCCCCCTCGCGGGTGCCCCTCGCGGGTGCCCCCCTTGCGGGTGCCCCTTGCGGGCCCCCCTCGCGGGTGCCCCCCTCGCGGGTGCCCTGGCGGGTGCCCCTGGCCGGGTGCATACAGGGAAGATGCAATCGTCCTGATCGCTGCTGCGCCCCTACTTGACGCGCGTTGCAACCCCTCATACAATAACGCCCATGCATCTGAAACGCCTTGAGATCCAGGGGTTCAAGACCTTTGCCTCACGCACGATTCTTGAGTTTCGTGCGGGCATTACGGCAGTCGTTGGCCCGAATGGAAGTGGGAAATCAAATCTTGCTGATGCGGTGCGCTGGGTGCTCGGTGAGCAGAGCCTGACGAACCTTCGCTGCAAACGCTCGGAAGAGTTGCTCTATGCCGGCGGCGGGCGGCGTGCCCCCGCCGGTTTTGCCGAGGTGAGCCTCACTGTTGATAATAGCGACCGGCTGCTGCCCGTTGAGTTTGATGAGGTGACGCTGACCCGCCGCACCACCCGCGCCGGCGAGAGTGAGTATCTGCTCAATCGTACCAGGGTGCGCCTCCGCGATCTGCTCGAAGTGACCGCCCCCCTCGGTGGCTCCTATACCATTATTAACCAGGGTCTCGTTGATGCGGCGCTCACCCTGCGCCCCGAAGAACGGCGCAAGCTCTTTGAGGACGCCGCTGACCTCGGTGGCTTCGAGTTGCGCAAGGCCGAGGCGCTTCGCCGCCTCCGCGAGACCGAAGGCAATCTGCAGCGCCTTGGCGATCTGCTCGCTGAACTCGAGCCGCGCCTCCGTGTGCTCAAACGCCAGGCCGCCCAGGCCCGCCAGTACCACGAGTATGCCGCTGAACTCGCGCTATTGCAGCAACAATATTATGTCGAGCTATGGGGCGCGGCATTGCGCATGACCGCGCAGACCCGCGCCGATCTGCAGGTGGCTGAGACCCACCTCACCGAGGCGCGCACAGGCCAGGCCGGCGTTACGGCCGAGTTGCAGGCGTTGCGCAGTAGCCTGCGTACCCGCCGCGACGAGCTTGGCGCGTTGCACCAGCAGAGCAGCTTGCTCCACCGGCAGGCCGAAACCGTGCAACGCGATCTGGCTGTGGGCAACGAGCGCGTTGCCGCACTGGCTCGGCGTACCGAGGATCTCGAGCGCCAGCGCCATGAACTGGCCCTGCGGCAGGCGCAGGCCGAACAACAACACGCCGAGGCAATCGCCGAAACGCGACAGACCGAGGCTGAACTCGCTGAACGCGAACAGGCCCTGCGCGAGGTCGAAACTGAACTCGCTGGGCGCGCCGATGAGGTGCAGGCCCTGGTTCGCGCTCTGCGTGAGGCCGAAGAGGCGGCCCTGCGCACGACGCGGGCTGCCGCCGAAGCCCATGCCCGCCTCGAACAAATCAATGCCCAAACCCAGCGCCTCGCCCGCGAAACCTCTGAACTAGAAGCCTCCATCGCCCAAGCCGAAGCGCATGTGGCAAGCAGCACGGAACAGGTTGCGGACGCCCGCGCACAGGTAAGCTATGCCGAAACCGCCCGCCACGAGGCGGCGACGGCGGAACAAGCCCTGCGCCACGACATCGAAACGCTGCGCCAGCACTATGCGCAGGCCGACGAGCAGCGCGTCACCGCCCGCCGTGCGCTCGCTGATGTCGAAGCCCGCTTTGAGTCGCTCAGTCGGCTCGCCCGGAGCTATACCGGCACCTTTGCGGGCGTGCGCGCCGCGATGCAGTGGGCTGAACGCACGCAACGCCAGGGCTTTGCGCTTGTCCAGAGCCTGATCCGTACGCCTGCCGAGCTTGAAACAGCGCTTGAGGTCGCGCTCGGTTCGCGCTTGCAAAATATTGTCGTTGAGCAGTGGAGCGACGCCGAAGCTGCGATTGCTGAGCTCAAGCAGCGCGATGTCGGACGAGCAACGTTTATGCCGCTCGATACGCTGCGCGTCAATGAATCCGATCAGCGCCCGCTGACGTTCGACGACGAGGCTGTGCTTGGCGTTGCCGCCGACCTGGTCGCGTATGATGCGCCCTACCGCCCCGTGGTTGAACAGTTGCTCGGGCGCGTGCTCATCGTGCGCGACCTCTCCACGGCACGCCGCGAACTCCGCCGCCTGCGCACCGGCTGGAACATCGTCACGCTCCAGGGCGAACAGGTCAACAGCGGCGGCTCACTGACCGGTGGCGCTCGTACCAAAGAGAGTGGTGCGTTGCGCCGCGAACGCGAACTGCGCGAGTTGCCCGCTCAGGTCGCCGCCGCCCGCCAGAACGTCGAAGCCGCCGACACACTTCGCGTCCAGCTCGACACGCAACTCAAGACGCTCAACGGTCAACTCCGCGAAGTGGAAGGGCGCACCCGCGAGAGCCAGCGCCTGCTGGAAACCGCCCGCAGCGGGGTTGCCGCCGCCGAACGTCGCCTCGCCCAGGCCGAACAGGAACGCACTTGGGCTGCGCAGCGCCGCGAGCGCCTTGACAGTGAGCACCAGAGCCTCGATATGCAGCAGCACGAGGTACGGCTGCGTCTGGGGGAAGTGGAGAACACCGCCCATGCGACCGAGGTTACGCTCGCCGAACTACGCACGCGCCAGGCGCACGAGGCGAGCAACGACCGACTCGTTCAGGAGCGCCTCGCAGGCTTGCGCACCGAAGTTGCCACCACCCGGCAACGCCTGCGCGCCGCCGAGCAGTTGCGCAACAACCACGCCCAGAGCCTCGCCCTCGTCCAGCGCCAGACCAGCGAGCTTGACCAGGCCGCCCTGAGCCTACGCGATGAACGCGATGCGCTGGCCGCGCAACACGAACGCCACGAGGCGCTGCATACCGCCCTGCTCACCGAGATTGACCAGTTGCGCCAGCGCATTGACCCCGCCGAAGCCGCGTTGCACAACGATGAAGCTAACGTACGTCAGCTTGAAGCACACGAAGAAGCGGCCACCGCGCATCTGCTTGCGATGGAAGCCGCGCAGAGCAAAGCCGCCCTTGATGCGCAACGCGCCGCTGATCGCCAAGAAGCGCTCTTTGAACGCGCTGCCGCCGATGGAGTCAACCTGGAACACGTTGCCACCAGTGACGCGCAAGCAGGGCCCGCCATTGACGCAACGCACCTCCAGGCCTCCATCGAAGCCCTGAAAACAAAGATCCTGCGGCTCGGTGCGGTCAACCAGTTAGCGCTGGAAGAGTACGAAACAACCGCCGAGCGCCAGCGTTTCCTCGCAACGCAGCTCGCCGATCTCCGTGCCGCCGGTGCAACGCTGCTCGAGCTGATCGGCGAACTCGACGAGGCAATGAATCATCGCTTCACCACGACCTTTCACGCGATTGCTGCCGAGTTTGAACAGAGCTTCACGCGCCTCTTTGGCGGCGGATCGGCGCGCCTGATCCTGACCAGCACGGCACGCCAGAACGGGCAGGCGAGCAACGGCACCGAGCCCGAAACAGTTGATACCCGCAGCCTCGGCGTCGAAATCATCGCCCGCCCACCAGGCAAAAAACAACAAAACATCGCGCTGCTCTCAGGCGGCGAACGGTCGCTCACCGCGACCGCGCTGCTCTTCGCCATCCTCACCGTCCATCCAACGCCCTTCTGCATTCTCGACGAAACCGATGCCGCCCTCGACGAAGCCAACGTCGGGCGCTTCCGGGAAGCCTTGCAACACCTCACCAACCAGACCCAGTTTATCCTGATCACCCACAACCGCGGCACCATCGAAGCCGCCGACACCCTCTACGGCGTCACGATGGGCGACGACGGTGCCTCCAAAATGATGTCGCTGCGCATCGAACAATACATCGAAGGGTAGGTCTTGGTGGGCTCAAAAAAAGCCAGCGACGCTGAGATCGGAAGAGC
>NZ_LYXE01000143.1 GCF_002532075.1 Candidatus Chloroploca asiatica | reverse complement strand
AGGAGGGTGGCGTAGATGGTGCGAGGGGCACAATCGATGAAGCGTTCGCTGTTGAGCAGGTCACGGATCACCTGTTCTTCCGCATGGCTCAGGGCCTGACGCGGGCGTGGGCGTGGGCGCGTCAGGCGGGGGGGCCGGGCTGGGCGTTGGGCGGCATAAAAGCTACTGCGCGGCACCCCCAGGGTGGCACAGGCCGCCGCAATCCCGATCACGGGCGCGAGTTCGTGGACGGTGGTCAGCATCAGCGCTCGCCGTCCGGGAGGGTCGAGCTCGGCACGCCAAGCAGCGACGAGAGTTTTTTTTGGATCTCAATGATCGTCTCGGCCTGCTGCAACTGCGTGCGCAGACGGGCCACTTCCTCAGTCAAGCGGGCGATGGCATCCTGCTCGGGCGTGGGTCGCAGGGCTGGCCGCCCGGTGGGTGGGGTCGTCTGGGGCGTCAACGTGCCCCGCTTGCGTTGGGCCCGCCACTTCGAAAGATGGGAGGTGTACAGCCCGTGGCGGCGAAGCAACG
>NZ_LYXE01000142.1 GCF_002532075.1 Candidatus Chloroploca asiatica | reverse complement strand
AGGAGGGTGGCGTAGATGGTGCGAGGGGCACAATCGATGAAGCGTTCGCTGTTGAGCAGGTCACGGATCACCTGTTCCTCCGCAAGGCTCAGGGCCTGACGCGGGCGCGGGCGCGGGCGCGTCAGGCGGGGGGGGCGTGCTGGGCGTTGGGCGTCATAAAAGCTACTGCGCGGCACCCCCAGGGTGGCACAGGCCGCCGCAATCCCGATCACGGGGGCCAGTTCGTGGACGGTGGTCAGCATCAGCGCTCGCCGTCCGGGAGGGTCGAGCTCGGCACGCCAAGCAGCGACGAGCGTTTTTTTTGGATCTCGATGATCGTCTCGGCCTGCTGCAGCTGCGTGCGCAGACGGGCCACTTCCTCGGTCAAGCGGGCGATGTCATCCTGCTCGGGTGTGCGTCGCAGAGCTGGCCGCCCTGCGGGTGGGGTCGTCTGGGACGTCAACGTGCCCCGCTTGCGTTGGGCCCGCCACTTCGAAAGATGGGAGGTGTACAGCCCGTGGCGGCGAAGCAACG
>NZ_LYXE01000141.1 GCF_002532075.1 Candidatus Chloroploca asiatica | reverse complement strand
GGTATTGCCGGTATAGATGAAGGTGTCATTAACATCCTGCAGCAGGCCGTAGGTGCTGTTCCCGTCAAAGGTGTTGGCCTGACCGCTGACGTTGCCCGCATTGGAGAGGCGCATACCGGTGGTATTGCTCACCAGGGTCGTCTGGTTGAGGGTGACGGCCCCCGTGTTGCCTTCCACGCGCAGGCCATCACCAGCAATCTGGCGAATGGTACTCTGCTGGAGGGCGAGGGTGCCGGTGCCGCTCTTGACCAGGCCCATACTATTCCAGTAGCCGCCATAGGCGATGGTGGCATGGGTCAAGGTTGCGTCACCCGCATTCTGCACATACAGGCCCCGCCACCAGCCGCTGGCAGGTGCCGTCGCTCCTTCATCGTTATTGGCATCCCCGCCAACGGTATCATCACGCCAGTCGGTGAAGAAGATCGGCGCCCCGGCCGTGCCCTCGGCGCGCAAGCTGCCGTCCACCCAGAGGCCGGAGTGTTGCGCAAACTTGACCACGGTATCGGGCAGGAT
>NZ_LYXE01000140.1 GCF_002532075.1 Candidatus Chloroploca asiatica | reverse complement strand
ACCGGGGTGGGGCACCCGCAAGGGGTGCCCGTACCGGGGTGGGGCACCCGCAAGGGGTGCCCGTACCGGGGTGGGGCACCCGCAAGGGGTGGGGGCGGGCCCGGTGTAGGGGCACCCCTTGCGGGTGCCCTGGTGGGGTGCATACACGGAAGATGCAATCGCCCTATTCACCGACCCAGGGCTGATGCAAAGTCAGCTCTCTGGGGTCGCCGTCGCCGTCGCCGGCGCCGGCAACGGCTCGGCTACCGCGTGCCAAGCCCGCCTGCGCGAGCTGGATGAGGCTGCGCAGGCGGCCTCCGCTCCCGGTAGCCGAGGGTTTCAGCCCGACCATGGTGCGCACGCTCGCGTATTGAGCCACTGAGTGGACGAGAGCGCGAGGTACTGCGGCTGCTCACCCCGGCTGCTGTCGTGGGCTTGCGCGGGTGAGGTTGGGCTACGCGCTCTGGTCTGAGCGGCCCGTACATGCTGCCGAGCCCGTTGCCGGTGCTGAGTAGGTGCGCGAGATGTCATGTGCTCTGGCCTTATAATGGATATAATGGAGGTATGTCCACCTCTCTCTTGGCGACAAAGCTATACCGCCCCCCGCCGCAGCCGAATAGTGTGCTGCGGCCACGGTTGCTCACGCAGCTCAACGATGGGCTACGGCGTAACTTGACCCTGATTGCCGCCCCGGCCGGCTTTGGGAAAACCACGCTGCTTAGTCAGTGGCTTCCAAGCCTAGAGCGCAGAACGCAGACTGTAGAACAAGCGGGCAATGACCAATCCAATCCCGCTCTACGTTCCGCCTGGTTGACCCTCGACGAAGGTGATCGGGAGCCCGCACGCTTCTTGGCCTACCTCGTCGCTGCGCTGCAGAGCGTTGTACCGCAGCTTGGGGCCGGGCTCATGGCCTCGCTGCTTGCCCCCCAGCCGCCGCCCACGGACGTAGCGATGACAGATCTGATCAATGCGCTTGCCGCGCTCGCGCAGCCGATCGTGCTGGTGCTCGACGACTATCATCTGGTCAATTCGCCGCCAGTTGATGCGGCCCTCAGCCTGCTGCTGGCCCACCAGCCGCCTCAGTTGCACCTGGTCATCGCCACCCGCGAAGATCCGCAGTTGCCCCTGGCACGCCTGCGCGCCCGCGGCGCGTTGAGTGAGCTGCGCGCCGTGGATCTACGCTTCACCCCGTTGGAAGCGAGCGCGCTGTTCACCAAGACCGAAGGTCTCAGGCTGTCGGCGGAGGACGTCGCCGCCCTGGAGCGCTGCACCGAGGGTTGGGCCGCTGGCCTCCGACTAGCCGCGCTCTCCCTGCGGGGCCACCAGGACAGTGCTGGCTTCGTGCGCTCCTTTTCTGGCAGCCATCGCTTTGTGCGCGACTACCTGCTCGAAGAGGTTCTCCGCCAGCAGCCCGTGCTCATCCAGCAGTTCTTGCTCCGCACTGCGATCCTCGACCGGCTGTGCGGGCCATTGTGCGATGCGGTGCTTGAGGCCCCCCCCGGCGTTGGTCAAGCCACCCTCTACGCCATTGAACGTGCCAATCTGTTCTTGGTTCCCCTCGACGACGAGCGGCGTTGGTATCGCTACCATCACCTATTTGGCGAGTTGCTGCGGCAGCGCCTCCCGCAGGACGCGGGCCTGTCGAAGGATGACCTCGCCGGACTCCACCTCCGCGCAAGTGACTGGTATGAGGCTCAGGGTCTGATGCTAGAGGCGCTGGATCATGCCGCTGCGGCGGCTGACCCCGCCCGGGTCGCTGCGCTGGCCGAGTGCTCGTGGGCGCAACTGGACAGCGGTTTTCAGTCGGCCGCCTGGTGCCGCTGGGTGCGACAGCTCCCCGAGGCGGTGCTGCTGACCAGGCCAGTGCTCTGCATGCAGTACGCCTCGGCGCTGAGCAACGCTGGCGACCTAGAGGGCAGCACGGCCCGGCTGCGCGACGCCGAGCGCTGGTTGGCACCGGAGGGCCAAGCTGAGGAGCCGGTCGTGCTGCTGCAAGCGCAATTCGCGGCGCTGCCGATGCAGATCGCCATTCTCCGGGCCTACAATGCCCATGCTGCGGGCGATTTCGCTGCTGCGGCGCAGCACGCTGCCTGCGCCCTCGCCCAGCCCAACGACGCGCAGCCGCTGCTGCGCGCCCAGGCCATGTCGTTGCTTAGCTTTTCCCACTTGGCCGAGGGCGATATCACTGCCGCCGAGCGCGCCATCAACGTCTGGATCGCGTATACCCGCGAGGCCGGTCAGCTCGCCTTCACGCTGGCTAGTAGCTTCTATCTGGTGGAGATGCGGCTTGCCCAGGGCCAGCTGCGCGAGGCGGCCAGGCTGTATCGGCAGTTACTCGAGTTGGTGCCGCCGGACGACGAGGGTGCCAGCCGGGCCGTGCCGCATCTGCACCTGGGGTTGGCCCTGGTCGCCCACGAGCAGGGCGACGGGCCGACTGCTGCGCGGCACCTCCAGGCGAGCAAGGAAGCGGGCGAACGGGTTGCGCTGATCGACTGGCCGTTCCGCTGGCATCTGCTCCAGGCCCGGGTGAAGGCGTCAACAGGCGACTGGGAGGCCGCCCTTGATCTGCTGGACGAGGCCGGGCGACGCTATGTTCCCAACCCTGTCCCCGACCTGCGCCCCATCGCGGCGCTCAAGGCACGGGTACGCCTGCGGCAGGGCAACCTCGCCGCTGCGTCAGCCTGGGCCGCAGAGGTGGGCCTGAAACCTGCAGACGAGCTAGGCTACCTCCGCGAGTTTGAACAACTCACGCTCGTCAGGTTGCTGTTGGCCCGCGCTCGTCAGCAGCAGGATCACGACGAGTTGCCGGCCGTATTCCCACTACTCGTCCGGCTGCTGAGTGCGGCAGAGGCCACGGGGAGGGTTGAGAGTGTGATCGAGATCCTCCTGCTCCAGGCCATGGCCCACGAGGTGTGCAGTGAGCCAAGCCAGGCGCGCGTTCCGCTGGAACGCGCCCTGGCCCTTGCCGAGCCCGAGGGCTACGTGCGGCTATTCGTGGATGAAGGACCGCCGTTGGCAAGGCTGTTGGAACGGATGCGGGATACAGGCGGACTGATGCAGGCGTATGTTCACACCCTGCTGAACGCCTTTGGCAAGCAAGCAACGTTGCATCCTGCCTCCCACCTCCCGCCTCCTTCAGGCGAGTCGCTCAGCGAGCGTGAGCGCGAGGTGCTGCGCTTGATCGCCGAGGGTCTCAGCAACCAGGAGCTTGCCGTGCGGCTACACCTCTCGCCACAGACGGTTAAGGTGCATACGCGCAACATCTACAGCAAACTCGGCGTCTCAAGTCGCACGCAGGCGGTTGCCAGGGGCCGGGCGCTCGGCATGCTGGAGTTGCCGTAGCGCACTTGCTACTGCCCAGCGCTACGCACCCCGCGAGCGCCGCGTAAGCACACATTGCGCGCAAACGGCTTGCGCATTGATCAAATACCCCACCAGATACCACTTCGGTGGTACGACAACAAGGCGATCGGCTGTTATCGTAGATCCATGTGTACAAGTGCCCACTCATGATGATAAGGATATGTAATGCAAGCGATGTGCTACCGGCGCTACGGGGAACCGGAGGTGCTGCGGCTCGAAACCGTGGCGAAACCCACCCCTGGCCACGACGATGTGCTGATTCAGGTGCATGCGACCTCGCTCAACGCGGCCGATGCCTACCTTTTAAAAGGCGAGCCGGCCATAGCGCGGCTATTCTCAGGGCTGCGCAGGCCGAAACATCCCATTCTCGGTGCCGACATTGCCGGCACGGTTGCGGCGGTTGGCAGCCGTGTCACGCAGTTTCAACCGGGTGACGCCGTGTATGGCGACCTGTCAGGGTGTGGCTTTGGCGGGTTCGCCGAGTACGTCTGCGCCCCAGCGGGTGTGTTAGCGCTGAAACCGACGCGGCTCAGCTTCGCGCAGGCCGCTGCCGTGCCCTTAGCGGCGGTCACCGCACTGCAGGCGCTGCGGGCCAGGGGAGAGATCGCGGCAGGCCAGCAGGTGCTAATCCACGGCGCATCGGGTGGCGTGGGCACGTTTGCCGTGCAACTTGCCCGGTCGTTTGGGGCCACCGTAACGGCCGTATGCAGTACGAAGAATGTCGAACTGGCTCGTTCGCTCGGTGCTGACCATGTCATTGACTATACGCAGGAGGACTTTACCCAGAGCGACCAGCGCTACGACCTGATCCTGGTGGTGAACGGCAACCGCCCGCTCGCGGCGTACCGGCGGGCCTTACGCTCTGGAGGGCGCTGTGTGGTGGTCGGCGGCGCGATCCGGACGATCCTCACCGCGACATTGCTCGGGCCGTCGCTATCGCTCACCTGGGGTGTCAGCATCCGCAACGTGCTTGCCCAGCCGAGCCAGCAGGATCTGACGTTCGTCGGCGGGTTGCTTGAATCCGGCGAGGTCGTACCCGTAATCGATCGCTGCTTTCCCCTGCGTGAACTGCCAGAGGCGCTGCGCTACCGTGCGGCGGGGCGCGGCCGTGGGAAAGTCGTTCTTACGATATTTTGACCCTGAGCTTCGTTTCTACCACAAGGTTCGGGGTTCCCCGCGCTTTTCGCTCAGAACGCCCACCATAGAAGCAAGGCATCCGTTAAGGCAAGGCCTCGGCCTGGGCCAGAATCTCGCGCTTCTAGTCCTCCGGCAAGGCGAGGGCCTTCACCACCTGAAGCATCTGCGCATCAACGGCGTCGATCCAGACCATACGAGCGGGACAATCGCGCCAGTTGATCCGCCGACTACAGTGGTAGTAATGGTGCGTGCGCACCGTGCTGTCGCCCGGCTGGTACACCATCGGATGCCCGTACTGCGCACACGCAACGATTTCGGTCAGCCCTGGGAGCCGTCACGCTTTCTTGGTACCTATGCTGGTGATATTGTCGCATAGCCGGACGAGGCTGTGATCACAGCTCCTTGAGCAGCCCCATGAGCTTGTACTTGCGCCCGTGGATCGCCCGCACCTCCGCCAGGTAGCGCTCCCAGGCGTCTGCCTGGCCTGCGGCGTGGTAGGCATCGCGGGCCCGGCGCAGCCAGTTCACCGCCCGGTCGTAGTGCTGAGCCTTCCCGCCGTTCATAATTGGCACAGCCTGGGCGATGGCCTTCTTGATCACCCACTGGGGTCGGGTGGTGATCGCCGCGTCCATCACCAGCTCCAGCACGCCGTAGCTGTTTCGCTCGGCCACCTTGATCGCATCATCAATCAGACCCTCGTGCAGGAAGATCTCGGCCTGGGCGCGGGAGCCTATCCAGCCCCCGGCGCCCTTGCGCAGCTGGTCGAGCAGCCGCGCGCGCAACTTGGGCCAGCCCTCGCCGGCGAGCTCGCGGGCGGCCAGGTAGCGTGCCATGCTCGGCTCGCTGGCGCAGGCCACCTCTGCCGCACGCAGGGCCAGGTCAGGTCGGCCAAGTCCAGGCGCGAACGAGGCCAGCCAGTCGCCCAGAGCGCCCCGCAGCCCATCCAGACCCAGGCCATGCTCGGCGACCCGAAGTGCCGCGTCGAGCGCGCCGCCCTCGCGCAGGGCCATGGCGAGCGCCAGGGCATCCGCGGCGCTGGCAAGGGTCGCGATGCCCGCCGTGACAGCCTCCTCCGCCCTGCCCAGGTGGGCCAGCATCAGGGCACGCTCGCGATGCAGTTCGTAGGCTGCGGCGAGGTTGAGGTAGTCTTCCAGGCGACCCTGGCGCTCCAGGATGCGCAGCCGGATCAGGGCCAGCTTGGGACGCGGGGCGGTCGCCGACGCTCGCACCGTGGTGAGCGGTGCCTCGTCCCACTCCTCATCCTTGTCGTCCAAGCTCTCGTTCTCATCGTCGTCATCGCCGTCCGAGCCCTCGTCCGCTTCCGACGCCTCACGCTCGCCCACCTCGACCACACGCGGCGCAGGGGTGAGCACCGGCTCGCCGCGCAGGGCGCGGACGATCAACGGGTCGTGCCAACCCTCCAGGGCGGCCTTCATCGCCAGCCGCAGGCCATGGTCGTTCCCATAGTCCGCCGTATCGTCAGCCCACTCCGCGATCTGTTCGGCCCACTCCTCCAGCTCATCGAGGCGCAGATCTGCTACGAGCAGTGCCTCGGCCCAGAGCTCGCCCAGGTTGTCGAAGACGGGGTCAAGGGTGTCGTAAGAGTCGTCGAAGGCATGCTGGCCCGCGCGACACTCCTCGGTGATCGCCTGAAGTAGGCTCAGGGCGTTGGCGCTGTCGCCGCCCTCGACAAAGCCGCGTATTTGGTTGAGGATGTCGCCCATACCCTCGGTGATCATGCTGGATGGGCCATCGTCATAGTAGTCGTTATAATCACGGTACGATGCGCGAAGCAGCGTGCGCACCTGGCGCTGGATCGGGCCGACGTCTATGGGCGGGCGCGCCGGAGCAGCGCGCGGTGGCGTGGCGGACTGCTTGGCCGCAACCTCTCCCGCAAGCATATCGGCAAGGTCGGGCTGGCGTGCGACCATGCGCAGCAGCAGGCCCATGAGCTGCTCGCGGTCGAGGGTCTCCAGCAGCGCCGCAAGGGGCGGCGCGACCTGGACGGACTCGGGCTGCCGGAGCGCGACGAGCAGAGCGGCGACCATATGCTTGCACCATGCGTGCGCTGCAGCGGGGCAGGTGCAGGTCGCCGCAACCAGGCCCCCGGCGTCGAAGGTGACGCGCACGCGGTAGGGGTCGTACTGGCTGCCATGCACCAGCGCCTCCAGGACGCCCTCATGTAGCGTCAGGCCAGCGACCATGCCCTCGCGAACGTAGTCCTCACCGCGACTGAACATTTCGCCTGCGGCGTGTCGGCGGATCACCTGCTCGCTGAGGCCCGGGATGATCGTCATATCTCTTCCTCCCAGTCCTCATCATCCTCATCATCCTCATCTTCGTCGCCGTAGTACTGGGGCGGCGCGTCCCCCGTTGACTCGACCAGACGCGGATAGTCGCCCGGCTCAGCCTGCGGCTGGATCGTCACGAGCCTGACATCAAACTTGTGGTCGTCGCCGTAGTCGAAGTAGTAGAGCAGCGTATGGCCGACGCGCAGGCCCAACTGACCGAGCACAGCGGTGGTGGCATCCAGGGGCTCAACGTCCTCATCATCCTCTACGCCTGCAGCTTCCTCACCCGTGATCAGCTGCAGATCCTCCCCAAAGAGCGCACCCGCGAAGGGGTCGCCATCGGGGCCGGAGATCTCGTAGGCGGCGTCGAACTCCTTCCCACGCAGGAAGAAGCTATAGAGGTGGTCGGCGTCCCACGCAAAGGCGTCCTGGATCGCGAAGTGCAGATCCTCGAGGGTCTGCTCAGGGCGCAGAGCGATGGTGCGCGTCGCGCCCGAACGGTCGTCTCTGAGCTGCACCCTGAACAGGTAGACGCCACCAGGACGATCGAGCGGGGCTGGCACCCCAACGTAGCGCAGAGTCATGCGGGCCTGGTAGCGCACCTCGAAGGCGGGGTCGTTGGATGCGCAGGCATTGAGCGCAACCAAAACATGCTCGGGGAGCGGACGCCTAGGGATGGTGTAGGCGCTGCCGAGGTAGTAGGCAGCCTGGGCGCGCACCTGCTCATTCGTGTGCTGGAGCGCGGCGTCAAGTGCGGCGTACGCGGCCGGGCTCGCCTGCCTGATCGCGAGCAGGGCCAGGGCCCCCACGGCGAATTGTCGCCTGCGCGGAGCGAAGCTGTCGCGCGAGCGTTTCAGGTCGAGCAGCGCCTGCCAGAAGGGAAGAGACTCGGTGGCCTGGGTGAAGCCGATCGCATTGAGCAGAAACGCCTCGGCCCTCGCCGCGTCCCTGGTGCCGCGCTTCGCGAGCTGGACGGCGAGCTGCTGAGCACGCTCGCGCTCAGAGGGCGGCAAGGTCAGCGGGGTTAGCTCGGAGAAAGGCGGCAGCAGATCGCTGAAGCGTTGCTTGCTGCCAGCTTCACCAGCCAAAGCCTTCTCTAGCTGGTCAAGCGATGTGCGAACTAAACGCAGGAAGTGCTGATCAAGGTTGCCGGGAGGCACCCGTGCGCTGATAAAGAGCCAATCCTCCAGAGGGTGGTCTTCCTCACCCATCGCGTTGCCCTTTCACATAGTGCAGAGTCGCGCCGCAGCAAGAGAGTCTGAGGCGGCATGAATCTGTAAAGTATTTCCAATGATTCTGAGTCACCTGAAAGTGCATGCCGCCATCAGGTGCTGCGGTTGTCCCCCGAGATCTCGCAACGTTGGCTCCATGGCAAATGCCCCTAGTCGCTCACAAAGGTTGACCGAACTACCCAGATGATACATGTTTTAGGTGCTGTTGTCGAGATTCAGTCTGATATATCTATAGCTCGCACCGGGCCACGCGCTGGGCGATCTTCGCGCTGGTCAACTCGCGCAGTGCGGTCGTGTATGCCCAACGGCACGACTAGCGGTAGTCGCGCCGCTCGACCGCTTCGACCATGAGCTCTATGGTAAACTGCACCCGCCGACTGTCAACTGTGCCGATCAGCGGCAGCGCGATCATATGGCGCGAGACCGGCATGATTCGGTCCCGACCGCTCTTGAAGACTGGCCGCTTGGATGGCAAGCACCTGCTTGTTGCAACTCGTCGCACTCTTGCTCGTCGCGCTCCTGGTCGGCGATGTCATGATGAATGCCCATGCGGGTGTCCGCCTACCCTAAATAGCTAGCCTAGCAGCCCTCTAGTCATTACTGAGGCAGTAGTTGGGCTTGCGACCACCCCGCTCTCGACCGCTTCACGGTGGGCGGAGTTGCCTGCGGGATTATTGGCCAAGAAGGAGAACCATATGAACGGGATTCGCGACAAGAATGTGCTGGTGACCGGGGGGAGCTCGGGCATCGGCCAGGCGATTGCGGTGCGCTTCGGGCTGGAGGGCGCGAATGTGGCGATCAACTATCGCAAGGGTGAAGAGGAGGCCGAGGCGACCCACGCGCAGATCTATGCGGCGATCGAAGAATGTGGCCGCCAGATCGAGACCGCTGGGGCTCGCCACATTCTGGTCCAGGCCGACGTAGCCAAAGAGGACGACATTCGCACGATGATGGAGACCACGGTGCGCGAGTTGGGTGGGCTCGACATCCTGATCAACAATGCCGGCATCCAGAGCGCTGCCGACTCGCACGAACTGACGGTTGAGCAGTACGACCGCGTGATGACCGTCAATGCGCGCGGCGCGTTCCTCTGCGCACGCGAGGCGATCCGTCACTTTCTGGCGGAACGTAAGCCCGGCGTGATCATCAATATGTCCAGTGTGCATCAACTCATCCCCAAGCCGCGCTTCCTCAGCTATGCGATGAGCAAAGGCGCCATGCAGAACCTGACCCGCTCGCTGGCGCTGGAGTACGCCGGGCGCGGCATCAGGGTCAATGGCGTCGGGCCGGGCGCGACGGTCACGCCGATGAACCAGGCCTGGATCGACGACCCAGAGAAGCGCGCCCAGGTTGAGGGCCACATCCCGCTAGGCCGCGCCGGCACGGCCGAGGAGATGGCTGCGGTGACGGTCTTCCTCTGTTCCGACGAGGCGGCCTACATCACTGGGCAGACCCTCTTTGTCGATGGTGGCCTGACCCTGTTCCCCGACTTTCGCAGCGCCTGGTCAAGTGAGTAGCCCACGAGGAGTCCCGATGACGATTGAACACGAGCGCCTCACCACCGACGGCGATGCCTGGAAGCACTGGGGGCCGTATCTGGCCGAACGGGCCTGGGGCACGGTGCGCGAGGACTACAGCCCCGACGGCGATGCCTGGGCCTCTTTGTACTGCACACGCCCGACGGTCGCACCACACCGCTGAAGATCTGCTCGATGGTTGGGCTGATCCCGCTCTTCGCAGTAACAACGATCGAGCCGGCGCTGCTCGTCCAGTTGCCCGAGTTCCGCGTGCGCATGGAATGGTTCCTGGCGCACCGGCCCGATCTGGCGGCGCTGGTCTCGCGCTGGCAAGAACCGGGGCTAGGCAAGCGGCGCATGTTAGCGCTCTGCCGAGGCCAGCGCATGAAGCGCGTGCTGCGGCGCATGCTCGACGAGGCCGAGTTCCTAAGCGCGTACGGCGTACGTGCGCTCTCACGCGCTCACCTGGCGCAGCCCTACCGGTTTCATGTCAACGGCGACACGCTGGAAGTGCGCTACCTGCCGGGCGAGTCGGACAGCGGGCTGTTCGGTGGCAACTCGAACTGGCGCGGGCCAATCTGGTTCCCGGTGAACTACCTGCTGATCGAGGCGCTCCAGCAGTTCCACCACTACTACGGTGACGACTTCCTGGTCGAGCACCCGACCGGGTCGGGGCAGTTGCATACGCTCCGCCAGATCGCCGATGATCTCGCGCAGCGCCTGATCGGAATCTTCCGACGAGGCGCGGACGGGCGACGGCCCGTCTTCGGCGACCACGCGGTCTTCCAGCACGACCCGCACTGGCGTGATGCACTGCTCTTCTACGAATACTTTCACGGCGACACGGGGCGTGGGGTGGGTGCCAGCCACCAGACCGGCTGGACGGGGCTGGTGGCCAAGCTCATTCAGCAGCAGGGCGAGTGGCAGACGCGTGAGCCCAGCAGAACAAAGGAGGAATAGCTATGACTGCTGGTCGTGGCCCTGGAGCCGCCGGTCGGGCGCACAGTGCTGGTCGACGGGACAGTGGCAGGATGCGGGGTGAGCCCCAGTCTACCCCGCGCCATTCCCCCTCGACCCGGCGAGGCGCTGGCGACGCGCAACCTACCCCGAGCCGTCGAGTGGGGCACTGCCACAGGGGTCGTCGAAGAAGACCGTAGGGGAGCAAGCAGATGCACGAGTGGCTATGGCTCTGACGATTCTGGTGCCCTCCTGCGTCTCGACGGTCTCTCGCATCAGCGTGCTGCGCGAGTTGCGTCAGTCGCCGCCGCATAATCCCGCCGACGACCGTCCGTAATCGTCGGATTCGGACCGGACGGCCCGTTGCTACACGTGGTGAGGAAGGTCAACCTAGCTCGGGCGCCGTCCCAACCAGCACTTCGCTCGGGAAACCACGCTGCACAACCACATGGTGCTCGACCGCAAAGCCAGCGGCGCTGAGCAGCGCCGTGAGGTGGAGTGGGCGACAGCCCCCGAGGCGACGCGGATCAAGCTGGTAGACGAGCTTCCATGCGGCAACGAAGATCCGACTCGCGAGGTTGGTGCCCTCGGTGAGCGAGACGAGCACGAGCCGTCCGCCCGGACGCAAGACGCGCCGGAACTCAGCGAGCACGAGCGGAATCTCGGCGAGTGGGATGAGGTCGAGCATGTAGGCGGAGAAGAGCCGGTCAAATTGGTGCGAGCGCAAAGGCAGCTGGATCGCATCACTCTGGCAGAGCGGGGTAGGCGCACGTTGCCGCGTCAGCTCGATCATGCTTCGTGCAAGGTCGCAGCCCACGACAAGCCCGTGCGCTCCGGTCGCCTGTTGGAGGGCAGCGTGCTCGACGCCGGTGCCAACGCCAACATGGAGCACGCGCTGGCCGGGTTTCACCGCCAGCAGCGTGAGTGCGAGCGCCTTGGCCCGCCCTTCGAAGCGGGCCGCCCGATCCAGGCGGGTACCAAGCTGGTCGTAGATCTTCCTCGCCTCACTGCGCGTGATCGTCGCTGAACGCATCCAGGGTTCCTCCCATCTTGTGATGATACTCAGTATAGCGCAGGCGAATGGGACGAAGACGAAGAGCCCTCGCAGTAGCTCAACCACACAGAACGCTGGCGATGGTGATAAGCTGGTTTGGTACACCGCTGTATCTTGACGATTGGTACTCGTGGCGATGTGCAACCGTTCGACGGCGAGTCTCAGCCTGCCCACCAGCCACTAATATGTATACTCGGCGAGCACTTGCGCCAATGATAGCATGCTGCCTGCTGCATAGTCAGCCTGCCAGGTTGGATGCACTGCGATCAAGGTGCGCACCTGCACACGTACATGCAAATCGTTCGGCTCGGTGCCTAGTTCATAGGAACGCTGCAGGTGCTCAGCGGCCCCGAGCAGTCGTGCGGCTTTAGGCACATTGCCCCGCTGTGCGGCGAGCAGCGCCAGACCAGCGATGGCATGGATGGTGATGTCGGCCAACCCTGACAGAGGGGAGCTGTGTATACTGGCACGGAACCAGTGCTCGGCTGTCGTTGCGTCACTCTGCTGGAGCGCCAGATATCCCAGGTTGCGCCGTACGCGGACGACGGCAAAGACCAGACCCTGGGCTTCATAGGTATTGAGGCTCTGGGTGAGTAACTGCATAGCCTGAGGGTAATCGCCGCTCGCAAGGGCGATCAGGCCCAACCCATCCTGCGACTCAGCGATGATCTCGGGTATGCCGATCTGTTCGGCAAGCACGAGAGCCTGTTGAAAAGTGGCCTCAGCTTGCGTGTAAGCGCACTGTAGACGCAGCGCATTGCTGAGATTAACAAGTATACCGGCGATCCGCACGTGATTACCACAGGCACGCGCATAGGTCATTGCGTCGTGAAAGCAGTTGATCGCATTGAGGTAATTGCCCTGAGCGACGTAGGTCATGCCCAGGTTGTTGAGGATCGTGGACAACAAAAAGGCATCACCGGTTGAGTGCGCCAGGGCGAGACTCTGTTGATGCAGTTCGACCGATTGCGCATATTTGCCAGGAATGCGTGCAAGGATGCCCGCGAGGTTGAGGCTGCGGGCGAGGCCAGTTGGATTGTCGCAGGCGCGAAAGAGGGCGATTGCCTGGTCGAGATAGGCATAGCAACTGGTGTCTGACTGTTGTGAGATGAGAAAGCTCGTGGCATAGTTGGCGCGTGCCTGGAGATCAAGATCGCCGGGCGGCGGATGCGCCACCAACGGTTCGAGCCAGCGGCGCCCTTCACTGAAGAGACCGCGTGTGCGCCAGTAGGTGAAGAGAGCGGTACTGATGCGCAACCCAGCCAGGCCACCGTCGTGGGCAAGCGACCAGGTGTAGGCGGCCCGCAGGTTGGGTAACTCGGCGTCAAGATGCACAAGCCAGGTCTGCTGTTCTGGGCCATCAAGAGCGACCTCGGCCTGCTCAGCCAGCTTGACGAAGAATGCGGCATGCCGGGCCTGTTGCGTTGCCAGTTCACCGCTGGCGCTCAGTTGCTCGAACGCAAAGGCACGCAACGTTTCCAGGAATTCGTAGCGATCATCTTTGACCTTCACCAATTGTTGTTCCACCAGTTGGGTAAGGGCCAGCGCGATGGGCATAGAACCATTGATGGTCTGCGCTGCGTGCCGTGTCCAGCCGCCCTCGAAAACACCTAGGCGATCAAAGATCTGGCGGGTCGCGGGATCGAGCAACTGGTAGCTCCACATGATCGCGCGATGGAGCGTGCGCTGGCGTTCGGGCAGATCGTGTGGGCCTTCAGTGAGGGCAGGCAGCAAGGGCGAAAGCTGGGCCAGGAGTTCAGCGGGTGTAAAACGATAACAACGTGCGGCAGCGAGCTCAATCGCAAGGGGGAGGCCGTCGAGACGGCGGCAGATCGTGGCCACTTCGGAAGCTGCATCGGCAAGTTTGAAGCTCGGACACACTGCGCCAGCGCGCTCGGCAAAGAGTTGCACGGACGGGGCCTGGACAATCGCCTCGGCCTGATCTGTTGCGGGCAAACCGAGCGGCTCGACCGCAAAGAGGCGTTCGGCACGCAGGCGCAACGGCGCACGACTCGTCGCAATAACCTGGAGCAGAGGGCAGAGTGCGAGCAATTCAGCCACATCGTGAGCTGACGCAAGCAGGTGCTCGAAGTTATCGAGGATGAGCAGGGTTGACTGATGATACAGGCGATCGGCGAGTTGATTGAGCAGGGAAGTTCCGGGCTGTTCCGTAAGCGCCAGGGCACGGGCAAGCGCGGGGAGCAATTGGGTCGGCTCGCTTAGTGAGGCAAGCGCCAGATAGACGACATGGTCGTCAAAGAGCGGGCGTACGTTGAGTGCGGCATGCTGCGCGAGGCGGGTTTTCCCAACACCGGGCGGGCCAAGCAGGGTGAGCAACCGTGTGCCGTCGCGCAACAGATGGCGTTGGATGGTGGCGAGCAGAACCTCACGCCCAAGCAAGGGATTAGGCGGCGCAGGTACCGCCCCTGGTGGGCGCGAGCGTGGTGCGTTGATGACAACGGTGCGGCTCGCGGGGAGTGGCACCGTGCTCGCGGGCAAAAAAGCCGCCTGCTCAGCCGGGGTAGCCTGGAGCAGATCGAGCACTTGCGGCAACATCGCCGGTGGCAACGTACGCTCGCCGCGTTCAATTTTGCGCACCAGCGAGAGCGAACAGGCAATCTGATCGGCAAGCGCCGCCTGAGTCAGACCGAGGGAAGTGCGGCGGCGGCGCACCCATTCACCAAAAACAGAGGAACGAACCATATGTTGCTAGTCATCCGAATTGTGTCACTTTTGTGTTACCTAAGTATAACAATAAACTGGTTTAATTGGGGAGGCAATTGCTTGCTACATTATGCAGGTATGCGCTTAACGGTAAAGACTGTGTTAAGAAGATGTTAGAAAGCAGAGTAAGTCGCTCTTATACCTTGAGGAAAAACCAATGCTGCTCGTTGCCTCGTCGCGTCGCCGCCATGCCCTGGTGCGCCTGGGACTCTGTCTCGTCCTCCTGATTACCGCAATCGCCCCTGTTCCGGCGCGGGCCAAAGCCGAGTTTGCGCGTTCTATAGGTGCCTATGACCGCGTGCAAGCGGCGCTTTCGGCCCAGGCGACCAACGAGCCAGCGGCGCTCAGTGCGCCGTTGAGCATTGCGCGTTCCCAATCAGCCGTGACCTTGGACGAAGCGGAGGATGGCCTAGTTACGCTGAGTTTTAGCGTGACCAATACTCTGCCGCCACTGGTCGCCCCGCCGGTCACCCCTGGGGCGACCTACACCGAGAGCATCCGCCTGGTGGCGGGCTTCAACCGGGCTGCTGATCCCAACACGGCGCACAGCGTGCTGCTGACCACGGCGCTGCCGACGGGCGTTCAGTTCGTGCGTGCCGTGCCTGCGCCCGAGCGCAACGGCTCCGCACTGGCCTGGGCGCTGGCAGATCTGCCGCCGCAGGCGACCCTGAGTGTGACCCTGACCGTGCGTGCCGCGGGCAGCGCTGGCCCGCTGACTGACGAGGCCCAGGCCTGGGCGATGCTGCATGGTCGTCCGGTGCAGGCTTCCTCGGCGCCGGTGGGGTTGGTGGCAGACGATCTGGCCCCCTGGCTCCAGCGCACCCCTGACGCGGATCACCTCGATCCCTTTATCGTGGCCCAGGCTGCGGCACTCGGGCACGATTCCACCCGGATTGTAGCCTTTGTCAATGGGCTCGGCTTTGAGCCATACGTGGGTTCGTTACGCGGCGCACGCGGCACGCTTTGGAGCGCAGCCGGCAATAGTCTCGACCGCACCAGCCTGTTGATCGCCCTGTTGCGGGCCAGTGGCGTCCCGGCGCGCTACCGTCACGGCAGCTTGTCCGATGAACGCGCCCGTGATCTGTTGGCGACGATGTTCCCGCCCGCGCTGGGCACGATTGGCACGATCCCACCCGGTACGCCGGTGAGTGACCCCAACAATGATCCGTTGCTGCTGAGCGAGACCCGCGACCATTGGTGGGTCGAGGCTTTCCTCCCCAGTCAGGGCTGGCGTGACGTTGATCCGGCTTTTGGCCTTGAACCGGGTCAAACCTTTGTGAGCACCGTCGCCACTGATGGGAGCGACCGCGTCGCCGAGCCGCCCGCCGCCCAGCGCCACACCGTTGATCTGCGGCTGCGGGTTGAACATTACAGCGTGTTGAGCAGCGCGGTGCAAGGTGGCCTCGAGTCGAGCTACCCGTTGAGTGTCACCCTGAATAGTTTTAGCCTTGTGGGCGAACCGGTCAATCTGGAACATCTGACCAACCAGCGCGCCCAGGGCGGGGCGCTCTTTTCCGGTCTGATTACGGACTACACCCCGAGTTTCATCATCGGGGACGAGGCGTTTGTTGGGCAGAACTACCAAGATTCCGTGACCAACTTCCCCTTGGCGACGCGGATCACGGTTGGGGTCTGGCTAGAGATTGTGACCCGTGGGCCTGACGGCACAACCGAGCGCCACGAACGGGCGTTGGCCGACCGGGCTGGCTTTGTGGCCCGTCGGGGTGGCTCGGTCGAACTCCCGGATCTCGGGCAAACCCCGATCATCAGTGAAGATCAGGTTTACTCGCTGCTGATTGCGCCTTCGACGGTTCCGCCCGAAGCGCTGAGCCGGGCGGCGGTCGGCAGTGATGCGATTGTGCGCGACAGTCAGGCCGGCTACGCCCTTGTGTCAGGGCTGCAAGGGGCCAGCGAACAGCAATTGACTGAGCGCATGCCCGAACTGCGTGCGGCGCAGCGCAATGTGCAAGCGGGCGTGCGGCTGAGCCAGGAGTTACTGCTGCTCCAGTTTGCCGCCGAGTCTGATTTTGCGACGGCGCGCCTGGGCGAGCAGTTGCGCGTGCGTCCGGTGCTGACGACGCCACGGGTGCTGATTGCCTCGTGGGAGACCCGCGATGACGTGGCCGAACTGCGGCTCGATCTGCGCAGCAACGAGCGCCGCACCATCGTCTACCCTGGACAAAGCTGGGAAGGGCTGATCGCCTTTAACCTGGCGCGCGGGTTGCTTGATGGCGAGTTAGAAAGCGGCGTGCTTGAGCGGCTGAGCGGGCGTCCGGTGGTTAGTGTTGCCAACATGCTGCGCCAAGCCGAGGCCGACGGCATCCCGTTGGTGGCCCTGAATACCGATCAACTCGATATGTTGGCGAATCTGCCGATCAGCGCTGAAGCCAAGGCCCGGATCACCGAGGCGCTGACCCGCAATCCAGCGCTGGTGGCGATCATGCCGACGCGCCCAGTGATGCTGGAGGGGCAAGCCCGGTTTGGTTGGCTCGAGATCGATCAGAACAATGGGCAGACCCGCGATGTGAGCGAAGATGGCATGCATGTCGCCCTGGTCGATTATGCCTTTCTTGCTGTGGGTATGGACACCAAATGGATGTTTGCGTTTATCGGCTTCTGGCACGGCTATTTTGCCTATGCCCTTAGCTTTGTCGGCGCGATCCTGAGCGAAATGCCAATTGCTGATGACGATTTGAAGGGCGCTTGGCAACGCGCTAGCGGTCGCGCCATGGCCATGGTTGACGAGATCATTAAGGGAATCAGCGATTCAGCGAAGAATTCGGGCAATGACGATGATCGCATTGATGCCTACCTGAATGGCACCGGCTTTGCGGGCAAAGGGGGCGATACCAACGAGGCCCTGATCATGCAGGGTGGCTTCAAAAATGGAGCTACGGTGGCTCAGCGCATCATCGATTCGCAAATCGATCCGCCTCTGCCGCGAGCGCTTGGCGATGTCGCACCCCGGCCCGCATCCGCCCCGCCCTTCGTCAGCGCGACCGTCAGCCCTGGGTCGCCTGCGCTCAGCGCGGGTTCCGTCAACGGGACGCTGACCACAGCGGGGCTGGCCCTGAACGGGCCGCCGGAGCGCACTGCGTTCTACGCGCCGGCGCTGGCTGGCCTGGGTGTGGGTGGGGACGGCGCGGCCTATGCGCTGAGCAACTTCGCCAGTACGGCGAACCTCTCGGTGCAGAACACGAGCCTGCGGCTGCCGCCCTTCACCGGGACGCTCCAGGTGGCTGGACAGCCGCTCGCGCCAAACGGCGGCCTTGCGCTGGTCAGTTTTACCGGTGAGTTGACGGTGCGCGAAGCCGATGCGTCAACCGATAGCGTGGGGCTGGAAGGCACCGCCACCGACCTCTTTACCCTGGGCCTGACCGCTCCGGCAGGGCCGCTGACCCCTGGCGAGGCGACAGCGCTGAATAGCGAACTGCGTGCCAGTTTCACCAGTTCCTTTACGCTGACCGTGGCCCCGCCGCCGGGATGGGCCGCTGAGGTTGCCGCCAACGGGCGGATCAGCCTGACCCCGCCGCTCGGTACGCCCGCTGGCGATTATGGGCTGCTGGTCTTCGCCGAAGCCCAACGCGCCCCCGGTTTGCCCGTCGCCGCGACCCAGCGCGTGACCGTGGCGGCCCGCGATGGCGTCACGCTGCGGGTTGCGCTCGATCCCCAGACGACGGTGCCCTGGGGGCCGGTGAATCCTGACGCACCCGCCACGGGCATCAACGATGGACGCATCCAGTTGAGTGATGCGGCATTTGTGGCGACCCTGACCAATGAGGCGGCGACCGCCCGCGAGTTCACGCTGAGCGTGGATGGGTTGCCTGCGGGGTGGCTGGTGCTGAGCGGGGCCGATAGCGCTGGGCAAACTCGCCTCCGCCTTCCAGCGGGCGCAATTGGTCAAGTGGGCTTTGCGATCTCGCCAACCCTGGAAATCCTGCCCCCCGCTGGCACGGCCTATCCCTTTACCGTGCGTGCCACCGCCACCGACAACCCCGCGCGCAGTGCCAGCGCCGTCGGCTCGTTTCGCATGCCCGGTCTGGCTTACAGCTACATCGAGGCGCAGCCCACAACGTTGGTCACCGCACCTGGTCAGGCGGCCCAATTTGACCTGACTGTGCAGAATGTGGGTAATGCAGCGGGCGGCTTTCCGCTCACGGCGACGCTTCCCGGAGCAGGCTGGCAACTTGCTGGACTGCCCCCCGTGACGAATGTCGGCGCGGGCGAGGTGGCGCGTTTGCCCATCCAGATTATGGCCCCGCCAAATGCGCCCACGAATCAGCGCGTGACGCTGAGCCTTGCGGCGCGCAGTGGCCCGTACACCCAGACCCTGCCCATCGAGGTGAGCCTGGTTGCGCCGGAGGCGATCTGCGTGTACACGGCGGCGAACGCGGTCACCGGTGCCCCGGCAATTGCCCTGCGCGAATTGGGTGCAGCCGTCAGCGCTTTGGCGAGTACGCCATCCGAGGCGCACCGTGAAGCGACGGCAAGCCAGTTGCGCTTGCTCGCCGATCTGGTGGCGGGTCTGCCTGGGGGCGGTTCGGCGGCGGGCGAACTGCGTGCCCGCGCCGCGCTGGTGCTAGAGGCAAATGACGCAGCCAGTCTGCAAGCCGCCCTTGCCGGATTGTGCCGCGAAATGGACACTTTGGGCACAGATTTGGCCCTGGCCCAGCGCCACGGGGCGAGCGTGCGCTTTGCGCCTGGAACCCTGGCGGCGTTGCCTGCTCAAGCCGTAAGCGCCGAATTGGTGCTGCGCAGTCAGGGCCGCGAACCCACCACCTACGAAGTCCGGTTCAGTGGTGCGCCCGGCCTCCCTGCGCCCCAAACCCTTCGCTTGGCCCCCGATGAAGAGGCGCGCCTCCCGCTGAGTTTCAGTTCAGCGGAAACCGGCTTCCTGAGTGTGCAGGCCGACCTCACGGCGGTTGATGCCAGCGGCGACCAACTCGGCTTTGCGACGAGTGCCAAACTCGGGGTGCAGGTCGTCACCGCCTTTGTGCGCGTGCTGCGGGTCGAGCTTAGCCCAGACTTTGTTGAAACCGGGGTCAGTTCGAGTACCGTGCGGCTCGAAGTCGCCAATCTGGTCGGCATGCCGCGTCCGGCGACGGCTGACCTGCGCCTGCTTGCCCCTGATGGCAGCACAGTCCGCACCCTCAGTGTGCCGTTGACGATTGTGGGTGGTGATCCGACGAGCTACACGCTGGGCACGCTCGATAGCTCCGCGCTCGCCAACGGCGTCTATACCGCGACGGTCGTGCTGCGCGATCCGGCTGGCGCTGCCATCCCTGGCGGCGATGGCTTTGGCTTCCTGACGGTTGGTGAAGGGTTAGCCGCCAGCGTTGACCTCGCCCCGCTGCTTGTCGCCCCTGGCAGCGCGGTGGTCACGACCAGCATTACCACCCAGATTCGCCAAGGTGCGGTGCTGGATCAAGCCGCCGTAACCGGCTTTGTGCCGGTAGCAGGGCCTGCGGCTGCGCCGGTCGTTGATGGGCGTGACACGCCCGCTGGGGTTTCGCGCCCGCAAGCCGACCCCAATGCCGATGAGGATTTGCGCCCGCAAACGGAACCCGCTGCTGAGGGTGATGCGCGCCCGCAAACCGACCCCGCTGCCGATGAGGATTCGCGTCCGCAAGGCGAGCCTGATCCTCAGGACGAGGCGCGCCCGCAAACCGACCCCGCTGCCGATGAGGATTCGCGTCCGCAAGGCGAGCCTGATCCTCAGGACGAGGATCGGCTGAACGTGATTCGTCCGGCCTTCATTGGCCCTGGCATCACCCGTTATGAAGAAAACGATGCCACGTTTAGCGCCAGTGGCACATGGGACTCCACGGGGCTTTCCCATGCCAGCGGCGGTAACAGCACCCAGTCGCGCACGGCGGGTGATGTGATCAGTGCCACCCTGACCAGTGCATGGCTGCATTTGGGGCTGGCGACCGGGCCATCCTACGGGCGTGCCGAGGTGCTGATTGACGGGGTCAGCCAGGGCGAAATCGATCTCTACAGCCGGGTGAATGGGCTGCGCAGCGTGGCCTATGCGAACCTCGGCCCCGGCCCGCATACGATCGAAGTGCGGGTGCTGGGCAGCCGTAACCCACTGTCAGGTGACAATTGGGTCAACCTGGATTACCTGGATGCGTGGGACGGGACGTCCATGCCCGAAGGCACATTCGAGGAAACCGATCCACGGGTGGGCCTGAGCGGCTCGTGGTTCACGCGCTCCGACGGCGAACCGAGCGGCGGCAGTTATCTCAATGGCTACACGGATCTGGCCAGCGCGTGGTTCCCCTTCACCGGCGACAGTGTCGGTGTGCAATTGATGGTTGGCCCGAACTACGGGCGAACCCATGTGCGCGTGGACGGTCAGAGCCTGGGGTTGGTTGATCTGCGCGCCGACACCGTCGCGCCCAAGGTCTTCGCCTTCGAAGGTTTGGGTGACGGGCCGCATGTGCTCCAGATCGAGCAATACCGCGACGATGCAACCCTGGATGCGATCACGGTTCCCGGCAGCGCACCCTTCTACACGCCACCGGTGCCGACGGGTGTTATCCGCTACGAAGAAGACGACCCGGCGTTGCGCTACAACGGCCAACCGCTGGCGACGACGGCGCGCAGTTGGGGTGTCGAGTGGCTTTCCCATGTCAGCGGCGGCAGCATGACCACCTCGCGCACGGCGGGTGACGTGATCAGTGCCACCCTGACCAGTGCATGGCTCCATTTGGGGCTGGCGACCGGGCCATATTACGGGCGCGCCGAGGTGCTGATTGACGGGGTCAGCCAGGGCGAAATCGATCTCTACAGCCGGGTGAATGGGCTGCGCAGCGTGGCCTATGCGAACCTCGGCCCCGGCCCGCATACGATCGAAGTGCGGGTGCTGGGCAGCCGTAACCCACTGTCAGGTGACAATTGGGTCAACCTGGATTACCTGGATGCGTGGGACGGGACGTCCATGCCCGAAGGCACATTCGAGGAAACCGATCCACGGGTGGGCCTGAGCGGCTCGTGGTTCACGCGCTCCGACGGCGAACCGAGCGGCGGCAGTTATCTCAATGGCTACACGGATCTGGCCAGCGCGTGGTTCCCCTTCACCGGCGACAGTGTCGGTGTGCAATTGATGGTTGGCCCGAACTACGGGCGAACCCATGTGCGCGTGGACGGTCAGAGCCTGGGGTTGGTTGATCTGCGCGCCGACACCGTCGCGCCCAAGGTCTTCGCCTTCGAAGGTTTGGGTGACGGGCCGCATGTGCTCCAGATCGAGCAATACCGCGACGATGCAACCCTGGATGCGATCACGGTTCCCGGCAGCGCACCCTTCTACACGCCACCGGTGCCGACGGGTGTTATCCGCTACGAAGAAGACGACCCGGCGTTGCGCTACAACGGCCAACCGCTGGCGACGACGGCACGCAGTTGGGGTGTCGATTGGCTTCCCCAGGCCAGCGGCGGCTACATGGCCACCTCGCGCACGGCGGGTGACGTGATCAGTGCCACCCTGACCAGTGAGTGGCTGCATTTGGGGCTGGCGACCGGGCCATTCTATGGTCAGGCCGAAGTCCTGATTGATGGAGTCAGCCGCGAAAGCATTGACACCTACAGTGAATCACCCGGCCTGATCAGCCGCATCTACCGCGACCTAGGCCCCGGCCCGCATACGCTTGAAGTGCGCGTGCTGGGAACAAGCAACCCACTGTCAGGCGACAATTGGATCGGTCTGGATTACCTGGATGCGTGGGATGGCACCGACGCGCCCACCGGCCTATTTACCCACGAGTCTGAGCGGGTCTTCCGCAGCAGGGACTGGGACATGGTTGCCAGCGCACGGGTGCCCGGTGGCAGTTTCATCGAAGACGGCAGCAGCGCCTGGTTCCTGACCACGGGCGACGAAGTCACCCTGATTGGCGCAACCAACCCCGCCGACGCCAATGGCCCGGCTCAGGTCGAGGTCTGGGTTGATGGGGTGAGTCGCGGGCCACTCGATCTGAGCTACGCTTTTAGTCGTTCGCCGCTACCGCTGCGCCTGACGGGGCTGGGCGCAGGGCCGCACGTCATTCAGATCACCAATTTGCGTCGTGGCGGCCTGGTTGGCTTCGACAGTTCGGCGACGCCCTTCGTGGGCATACCGATGGTCGAGTGGTCCAGCGACGTGCCCGCGAGCAACGACGGGTATGTTATCACAACTATCAGTGCTGGCGATCTAACTGGTGATGGGAGCGTCGAATTAGCGCTCAGTTCAGGCAACGGGAACCTCTACATCTACCGGGGCGACGGTCAGGATGCGGGCGACGGGACTCCGATCATCTGGCAACGCGAGGTCGGGCTAGGCGATACGCCGGCGCTGGTTGACCTGGATGGCGACGGCCTGGTCGAAGTGATCGTCGGCAGTGACCGGGGCGTGTTTGCTTTTGCCCACGATGGCACGCCGTTATGGTCAAACAGCGAAATCCGCCCCCATACGGTAAAGTTTCGAGATTATGTGTTTGAGTCGCTGGGGTGGGGTGGGGCCGCCGTGGCGAACCTTGATGCTGATCCCGAGGCCGAGATTGTCGCGGTCGGGCATCTGGATGTCAGGCCGAACCCTGGGGTGGAAAGCCAGCGTCTGCTCGTCTTCAAGGCTGACGGCACGGTCGCAGCCCGTTACGATCTGCCGATCAGTGAATTCCAATTCACGGCCACGCCGCCGCTGCTCGCCGATCTGACCGGCGACGGGCGACCCGAGATCCTCGTCGGTCAGCGCAACATCCTGATAGCGCTCAGCTACGCCAACGGCACGCTCAGCGAGTTGTGGCGGCGCACGACTACGATTACGTATGGACTATGGGGCGAAGGCACCTGGGGATCGCCAGCAGTTGGCAATCTTGACGGCAACCAGCCCGGTGGCGACCCCGATCCCGAAATTGTAATGGTTTGGGACACCAAGATCGAACTGCTCAAAGCCGATGGCAGCCTGGTCTGGAGCTACGACGCCGGTCAGCGCCTCAATCCTGGTTCGGTTTCGCTTGCCGATGTGGATGGCGACGGCGAAGTCGAGATCGTCACCGTGATGAAGCGCCCATGGCCCGCCGACGAACAGGACATCATCGTGCTCAACGCTGATGGCAGCTTGCTCTGGACTCAGCCCGTGTTTGATCGCACAACCTCCTCCTCAGGGGTTACCGTGATGGATCTGGACGGCGATGGTCGCTATGAGGTGGTCTGGAATGGGGCTGGCACCGGGTTGGCGATTTTCCAGGGTAGTGATGGCACGCTGCTCTTCAACGAGCCGCTGATCAATTCGGGGACGGTCAACGATTATCCGATCATCGCCGATGTGGACGGTGATGGTCAGGCCGAGATCATTGCGGGTGACAATGAGGGTTTCTACGTGGTCGGCTTTAGCGACTGGGGTTCGGCCCGCCCGCTTTGGAATCAGTACAACTATCACATCACCAATATCAACGACGATCTGACCGTGCCCTTCAGTGAGCCTGAGAGTTGGCGCGTTCACAACACCTACCGCACCCAGTCGCCGCTACAGAACCCTGTCCCGGTCTACACTATTGATCTGACCCACACCTTACCCGTCAGTGGCGTGATCCCGTTGGAGCCAAGTTTCTCAAATCCGCCGCTCACCCCGGCCCCAGACCTGGCATGGCGCTACCGCCAGGAAGGCTTCAGCCAACCGACGCGCACCACGAGTTTCGCCACAAGCCTACCCGATCTGCGCCCCGGCGAGGTGCGGGCGGTCAGTCTGGGCACCGAAGTCAGCTACGCCTTGCCCAGCGGGCGCAACACCCTGCGCTTTGATCCACTCTACGTCACGGCGGCGCGCCTCATTACGGTGCGCCCGCTCGCCGACGAGGTTGCGCCGGGGGGCCTTGCCAGCTACGAAGTTACGCTGCACAACGCTGGCCCGACCACGAATTACAGCCTGGCGGTGCTTGGGCTACCCCCTGGATGGGCCGATCTTCCGGCCAGCGTCGAACTGGAGAGCAACAGCACCGTAACCCTGACTTTGCGCCTGAACGTGCCGGCGGATACGGCGCTTGAAGTCTATCCCTTTGTGGTCACGGCGACGACCGACGCTGGTGTCCAAGATCAGGCCCCGACGACGCTCACGGTCAGTGGGTCGCGCTTGCAGCTTGAGCCCAGCCTGCGCGAAGCGCGCTTTGGGCAGGTCGTCACCTACACCGTCACGCTGGACAATCCCACTGCGTCAGCCCAGGACTACGCTCTGCGTACCAATGGGCTGGAGGGCAACGGTGTCGCGCTGCCTGCGACGCTGAGCGTACCTGCCGGAGCCGAACGCGCCTTCACGCTGACTGTGACCGCGACGGGCTTGGCTGGCCTGGCACCCTTTAGCGTCGAGGCGCAAGCGAGCGATGGCAGCCTGGCGGCAGGCACTGCGGCCCTGAACGTGATCGGCGGCCCTGCTGTCACCAGCGCACTCAGTCCTGCCGAGGCCCACACTGGCCCTGGTGCAATCGCCGCCTTGACGCTGACCGTGACCAATCTAGGCAGCATGGCCGACAGCTACCGCTTCACGCTCGAAGCCCCGACGGGTTGGCAGGCCGTGCTCAGCGCCGATGCTGAACCCGTGACCAGCCTGCGCCTACTGCCCGTGCTCTTCAATCGCGCAACGCTGCAACTGGCGGTGACGCCACCGCCTGGCACGCTGCCAGGGCGCTACCCAATTCGCGTTCGCACCACCTCGGCCCTGAGTAGCGCCGCCGTAAGTCTTGCCGAGGCAACGGTCGTGGTGAGCGAACGGGGCGTGGGGGTAGCGATCAGCCCGGCGTCCGCCACGCTCGCGCCTGATCAGGCCCAAACCTGGACGGCGCAAGTGACCAATCTTGGCTCCACAGCCGATAGCTTTGCGCTCACCTTGGGGGGCGTCTTGGCCGCCAACGCACGCCTCGAACCGGCCCAGGTAACGCTGGACGCGGGGGCCACGACCCAGGTGCAGGTGCAGGTTGAACCCTTGCCCTTCCTGCCGCCGGGCGGGCTGTCCTTCGCTGTGACGGCGCGCTCACAGGGCGACCCGACGGTCAGCGCCGCAGCCACCGCCCGTGCCAACGTCCTTGGCTTCAACGGCGTGGCGCTCAGCCTCAGTCCTGAAGCCATGCCCCTACCTAGCAGTGGCGAGGTGCGCCTGCTCGCGGTGATCACCAACACCGGCAATCTGGATGCAATCTACGACCTCCAGGCCGAGAGCAACGCGGCCTCGTGGCAAACCACGCTCGATCCTGCGGTTGTCTTTGTCCCCGCTGGACGTGCCGTTGCCGTTCTGCTGAGCGTTAGCCCATCCTCGCGCTCAGGCCCAGAGCACCAGATCTTCCCGCCCTTGATCGCTACCAGCGCAACCAGTCCCCCCTCAACCTTGCGTCTGCGTAGCAACCCCGCGCCCCTCACGCAGACACCCATCACCGTACGGGTACGAGCAGTGGTGCGGGGCGACACCGCCAGCGCCGAAGCTAGTGCATTGCTGGAGGCAGCCACACCCGTCAGCAACGAGCGCGTCTACCTGCCGCTGGTGCGGCGCTAAATGTTGTGCATACATACCCCCTCAAATACCACCGCGGTGGTATGCCATGCGTGCCGTCGGGTGCTATCATCGTGAGGCGCGGGAGCGTTGAGCATCATCGAATGCTGGCCCCGCACCATACGGGAACCTGCCACGCAGGAGCGCGAAGTTAGTGGAGGTTATGAGGTTTCCCGCCGTTAGAACGGCGCGCATAGTAGAGAACAGCCTGTATCTGGCCGTCCTCATCTTGTGGGTCATCCACTTTCTCGCCTTGTATCGCGCTCTCCGGGAGACGAGCCTCACGCCTGCTCTCTTCGGGAGTCGTGTACTTGACGCTGGGCAGGCGATGGCCTCGCTGATTCATCGCATCAGCGATATCGCCATAGGAATACTGGCCCGTTGCGTAGAGGCGAAAGATCTCGCGCACAACTTCGGCGTCATCGGAGGGGACGAGCACACCCTGATCGTCTTTGCGATAACCAACCGGCACCGGGCCGACGGCTTTCCCTTGCCGGGCTTTTTCGCGATGGCCTTTGCGCGTCTCTTCACCCAGGTTCCGGCTGTAATACTCGGCGAAGGCCGCGAGATTGGCCAGCATCACGCGTCCTATTGGCGTCGAAAAGTCGATCTGCTCGTTGACGGACACAAAGGTCACGCCGTGACGCTCGAACTCTTCGATCGTCTGTAGCAACAAATGGGCACGCCGAAAGAAGCGGTCGAGCTTGTGCACGATCACGGCAGTTCGCTCCGCTCAGGCGACTCCGCCAGACCCAGGTCGCGCTCACCATGTGAACCAGAACCTGACGGAGGCTGCCAAGCCCCTGGAGTGGGGTCGCGTCAAGGGCTGCCGGGGCAAGATGCGCAGCGGTCGCGAAGACGCGGCCCGAGGCCCACGCATCGTAGGCAAAAAGGGTGTGGAGGTAGACCAAACGCACCGGCGCGGGTTGCTCAACTTGGGACATACGGATCTCCTTGCCATGGTCACCTGAGAAGCTAGCGCACGCCAGCAAGCGCACGGGGAGGCCATCGGATTTCTCCCCAACGAATTGCGTGAGCAGACGTGCGAGGCGATACACCCCATCAACGCCTCCCGCGCACGCAGGGACGCCACCACGGTGATGCGCTGAGCAGCGTATCACCGCGGTTGCGATGAACGGGCAATGAGTTCCAGGAAGAAGACCGTGGATACGCAGCCGGTGGCGAGCTATCAGGCCATAGCCTCCACCCCTGACCCGGATGAAACGGGAGCGTGGTGGTCAACAGCCTTGCCGCGAAGCTGAACCAGAGCAAGACGGTCGCATGGCCCCAGGCTGCGCGATGGAACCCGGGCCGACGAAGTCATAGCCCGAACGTGTGACGAAGCGCAGTGTCTACCCTATATTGAGCCAAGCCTGTACCCAAATTCGTCGCTTGGACAATCACAACGGGACGTGTTTTGGTGGTGCGCAGATCGGCGTTGGGAAAAAGCACCAGAACCACATCGCCACGTTTATATCTGCTGCTTGGCCGTGTCGTAGTCATTGTAAACGTCCATCTCAGGCTGATCCCAATCCGCAGCAAACACGGCAAGACGGGCGCGCAGGTCGGCTGCCTGTGCTTGATCAAGATCGTAGGCGGCGAGATCAAGCCCAACGGGCAAGATGGTCACGAATACAGGTGTCTCGTTTGCAATCTCATCCCCGTGTTCAACGAGTTCTATCTTGCCATTGCGAAACACGCCCTGAAGTGTGCGGAACATACGATCCTCCTTGTGTCTGCTCGTATGCTAGCAGAGCAAGGACAGAAGCGCACGTGAGAGACACCCCCAATCACTACCAATGTTCTATTATCCATCGTCATTTGCTCATTTGGCTCCATGTTGGCTCCATGAGCAGGGGCGTATGGAATTCACCGCACGAGCTACAAGCAACAAGAAATGTTTACAGTTGCCCCTACCGCTTTAATGAGGTCACTTCTGATTGAACGGCTGACACGCAGTTTAGGAAACTGCTGCGAGCCTATCCATAGCTGTGCGTAGCTGTCAGTGTCTGGCTTTCTGATGCGATCCGCTGCTCACAGCCGTCTGCCCACATCCAGCGCTATGTTTTGGTTAGGCTGTCAATTGGCTGTCAAGAAATTTCTAAAAACCGTAGCATCATCTCACCGTTCGCTTATTTTGAGAACCGGTTCGTGAAATTTCCCCACCAGCGGGTCAAAACGGACCATTTGGAGTGCGCTGTGCCCCACTTAGCGGCTGATTCAGCGGAAACGTTTTACACTTCCCGAAATCGTGTAGCCTCAAGTGGGGAATGGTCTGCAAATCGGAGCCGCTTTTCGGTTCCCAGTGGGGATGCAATTTCATTTAGCGCCCAAAAAATAAGCGAACGGTAAGGGGTACGTTGGACTTCCATAATTTCCTCATACAAGTCTCGTCGTTGATGCTGGATGTTCTGCATAATTGAACGTAAGGCGATGCCTTCACCATATGTGGTGTCGGGCGTGGCACCGTGGTGCATGGCAACGACGCGCCAACGGGGGCGTACCAAGACCGCTGAGCCACTCGTGCCTTCGGTCGTGGGGTTGGTGTAGTGCAGACGCTGGTCGTTAGCAAGCCGTCGCACAAAGTGTCCATCGGCGCCCTGGCTTGGCTGGCCGCGTGGGTGCTGCATGATGTAAAGTTCACTGATCGCCGTCAGCGGGGCTTCGGGTTCAATGATCAGTGGCTGACGTTGCGCCAGGGGGTGATCAGGGCGATCACGCAGGCGCACCAGGGCATAATCGAGGCCACTGCTGTTACGTTCGGCACATTCGATGCGTTCGAGGATGTAGTCGGTGCCTGCCCCAACTTCGGTGAAGTTGAACGTCAACAGACAATGCTCTACCTGAGTGTCAACATCCTTCGTACGTGCTTTGTCTTCAAACATACCTCGTCCATGCACGACATGCCAGCAGGTCAATGCCAGGTCAGGCGTAATCAGCCAGGCTGTGCCCGTACTCCGTTTCGGCTTGAGTTGCCCACGCTCAAACTGGCCGATACTGACCAGCGCCACGGCATCGGCACAGGTGAGCAGCCGTTGCGCTTCAACCACCGGGAGCATCGGCGCATTCAAGCGTCCAGATTCGACTACCGTGCTTTCTGACAGTGTCTCGCCCGAAGCGGGTGGCGTACCAGTAAAGCGCTCTGAAGTTGCGGATTGCACTCGGTTGAGGGCGGCGAGAATGTGGGTGGCGAGGCGCTCAATGGCGTTGTGGACGTCAGGGGAGTTCATGGCGGCGTGACGCAATGCGGTCCAATCTTCGGCGGTACGGGTGGCAATGGCTGCGGCAAGTGGGTCAGTATGAGGGGGTTGGCGTCTGGGCGTCGGGAGATAGAGGAGGGGCAGGATCAGGTCGTTGCGGCCTAACTGGCACTCGCGCTCGAGAAAGAGCGTGAGTTCTTGACGGCAACGGGAATCGGTGAAGTAGCTCGGCGTGATCACTGGCAAGAAGAGATAGACGTTGGCAAGCGTTGCCGCTACTTCTGTGTCATTCTGTTGCCCCCACTGTATATCCTGATGGGGCTGAAAGATGAGAAACTGCTCGCCCTAGGCGTGTACGTAGGGCGGGTGCAACGTCCCAGTAGGGTTCGATAGTGTCCGCAGATGACGCAGATGGCGCAGATGCGGACGCTCTAAATCTGTGTCATCTGCGGACAATCAGGAAGACTTTTGCAGCAGCCCTGCTCGAAGTGGTGGTTTACTGGGAAATGGTACAATGTACACTACTCGCCTGCATGAGCCCAAGGACATCTATGCGCTGGTTTAATGTGGCTGGCCCTTGCCGCCCCAATATTCACTACATGCTGCCGCCGCTGGCGCGGCTGCCTGAGCTTGAGCGCCTGATTGTCCAGCAGTCGTACTTCGTGCTGCACGCCCCGCGCCAGACCGGTAAGACCACCGCGATGCTGGCGTTGGCCCAGGCGCTGACGGCGAGCGGAGACTGGACGGCGATCATGCTCTCGGTCGAGGTGGGGGCACCCTTTTCGGCGACGCCAGAACAGGCCGAGGTGTCGATCTTGCGTTCGTGGCGCGAGGATGCGCTGCTGCGCTTGCCGATGGAACTGCAACCGCTAGATGCACATCAGGGTCTGGTGCTGGCCAACCCGATCTATGCGGCGGTCATTCCGCGCACGCTGACCTTCACGACGCGCTCGTTCTTTCCGCCGGTGGCACCGACATGGATCGGGCCAGATGGGCAGCTTGAGCCAACCCGGTTGCTGGAGGCCTTTCTCTCCTTCTGGCGGCAGCACGGGCAGCCCCTGTTGGGCACGACCAGTTACCACGAGATCGCGCCCCACCTCGTATTGATGGCCTTCCTCGATCGGGTCGCCAATGGCGGCGGGCGTGTCGAGCGCGAGGCTGCGGTGGGGCGCGGACGGCTCGATTTGCGCCTGGAGTTTGGTCACGTCATCCTGCCGATTGAGGTGAAGGTCTGGCGGGAAGTCAACCCCGACCCTCAGACCGAAGGGTTGGCCCAACTCGATGGCTACCTGGCCGGGCTGGGCCTGGACACTGGCTGGCTGGTGATCTTCGACCAGCGCCCAGGGCAGCCACCCATTGCCGAACGCACCAGCGCGACCAGCGCCACCACGCTGAGCGGGCGAATGGTGACGTTGGTGCGGGGGTGATACCATTCTATTCTATGCAAGCTAGAAAGACGTCAACCCGTGGGGGTCAACAGGCGGGCAATCAGGGCGGCAAGTTGCCTCATTTTGACGGGCTTGCTGAGATAGTCAGTGGCGCCAGCGGCGAGACAACGCTCGCGGTCGCCGGTCATTGCTAGGGCTGTGAGCGCAATGATCGGCACGGTGGCGAAGCGTGGATCCGCCCGCAGGCGGCGGATGGACTGCAAGCCATCCATCACCGGCATGTGAATGTCCATCAGAATAAGGTCGGGCGTATGCGCCTGGGCGCGTTCGATCGCTTCCTGTCCATTGGTCGCTGTGATGATGCTATAGCCAAGGTTGCTCAAATAATCGCTCATAGCGACGATGCTTATGGCTTTGTCTTCCACCAACAGGATCGTTCCTGAGCATGGTGGCGGTTGGGCTGATGCCTGCCTGGAGGGTGCTGCTTCCGATTGGTGTGGCTCTGTTTTTCCTCCGCCTCCTGTGAGGTCGTCGTCCCAGGGCAGGCGCACGGTAAAGGTACTGCCCTGGCCGACTTCACTCACGACCTTGATACTGCCGCCATGCAGTTCGACCAGATCCATGACCAGCGCTAACCCCAGACCTGAGCCTTCATGCGCCCGTGCCAGGCTGCTATCAACCTGGGTAAAGGGCTTAAACAGACGCTTCATATCGGCGGCGGCAATGCCGATGCCTGTATCAATTACGGCAAAATCAATCGTCTGACGTTCCGCATCGCCCCTGACTTGCAGCGTAACCTTGCCCCCAGAGGGCGTAAACTTGACCGCATTGCTGAGCAGGTTGATCAAGATCTGTTTCAACCGCCGCCCGTCGGCCGTCATCGTCACAACCTGCGGGTCGAACTCGTATGCGAGGTTAAGGTCTTTCTTTAATGCCGGTTCCTTCATGAAGATCAGGCTAGTCTCGCAGATCTCCCCAACGAGAATCGACTCGAGGTGCAACTCCAGCTTGCCGGCTTCGACCTTCGAAAGGTCGAGGATATCATTGATCAAACTGAGCAGATGCCCGCCGCTCGACTCGATGTTCGCGACAGCACGACGCTGGCGTTCGTTTAGCGGGCCACGGATCTCTTCCAGCAAAATTTCAGCCATGCCGAGGATGCCATTCAGGGGCGTGCGTAGTTCGTGGCTCATAGTGGCCAGAAACTCATTCTTGGCTTGCGAGGCTTTGTGCAACGCGGCGTTCGCCACGCTCAACTGGTCACGGCTGAGGCGCAGAGCCACTTCAGCCTTCTTGCGCTCGGTATTGTCAAAGACAACCGAGCGGCTCATCAGGAATTGTCCGGTAGCGTCTTTGATCGCGGTGGCATTGATCAGCGTGGGAAAAGTGGAGCCATCTTTGCGGATGAGGGTTACCTCTGCGTTTTGCATCCAGCCGCGCTGTTTGAAAACGGGGAACTCATGCGTGAACACTTCCAGCGTTTCTGGTGTAAAGAGGTCGGTCATCGAGCGGCCCAGCAGTTCCTCACGGCTATAGCCCAGCCAATCCAGTTCGGTTTGGTTTATCATAACAATGCGCCCTTCGGCATCCAGCGAATGGTAGCCGACCGGCGCATGATCGTACAAGTCTTGCACCTCTGCGGTGCGCTGCTGAACGCGTTGTTCCAGTTCTTCGGCAAGGTGCCGGTAGCGTTCTTCGCTCGCACGCAGGGCCGCTTCCGCAGTTTTGCGCTCGGTAATCACTTCAGAGAGGAAGATGAGACCGCCAATCTCATCGTTCAATTCATACCAGGGACGAATCTCATAGCGCACCCAGTCGATCGTTCCATCAGCACGTAGCAAGCGATCATTCGCCTGAATTTCGACGTCACCTGCGAGGCAACGCTGATGAATCGCCCGGTGTTCGTCGGTCATTTCTGGAAAAACATCGTAATGCGAGCGCCCTGTCACATCTAGTTCGCCGAGGCGGTAATCGATCAGATAACGCTGGCTGGCGATAATGTAACGCATATCGCGGTCGAACATCGCGATCGCTGCCGGGGTGTGGGCGACGAACAGGCGCAGCAGTTGCTCATTGCGCTGCAGTTTTTGTTCGGCCTGCTTCCGTTCGGTAATATCCTGGATCAGTCCTGAAAGCGCGAGCGGGTTGCCAGCTTGATCATATTCCAGCTTGCCGTAATTCGTAATCCAGCGCAACTCGCCTGAAGCCGTGAAGATACGATATTCGCGGCTCGGGACACTCTTCTGCGCTAAGGCCTCTTGCAACACATTGAGGGCCAGTTCCCGATCCTCGGGGTGAAAATACTCGATGAATCTGCTTAAGGTTTCTTCAACCTGATTTGTCCCAATAATCTGCGCGGCTTCGGGCGACCAGAAGATACGCTGGGTTGGAAGATGATACCGCAAGGTACCCATACGCGCCGCAACCAGGGCGGCGCTCAATTGGGCATGGCTCTGCTTCAAGGCCGCCTCGCTCTGTTGCTGAATGAGGAGACTGCCAATCTCGACGGCGATGATCGCCAGCGCCTGATATGCTTGTTCGGGAATAGCACAATGGAGATGCGAGGCAACATTCAAACAACCCAGCACCTGCCCGCGGTGTTCCAGCGGAATGGCAGCCATGGCCCGCAACCCCTCGGCACGCTGATCATTCTGGGAAGCCATCTCGGCGGCGGTGAAACAGACTCCTGTCCCACGCAGCATAAGCTGGGCATTGGGGGTATCTTCGGCAAAATGAGCTACTGCCTGCACAAAAGCCGGGCTCAGGCCTTGATGCGCGACAAGTTCAAAGGCTCGATTGTCGGCATTGAACAGGTAGAGCCCACCGCAATCCAAGCCCGAGACAAGAATGGCAGCCTGCAGGCACGTCGTCCAGACCTCTGCTTCTGGGGCATCCTGGGCGATCAAGCGCGCCAGGTCGCGCTGGGCAGTCATCAGCACTGCGGCCTGCTCGTGTTCGGTCGTAGCTGGGGCAGCTGTGGGCAAAGGTTTATGTTGCGACGCACCTTCAGGGCGCAGGGTGGTGCTTGACTGACGTTCGGTTGCGATCAGCGCTTCAAGTTCAGCAATCCGTGCGAGCGCCTGTTCCAATGCAGCGTGAAGCTCTGCGGGGGAGATGTGAGTAGCCATGTACGAATCCGATCTCTGTTGGACACAGGATAGGGGGATATTGGAAACATGCAACTCACCTTCTATTATAAGCTTCGCGTCAATGATGGTCGAGGGTGGTGCATGGCTTTCAGCAGGGCGATTGCATCATACGAAATCGGATACAACGGGGCACCCGCAAGGGGTACCCGTACCGGGGCGGGGCACCCGCA
>NZ_LYXE01000139.1 GCF_002532075.1 Candidatus Chloroploca asiatica | reverse complement strand
CCAACACCTTTGACGGGAACAGCACCTACGGCCTGCTGCAGGATGTTAATGACACCTTCATCTATACCGGCAATACCTTTACCGGCAACGGCACGGCGGCGGTCGGCATTAATGGCGGCACCCGGCTTCGTGATCTGACCCTCAGCCCGGCGGGCAACCCCTTCCGCATCATTGGCAACACCATCATCACCGCGACCACCACCATGACCGTCGAAGCCGGGGTGCGCGTTGAGTTTGCTCAGCATATCGGGCTCTCGTTCAACGGCACCTTGCATGCCGTAGGCACACCAACCGCACCGATCACCTTCACGGGCACGACGGAGGCGGCGGGCTGGTGGCGGGGCCTCTATGTGCAGAATGCCGGGTCAGCCACGCTGCGGTATGCCACCATCGCCTATGGCGGCTACTGGGATAGTATGGGCCTGATCAAGAGTGGCCCTGGGAGCCTCGACCTCCAGCACAGTACCATCCGCAACATCGCGGGTGACGGTCTGCGCATCACCGAAGGCGCGAGC
>NZ_LYXE01000138.1 GCF_002532075.1 Candidatus Chloroploca asiatica | reverse complement strand
CGGTTCTGCATCCTGATGGCTGGGTGCTGTGTCCAAGCGAGCGCAGCAAGCGAAGCCACCCTTTTGCGTTTTGAGACCAGGGTTCAGGCTCTTTTCCCATATGGGCAGAACCAAGGTGACCACAACGTCATAACGCCCCCTCATCTCATAGAGAAAAAAACACCCCACAACCGATCTTGAAACGATCATGGCAAGCGTAAGAAATCGACGTACGCAATACGAGCGTTTTCCTTGTCGTCGAGGATGAGCATATCGCCTTTATGCAATGCGTGAGAGAACCCCGTGCCAAGTGGCTCCCTCTGGGGCGGCGACGTCATCCGGCTCAACGAGCGTAGGTTATAGTTATTGATCCGCCATGTGCGGCTGCCTGAGTCATACATAATCTGGGCCTGCACCGCAGCATCGGTGGTGGGACCAGGGCTAGCCGAGCTATTAGCATGCCATGTGTGAAGGGTACGCCCTTCGCTCCCAATAATCGTATATGATCCTTCACGATCCCATGTCTTCCCCACTTTTTTGTAGAGATGGAGCAGCGGAATCTGCCCGCTCGGATGGCGCATGGGTGTCTTGCACCACGGGCAGCATGGCGATTGCTCCAACAGCGCAAAGCTCTTGAAGACACATGTTGGATTGGCGCAGGGAACAATACGGTCATACATTTGAATGAGCGCCCGCTCCCATTCGGCGGCACGGGGGCGCCGACTAGGGTTTTTCAGGTGTTCGACAAAGGTGCGCTGGAAGAGTTTATGTACTCCTTCGCCGAGCAGGCGTGTACTGGGGAAGTTTGAGGCGGGCCGATTGGAGTGATCCGTAGGGTGTTCGATAAACAACGCTTTCTGGCCGTACATCAGTTCATCGTCGATCGCAGGATCATTATGATGCTTCTTCGGGCCACGGAATGGGTCGATGATGAACAACAACCGGTAGATAACCACAGCCAGCGCATGCAGGTCGGCATCGATCGATGGTGCCGCAGCCCCGGTGACGATCTCCGGTGCCATGTAGCCCCTGGTGCCGATCACCACTGGAGGGAGTTGGTCAGGCACAACCAGTCCATCACAATCAAGCAGGGTTACCTGACCATTGACGGGGTTCAGGAAGATGTTGTTCTCTGAAAGATCGGAGTGGCACAGCCCAAATTGGTGCAGCCTTTTTACTAAGCGTGCAACTTTGATGGCAGCGGCGACATAGCCCTGCCAGCTACCTCGATCCTGAGGCTGAAGCAGTCTGCTACGAAACTTCCAGTTGACGAAGTGCGACATTGGCCGCTGCTCAGCTATCTTGCGCATACGGATACCGACACTGGGCTTTATAACCATCGCGTTGGGCCAAGCAAAGAATTGCTCCCAGTATGTGTGCTCTTTCACCGCATTAAAGCGGTTGAGTACGGCCTCGGTCGCGTGGATGCGCCACGGTTCGGGGGTTTTGTAGAGCTTGATCACCGAAACACCATCACTTGAGAAGAAGAGGATGCCATCGCCGCCCTCGGCAAAGGGTGTATCGCTGCAAGTGACCGTAGATCCGTCTGCAAGTATCGCCTGCACGGGGGTGCTCCTCACGATCCCTGGTAGAGTGCCACGAGGGTGCGATCATCGAACGAGGCCCGTTTGTCATAGCCGAGCCAGTTATAGATGGCCTCTGCCGGGATCTTCTCGCATGCAAATGTGTTCAGTGCATTGAAGAGTATCCGGATGTTTTGTTCTTCGCTATCAAGCACATCATCAGAGACGCCGTCAGTCATTGAGATGATCATGCACGGTAACTCGGACAGCTTATAGATCCAGATGCGGTTATTCCACTGCATGCCCCTGACATTGTTGAGAAAAACGGTCGCCCCGGCGACCTCGCCCACATCGGCAGCGCCGAGTCGCACATAGCTCGCATCGGCCTTTTGCAACGCGATCAGCCCGTCACCCACCTGTGCCACCGTAAGCTTACGCTCATCAGGGCAGAAGGCGAACAGTTGGAGTGTGGTTGAGAGATCGCGGCTCGTGATCGGTCTCTGTATGTTGTTGGCAATCTCCAGGGCTTTCTGCTCAAGGGCTTGGTAGGTTTGACTCAGCGCTGTATCCATCGCCCCTCGAATATGGGAGTCGCGGATCTCCTTCCCTTCGGGCAGTTCCATTGCGAGCACCTCGACCGATGTCTTCACTGCTATATCAGCGCCAACACGGGACAGGTCATACGAGCCGCCCCCATCAGCTACCGCCACAATCGTCCACTCTTTGTTACGACTGACACCAGCCCACCACGCATCCTCACGATACTTCGCCTCGTGAGCGTGCATCTTACCGCGGCGGCTTGCCCCAGTGATGCGCCACCCACGTGTCCCGTCCAGATCGCGGATATCCTTGTGATCGACCTCATACGACCGATCAATCGGTTCATGCTCCTCCCACTGGCGTGGCGTTGGTTTGATGAGCGGTTTTGCCTCGACAATAGCGGTCGACGCATCGCCTTCACCCTCGGGCACAGCCTGCGCATCAGGAGTCTGATCGCCGTGCGTGATCGCCTGATCGCCTGTGGATGCGGTAAGCATAGGCGTTGCTGGTGGGCTGTCAAGCTTGGCGCGAAACTCTGTTGGGTTCATCCAATCATCTGAGGTTGTTCTCCATAACTCTTCTGCATCTGCGTTCCCCTTCGTCACGATCTTCTCACCGAGATCGAGAAAACTTTCTCTAAGTTCAGTCGCTTTGTGGGGCGGAATCGGTTGGGCAGCTTGCACATGGAGGATACGCTGGGTCTGATCAGTCGGCAGCGTGCCCGGCGGCGGAGGGGAAGTGGGATCTGGCTGGGTCGGCTGGTTAGATGGGGTCGTCTCTTCCGGCCTGTCGGTGTTCTGGTCTTGCATATACGAATTCCCTTAAGCCTGTTGCAAGAGGGCATGGAAACAACACAGCATAAGGCTATGATGCGCAGAGACAGCACGCCTGCGCTGCGGCCATAGCAGCGTTCAAGAGCAGCGTACTAAATGCTGATCGTCAACTGAGGAGGGGGTGCGGGCATGTCCATCTGTCCACCACCGCCAGCAGCTGAGACGCTAGCAACTTTGACCGACTGGGAGACCCATTTGAAGAAGGCGGCAATATTATCAGGCGTCGCATCCACCATGCGCAGTCTCACATCGGCAATCTGATCTAGGGTGGACATATTGGCTCCAACGCCACAACCGAGTGCAATGATCGTCGCTGGCTTCTTCTGGGTACGGCTTCGCAACCGACTCAGGGCTGAGCGCCAATCATCAGTGGGCTCGCCATCGGTCAGCAGGAAAATCAGCGGCTTGTAGTCGCCCTTGCGTTCCCCGGTATTGCCGGTGACTTCGCGATCAAGGGACTGCCCGAGCAGATCGAGCGCAGCCCCCATCGAGGTCGCGCCATTCGCCTGAATCGGCGGTGGGGTGAACTGAGTCAACTCGGTCAGTGCTACAACCTGTTGCGCGGTGGAGTCGAAGGTGATCACACTGATCCAGCACGTCTCAACAGCCTGTGGCGTATTCATCAGTTCGTTATACAGAAGAACCACACCCTGATTCACCGCCTGGATCGGTGCCCCTCCCATTGAACTAGAGGTATCCAGCAGAAGATAGATCGGGAGGCGACGTCCTGTTGATGAGTCGGCGAAGTTGAATTCAGTCATTGTTCTCCTCCATAATTCATGATTGGTCACTGAGCGTCTACTGCGATAAAGATAAAGCCAAAGACTCCGCCAATCAGTCTTAAGCGCACAATTAAAGCAGCGCAGCAGCCGAGCCGCGATGTCGGTTAGGACGTAGAAACCGTCCACAACAGCGATAGTCAGAACAACCTGCAGGTTGCTAACTTCCTTTAGAGAATACCACGGCAAAGTTACCCATAGCAGCAAGATCCCCACAATACTGCTGATCAAACCGACCACAGTAGTGATCAGCGTCTTGCGCCCAAGCTGATGATGGTTACAAGAAAGACTTTCGCCGTGGAATCATATGATTAGTCGTAAAAAATAGACCAGGCTTGATCTACACGATAAACAGTAACATGACAATCTGAAAATATTACCATTTTTAAATAACATTTGTCAAGATATCGCTAGCGAAGGTAGGGCTACGTCAAAGTGGTAGCCCATCGTGTATCCTTCTGAAGGAATGATCGAACGCTTCAGGAGGACACGATGGA
>NZ_LYXE01000137.1 GCF_002532075.1 Candidatus Chloroploca asiatica | reverse complement strand
GCCACCTCGTCGGAGGTGGTCAATGAAGCTGACGCATCGTCCGCGCATCACGGCGCATGTGTGCCACGTTCCCGGCGATCCGGGCGCTGGCTTGACCGAACTCGCCGACGCGCTCCTGGTGATGACGGCTGTGCCGGAACTGGCGGAAGCCTTCCGGATCGCGCATCAGTTCACCAGCGTTGAGGCCCAACGCCAAACCCGGCGGCGCACCATGGCGCAGGCCGCTGAGACGCTGCGCACGCAACTCGCCGCATTGACGGCGCACCTGGGGGAGGCCGCCTGATGTCGAAGCGTACCGCGCTCTACCTGCGCTGTTCAAGCGTGGATCAAGTCAAGCACGGCGTCAGCATCCCCGACCAACTCGCCCGCTTGCGTGCCGAGGCGAAGAGCGCTGGCGAAGTGATCGTCGCCGAGTTTATCGACCAGGCCCGTTCTGGCACGAGCGCGGCCCGCCGCGAGGAGTTCCAGAAGTTGCTCACGGCGGCCCGCCGCCGTGAGTTTGACCGGGTACGGGTCGAG
>NZ_LYXE01000136.1 GCF_002532075.1 Candidatus Chloroploca asiatica | reverse complement strand
TCCATCGTGTCCTCCTGAAGCGTTCGATCATTCCTTCAGAAGGATACACGATGGGCTACCACTTTGACGTAGCCCTAAGGACAAGTATGAACAGTTCGCTCGAACCTAAACTTATGGTATACTATCACGCAGTGTGTTCGTTTTTGGGCAGAAGCTCGTAGGTTCAGGTGAAGGAGTCAGAACGTTATGACGTTCAAGAGTGGACGTGGATCTTCGGGGGGGCGTGTGCGGGGCCGTCGCCGCGAGTGTGAGTTTACCAAGCTTGGCATTGATCCCGATTACAAAGATATCAAGCGGTTGCAGAAGTATATTACGGCTCAGGGCAAAATTCTGCCCCGGCGCCGTACGGGTGTGACAGCCAAGATGCAGCGCCGTTTGTCAGTTGCGATCAAGCGGGCACGCCATCTGGCGCTGTTGCCTGCCGCACCGCAGCACACACGCGCATAGCGTACCTTTTGGGCAGCAAAAAAGCCAGCATTGCTGGCTTTTTTGCTGCCCAACCCAGGTTTGAAGGTTAGATCAGGATCTCGAGGGCTGCCAGGCGTTCGCGGAGCAAGGTTTCCGCGTTGAGCAGGCGGATACGCGTGGTCAAGTAGGCATGATCGAGGGTCTGGCGGCGGATAATGCCGACGACATCTTCGTAGTCGTGTTTGCCTTCGGCGGCACCACGATTAAGCAGCAGTTTGTGCGCGATAACGTCTTCAGGGCTGGCAACGGCGATCTGGGCCCCAAGCAGAGGCATCTGCCGCAGGTGTTGCTGCATCGGCTGATCGAGTTGGAGCGGATGGATGTGTCCGTCCTGACGCACCGTCAGATCGTCGACGAGCTTGATGCCGCGCCAGAGGATGCGCTGACCATCGAATTGCACGGCTTTGCCGTCGGCTTTGAGTAAGGCGACGACGGTGGGCAACTTGCCACGGGCGATCAGCAGATCGACATCCTGAATAGGCCGCCGTGGGCCATACAGATAGGCTGCTGCACCGCCAAAGACAGCCCACGGCATCCCGTTGGTTGTGAGGAGACGTTGGACAACAGCGAGATTTCCGGCAATGAGTGACATAGCAGACTCCCTAGCTTCCTGGGCCTTACCGCTGCCTTCAGGATAGCACATGGGCCTTACCGCAACAGGCCAAGCCAGTCTTCACGGGTCAAGAGCATCTCGTAGAATTCGACCAGGGTCTCAAAACGGTTACGGCGAAAAAAGACCTTCAGGTCGGCGTATTGTGGCTCGGCCAGCAGGCGGAGGGCCGGGTCATTGCCGGCACTGCGCCATTCACTATCGACATACTGAAAGCCGAGACGGTCGTAACAGCGTACGGCGCGACGATTGAAGGCCGCGACATCGAGCGAAAGTTGCTTGAAGTCGAGCGGGCCAAAGTAGTGGTCAAGAAAGAGTTCGAGCGCCTCGGTGCCAAAACCCTTACTCACATAGGGTTGAGCGAGCGAGATCCCGAGGCGTGCCCCATCGCCTGCGGGTTCGATGTCACGCAGCGAAATGCGCCCGATCATATGGCGATGACGGTCATCAATGGCCCACGCATACCGCTGCGCACTCCGCCCGTTGAGCAGATCAAAGCCGTTGGAACTCGGAATATTCCACAGCGAATGAAAAGGCTCGGTATAACGGGGCCAGAGTTCCTGGGCCAGGGTGTCACCACGCTGCCAGGGGCGCAGCATGACCTGTTTGCCGTGGATGACGCGCGATCCTCGTTCCTCTCTCATCACCTTCCCTCATCACTGTGGTTGCAGATACGCGAGTGACACCCAGCCCTCACGTTGGCCTCCCTCAAGTTCGACGCGAACGCGTAGCCAGGTATCATTCCCAGCTTGTCGAGGCCCCTCAAGCTTGCGTACGAGGGTTCCCTTGGGAATGACGGCGATCACATTGGTGGTGGTGTTTGCATCGGGCGTACGGCGCAGGTTGAGTCCCGCGTCAATGGTGACGATATAGATTTCGTTTTCTGGCCACCACTGGGGCAGGGACAGATCAGGAAGGCTGGGTGTGACGTTCCATCGTTCAAACAGGGCGCGCACACCGAAATAGGAGCCCAAGACAACTAGCGTGAGCAGAGCCATTATGACGAGCCAGCCAACCAGGTTGCGGCGGCGATTTTGCTGGCGGAACTGATTTTGATTGTGACGCACCTGTGCGGTTGGTGGTTGGCGGGTACGTTTGCTCCGCGGCGGACGAGCGACGGGTTGGTTCGACTGATCTGCCGGTGTCGTACTGGGTGCGGGTTGGCGCGGCATCGGATTCGGGGGCGTTGCCCGCTTCATTCGGTACGTAGCGGCGCTCAGATCACGCCAGACGGCCTCGAGTTCGTGGGCGAAGCTCTCCACATCAGGAAAGCGCTGTTCAGGCATGCGTGCCGTTGCGCGGGCCAGCAGGCGCTCAACACTCGGCAGATAGAGCGAGGGCCGGATGCGGCTGAGCGGGGGGAGTTGGGCACGCTGGTGGGCGAGGGCAATCGTATGGGCATCGGTGCCCGTGATTGGACGCTCGCCAGTCAGCATTTCATAGAGCAGAATTCCAAGCGCATAGACAGCGGTGGACGGGTTGTCAGGCAAGCCTTCGCTCAACTCGGGCGCACGGTAATGGGCCTGGTCACGCTTCAACTCTTCGTGGGGCGTGCGCCAGTTCTCGACGAGTTTGACCCGCTGTTCATCAACAATGAGGACATTCCGACTGCTGATGGGTGGATGGTAGAGGCCAGTGGGCCTTTCCGCGCTGCGTTGAGCCTGACAGATGACGACCGCGGCACTGATCTGGCGCATAAAGCGCAAAGCCTGTTCAACACCCAGCAACCCAAGGCCATAGAGTGCCCGCCCGGTACAGTATTCCGTCACCATAAAGGGTCGTCCACCAACCTCACCCCGGTCAAAAACTTCGAGCAACGTCGGCTGCGAACAAGCGGCCATCTGGTTGATCTGCGTGATAAACCGTGTCCGCAGCAGCTCCTGCCCAACGAGGTGCTTTTGCAAGAGATGGAGGAGTACCCGACGCTGGAGGCGCTCGTCGGTCGCGTCATAGACTGCGGCCAGGCGTGTGGTGCCCAGTTGGGTCTGGACACGATAACGCCCAAAGAGCAGAGGGTTCGATGAAGGTGTAGCAGGTTCATCTGTCATGCGAAATTATCTGTCTTTGTATGAACGATAACCAGTTCATAATGACCAGGTTGCCAGGGCAGCACATGCACATCAACACACCCGAACTCTGTCAGGAGGGTGACGAGTTGCCGGTGGGTCATGGCCCGCCCGGGCAAATAGCGTGCCCAGGCATCAGGGATCTTACTGAGCAGCATCCATCCGCCGGGGCGCAGCACCCGTACCATTTCTGCCAGGGCTCGTCTTGGTTGCGGAAAATACTCAAGGGCTTCGAGACATGTGACCAGATCAAAGCTTCCCGAGGGCCAGGGTAGCCGACTCGCTTCGCCCTGATGCCAGAGGATCTGGGCCGGGTGAAGATAGGGTTCAAGCTTCTGCCGGGCGACACGGAGCATCTGCGGGGTCAGATCGAGGGCCGCAAGATAGCCTGCATAGGGCTGACTGCTCGCAAGCAAGAAGGGCACCCGCCCGGTGCCTGTGGCAACATCAAGCACAAGCGGTTGGTCACAACCAGCCAAGGCCCGGGCCAGCCAGGGCTGCAACCGGGCATCTGCTTCGGGTTGCCACGAGGCGCGCACGCGATCATAGTGTCGTGCACCAAAACGATAGACCAGTTGAACCGCACGTGGCCCGAAATAGGCTCCTTCAGCCAGGATTACCTGCCAGTAGATTACGCTCGCAAGACATGCCGCACCACCAGACCAGCAGAGACCGTTGCGCAACATCGTCAAGGCCCCCGGGCGTGACGTTGGGCCAGACTCGCGGGTGAGCAGGTCAGGCTGTACCATCTGCTTGAACCGTATCATAGAAAGAATTATAGCATGTTGTCGTTCGTGAAGCTTTCGGGTATGATACGTGAGAAGCAAAATATGGTTGCAAGCATAAAACGACCGTTGTCGTCATAAAACCACCAGAAAGGAGGCTCCTGGTCGGTACCGTCTTTATCCCTTTGCGGTACAGGCCTGAAAGCAAAACCTGCAGCAAAAAGAGCCACAAACCAGAAGCCGGCTTGCCCACCTGATAAAACAAAATGATGGGGCGCGAGGCACGAGGGCTGGCAAAGGTGAAGAGTTGAAGAGAAGCAAGAGATTAATTGTGGAGTTAAAAACCTATGAGTCTCCCTACCGAAGTTCGTAGTGGTATGCGCTGGATGCGTGCGGATTTGCATATTCATACCCCAGCATCAGAAGATTATGTAGAACCTGAAGTTACGTATCTCGATATTCTCCAGGAAGCTGAGCGCCGCGAATTAGAGATTATTGCGTTCACGGATCACAATACCGTTCATGGGTACGAGCAGTTTCAGCGCGAGCTTGATTTTTTAGGTGCCCTTGAGGCAGCCGGTCGCCTGACCGCCGATGAACAAGCGCGGATCGATGAATATCGCCGTTTGCTCAAAAAGATCACTGTGCTGCCGGGCTTTGAGTTTACGTCCCACTTTGGGGCGCATGTGCTGGGCATCTTTCCCCCGAATCGCCCGATTAGCCTGATCGAGACGACGCTTTTGCAACTCGGTGTTCCGGCTGAACAGCTGAAGGGGGGCGTCTGTGGGATTTCGAATACCCGCCATGTGACCGATGCCTACGAGATTATTGCGCGGGCAGGCGGGATTGTCATTGCCCCCCATATCAATGGGCCCAATGGCGTGGTGACTGAGACGTTGCGCATGGGCACGAGTGGGCAGTCGCGGATTGCGGTCTCGCAGAGTCTGCATTTGCATGCCCTCGAGTTTGTTAATTTTTATACTGATCACGAGAAGTTCACGTCGCCAGGCTTTTACAATGGCAAAACAGAACACTACGACCGGCGGATGTTTTGCATTCAGGGGAGCGATGCCCACCGCCTGCGCCGTTTGCCCCAGAGCGATGGGCAGGTGGTGCATAAACACGGCATTGGCGACCGCTATATCGAGTTGCTCTTGCCCAATAATAGCTTTGAGGCGCTGCGTAACCTCTTTGCGAGCCTGGATTTTGATCGCGTGCGCGTGCCCAAGCGTGACCAGAAGCAATGGGCGGTTGATGCGGTGCGCTTCGGTGGTTCCACCGAACGCCAGGTGTTGCGGGCTATCGGTGATGATCCTTCGACGGTAGCCTTGCTCTGGACTGATGTGGCGGCCCTGGCGAATGCCGGTGGCGGTGTGCTTGTGCTTGGCTGCGAGCCCGGAGGCAAGGTGCTTGGCGTGGCTCGCCCCGATTATGTGAGCGAGATGCTCCGCAAGAGCATTGCCGAACAGGTGTCCCCAAATCCGTATCTGTCGTTTGAGTTGATGAGCTACGAGGGCCAGGATGTTATGCGCGTCGAAGTGAAGGCGAGCGAGCCTCCTCCTTATGTCGGGCTGAATGGCACGATCTATGTGCGTCGTGATGGCGAGACGACGATCGCCGATCGCAGTGAGATTATTCAACTCTGCCGACGTGCGCTCGCTGAAGGCGCTTCGTCCCCCCTCGATAATGGACAGGATCTCGATCTGCCCCGCTCGGGCGTTGAGATTGTCACGTGCCAGAAACGGGCCGGCGTGTGGCTCTATGAGGTGCGTGATTTGCGCACCACCGCCGGGGTGACCCGCGACCGCGCTCAGGGCCTCTGGGCGTATGCGATCAGTCGCCACGAAGATCTGCGCGATGGTCGCGTTGATCTGCAGAGCCAGGTGCGCTGGCGGGGGCGGCTCGGGCTCTGGCGGGCGTATCGTCAGGGCAGCCGTACTAAGTATGATCTGGTGCATCGCGATGCCAATGGCGTGATTGACCATGTCTTCTTTGGGGTGAGCGATTGGGGCCTCAGTGATGGCTGGATGGCGTTGCTTTCGGAACGCACTGGTGAGCCGATTGAGCAAGAGACGCAGGCCTTTGATCCCGCTGATGATGCTCCGCAACAACTTGTGGTGGGTGATGAACCCCTTTTCACTGATAGCACTGCGCTCTTTGAACCCGATATCTGGGCCGAACGCCGTATCCGCTGGAAGGGTCGCGGCGGTCTGGCCGGCATTCATCGCGATGCCCATGGGCAGCCGAGTTTTGACTTGATGATGAAAGATAAGGACGGCACCGGTCAGCAGAGTTATCCGGGTGTGCCGCTTGAGAAGTTGACTGATGCGTGGCTCGGTTTGATTCGCGTCGCTCGCCCGCGTACCGGGATTGAGGTCATCAGTGCGACGCGCAGCGAAGATGGTGAGTGGCAGTATGTCTTTCGCAATCTGCGTACCGGCGATGTCAGTGGCGTGCCCTGGCGCCTGCAGGATATTGAACCCGGTACGGTGCGCGAGTATGCCGCACGGATGTATCAGCAGGATTTGCCCCTCGATGAAGAGAAGATCCGCTGGTGGGGCAATCTTGGCTACCTTCGCCCGATGCGTAGTCAGGTCGATCTTGTCTTTGTCGATGAACAGGGCGAGGTGCATTTTTATTATGCCGCCCGACGCGAGGAGTTGACCGGCGAGTGGCGTGAGTTGCTCGAGTTGTATGGCGAGGTGTAAGCGCTCTAGCGGATCTGGTAGATGCTGACCTCGTCTTGCTGAAAGACTGCTTCCCCAAGCAGTTCAAATTTGGCCAGGCTCTCGGGGGGGTAGAGGCGGCGCTCGAGCGCTCCGAGGTAGACGTGGGTGACCTGGTAGCGGGTGAGCAGGTCGCGGGCCGTGGCGGTGTCGGTGGTGCGAAAAATCGTATCCACATCAACACAGCGCGGCCCTAACTCGGCCATGGCAACCGGATCGCCCCCACGCCATTGCTGCTGATGCCCAACCCAGCCCAGAACCGTCGGATGCCCGGTGGTCGACGCGACTCCGCCCCAGCCTTCGCTGCGCACGTCGTATGAGCCGCCACAGCGCTGCGCTGCCAAATCTTCGACCGCCGCTGCTTCGAGCACGACACTGCCCGGCGGCGCTTGCTGGCGCAACCAGCGGATCGAGGCCAAGCCGGCCTCGCTCTGTTCACGTGGGGTGCGTCCTTCGAGCCCGATCAGTGGGCCGCGCCCCAGGTCGCGCAGGCTCAGTGCCGGGTAGACCAGTGCCCCGGCAAGCAGGACCCCGGTGAGGCCCGCCGTTGTCCAGGCGACAACACGGCGGGTTCCGCGTGCCTCGTGTATGATCCACCAGAGGGCAAACGGGGCCAGGGTTCCCCAGAGTAGCCAGACTTGGTAGTAGAATTTGAAGATGGTGTTCATCCGGTTGCCAAAGACATCGCGGATAAAGATGATTTCGGTGCCAAAGATGATCGCGCAACCGAGAGCCGTCACCAGGAGTGCGAAGCTCGCGGCGGGGCGGTGGGTTTGCTGCATTGCGGCCCACATTGCCAGTACGGCCAGCCCGCCCAGGGGGAGCAACGGAAAATGGGCAATGAGCCCGATGGGCACTAAGATCAGCGGTAGCCAGAAGAGCAGCCGCAGCAATGGGAGCGCGTTGGCTTCAGCCGGTGGCTCTTTTTGGCACGCCAATGTACGCTGATACAGAAAAACAAGTATCGGCAAGGCAAAGAGCCCGAAGCTGATGATGAAGGCGTGGAGACCGCTGCGCCCGGCGGTGTAGGGTGCAATGATGCTGGTAAGGCGGCCAAGCACGGGCACATCAATGAGCGGTGCCGCACTGCCAACCAGGGGTTGCAGCGTCAGATGAAACGGGAGAAAGAGCAGATACGCACCGAAATTCACGATGAACAAGGTGCGTCCCAGCGCCAGCCACGGCAGCGGCCCCGGTTGCCGTCGGGCCACCAGCGTTATCGCGCCAGCGTAGAGCAACAGATAGGCCGGGAGATCCCAGCTATTGATGGTGTAGAGGCTGCCGAGGATCAGGCCGCTGAGCGCGAGCAGGCCCAGGTCACCACGAGTGTTGCCTGGTAAACCGGGGCGCAACAGGGTTGCCAGGGCGAGCGCAGTTGCCAGCACGCCAAAGGGCAGCGCCATGACATGCGGGTGCATATCGCCGAGCCGAAAGCTAAAGAAGGGAAACTCGGTGATATTGTAGCGCCGTACGCCTCCCGCGTCGCCATACTCGTCCCAGAGCGCTCGCGACGGCCACCACCAGTTGAAGTCAGCGAGTTTGTCGTTGCGTTGCCAGCGATCAATGGTGCCAAATTCGTTGGTCGTCACTGTCGAGGGGAGCACGATTTCGTCGTTGCTGCCGAGGGCCTGACCAAATGCCGAGACGAGTTGTCGACTGTCGAGGGCGACCGTGCGTTCGTCACCGAGCAGCACCTGCACCGCCCCGGCCTGGTTGCCTGCCAACAAGACAAAGATCACGCCGAGTAGCGGAAAGACGATCCGCGCTGCCAGGCGCGGCCATCTGCGGCGAGGCCCCTCGTCTTGCGCATCTGGATGCGCCAGGATGATCAGGTTGGCGATGGTACCGGCGACGCCCTGGGCTGTCAACGCCACAATCAGGGCTAGCGCTAGATTATACGCAACCCCGGGTGCGAGGCCGGTCAGCGCGGCCATCGCGGCCATCAACAGATAGCCAAAGTAGTAGTAGTTGATGCTAAACCCAGCCAGCCACGGATCAACCGGCGGGAAACCGCCACTCTGTAGCATCGCGTTAAAGAAAGCGAAATCCATCGGACGCTCGGTGCCAAAGGGCGTCGGGTCGTGCATCCGCATCCAGACCGTCGCCAGCAGTGCGCCAAGAAAGATGGCCTCAGAAGCGAGCACTGCCTGCCAACGCGTTGCGAAAAAGCCTCTGGCTCGTTCCAATGCTGCACGCACGCCCCCGTGAAGCCAGATGCCCGCGATGGCAACACCGAGCGCCGCAACGATCAGCACGGGCCTGCCAAATTGGGCCAGGCCCAGCATCGCCAAGAGCCACGCGACATAGCCGACCAGCAGCAGACCGAAGGCTTTGGCATAGGCATAGCCACGATCAGGCAGCGCTCGGAATATACTTCCGGTGATCGGCAGACCAACCAGACCGATCAATTGAATTGTGATCCACCAGATAAGAACGTCTAGCACGGTCACTCAACCTGCAATAACTGGCGCGCTTCGGCGGCCCAGGGGCCATCGGGCGCGAGTTGGAGATAGGTTTCAAGCATGGCCCGGGCGCGGTCGCGGTCGCCGATTTCGCGAAAGAGTTGGCCGAGGCGAAAATAGGGTTCAGGCTCATTTGGGTTTGCCGCCACCGCCTGGCTCAACGCGATCTCGGCCTTGTCAAACTCGCCCCAGCTCAACAGGGCCGCCCCGAGCTTGTTCCAGTTGCCGCTGGTTGGTTGACGGCGAGCCGCCCGCAGGTAGGCCTCTTCGGCCTCGCGGTAGCGCCCGGCGTCCGCCAGGATATCGCCCCAGAGGTGCAGCACGCCAATATCATCAGGATTCGCCAGCGCGGGTGCCTCGAGAATGCGCGCAGCTTCATCGAGCCGCCCCAGATTGCGGTAGCGCTCGGCAAGGCCAAACGCGATGGGGCCGTCGGTTGGGTTGGCGCGGTGCGCTGCTTCAAGCTCGGCCAGATCAGCCGCAGGCGCTGCGATTGGCATCCCAGGGCGATTGGTGCTACCACTGCTGCCAACTGCGGCCTCGGGGCGCGCATAGCTTGAGGGCACACCCCGTACCGCATAGATCTGCACGGCTGAGGTGGCAAAGACCGGGTCGAGGTAGATGCCCGCCATCTGTTTGAATTTGCTGAGCCCTTCGGCAGAATAGATCGCGTGCTCGACCCCGCCCACATAGACATAGTCGACATTGTAGCGCGCCAGGAAGCGTAACGCCTCTTCGACATCGGGGCTTTTGTAAAAGCGCTCGACGTCGGCATCGCGCCGTGCGGCAACCTGTGGATCACGCTGCTCGTTGACATGCAAGGCACTGACGACAGTCGGCAGGCCTGTATTGGCGGCGATGCGAATGCCATAGCCTCGGTAGAAAGAGAGGTTTGATTGCACGACGATCGGTGTGCCACTGATCTCTTTGTTCAGCCAGTCAATCGCTTCGGCGTCACCACGGAGATCAATAAAGGCCTCGTTCATCCCAGGGGCACAGCCGCCAAATGCAGCGCAACTATAGCCAAATCCGGCCTGCGCCAAAAAGGCGCTGCCATCAAGCGTTAGCCCCGTCTGCACTTCAAAACGGTTGGCAATGCGCGAGGGAATGCCGGCCAGCGGGTAGACCGCCATCATGGCCAGCAAGAGCCCCAGCACCGTCAGCGCCGCCGTCTGTGCTGGTCTGCCGCCTAGGCGCCGCAACGCCCGCAACAGGTTGGGCAGGCTGATCGCGGTTGCGAGCGCAAGCAAGATCCAGACCTGAAACCCGAACTTAAAGACCGTATTCATGCGATACCAATCGCCCCCGGCGAGGTGATCGCGAATATAGACCAGTTCGACGCCAAGCGAGACGGCCAGGCCCACCCAGGCCAACCCAAAGCCGTACCAGGTTGCGCTGGTGAGCCGGCGCTGCCCAAGTAGCAAGAGTCCAATGAGCAAGAGCAATGCCAGTGCTGCGCGCAATCCCAGCGGTGGCACAAGGGCCGCAATGAGCAGCAACAGGCCCACCAGATAGACAAGCGAGTTGGCTGAGATGCCGATCGAGAGGCGTTGACTGATGCCAAGGGCTGTCACCACCGGGCGATCACCGGCGACCCGGTGTTGCCCCCAGACTCGTTGCAAGCCACCGAGCAAGACGGGGATCAGGGTCGCCATAAAGAAGCCGTAGATCACCAGGTAGTCGCGGATCTGCGTGCCATCAGCCCATTCCACCACCCCTATTCCGCCAACGGGTGCCCAGTAGTGGTCGAAGAACGGTGCATAGAGCAGCAAGCCGCCTACGCTGACCAGCACCGCGACGAGCAGCGCCTGACCCAGCGCTGCCCACGGCATGCCGCGTTCTCCCCGCCCCACCGAGCGCCACGCGCCACCGAGCAGCGCCAGACCAAGCAGCAGCGCATAGATTGGCACGTCCCATGCATTCGTCACCGCCAGCGTGCCCAGGCTCAACGCGCTTACCACCAGCGTCGTGTACCACGCCAGCCGCGGGGCTTGCGGCAAGCGTTCTGCCGCAGGGAGTCCAGGGCGAGACCGGCTCAACTCAAAGGCACACGCCACCAGCAACAACGCAATCGGCAGCGCGATCATATGGGGATGCAGATCGGCGAAGAGAAAGGTAAACGCAGGGAATTCGTTGATGGTATTGGGGATCACCCGGCTCGGCCCGATGTACCAATCGCCCAGGCGCTCCCCGAAGGTAGATAGGCTGCCACCACGGAAGACCTGCCACACCGCCGCTGCGCCCCGTGACCAGCCTGTCGCAAAGAAGCTCGCCAGGTTGCCCAGGATGCCGACCAGTGCTACGGCCAGCCATCCGTAGCGCACCCGCCCCGTCAACTCGGACACGATGGCAAAGGCTCCCGCTACGGTCAACGCAAAGAGCGTCGCGACCGCCAGGTTGAAGCCAATCGCCGGGGCCGTGCCGGTGAGCTTGATGGGCAGCGAGAGCAGGTAGAAGCCGTAATAGTAATAATTGATATACCCATCACTGAAAAACGGATCGAACGGCGGCATCACCGGGCTGCGTAAGATCGCATAGAGAAAGCCGGCTTCCATCGGTTTCTCACCGCCCCAGATGGGATGCCAGAGATCGGGGTTGAACGCACGTACCAGCGCTAGCGCCAGTAGGCCCCCCAGAAAAATTCCTTCGCTCCAGAAGATACCGCGGCGCTTTGTTTGCAGGCTCGCCAGTAGATGCCGTAGCCCTGCCCTGATGCGACCGCTCAGCGATGCTTCAGCGCCCCGCCCAAGCCACCCGAGCAAGCCTAGATTGAGGCCGGCGACAAGGATCAGGCCGCCAAGGACGCCCTGATAATTATAGGACCATAGCCCCAGGCTGGTCGGTAGCCAGATGGCGTACCCAAGCAAGAGCAAGCCGAGCACGCGTGCCCAGACAACCCCGCCGTCGCGCCAGTGCCCAAAGATGATCACCGCCGTGGGAAGACCGATCAGCGCTACGCCATAGAAGACCACGATCCAGAGCAACAACGAGGCAATCGAGCTCTCGCGGACGAAGGGGTTCCAGGCAAATTCATCAACCGCAGGTAACTGGTTGACCGGGGTGTCCAGTAGTAGTGGCGGGGTAAGATCCATCACCGGAGGATCCAGCACACGGTCGCTCGTCAGCATCTGCGGTGTACCAGGACTCACCATGCGATAGATCGCCGTCTGGCCTTCGGCAAAGACCCGCTCCAGTTCACCGGAGCTCGTCAGACTATCAAATTTCGCCAGGCCTTCGGCGCTGTAGTATTCGCGTTCGACGCTGCCCACATAGACATAGCTGACGCCGTAGCCACGGAGAAGTTCGAGCGCTATGGGCACGTCTGTGGTCGTGTAGATCGTCTCGATCGTTTGCTGGCGGAAGGCAATCGCCGTATTCGCATTGACCGCATTGCGTTGCTGAATTTGGTGCCATTCCCAGCCGAGGATCGTAGGGAGACCGGTGAAGGTTGCGACGCGCCCGGCCCACTGATACGAGGGTTGATGCGCCTCAAGGATCACCGGCGTTCCGGTGACATGCGCCTGGAGCCAGGCAATGGCTGCCGCGTCTTCGTTGAGGGCAAAGGCGTTGCCGTGGCGCTCGGCGCTGATCCACTGCATAAACGCTGCGCCGTCGAGTCCACGGGGGGCTTCGGGGTTCCAGCGATCGCCGATCCGTGCTGGCGTCGCCGTCAGCGGATAGACCAGGGCTGCTGCGCCGAGCACCACGAAGGTGCCTCGGAGCAACGCCGTTGCGCGGTTCGCCTTGCGCCCAGGTGCCCAGAGACGCGGCAAGAGCGCCGCTACGCCAAGCGCAAAGAGCATCCAGGTGTGCAGGCCAAACTTGAAGACGGTATTCATCCGCCCGACATCGCCCTTGACCACCACGATCTCGACGAGTACGCTAAGTCCGAGCGCGGCAACCAGCCAGAGCACCGGTAGCACGAGATCGTAGGGCGCCCGGCGTATCCGCCAGAGCATCCAGATGCCCACGCCAACCAGTGGCCCGAGCAAAAGGATCGCCGGCAAGCCGAGGCTGACCATCACGACAACAAGCACCCCTGCGCTCACGGCAAGCGGCACAGGTTTGAGCCAGCGCCGCGCTAGCATCGCGCTAGCCACGAGCGCCACGACCAGCCAGTGTCCATAGAGCAACAAGAATTCGCCGAGCGTCGTGCGCTGCGCGAGTGCGACCTGCAGCAGCAGGCTGATGTGACGATCATCGCGCCACAGGGCGACCCCAGAAGATTCAGTGGCAAAATTCGAGGTGAAGGGCACGATCAAAAGATTGCCGATCAAGACCATCACCAACGGCGGCACTGCAACCCAGATCAGGGCCCAGAGCCACCGTGCCTGCTCGCCACGCAACTGAGCGCGACTCGCCCGCCAGCCCGCCCCCGCCATGATCAAGCCCGCCAACCCGACAAACGAGGGATAATCCCAGGTGTTCGTTGCCCTGATGACCCCGGCCAACAGGCCCATCAGTATCACTAGGCCAACCACGCCCCCAAGATCGCGCCAAACAGGCTTGCTCGTCACGACCTGCACACGCGGCAGTATCAACAGATACGCCACCGCGAGCCCGAGCAGCGCCAGGCTCAATGGCATCACAAGCATATGAGCATGCAGGTCGCCAAAGAGAAAAGTGAAAAAAGGAAACTCGTTGACGGTGCCCTCAACAATGCGTGTCGCGTCCCAGTAGGCCCATTCGCCGCGCCCCCTGGTCGCCTGCTCAGTGGCGTAACCATTGAGATACCAGAGCGCCTGGGCGAGATTTCCCGGGACGAGCAGCAAGATCGGGGCAAGCAGGGCCGCGACGAGGGCGCGTCGCTCCCCGGTCTTCGCCAGATCGTGCTCTGACGACGCGACGGGTTGGGCCAGGACGTTATAGACAAGCCCCCAGGCCCCGACAGCCGTGAGCGCGAAGATCGTCGCCACGGCCAGATTGTAGGCAATGCTCGGCACCACGCCACTCAGGTGGGTCAGTGTACCAACAAGGACAAAGCCAAAATAGTAGTAGTTGATCGTCCCGCCGGCGTGCCAGGGATCATACGGTGGAAAAGCTGCACTCTTGAGTACCGCATTGAAGTAGGCAAAATCCATTGGCTTTTCGCCGCCGCGGGCGTAGTGCCACAGGTCGGGGTTGAACCAACGCAAGAGCAAGCCGAGCAGCAAAAAACTCACGAAGACCAGTTCGGCCCCAAGGATGGCGCTCCGGCGGGTTCGCCAGACGTCGGCCAGGCTCGCCCGATTGAACCAGGCTGACAGCGCCCCGGCGACTAGCAGCGGCAGCGCAACGAGCCAGAGCGTCGTTGGGGCAAAGGCGAGCGGAAAGGGTCCCCAGCCCAGGGCTTCTTCGGCACCACGCCCGGGGATGCCAGGACGATTGCCCAGGCTCCCCATCAACCAGGCTGCATAGGCCACGAGCAGCAAGCCGACGATCTTTGCCAGACTATACCCGTGATCAGGCAGCCAGCGCAGCCAGCGGAAGCCGAGCGCAAAGGTCGCCAACCCGAGCAGTTGCAAGATGATGACCCAGAAGAGCGGCGCAAGCGCTGTGAGCAACGCCGGTCGCTGAAAGAACTCGGCCCAGGTACCACCGGCGGCATAGCGCGGCCACTGCGCATCAGTCAAGCGCAATGCCGTCACATTGCGGTCGGCCACCCGTACCGACGACTTGTAGACCTCACCCCAGAGCACCTCGTTGATCAGCAAAGCTTCGGCGCGCTGCCGTGAATAGGCCGGCGTCTTGGCAAAAATCAGTACCCTGGGATGGTCATAGACATGAAACGCCTCTTCGGCGGCCTGGTCAGGGATTTCGATCCCCATGATCCGTGGGTAGGACGTGACTTCAGCGACGAGGCGAAAGCCAAGTTCGCCATTGAAGAGCGCTTGATAGTAGCGCATCAGCGCGGGGTAGCGCATCCGCAGCCGCGACGTACTATCATAGACGCGATTGCTGGTCAGCGTAATATAGTCGGCCTGATCGAGTTGATCAAGCAGGCCTGGCTCGAAGCGCCCATCGCCGCCGAGGCCGCCGACATATTTGCGCAACTCATCTTCGGCGTAGGGGGCCGACGAAATGCCCTGAAAGGTCTGGCCCCACGAAGCCCGCGTGACCTGGAGGGGCAACCCATCATCCCAGGTTTCCGACATCACATACGAACCAGGGGGCGCATGATCGGCGAGCCAACGGGCCGCCATCACCCGCGAGTGGGGTTGGGTATAGATGCGGGTAAACGCATAGGCCCAACCCAGCGTGAGCATGATGACGGAAAAGAGCAGCACAGGTGGCGCCTGGCGTGGCAGCGCCACGGGAATGCGGGGTAGCGTGGGTGGTGTGCGCCGCCACGACCACAGGCCCACGAGTCCCCAGGCGCCAAAGATGATCAGCGGCCCATAGATCGGCAAGAGGTAGCGCAGCGTAATGACAAACTGCCCACCCTGCCAGAGAAAATAGAAGGTGACCCAGGCAAACGGCACCCAGGCGGCACTGACCAACGGATCGTCACGGCCCGGCCAGAGCACCCGACGTAGCCCGCCAAGTCCAAAGGCGAGCCAGCCGCCCCAGGCTGCCAACCCCAGCGCTGGCCCCATCCCCCAGAGCACCATATTGCTCCAGGGAAAGAGGTACGCTGTACGGGCGACCCACTGTTGCGACGGTGGAAAATCAACCTCGCCGCTGACGAGGCCACTCACACTGCTGAGCCCCGACAGAAAGCGCGGCTCAAGGCGCACATCAAGGAACCCGGCCCCCTGCAGCAACCCCGCGCCGCCGTGCCCGTCACTCACCACCACCGGCGAATCGGGGCGCGACCCGGTAAACGCATCGGGCGAGAGCGTCCGAAAACTAAGCAGCGTCATTGCCCCGGCGAACACCAGCAACGGAAAGTCGCGCCGCCAGAAGCGTGCCAGCAGAGGCCACACAAGTGACGGGAGATACGTGGCTTGACCCGCCTGGCTACGTTGCGTCTGCACAAAACGTGCTGCGGAAATCAGTGCAGCGACGATCGCCAGGCCCCCCAGGGTTGCCATCGTAATGCGGTTGGCCATTGCCGCGCCGATACTGAAGCCCACGAGCATTGCTACGAGCGGGCCACCACCCTGCGCCATCCTTACAATCCAATAGATACTCAACAGCGCAAAGAAGGTCGAAAAGATCGGATCAACAAAAAAATGGGACTGCTGGATCGGCATCACGGCCATCGCGCCAAGCAAAGCCGCGAGTAGACCCACACGCACCCCAAAGAGACGCCGCCCGATCAAATAGATCAAGAGCAACGACCCGAGATCAAAAAGCACCGCGAGGCTCCGCCCAACCTTCTGGATGTCGCCATACATCGTCAGATTGCGCCCCTCGGGGTTGACCAGGGCAATCAGCGGCGTCAGGCGAACAAAGCTTGCTTCGGGATTATCAACGAGAGGGCCGAGATCGGTGCGGCGTTCTTGTGGTCGCGTTGGATCAAGGCCAGCACGAGGTGGCCCATTGATACTCGGCACTTGCGCCGGAAAATTGGGTGTTCCATCAGGACGTGTGTCGGGTGTCAGCGCAACGGCAGCCGTGCGGGCCATCCAGACCGGCAGGGGGCCATAGGCAAAAAACGGAAAGCGATCATTATTCCGCGGATTCAGCGGCGACCGCGATGAATCATAGAGCTCACCGAGACTCGCAGGCAACCGGACATTGGACGTAACATCGGCAAAAAAGCGTTCATCAGGATGCTGCCCGGTGCCCGCATCCCAATCGGTGAGGCTAAGGGTGCGAAAATAGGCTCCCAGCAACAAAATGAGCAACAGCAAAAGGCGCGACAGCCAGACAGGTATTGAACCTGCTAGCCGAGAGGTATGTGGAGGGGAGTTTGGTTGATCGTTATCCATCGCGTTCATTATACAAACCCCATCCTTATGCGGCAAGTTTCGCTGCGCTCCTCAACCTTGACAGTGCCAAAATGACAATGTTATACTCGTTATAGGTTTCGTAATGCATGGTATGCGATGCCAGTCACGTTTCAGCGACAGTGCATCAGCATGAAAGCCGTAGAGCAATGGACACCATCACGACTGAGCGAAAAGAGCAGGGTTCTACACGACGAAGCATTCTCCAGTTGTTGCGTCGTTATGGTGAGATGACTGCGCTGGAGTTGAGCGAACACCTGGGTATCGGCGCAGTTGGCATCCGCCAGCACCTTGCCATTCTCGAGCGCGACAAGCTTGTCTCTGTCTCGGGCTTGCGTCGTCAGATCGGGCGGCCTTCTAATCTCTATGTGCTGACACCCGAAGCCGAAGCGCGCTTTCCCAAACAGTACGACCGTCTGGTGCTTGATCTGTTGCACTATCTTGAACATATCGGTGGCGCGATGGTGCTCGAAGAAGTGCTCGAACAACGGCACGAAAGGATGTTGCACGAGTTTGGCCCACACCTTGCTGATAAGAATCGGCGTGAGAAGGTCGAGACGTTAGCCAAGCTGCTTGCTGCGCAGGGCTATATGTGCGAGTGGGTCGAAGAAGAAGATGGTTCCTTCGTGTTGACCGAGTACAATTGCCCGATTGATTGTGTGGCGCGCAAATACAACCAGATCTGTCTTCAGGAAGAACGCCTCTACGAGGCCCTGCTTGGTGCGCCGCTTGTCCGTGAAAGTTCCATTGCCTGCGGTCAGCATTGCTGCCGCTATCGTATCCCTGTGTAATGTCTTCTGAATATCAAAAGGAATGAATCTATGCCATTCGAATTGCCCGCCTTGCCCTACGCCTATACTGCACTTGAGCCTCACATTGATGAGGCGACGATGCATTTTCACCACGATAATCACCACAATACGTATGTCACTAATTTGAACAATGCGCTCGCTAATTATCCTGATCTGCAGGATAAGAGCCTGGAAGCGTTAATTGGCGACCTCGATGCGCTGCCCGAGGCTATTCGTATGGTGGTACGCAACAATGGCGGTGGCCACTGGAACCATGCGCTCTTCTGGGAGACGATGGGGCCAAATGCTGGTGGTGAGCCGACCGGTGCGCTTGGTACCGCAATTGCGGCAGCGTTTGGTAGCTTTGCTGAGTTCAAAGAGAAGTTCAAGGCGGCTGCCATTGGTCGTTTTGGCTCTGGCTGGGCCTGGTTGGTTGTCAATCCTGATGGTACGGTTGCGATTACGAGCACGCCCAATCAGGATACGCCGGTGATGGAGGGCAAGAAGGCGATCCTTGGCCTGGATGTCTGGGAGCACGCCTATTACCTGAAGTATCAGTACAAGCGTGCCGGCTATGTTGATGCCTGGTGGAATGTGGTGAACTGGGCGAAGGTTGCCGAGTTGTACGACGCGGCTCGTGCGTAAGCTTATATTTTACACATAAAAAACAGCCAGCAAAGCTGGCTGTTTTTTATGTGTAAAATATGATGTTACATGCTGTGTCTTACGGGCGCGGGTGGGGTGGTTCAAGTGGTTCGCCCGTGTCGCGGACGGCACTAGATCTGATCCAGCCGAGATCCCATGATCCCCCGTGCGTAAAGACGAGATACCAGTCAGCTTCGCGGCTTTGGGCAACTTGGACGAGTGGCTGCGCAGGGCCAACCCGCAGAAGCGGCGTCTGGCGTTCGTCAGCGCGCGGGAAGATGGGCGTATCGGCGGCGATCGGCCGCAGCATGGCTAGCCCAATCGAGGCCCGAGCATCAGGATCTGCCGGGTGGTACGCCTCTAGGTATGCCAGAATGCCCTTGGCTAGACCTGTTGCCATCCGTTCGGGTTGCTGAAAGATCAGCACCCGGTCATCAGGATGGGTCATAAACCCTGCTTCCAACAAAACGGCTGGCGTTGTCGGGGCAAGGCTGTGCCAGTAGCGATAATAGGCAAAGGCATAGTAGGCCCGCATATCATACGATGGCCCAAGCGGATCAGCCGGCAAGCCTGTGGCCGCAGGATATGTTGTCGCAATGGCCGCTTCAAGGCGTTGCGAGGCAAGAGAAGCCCGGAAGGGCGTCGCCACCTTCCAGCCCCGTCGTGTCGCCGCCTGCGCCCCGGTCACTCCATCAACGTGGATACTCACAAAGACATCAGCCTCATAACCAATTGGTACGGTTGCAGGTAGCAACTCGACAACGACCCCTTCAGCCTCAAGCTGATCGCGGGTCAACTCGGCGATCACAAAATTAACTTCCCACTCATCGTAGCCGCGGTAATAGGCCCCAGAAAACCTGCGCAGGGCAGCCTGCTCATCAGGATGATCTTCGATCTTCCAATGCCCAACTTGCAAGCCTACGACAGGACGTAGGTCGGGTTGGGGTGTCGCCGTTGGCGTTGGCGGCACCGTTGTGGGCACTGGTGTTACCGTGGGTCGCTCGGTCGCCGTTGGTACCTGCACGACTGACTCAGCCGCGGGCAGGCTATGTTTTGGCAAGACGGCGGCGGTGGACCGAGGCGGTTCAGTTGGCATAGGAAGAGCGCCGGACGCAGGTACCAGACCACACGCACCCAGGATCAGGCTCATCAGGAGACACAGGATCAAGCCAGAGCATACTGGAAAGGGTTTTCTCACCATAACATGAAATCGTAGACGTCGCTAATCGCGTTTGCCGAGGGTGGCAAGAAAATCGGCATTCGAGGTCGTTTTCGCCATGCGGGTGAGCATCAACTCGGTGCCATCATTGTCGCCCATCATGCTCACCATCCGGCGCAGTGCGTAGGTCTGACGCAGCGTGGTCAGATCGAGCAGCAACTCTTCGCGGCGCGTGCCCGAACGATTGATATCAATCGCAGGGAAAATGCGCTTCTCGGCCAGCTTCCGGTCGAGATTAAGTTCCATATTACCGGTGCCTTTGAATTCTTCAAAGATCACATCATCCATTTTGCTTCCGGTATCCACCAGACAGGTCGCCAGGATCGTCAACGAGCCACCCTCTTCGATCGCCCGTGCCGAACCAAAGAAGCGTTTGGGTGGATAGAGGGCGACCGGGTCAATTCCTCCCGAAAGTGTCCGCCCACTCGAAGGCATCGCGATATTATAGGCTCGGGCAAGCCGGGTGAGCGAGTCCATCAAAACGACCACGTGGCGTTTATGCTCAACCTGGCGACGGGCGCGTTCGAGGGTCAACTCGGCGACCCGAATATGATCCTCGACCGGCTCATCAAAGGTTGCCGCAATGACCTCTCCCTTGACCGAGCGTCGCATATCAGTTACTTCTTCGGGGCGTTCACCGACGAGGAGAACAATCAAGCTCAAATCGGGATGGTTAGCCGTGAGCCCATTGGCAATGGCTTTGAGCAACATTGTCTTGCCGGCCTTGGGCTGGGCAACAATCAAACCGCGCTGACCGCGCCCAATCGGGGCAATCAGATCGATTAACCGCGTTGAGAGAATCTGAGGTTCCGTCGCAAGCATCAGTTGTTCGTGTGGATGGATCGGGGTGAGTCGTTCGAAGATCGGGCGCTGTTGCGCTACTTCGGTCGAGACACCATTGACATGCTCGACCCAGAGCAACGACGGATAGCGTTCCCCTTCACGTGGGGGCCGGACACGACCCGCAATGACATCGCCGGTGCGCAAGGCAAAGCGCCGGATCTGTGATTGAGCCACATAGATATCATTGCTGCCACCGGGCAGTAGCCGCGGGCCTCGTAAAAAACCAAACCCTTCGGGGCCAATCTCTAGCACCCCACTACCGCCTGTGGTTGCCGCCAATTCTGGCCCACCAGCCAGTTCGCTAGCTTGGGTAGGCGGCGTTGGCAGTTGGGCCTCCTTTTCGTCAGGCGCAACCCCCTTCTTTGATCCTCTTGGCATAGGCGCTCTTTCTCCTTTCATCTGGACAACACCAGACAAAACGCACACGATGGAGTGTACGAGACTGCGATGTGTATACACGAGCAGGTAGTAGCACGCACTGGTGAGGGAAACAGGAGTGACACGGTGTCGTGTGCTTCCTGGTTATGCTGTGCATAAGGGACGGAGAGGATGGCATCCTCTCCGCGAAAATCTAGCTAAACGTATCGGGAATGATGACTCACGAGGTTGTTGATGGTTCGGTATGGTCAGACAAAAACTCGTGTCCCTCGTGTTCGCTGCCTTCGAGGGCAAACTGATCGCCAGTCTCAAGGTAGCCAAAGGCGGCGAGACGCAGCCGAATCTCTTCGACACCCTTGGGCCCCAGATTGCGAATACCCTGGAGGGCGCGGTCATCAAGTTCAAGCAGGCGCCCGATCGTCGTAATATCAGCACGACGCAGACTATTATACGTACGCGTACTCAACCCTAGTTCGTCAATCGTGCGATTATATACATCAGCAGGGATCGCACGGCCCACAGGAGCGACTACTTCAGCCGAGGGTTCAGGTTGATCAAAGATCGCAATGCGCCCAAAATGCTGGGTCAATACCTGTGCAGCATGCCCCAACGCATCACCGGGCTTGATGGTGCCATCTGTCCAGATCTCAAGAATCAACCGGTCATAGACGGTATCAAAGCTCTCCCCGACCTGCTCAACCAGAAAATTGACCTGTGGTACAGGATTGAAGAGCGCATCAATCGCAATTTCGCCAATACTGAGACCACTATTATTATCGGCAAGGCTGGTACCACGCCCGCGCTCAGCGGTCAACTGCATTTCAAGCATCGACTCATCGTCAATCGTACAGAGATAATGCTGAGGATTGACAATCTCGACGGTGCTCGGTGCATCAATATCACTCGCAAACACTGGGCCAGGGCCGCGCTTGACGAGTTGCATCGTGACGGCACGCTCAGAATATGACCGCAGGCGGATGCCCTTGACATTCAAGACCAATTGCGTGCCATCTTCAATGACCCCTGGGATGGTCGAAAATTCGTGAATCACCCCGCCCAGTTTGATCCGCGTGATGGCAGCCCCTGGGATCGACGAAAAAAGAACTCGTCGCAATGCATTGCCCAGGGGGATGCCATGACCCCGTTCGAGTGGTTCAATCGCAAAACGTCCATAATTCGTACCCGCCGCAATCAGGTGTACCCGCGGCTGGATGATCAACGGCTCTGATTTCTGCATAGCGCTCTCGTTGTCTCTGCTCGCTCTGATCCATGATCCTGCGCCCAGGATCATCGTGTTCTGTTACGTCTGGATCGTATGAAGGATAACAGTGGCTATCAACACTAATTGGGCCGAACGCATCTGCGTCGCCCATTCAGCAAGTGAGTGACTTATTTTTGATCACGTGCATATTGTAGCGCATCCCTGTCATTTTGCAACTATCCGATGTTGACGCTGGCGGGTATAATATGCCTACAGCGGCAAGTTCCCTATGCCACCAACTGAAATGCAAGGCGATGCACACAGGTGTTATCGAGCTTTTTTTGGATAGCCACGCCGAGGCTGCGGTCCGTGACTTGTGGGCAACGCTGTCACGTTTGCTTGGTACGCCTCGGCTTGATGCGTATGGCATGCGTCCTCATGTCACGGTTCTTGCCGGTTCTCAGTTGCATACCTATACGCTACGTCCCCTCCTTAGCGCAATCGCAGCCACCACTGCCCCGTTCGAGATCAGTTTTGCCACGGCGGCAACCTTCCTCGCACGTGATGGCATTGTCTTTCTTGCCCCCACACCCACCCTTGCCCTCTTGCAAATCCAACAGACGCTCTACCAGGCGGTTGTTGCTACTGGTATGTCAGTGGGGAGCCACTATGCCCCCGAGACGTGGATCCCCCACTGTACGCTGGCGGTCGGCCTGACTGATGCTCAGGCGGCTCGGGCGATCGCAATCTGTCGCGAGTATGTTGTTGCTATCTATGGGCGGATTGTGGCCCTGGGTGCGGTCGATATTCGTCCTGAACAGCCGTATGAACGCTATGTGCTGAGTCTTTGTGGAGGAGCCGGGCCGAGTTCGCCATGATGCCTAGATCAGGTAACGATTGGGCTGCGGCGGCAACAATGGGCGGCAAGAAGCCCAGGGCCGCCAGGCTCAGGCCAACCAGATTATAGGCTACGGTAAACCCGAGGTTACCACGGACAATGCCCATCGTCCGTCGTGAAAGGGCGAGCAACTCGGGCAGCAATGCCCAATCGTCTCGCATCAAGGTGATCGGGGCGGTTGCAATCGCGATGTCAATCCCGGTCACGCCCATCGCGATCCCAATATCGGCCTGTGCCAGCGCCGGGGCATCGTTGATGCCGTCACCAACCATGATGACTGTATGCCCCTGTGCTTGATACATGCGCACCAGCGCGAGTTTGTCCTCAGGCAATAACTGGGCACGGTAGGCAATGCCAAGCTGCTCGGCGAGAGCTGCTGCCGTTGCTTCACGATCGCCGGTCAGCATGACGATCTCGTGCAGCCCCATGTGCCGTAAAGTTGTCAGCGCACGCGTCACGTCGGGCCGTTCGGTATCTGTGGCGACTAGCACCCCAATGCATTCACCGTCCACAGTCACGTAGAGCAAGCTGCCGCCTTCAGCCTCACGCCGTACCACTTCTGGGGTCAGCGTCTGTTCACCAACCAGGGTACGGGCACTGCCGATCATCACTTCTTGCCCGTTGATCGTTGCTTTGATCCCAACTCCTGGCACAACGCTAAAATTGTCTGGGGCTGCGAGGGGCAGGTTGCGCTCACGTGCTGCTTCGCGTACCGCTTCGGCCAGCGGATGTTCTGAATAGCGCTCGGCTGTGGCGGCGAGTGTCAGCAGATCGTTTTCGTTCCATTCGGGGTGGCAAGGCACAATATGGGTCAGCGTCGGACGCCCCATCGTCAACGTACCGGTCTTATCTACTAGCAGCACATCGGCGCGGGCGAGCAATTCGATGTACCGGCCCCCTTTAATCAATAATCCGCGCCGTGCGGCATTGCCGATCGAGGCAAGCATTGCGACTGGGGTCGCTAGGGCAAACGAGCACGAGCAGGCCACAACAAGGACGGCTGCCGTTGCCAGCGGATCACGTCGCACGAGCAACGTCAGGAGGGCGAGGCCAAGCACCACCGGGAGAAACCAGGTCGCAAAACGATCGGCCAGGCGCTGCACATGCGCTCGGTTTGCCTCGGCCTCTTCGACCATCCGAATGACCTGCCCAAAGGTGCTGTTTGCCCCGATGTGCAGTGCTTTCACCCGTAGGCTGCCGAGTTGCGCAATCGTCGCCGCATAGACCTGCACGCCAGGGCCTACCTCGACCGGCATCGACTCGCCCGTAATCGCGGCCTGATTGATCAGTGCCTGACCGCTCACCACCATACCGTCAACCGGGATTTGTCCTCCGGGGCGAACAATGACCGTCTCTCCTGGCCGCACCTCAGCTACGGGAACCTGATATTCTCCGTCCTCGCGTTCAACAAGCGCCATCTGTGGGGCCAGTTCATTGAGTTTGCGCACCGCTCGACGCGCTTGCTCAGCGGTCAGATGTTCGACATAATCGCCGATGCGCATAAAAAAGACCACGACAGCCGCCGTCGCCCACTGACCAACCGCGAGGGCCGCGACAACCCCGGCGGTCATCAGCGTATGGGCAATGATCTGGCGACGCCAGGCCGCACGAACGACATTGGCAAAGACCGGCCAGCCAGCCACGAGTACCAGGCTTGCTCCGAGCCAGAAGGGTACGACTTCGGTTACGGCCTCAAGCAGACCGAGCCATTCACCCACCACCACGATCAGTACCACGGCACCGAAGATCAGGCCAAAGATGGTGAAGACCTGGCGTGTCAGCGTTGCCCCAGTTCCACTCACAGAACCTAGCTCACCAGCAACTTTGGGATCAGGCACGCTATACCCCGCAGCCTCAATCGCCGCTCGCAGCGCCGGCAACGTGACCAGCGCCGGATCACCACGAATAACCGCCCGCTCTGCCGATAGCAGCACCGTCGCATGTTCCACGCCCGGCAGGGCCGCCAGCGCATGCTGCACATGCGCCGCACAATCGGCACAATCCATGCCACAGATGTTCACCTCGATCACCTCAGTGGTGGTGCTCATGGTAGGTTCCTTTTCAGGGCTCGTGCCCTAACATGTATGCTTGAGGGCTGCGCCCTCAAATCTGATTGCTTCCGGTCGGTACAAGCTAGCGTCGCTAGCTTGTACCGACCGAAAGCAACGAAATCTAACCCCTCAAACCTGCCAGAGGTGTGCGCCGGGACACGGCTCTGTTCGCCCAAGGATCGCGGCGGCGTATACCTGCAGGTTTCCTTGCGGGAACAGAGGCTGAAGGTTATGTTCAAGGACCTGCGCCATATCATGCTACTCATTGTACAATGAAGAGTATCGTAGCATCCGTCCCTTTTGATAGAGAAAGCTGCTGGTTGAACAGTCTATGGATAATGCTGCCGAGACGTTGATGGTGACGATGGAACGTGCCCGCTATCCGGTGCTGGTCGAAGCCCAGGCTCTGACGACTCTCCCTGAATGGTTGAAGAACCTCGGTTTGCGTGGGACGCTCTGGCTGGTTTGTGATGAGGCTGTGGCGCACCCGTATGGGAGGCCACTGGTGGCGATGTTGCGTGCGGCAGGCTTCACCGTGAATTTTACTACTGTTCCCTCGGGTGAGGCCAGCAAGAGTAGTGCGCAACTGGGCTTGCTCTACGATTGGTTGATTAGTGGTGGCGTCGAGCGGCGTGATACCATCCTGGCGTTGGGCGGGGGTGTGATCGGCGATCTGGCCGGTTTTGCCGCTGCCAGTGTGCTGCGTGGCATTGCCGTGATCCAGCTACCGACGACGCTGCTGGCAATGGTTGATGCCGCCGTTGGTGGCAAGACCGGAATTAATCACCCACTTGGCAAAAATCTGATTGGAGCCTTTCATCAACCACAGCTTGTGCTCGCCGACACAGCAACCCTGGCAACGCTTGCCCCCCGCGAATTGCGTGCCGGTTGGGCCGAAGTGATCAAGCATGGTGTGATCAGCGACGCCAGCCTCTTTGCTGAACTCGAAGCGCTCGCTGTTGAGCGTGGCTGGAATCTGGCGGCACCTGGAGGCTGCTGGACGCCTGATGATGACGACCTGACGATGCGCCTGACCGCCATCATTCGGCGGGCCGTGGCGGTGAAGGTTGGCGTGGTGAGCCGCGACGAACGCGAACAGGGCGAACGGATTACCCTCAACTACGGCCATACCATTGGTCACGCTGTCGAAGCATTGATGGGCTATGGCACCTTGCTGCACGGCGAGGCTGTGGCGCTTGGTATGCACGCCGCTGCCCGCCTTGCCCTTGCGATGAAGCTCTGTAGCGCCGATCTCGTCCAGCGCCAGCAAAACGTCCTCGGTGCCTACGGTCTCGCTACGACCATGCCCCCTGAACTTGATCCCTCGGCGATCCTCGCCCTCACCCTCCGCGACAAAAAAGTCCAGGCTCGCCGGGTGCGCTGGGTCTTGCCCACCGCTATCGGCCATGTCGTCATCCGCGATGATGTGCCCGAGGCGCTTGTGCGGGATGTCCTTGTTTCAAGGTAAGCCGCCTACGGCCAGGGCTTTGGGGCCGCAGGCCCCGGGCATCTCGCCTACGGCAGTTTCTGCCGTAGCCGGAAACGGCTTGGCTTCTGGGACGCAAAGGCCGCTTTCGTAGCCTGATCCAGTTGGTGCAGGCCGACTTCGTACGCCGTAGCCGAGGGGGTGTGTTTTTCCAGCAATGCACCCGCGCAAGCCCACGAAGGTGACCTTTGCCTTGCTCGCCGAGGTGTTTACGCCCACGGCACGGGCGGCTCTCCTCAAACGGTGTCACCTGCCCTGCGCATAGTTTCTGATAGAGTCCCCCGCCGCAGTGGTGCTTGCGACGCCGTAGTTGGCGCGGGATGGCCCAGACCTGGGTTCTCGCGTGCGCGGGAATGACGGATCACGTGCGCAAGACCGTCCTGGGTTCCCGCGTGGGCGGGAACGACGCTCCGCCGATAGACCTAACAACGCATACCCCGCAGGGCCAATTGCACTGTGGTATACTGCATGAAGATCCCAGTGCATCCTATGTAAAGATGTTTCGCGAATTTTGAGGCTACATGGTCATCATTAAGGAGTTTGCCGAGCGTATCTTTCAGAATGTCGAGCGCGTCATTATTGGCAAGCAGCAGGCTGTTGAACTGGTGCTTGTTGCGCTGCTCTGCCGGGGCCACGTGCTCCTCGAAGATGTGCCCGGTACCGGTAAAACTGTGCTCGCCAAGAGTATTGCCCGCTCGATTGGTGGGACATTCAAGCGTATCCAATTTACACCCGATCTGCTGCCTTCTGATGTGACGGGTGTGTCTATTTTTAACCAGCAAAGCCGCGACTTTGAGTTTCGTCCCGGCCCGGTCTTCGCCCAGATTGTGCTTGCTGATGAGATTAATCGGGCGACACCCAAGACGCAGAGCGCTCTGCTCGAAGCGATGGAGGAGCGCCAGATTACGGTGGATGGTGAGACGCATCCGTTGCCTTCGCCCTTCATTGTGCTTGCCACCCAGAATCCGATTGAGTATGAAGGTACTTTTCCGTTGCCCGAGGCTCAACTCGATCGGTTTTTGCTCCGCCTCCATCTTGGCTATCCAGATCGGCTCGATGAAATTGCCATCTTAAAGCGCCAACGTCAGATGCATCCACTTGAAAGCTTGCCCATTGTGGCGGAAATTGATGAGTTGATCGCGCTGCAACAAGCGTTGAAAGAGGTCTATGTTGATGATCTCATCGAGGAGTATATTGTCGCGGTGGTGACGGCGACTCGTCACCACGATGATATTTATCTCGGGGCGAGTGCCCGTGGTTCACTGGCTCTCTATCGTACGGCCCAGGCTAGGGCAGCGATGCGCGGCCACGATTTTGTCTCGCCCGATGATGTCAAGGCCCTGGTCGGCCCGGTCCTCGGCCATCGTATGATTGTTAGTCCGTCTGCACGAGTGCGGAGCGTGACTGCCTCGGCGATTCTCGATGAGATCCTGGCTTCGGTACCGGTGCCAGGGGCTCGCTCGGGGCGCCGCTTTGACCGCGCTGGTGCAGTCTTGAGTCGTTGATCATGGCTATCGCTGCTGAGTTTATCGAAGAGACGCTGGCGCTCTATGGGTCTACGCTCTATCAGGTCGCCCTTGTTGCGGCTGGCGATGAGCGTCAGGCGTCCAGGCTGCTCAAGGCGCTGATCAAGGATCTGCTGGCTGATCCGCCTGATCTGCCCGTTGATGAGCCTGCGCTCCTGGCGCGTGTGCTGATCGTGGCCGACCGCGAGCAGGCCCGATCACAAAAGCAGCGCCCGCTTCGTTTGCCTGTCGATCTGCCGCCCCTCTATCGGAGTCTGCTTGGTCAGCCATTGCAAGCACGGATGGTGTTGACGCTCTATCTGTTGCGTGGGTACGATGGCGCTCGTCTTGCAACGGTGCTGGGGATGGAACCAGCCGCAGCACGCGAGGCCCTGATCGCTGCTGCAAGGGCGCTCGGGCCTGCCGCTGGGATGTCGCTGACTGACCGGGTCAGTAGTGAGTTGTGCGCGCCGGTGCGGGTGGTGCTGGCTGATCCGTCGGTTGGTTCACGCCAGACAGGGGCCGTGCGCGGGCATCTCGCAACCTGTGCGTTCTGCCGCACGTTTGAACAGACCTGGGGCAAGCTGTTGCCTGCCCTCGAAGCAGCCCTCCGCGAGGCGCTGCGTGACCAGTTGCTGCCCGATGCGCTGGCGCACAAGCTTGTGCGGATTGCGACGCCACCCACAGAGCGCCATGCCTTCAACTGGCGTGCATCGCGGATGGTGCTGGTGCCCGTCAGTGTCTTGGTGCTCATTGCGATCCTGGTCTTGCCTGGCTTTCTCCGCCAACCAGTGCAGGTCGTTGAGCGTACTGCAAGCGAGCCAGTTGATGCTCAGGCTCTCATTAGTCGGGCCATCGAACGGTATACAACCCCGCAACAACAAAATGGGGTCTGGTATGCGCGCTACGAAACGCTCTGGTATTTCAGCGACTCCCTCGTGGCACCTATGCGCGCCGAGATGTGGCTTGATCCCCGCCTGCCGGCCCGTCATCGTTTGCAATTGAGCCACCGCGACGGCGGGGCACCATATGAACTTCAGATTGGTGATGGGGCGCGCCGCCTCTCCTATGCCATTGACTCAGCCTATGTGCCTTCACTCTATGGGTCTTTGGTTTCAGGATGGAGTGAAGAATATCCGATCTTGCTTGATCAGGATGTTGATGCGGCGGGTCAGGTGCGTGCCCGTGATGAGCGCCTCCTCACTGGGCCGTGGTTGATTCCGCTTCATTACCTACGTCAGGCCCAAACTGCGCCTGATCTGCGCCTGCTTGGAAGGCAACAGGACGGCGGGCGGATGGTGCAGATTGTCAGTTTTTCTGGCACGAGCCCGCTTGGGTTGCCGCCTGCCGATGATGCCGAGAGTGCCCGTCAGGTGGTCATTTTGCTGGCTTTTGATCTGCAACACGGCCTGTTACGGAGCGCGACGGAGTTGCTTGGCCCCGCTGGTGGAACCCAGACGAGTCGCGTGACCTGGAAACTCCTGGATGAAGGCTTTATCCTCAATGCCGAGCAGATCCGTGCCGCCTTTGCGATTGAACGAGCATGGACTGGCATTGGTGAGTTTAGTGAAGCGCCGCGTTTTGCAAGTGCCGATCCCGCTTTGCCCTTGATTCTAGAACGGATTGTCACCGATCCTGACCGTATGCTTACGATCGCAACGCCGCCCTGGTTACCGACCTCGCCTCCAGCGGCGGATCGGGCGCTCTTGTTATGGTTGACCGGTACGGATCTGATCGATATGCCTATTGCGTTGATCTATCTCGGCGAAGCGCAGCGTTTGATGCTGCTTTTTGGCTATGACGAGACGCCGACCGGTGAAGACGAGGTAACGGTGGGCCCCTGGCAAGTTACGCTGCAACCCGGACTCAACCAGCGGTATCGCGTCGCACTGCGTCGTGACCCTGATCCTGTCAGTGACGCCGAGGCAACCAATGCTGCCATACCGCCGAACCTTGTCGATCCAACAGCCTTTATGCTCATTGAGGCGACGGGTTTTACGCGTGCCGAGTTGCTTGCGTTGATTGCGACCTTGCGCCCCTTTGATGCGGAACAGCTCGCGAACCAGCGCCATCTCTTTGCTGGGCCTGATTTCGGTAGCCCTGAGGCGCACGGATCAGGCCCAGCAACACCATTACTACGCCAACCTTGAAGTATGGTATCCTGCCACTATGATGCGTCTGCAAACTGATCAGCCAACGCGTGCCGAACGCGCTGCCTATCTTGCCGAAGCCCTCGCTGGCCTCTATGAAGGCCCAGTTGAGCTTGCGCCTACCCCTGGCGGGCGCCGTGCCGCGCTCCGTCGTCTGCGTGACTTTGATCCCCGCGACTATGCCCGTACTCGCAATGATGTCGTCCGTCGTGGCGTCTCCTTGCTCTCACCCTATCTTCGCCACGGCATCCTTGGGCTCGCCGAGGTGCGAGATTTCCTCGTGACTCGTTTTGCGCCCGGCCCCGGTCTCGCCAAGTTTGTCAATGAATTGGCCTGGCGTGCCTTCTGGCAACTCGTGTATGCCGAGAAAGGCGAGGCCGTTCACCAGGATCTTGAGCCGGCTAAAGTGTCCTTGCGCCGTGAGCGAGGTGTGCCTGCCGATGTCGAACAGGCTGCGACCGGGTTGGTCTGCCTTGATACAGCGCTGCGTGAGCTCTATACCGACGGTTATATGCATAATCACGCCCGGATGTGGGTCGCCGCCTATCTGCAACATTGGCGCGGCATCGATTGGCGCGATGGAGCCGCGCTCTTCTACCGTCATTTGCTCGATGGCGACCCTGCCTCGAATAGCCTCTCGTGGCAATGGATTGCCAGTACCTTTAGCCACAAGCCCTATTTCTTCAACCGCGAGAATGTCGAGCGCTTCAGTGGCGGGGCCTACTGCGCCACCTGCCCCCTTGCTCGCGAGGGTTGCCCCTTTGATGCAAGCTATGAAGAACTCGCTGTCCGCCTCTTTGCTGAGTGAGGATGTCTATGCCGAATGCAATTGTCTGGTTACATGGCGATAGCCTCAGTTCGGTTGATCCGGCGCTGCTGGCCCTTCCTGAGGCACCGGCGATCTTTGTCTTTGATGAGCCTTTCTTGCAGCAGGCCCGCCTCAGTTTCAAGCGGCTCTTTTTTCTCTATGAGTCGGCGCTTGAGGCGCTTGAAGGCCGGAATGGCTTTGTCTATCGGGGTGAGGTTGTTGAGACGATCCGTACGTTTTGTCTAACCCACGCCGCCGACGAGATCCATGTGACCACGAGCGTCGCTCCTCGCTTCAATCGGTATGTTCAGCAGTTGCGTCGTCAGTTCAAGGTTGTTGTCTACCAACCTCAGCCTCTGGTACACTGGCGTGGCGCAGCCCCGCGGCGCTTCAGCGCCTTCTGGCGTCGGGTTGAGACCGAGGCGCTGCGCCCAACAGGTTCTGGCCCCCAAGCATATACGGAGCAATCGTCATGATCACGGTGCGTGTACGCTTTTTTGCCGGTCACCGCGATATTGTGGGCCAGGCTGAACAAACCTATGAGGTCGCTGATCACGCCACGGTCGCCGAGCTCTGGCAAACCCTGGTGACGGCCTATCCCCGTCTGGCTGGCTATACCGGTCGTCTGCTCTTTGCGGTGAATCAGACCTTCGTCGAGCCGTCTGCGCAACTCCATCAGGATGATGAAGTTGCGTTTATTCCACCAGTTAGTGGTGGCACAGAGGATGCCAATGCAGCCGTTCCTTATTACTGCTGAACCACTTGATCCTGCCCCACTGGTGGCGTATGTGACGACACCTGAAGATGGTGCCGTCGTCACCTTTGCTGGTGTGGCGCGTAACCATTTTGGCGGTCGGCCCACGGCCTCGCTCTACTACGAAGCGTATGCCGAAATGGCTGTGCCGGTTCTTACGCAGTTTGCCGATGAAGCCCGGACCCGCTGGCGTGTTGGCCGTATCGCTGTGCATCACCGGGTAGGCAAACTCACCATTGGCGAGACGGCGGTGCTCGTAGTTGTCGCGGCACCCCATCGCCACGAAGCCTTCGAGGCTGCCGAGTACATCATGGATCGGATCAAAGCGCTTGCACCGATCTGGAAACAAGAACATTGGGCCGACGGTGACGTCGAGTGGCGTGATTGAATTGTTGTTACGAAGAAGGCTATGCCAGAATTACCCGAAGTAGAAATTGCTGCCCGCTCGCTCGCCTCACAAGTCACAGGACGTACCATCGTTGGTCTTGAACACCTCGACTGGGAGCGCATGCTTGAGCCGTTGTCTGCCGAAGCTTTTGCTGCGATGATCAGCGGGCAATGCATTACGCAGGTCTCCCGACGTGCCAAATGGGTCTTGCTTCATCTCGCGAACGATCTGACAATGGCGATCCACCTGCGTATGTCGGGCAACCTGACCGTTCATTATCCCGCAGAACCGGCACGTACGCATGTCCATCTGATCATCGGCCTCGATGATGGGCGGCGGATCTTTTTTGATGACGAGCGCAAATTTGGCCGCGTACGCCTGCTTGATCCTGATGGCCTTGCCGCACTCGACGCGGCTCATGGCCCCGAGCCGCTCGCAGAGACCTTTACGGCGGCAACGCTTGCCCATATCCTGGCCGGACGCCGCACCAAAATCAAGCCCCTGCTCCTTGACCAGCGCCTCATTGCCGGCATGGGCAATATCTATGCCAGCGAAGCCCTCTGGCTTGCCCGCCTGCACCCCTTGCTGCCTGCTGTTGCGATTGATGCCAATGGTGTCGCGGCCTTGCATCAGGCGATTCGTGCCATCCTTACCCAGGCTATTGAACACGAGGGCAGTTCGTTGCGTAATTACCGTAATGGCTATGGACGTCGCGGCCAGCAACAGGACTATTTTCTTGTCTATGATCGCGCTGGTCAACCCTGTCAGCGCTGTGGAACCACCATCGAACGTGTGGTCATTGCGCAACGTAGCACCTTCTTTTGCCCGGTATGCCAGCTACGGCCTGAATTGTAAAAGCTTTTTAACCCTCGTCTTTTTCTGGTAATATGATAGTGGTACGCTCACGCAATCTCGCCATCCTAGCCCATCATCACATCCTACGGCGAAAGGAAGCATCATGCAGGCACAATTGCTCGTGGTCGGAGACGATTCCCTTATCGAGCTATCACGAAGCACGGTCACAGATAAAGAAGGGTTCACCCTGCTCGTTGCTCGTAGCCAGGCCGAAGCCCGTGAACAGTTGGCACAGCAGCATCCCGCCATTATCCTCATTGCCCAGATGCTTCCTGATGGGAGTGGCCTTGCCTTGTTGCGCATTCTGCAACAAGAGCGCTTCCCCGCTGTGCCGATCCTGGTTCTTGATGCCCCTGAAGTAGAGGCTTTCGGCCTCGAAGCACTGCGCACAGGTGCCTTCGCCTGTCTCTCTATGCCCATCAATGCAGATCTGTTACATCTAATGCTTGTTCGCGCCAATGATTATGCCTGTCTTTTGCAGGCGGAACGCGAACGTGAGCGTCTCCGCCTCCAGCAAGAGGCGATGCGTGCCGCAGCACATCACATCAGCCAACATCTGACCGTCATTATGGGTGAAACTCAGCTCTTGCAAGAGGAAAATCTTGACCTCGAAGTGCGGGCCAGCCTTGATCGCATCCTCCGTGCGACAGAGTATGCCGCCCATGAACTTGGTACGTTGCGTGCCAGCCAGCATCGGATCAGGCAAACAGACCCAATCCCGTCTACGGTTCATCAACAACGTAAAGGATGAGTTCCAGCTTGCCTTCACGCCATCTTCTTGCCTCGCGGTAGGGGAGATCGAGCGGCGGCACGGTGTGAAACATCTGGTTGTAGAACACCCATACCCGCCGGTATGACGCGATCAGTGGCACAGCTTCCTCGGTTCGCCAGGTCTGACGCAGCGTATAACCCTGGATGTGATAGAACTCATCGTAGTGATGCGCGCCAAGCAGGGGTGCATCTACGTCACCGGCGTGGTTTTAGCCATTATTAAGACACCTAAGATAAGGCTCTGCAATCACTAGTTTACATAATCCTAGCTTGAAGAAAGTGTAAAGAGTTTTTCTCGCCTAACAGCCTTTGCCCGTCGCCCGCCCTTGCTCGTGTAATAGCTTTTGCTCGTCGCCTAGCCTCTGCTCGGATGTAGGGATTTTGCCCGTCTAACAGCTTGTGCCCGTCGCCCGCCCTTTCCCTTGCCCTTTGAAACCACTTGCGCCCGTGTAACAGCAGCTGCTCTTCACTGACCTCTGCACGGGTGTAGGGCTTCCGCCCGTGTAACAGCCTGGGCGGTCACGTCAGCACTTGTTTTCGCTCCAGGATTGTCCTGGTTCCTCATGTCGGCCATTGTAACTATGCTAATCACTGCCTCGTTGCTCTCATCAACGCAACTGCCCTGATCAGGATGCCACAACCCTGATCAGGCGTGGAACCGTGGCC
>NZ_LYXE01000135.1 GCF_002532075.1 Candidatus Chloroploca asiatica | reverse complement strand
CGGCCATCGCACCGCGATCGCGTGTCATCGGGCGCGGGTGGCATCACCGGGGGCGCAGCAGCGATGGCAGGGGCGTTCGGGCAACGGGCGGGACACGGGCGAGGGGCACGGGCAAGCCGTGCCCCTACATCCGGCCATCGCACCGCGATCGCGTGTCATCGGACGCGGGTGGCATCACCGGGGGCGCAGCAGCGATGGCAGGGGCGTTCGGGCAACGGGCGAGGGGCACGGGCAAGCCGTGCCCCTACATCCGGCAATGCTGCCTCTGGGCACGGAACCATCCCCGCGTACGCGTCCATCCCTGGATGCCCATCCCATCGCCGTGATCCATCCCCGTGTTACGCATATGTAGGGGCGCAGCAGCCCCTGCGCCCCTTTCAATCACGACGACCTCTGTTCGCTGCTGCGCCCTGCCGTGGGTTTGGCTGTTACGCCTCAACCCCGGCATGCACGCGACGGTTCGTGCTACAATGCGCCTGATTGAACAGGAGGAGACCCAGATGGACACGTTTGTCACCAGTATTGAGGAACTTGCGTTCGCCGAGGGGGTCGAGAAGGGGGTCGAGAAGGGCATCGAGAAGGGCATCGAGAAGGGCATCGAGCAAGGACGTCACCAGACGCTCCAGGAAGTCATGCTGCGCCTCCTCCCGCGGCGGTGCGGCCCATTGCCGGAGTCGGTGCATCATCACGTGCTCGCCCTGAGTCCCGAACAACTCCTGGACTTGAGTGAAACCCTGCTCGATTTCACGAGTCTGGATGATCTCCAGGCCTGGTTGGCCCGCACCGGCCCATCGGCATAAGCCGGCCTCTTGCGGACACAGCAACGCCCGGGTGCGGCGGCGCCGTGCCCCCGCGACCCTGGCTAGGGAGGGTCTCAGGGAGGGCAAGCCCTCCCTGAAAAAATCAATCCTTCCCTGCTCAACAATGCAGCAAGTGCGGCTTGCAAGCATTTACCCGTCGCCGTGATTGCCGGCGCGTTCCAGGTTCAGCGCTAGCAACCGGGCCAGGATCGCTTCATCGCTCAGATCCACCGGCCAGCCATAGGCTGCCAGTACCGCTTCGTCCAGCGTTCGGTGCGCATTGGCGAGCCACGTCGGACGCTGGTTATAGAGGTTCGTCAGCGTGCGCTGCTTTAATTCCGCTTCGCTCGCCCCCTCGGGGTTGAGCCAGTTGTTGCGGAGTTCGACGAGCCGCCGCGCGGCACGGGCGATGGCTTCGACGCGCGCATCGCCCTCGGGCTCGTGGCCTGGCGGCCACGGCAAGGGGAAGGTTTCGAAGCAGGTACTGTTGTTGTAGGTTGGGTCGTTACCTACTCCGTGACGTGATGAAGTTGCTAACGACCAGACTTCATGCACTTGTGAATGAAGGATGCCGAAGAAATAGTCATCGTCACGGCAAAATACGTAGAGGCGACTGTCAGGCAGAGTCTCTCTGGAAGCCCACGCAAATAGCCGATGTTTTGCAACTCGAGGGGTAACGATAAAGCGATGAGTTGCATTTAGAGCTTGTCGGAGCGCAGGACGTGACTCAACATGTATCCACCAACGATCACGATACGCGGCTCTTTTGTTGTTGATCCGCTCAGGCTTAACCTCACGTTCAACATACGCAAAGGGTTCTTCATATAGCGCGGCATCAGCTTCGGACATATCGACACCAAAGTCGATGATGAACATGCCGCGTGGCCTTGCCGTTACATCCTTGCCGTTGAGCCAAGGCCGAACGACATCACTGTTGGGTCTTCCATTGGGGTTGAGTGGTGCATTGAGCATGTGCACCGCCTGATCTGGTGTCAGGTCAAATGCACCACCTTTGGTATCGCCCATAAAGGCTATGCCCATGTTCTCAAGCAAACGCTGAGCCTTTGTCAGATCGAGATGAGTGGTCAGGTTTGCATTGATGCTTGCTACCGATAGACCGTCCAGGGTGCGGATGGTCTCTATTCCCTGATCAAAGCCAATCATCGAGACACGGACTGCGGCACCCTCGACAATCCAGGGCCGATCAGACCAGGCCATAAAGATGTCGCCACTCGCTTTTATGCGCTCCAAGACTTTACGATTAGCCCCGCCGCGAATTGCTTGTGTTGCCAGCAACCCCGTCCGCTTTACCTGCCCTTGCTCTATCAACGCCCTCGCTCGTTCAAACCAGTAGATCACAAGATCAGCCTCGTGGGGTACCCTGGTTTTATAGAGGACAAAGATGGTCTCCACATAGGTGTCACCGAGTTCGCTCCGTAAGCGCTTGCCCCCCAAAAAAGGCGGATTGCCAACAATCACGTCAGCAGCGGGCCATGCGGGTTCAACGGGTTGGCCGGTCTCGTCATAGGCAAGAATGGCATCCATGCGTTGGATCGTATCCAGCGGTTTCAGGATCGGCTCGGCGGGTTGCCCAAAGCCGTTGTCGCGCAGCCACTGGATATAGCCGATCCAGACGGTGACCTGAGCAAGCTCGTGGGCATATTCGTTGATTTCGATGCCATAGAGTTGCTCTGGCGAGACACGCGGGAAAAAGCCGCCAGCGGCAAGATCCTGGGCCAGGCTGATGACCTCTTTTTCCAGGTCGAGCATCTGTTTGAGCGCGACGAAGAGAAAGTTGCCTGAGCCACAGGCCGGGTCAAGCACCCGCGTGGCCGCGATCTCGTCAGCGAAGCCTTGCAGCAAGCCCTGCAATTCATTCTGCAAACGTTTGGCCTGATTGCCCCTGGCGGCATCGCGCTGCACGGCCAGCTCGCGGGCCTGCTGCGCCACCGCTGCCCAGCGACGGCGCAGCGGCGCCATCAGCACCGGCTCGATGATCAGCAGGATGTCATCACGACTGGTATAGTGCGCCCCTAACTGACTACGCTTGGCGGGGTCAAGCGAACGCTCAAAGAGCGTGCCGAGGATCGAAGGCTCAATGCTCGACCAGTCGAGCTCGCTCACGCGCTGGAGGATCGCCATACTCTCGCTATCGAGCGGAAGCACCTCGGCATTATCAAAGAGGCGACCATCGAAATGCGGGATATCCTCCATCGCAAAAAAGCCCCCGCAGTTCATCGCCGCGAAGAGTTGCCCCAATTGCTCGGTAAAGAGCGGCGCACGGCTGCGCGTCGCCTTGATCAGCTTGGCAAAGACCTGATTCGGCAAGAGACCGCTATCTTCAGCAAACAGGCAGAAGAGCAGCCGGATCAAGAAATGGGCCGTACGCTGAGGATCGTGTCCATAGCGGCGTTGCAACGTCGCCAATTGCGCAAACTCACGAGCCGCCTGCTGGGTCACCAATTCAGTTGTTTGCGTAGCACGAAATGCATCCGGATGCCAGAAGAGATCGCGCAGCCGCTGCAACCCATCAGGCGTCAGCAGATCATCCAGCGTCAGCACCGTCATCTGCTTCACCGTATTGGTGAAATTCGTATGGATCTGGATCGTCGCCATATCAGAGACAACAAGCAACGGCGGATTCTGCAAACTCTCGCGGTACTGCAACAATTGCTGATACGCACGATCCAGATTGGCATGCTTGCCCTTATACTCCCAGGCAAAGAAGCCCCGCTTCCAGACATCAGCCCAGCCCTGACCGCCCTGCTGTTTGCCAGCACCAGCCTCAAAGGCATAGCGCGTCCCTACCGGATCATCCTCCAAAGGCGTGGGATGGCCGACCAGATGACAGAGATCAATGAAATGTTCCTGGTAACCACTACGCTCCTTAACCGTTACCGAACGCCACTTGGCGACAAAAGCATGAGGCGAGAGTTGTGCCATAAGGAAAACCGAGGGTTGGAAATAAGCGTAATCCTGATCAAAGAGTATACCCAGAATCAGAGCAATTGCAAGGCGTACGAGACCGCAATGGAGGGGCACGGCGGCGCCGTGCCCCTACACCCATGCCCGCGTACACATCGGTGGGCATGGTGCCCTCGGGGGGTGCGGGCCGTGTCACCGGGGGCCGGTGGGCGCAGCAGCGATGACAGGGGCGTTTGGGCAACGGGCGAGGGGCACGGGCAAGCCGTGCCCCTACGTGCACGATCAAAACCTTTGCACCTTCGCGCCTTTGCGTCAATCCCCCTTCGCGTCTGCGCATGCGCCCTCATGGGCATGGTGCCATCGGGGCGCGGGCCGCGTCACCGGGGGCCGGTGGGCGCAGCAGCAACAGACAGGGTCGTTCGTGCAACGGGCGGGCCATGGGCGAGGGGCACGGGCAAGCCGTGCCCCTACTTTGCGCCTTCGCGCCTTTGCGTCAATCCCCCTTCGCGTCTTCGC
>NZ_LYXE01000134.1 GCF_002532075.1 Candidatus Chloroploca asiatica | reverse complement strand
GTGGGTGCGGTGGGTGGCGGTGCGGTCTCAGTCCCACCGGCGGCTGGCGTCTCGGTGGGTAGCGGGTGCCCTGGTGGGGTGCATACACGGAAGATGCAATCGCCCTGATTCCTTTGCTGGTTCAAAAGCCAGCTATGCTGGCTTTTGAACCAGCAATAAAGGCAACTATGACAAGCGCAACTGACTTGACATTAGTCCGCGAGTACGATGGCCTCAAGGTCAGTCTACATCCGCTTCAGGGGCTCTGGACTGAAGAGCAGTATCTGAGGTTGAGTGATCATACGCGCCATTTGATCGAGTTTACCGATGGAATGATTGAGGTGCTGCCCATGCCGACCGATAAGCATCAGGTTATGCTGCTCTTGCTCTATGATTGGTTCCGGCTATGGGTTGATCGCCTCGGTGGCAAAGTCTTGGTCGCCCCGTTGCGTCTCCAGATTCGCCCCGGCAAGCATCGTGAACCCGATATTCTCCTTGTGCGCGATGCCCATGATCCCCGTCGCCAGAATCGGTACTGGCTTGGCGCTGATCTCGTGGTCGAAATTGTCAGTCCCGATGATCCTGAGCGTGATACGGTGGTCAAGGTGGTCGATTACGCCGAGGCTGGCATTGCCGAGTACTGGCTGGTTGATCCGGTCGCCGAGCAGATCACCGTCTTGACGCTTGAGGGGGCGGCCTATGTGGCGCATGGGCGCTTTGCTCGTGGTGAACAGGCCACCTCGTTGATCTTGCCTGGCTTTGAGGTGGCCGTGAGTGCGGTCTTTGATGCGACGTGAGGGTTGGCGCTTAGCTTGGGCCTGAGGCGCCTGCGAGTTGCCCACAGGCTGCGGCGATAGCGACGCCTCGTTCGATGCGGACGGTGCAGGCGATGCCGTAGTCGAGCAGGACTTGCTGGAAGGCCGTTACGCGTTCGCGTTCTGAGCGACCGAGTGGCATGCCTGGCACGGGGTTCCACGGGATCAGGTTGACATGGCAGAGCAAGGGCGACCCTCTGCTGACGCCCTGACCACGCAGGAGGCGGGCGAGCGCAAGCGCCTGGTGCGGGTGGTCGTTGCGCCCCTGCAGCAGCACATATTCAAAGCTGACCCGCCGCCCGGTCCGATCGATATAGTCACGCGTTGCCTCAAGCAATTCAACTAGTGGATACCGCTGGTTAATCGGCATCATCGCGCTACGCAGCGCATCGTCGGGCGCATGCAACGAGATCGCCAGGCTAATCGGCAACGATGCCTCGGCGAGGCGCCTGATGCCTGGCACAAGCCCAACCGTCGAGACAGTCATACTCCGGGCGCCAAGGTTGAAGCCCTGCGGATCGTGCAGACGCTCGACGGCTGCCCACCAGCGGTCATAGTTGGCGAACGGTTCGCCCATGCCCATAAAGACCAGATTGGTCACCCTGGCGACCTGGTGCGTGACCCGCTCGGTAAAGGCCTCGCCTTCGCCGCCCCACCATTGCCCAGCGTCGTCGGTTCGGGTGGTCTCGGGGCCGGGCAAGGCTTGTTGTCTGGCCCGGCTTGTGGCAGGGGGTGTCTGGAGTTGGCTGTCGGCTGCATCAGGGGCCACCAGGCTCGCCTGCCACTTCCGTAACTCACGCGAAGCCCAGAGCGCCTGTTCGACAATCTCCCCCACCGTCAGATTCCGTAACAGACCGAGCTTGCCGGTGGCACAGAAATCGCAGCCCATCGCGCAACCAGCCTGCGTGCTAACACAGACGGTTGCGCGATCGGGATAGATCATCAAGACGGTTTCGAGCACAGCCCCGTCGTGCAGCCGAAAGAGCGCCTTGCGCGTCAGCCCCTGATCAGTCGCTTGCACCTGCTCAAGCTGCAACGCGCCCAGGCGCACCTCGCTAGCGAGCCGCTCGCGCAGGGCGAGCGGCAGATCGGTCATCGTCATCGCGTCGTCAGCTAAATTGACATAAAGCTGACGATAGAGCTGTTTGGCGCGAAAGGCCGGCTGGCCCAGGTCACGTAGCAGGGTTTCGAGCTCGATCATGGTCAGATTGTAGAGGGCAACAGTTGACATTGCACTTACACAAGCACCGGGCGAAACTTGTACCCATAGACGAGCACATTATCTTCGCCGGTATCGAGCAACTGACGGGTCACCATCTCAACAGGCTGACCAATTGCAAGATCGGCCTCGGCGCAATCGGTCAACTGGGCCGCGACGAGCGGGCCTTCTTCAAGGCGTACCATCCCGACTGGGTAAGGGACAAGACCCTCATAGCCATCAGGCCCCTGCCGCAGCACACTAAAACTATAGAGTTCGCCGCGTCCACTGAGATCAACGGCTTCCCACGCCGTCGGATCTTCGCCGATGGCAGGGGGCTGAGCGGGAAAGCGTACCTCACCAGTTTCACGATGGCGTTGACCTTGCAACCGATAGCGTGCGGCGCGTTGGCGCCAGTGACGAGCAATTTCCATATTGATCGATAACTCCTCGTAAAAAAACTAGACCCCACCAGCCGCGCCGATCAGGGCTGCGATCATGAGGGCAAAGAAAAGGAAAAAGCAGAGGCCAATGGCGATCCCGATGGCAAACTGGATTAGAATGACGTACAGGGCCTTATTGCCTGGCAGGTTCATCCCAGCCTGGATTGCGAGATAGGTCAGGTAGAGATTGTAGATAAAGAGCGCAAATGCAGCGATGCCACCAAGAAATGGAATGAGGCCGAACACGCTCCCGATTACCGTAATGGGTGCCCCAAAGAGCGACATATTGTAGGCCAGTTCACCAAACTTGCCATCACCGCCAAACGCACGCCCGAGCGCAAAGGTAATGCCCCAGGCAATCAGCAGAATGAGTGGCGTAAAGACGATTGCCCCGATCACGGAGGCCCAGATATTAGGCGCTGCTGCTGCACCCGTCGTCATACCGCCGAGCAACTCGGCCAATTCCGGGGGGACATCACCTAAATCTTGCGGATTGACTGGTGTTGGTGGAAAAAGAGCGAACTGAATGCCACTAATGATCGCATTGATCACCCCGGCGAGCACCGAGTAGATCAGCGCCCAACCCAGATTATCCTTCTCATATTCCTCGAAGGTCGCCACTGATGGTCGACTCAGCACACCGACGCTGCCGTTGATCATCTCCTGAATCATGGTCTGGCTCCTGTAGAAAGCGCGGGTACGTAGCGCAAGATCCGCCCCTTGTCAGGGTGAGGGTCTTGGGTTCATTGTAGTGCATGAAGGGCGAAACGTACAGCTTGACGCCAAGGCGCAAATCCTTACTCAGCGACGATGACGGCGGTAGCTGCGGTTGCCCCAATGCCACCGAGCGTTTGCGCCAACCCAACGCGGGCGTCGGCGACCTGGGTGGGGCCTGCTTCGCCACGCAACTGGCGCACCAGTTCGACGACCTGGTAGACGCCACTCGCCCCGACGATGTCGCCACGGGCTTTGTAGCCGCCTGCCGTGGCAAGTGGCGTGCGCCCGGTTGGCGCGATGGCCCCGTCAGCGGCGTGGCGCGGGGCCTCGCCGCGTTCGTAGTAGCCGATTGATTCGAGCGCAAGCACGGCAGCAATGCCGTGGGGGTCACTCAATTCAAAGACCTGCACACTGCTGAGGCCCAGATGGGCGCGTCCAAGCGCAACGTGGGCACTGGCCCGCGCTGCCTCAAGATCGAGCGGGTTACGGCGCGCGCCGAGCGACGGCGTATCAGTGGCGATCGCTGTGCCCGCCAGCCGGACGAGTGGCCCGGGGAACTCGCGGGCAAGTGACTCAGCCGCGAGGATGACACAGGCGGCCCCATCAGCCACACTGCTGCAATCGAGCATATTCAGCGGCGAGGCGACCATGCCAGCTTTGCGGTATTTGTCGGCGTTGATCGCAAACCGGTAGAGCGCCTGCGGATTTTTCGCTGCATTGGCGTGTGCATTGACCGGGAAGGGCGCAAAGGCTTCGAGGCCATAGTTGTATTCGTGCATATACCGACGCATCAGCATCGCCCATTGCGAGGTCAGCGTCAACCCGTGGATGGCCTCGGCCTCGGCGTCGGTATGCAGGGCGAGCGCTGTTTCGAGCGCCCCTTCGAGGCGATCGGTCGCCTTCTCGGCTCCCAGCACGACAACAAGGTCGCACTGCCCTGTCGCAATGGCCTGCGCCGCCTGGTGCAACGCAACACCGCCACTCGCGCCGGCGGCCTCAACACGCAGCGCAGGTACCCCCCGCAGCCCGACGGCATGCGCCAGATACGCCCCCAGTTGCCCCTGGCTTGCCAGGGTCTCGCCCATGGCATTCGCGACAAAAAGCGCCCCGACTCGCTCGGGACTTACCTCGGGTAGGGCGGCAAACGCGCTACGTACCGCCTCACTCGCCAGATCGCTCAGACTGCGTGCATAATGCTCGCCAACCGCAGTTGCCGCAGCACTCACAATATATGATGATCGCATACATCTCCTTATTTGCTTAACAAGCCTTTTCAGCGTAGCCCTCGTTTACCTGGTTTTGGCAGCGCAGCCACCCCACACCCTCCCGCCGGAGGCGAACTTTGCATCACCCCTCGTTTGCCTGGTTTTGGCGGCGCAGCCACCAAAACCAGGCAAACAAAAGAATTACCCCATGACGAGTTTGCCGATCCATTTCGCATAGACCGCATAGTCAATAAAGACCTGTCGTTTGAGGTAGGCCTCGGTCAGTGGGGCGCGGTTACGCCGCTCGAGGATCTGCTCGGTGACGGTGAGCGCATAAGCATCAGAGCCAGCGCCGCTGCCGTAGGTCGTGATAAAGATGGTCTCGCCGGGTTGGGCAACGTCAAGTGTTGCACACAGGCCGACCATAGCCGCGCCCGAGTAGGTATTGCCGATCTGTGGGCTGAGCAAACCGGGCGCAATCTGACTATCGCTGAAACCCAGGCGCTTGGCAACGGCCTGAGGGAACTTGGCATTCGGCTGGTGGAAGATCGCGTAGGTGAAATCCTTGGCGGTCTTACCCATGTCGCTCATCAAGCGTTGGGCCGCCGATTGGATCTGATGAAAGTAGGCCGGCTCGCCGGTAAAGCGATTGCCATGAACAGGATAGGGACGATCGGCGCGCCGGAAGAAGTCGGGCGTATCGCTCACATAGCTCACGGTTGCGTCAATCGTTGCCACAGCCTCTGCGGCTGGCCCGATCAGCAACGCACCAGCCCCTGCCGAAGCAGTATATTCCAGTGCATCGCTGGGGCGGCTCTGCGCGGTATCGGCCCCGATTGCCATGGCATAATTGGCCATCCCGCTGCCAACCAGCGCCATCGCTGCGGTGAGGGCCTCGCTGCCCGCTTTGCAGGCAAACTCAAAGTCGGCAGCGCTCACCCATGGCGTCGCCCCGAGGGCTTCGGCCACGATCGTGCCCGAAGGCTTCACACTATACGGATGGCTCTCGCTGCCAACCCAGACCGCACTCACCTGTTCGATCGCAACCCCGGCACGGGCCAGGGCATTGCGCGCGGCCTCGATCGAGAGCGTAATGGTATCTTCATCAGGCCCTGGCACACTCTTGGCATCCACGGGCACCCCACCCTGCCCATCAGTCCAGATGCGGGCAATCTCACGCGCAGCAATGCGATAGCGGGGAACATACGCCCCGTAGCCAATCAGCCCAACCGGGCGCTCTGGTTTCATCATATGACGATCCTTCTCTCTAAGCTTGATATCTGGCACAGCAAAAAACACAGGCCTCACCCAACGTGCGATGCAGCCATCGTCATCATCGGCGATCCTGCGTTCATCCCTCAGCTGTTTCCCCGGGCGCGCGGGCGGCTCGCCCGCTGTTGCTCCCGAAGCGGGAAGGCCCCCCCCGGGCCGTGGCCTTCCCTGATGCACCTCTGGCACAGCCATTCTTCACACATTTGGCGTCCAGATGAGTTCTCAATACCCTTTGCGCCGTTGCGTCTTTGCGTCCAAATTACCGCAATTCAGCGATCAACTCTTCCGCCCGCGCGGGTTTGATATTGCGTTCTTCGACCATACGGCGGACGATCTCGTCAACGAGGGGGCCGTGGGCACCGGCGGCCATGGCAATCTGGCGCGCGTGGAGCCCCATGTGGCCGCGGTTGATCCCTTCGCAGGCGAGGGCACGCATCGCGGCGAGGTTGCTTGCGAGGCCCGCAGCGACACAGATCTCGGCCAGTTCGTTGGCTGACTGCACCCCAAGCAATTTGAGTGCGGTCTGGGCCGCGGGATGCACCCTGGTGGCACCGCCGACAATGCCAACGGCCATCGGCATTTCGAGTGTGCCAACAAGATTGCCCTCGTCATCGCGCTCCCACACACTCAACGAGCGGTACTGACCGCTGCGTGACGCATATGCGTGAGCGCCAGCCTCGATGGCCCGCCAATCATTGCCCGTCGCGACAATCACCGGGTCAACCCCATTAAGGATGCCCTTGTTGTGGGTGGTAGCCCGATAGGGATCAACGGCGGCAAAGGCATAGGCCCACATAATGCCCTCGGCCACTTCTTCGCCACTCAGTCCATCGCGTTCGAGGGCGCGGGTCGGCACAACACAGCGGGCGCGGGCGAGGCGCCGATCACTGAGATTCGACAGAATGCGCAGATAGACGCGCCCACCGGTAATCTGCTCAAGTAGCGGCGCGACAGCCTCGCACATCGAGTTGATGGCGTTGGCACCCATCGCATCGCGGGTATCAACCAGCAAGTGAACAACCATCATTGGCCCCATCGGGCTCGTTGCATGCAGGTTGACCTCGAGATCAAGGGCACCGCCGCCAAGCCCAACGAGCGAGCGGCTCTGGGCATTTGCGATCGCGAGGATCTCTTCTTTGCGGGTAAAAATATCGTGGCGCGCACTCTGTGGGGCCGCCACGCCAACAATCTGAATTTGCCCGATCATTACGGGATCGGTGCTATTGGTGGCAAACCCGCCGCCCTCGCGTACCATTCTGGCCGCGTAGCTTGCGCCTGCAACAATTGACGGCTCCTCAACAACCATCGGGATCAAATGGTCGCGCCCGTTGATCAAAAAATTGGTTGCGATGCCAAGCGGCAGGTTGTAGGTGCCAACCACATTTTCGATCATTTTATCAGCACGCTCGATCGTCAGGGTACCATGACCACCATGCAAGACCCGCAGATCTTCTTCGCACAGGCCGTCAAAGGACTTGACCATCTGCAAACGCTCAAACGGGTTTAATTGATAAAATCCCTGGAGCCGTGAATTTTTTGTACCCATAAAACGCTACTCTTCCTCCACATCGTAACTTTGTCGTCTAAGCTCTCACGTTGACTATTGTAACATTGGTAGGCCCTCGGCAAGCCTTGGATTAACTGTCAAAACCTATCAACCCACTCTCTCAGGCTTTCAGGCAGGGCACATGGGCTTGAAATTATGGTAAAAAGAGGCCATTATAACCGCATTTCACGTTGTTCACGCACGGGACTGCTTTTGCTAGACTTGCTTGCGAGCAAAACATTGGACATTCTTTTGAAGCGGAAGAAGATACATATATGCACATTATAACCCTCGAAACGAGTGACCACGAGGCCCGTACAGCGGCAGCGCTGCTGCTGGTCGAAGGGTTTCGTGATTTTGCGCCACAGACCTGGCCGGATCTTCAGAGCGCCCAGAGCGAGGTTGAGGAGGCGCTTGACCCGGCGAAGATCTGCCGGGTTGCTTATGATGAGGCCGGGCAACTCGTGGGTTGGATTGGCGCCCTTGAGTTGTACCCCGGCCATGTGTGGGAGTTGCACCCACTTGTGGTGCGCCGCTCGCACCAGCGCCAAGGCGTTGGGCGAGCACTCGTGCATGATCTGGAACGGCAGGTTGTGGCGCGTGGTGGCTCGACCATCTTTCTTGGTACCGATGATGAGGCCGGGCTTACGTCGCTGGCGGGCGTTGATCTCTATCCTGATGTGTCTGGCTATATTGCTGCCATACGCAACGTGCGTGACCACCCGTACGCCTTTTATCAACGGTGTGGTTTCGTCATTGTGGGCCTTGTGCCTGATGCGAATGGCTTTGGCAAACCTGATATTTTGATGGCGAAACGGGTTGCTTAGGCCTCAGGCCCAAAATAGTCGGGCACAAAGCAGCCATGGAACCCATGCGGTAGGTGGTGCTTCATATGAAGTTGGGCGATCGGCCCCTGAGCAAGGTCGCGGGCATCGAGGATCACGACGCTGCTGCGATGCTGCTCGCCATCGTAGACGAGGCTCAAGAGCCAGCCATCATCTTCCGCCACCCCATCGGGCCTGGGGACAAAGAGCGCTTCACTCGGGAACCCGTAGGGCGCAGCATTCCATACATCGGTCGCGCCCGTGGCGAGATCCAGTTTCGTGATCGTCTGCACAACCCAGCGTGTCTTGCCTGGGGGGGCCGCTACAAGGTAGACATAACGATACGGTCGGCCCTGGTTCTGCGGGTGGAGTGTCGGGAAATCGCAGGTACCCGGATAGAGGAACGTACGGTCAACGGTGCCAGTGTTGGTATCAATGGTATAGCGCCAGAGTTCGCCAGCGGGAAACCGCCGATAATCAAGGTCAAGAAAGTTCTCGCCTGGCTCGATCTGGGGGAAATCGGCGTACGAAACGGCATCAACACAGAGCTTTGTCCCATCTTCAAAAGCATTGGCAAGGTGGAAAATAAAGCCTGATTTTGCGTCGTAGATATTTACTGGCCCCTCGGCATCGCGGGGCAGCACCACAATCCGGGTCGGACGCGAAGGATTCAGGCGAAAAGACTGGACAATCGACTGAATGCCGAGCACATACGGCACCGCATTGTAGTCGAGGGGCGTCTGGAAAAAGATGCAGTGGTTGGGCGTAATCGCCATGTCGTGCAGCACCGAGAACCCGGGGATGCGATACGCGTGGCGCTTGAGCACCTTGCCTGCCTGGTCAAACTCATAGATCGTGATGATCGTCGCATCTTCCTGGAACCCGATACCGAGTTTCATCTGGCTGCCAAAATTGACCAGATGCGGCTCGCCGGCGACATCGGGATCAATGCGGTAATGGGCCGCGAACTCTTTGCCAGGGCTAAGAATGCCGCCCAGGTCATCGAGGCCAAGCGTTTCGAGCGTATAAGGATCGAGGCGATGGGGTTCGCCACCCTCCCACAGAGCAAGCAATTTGCCGCCCCAATAGGTGACACTGGTATTGGCCAAGTTCTTGAGGCGCAGATCAAAGATATTGGCGAGCATCCCGCCAGGTTTCTGCGTGCCAAACGGGCTGCGGTAGAGGATCTTGCCGGCTTCTTGCTCTTCGAGAAAGCCTTTGGTACGCACAAATCGATTGCGCACAAAGGCGCGCCCATTGGCAAAGGCCATTGAGAAGATCATACCATCACCATCAATCGGGTGATGCAGCCGCTGCCCATTCACATCGAGCAACCCCGGCCCATTGCGAAAGAACGTCCCGTGGAGATCGGGGGGAATGGTGCCCTCAACCTCATCAATCCAATAGGCCAATTCTTGCCGCTGCGACTGATAGCCCCGTGCAAAGGCTGCGCGTATCTTCTCGAAGGGTACCTCGGTCGTTGGGGTGGTTGTCATTGTCATCTATATTCCTTTTTACGCCTTCTGGCGCGGTCTAGGGCTGTTGCCCTAAAAACCCATGCTTGTACGGCGGTCAGCGAAGCTGACCGCCGTACAAGCGAGTTTCTTGGGGTCGTAGGCCCCAAGAAGCTCAGATGAAAGCTTTGCAAAAACCGAAAAAAACCTGTGCATACTTTATTGTACCATAAGAATGAAGCCCCCAGGAGGCGTTCCTGTGCGGGTATCGAAGCCCGCAGCGCTGGCTTGGATCACCCGGCATAGTTCGGACATTGAAAGTCCCCCTATCGGGTGATACAATACGATTACCGGTCTCATGGCTGCCCTCTTACACTGCATAATCACGTTTGAGAGACCAGTGTCTATGCAAAATCCAACCAGGCTTGTTTCGCCATCGCGCCGTTTGCGGCTTATAGGGAACATCTTACTGCTGGCACTGGTCTATGTGGCAGTTTTTCGTATTACCCTCTTCTTTCTCGATCCGCTTGATCCGATCGTTGCGGTGTGGCCGGCGGCAGGTGTGGCGCTGGCCGGCGTTGTTGTCGGCGGCTACTGGTTGAGCCTGGGGGTGCTGGCGGGAGGTTTTCTCGCCAGTCTTTCGCTCCTTGGCGGCGCGATGACCCCGGTCCTGGCCCTGGTCTTCGCGCTTGGTGCAACAATGCAAGCCCTGTTCGGGGCCTTTTTGCTGCGCCGGTTTGCCAGTCCATTGCCGCCGCGCACGGTGAAACTGGTGGTACGGGGCCTCTTCTTGAATGGGGTAACGGCTGCGGTGGCCCCTGCTGCCAGCATAGTGGCCCTGGCCGTGGCCGGGGTGTTGCCATGGGCGCAGGTGCCAATCCTGTTTGGACGCTGGTGGATAAGTGCCTATGTTGGCATCTTGATACTTGTTCCGGCAGTCATTGTTGCAAGCCGGATCAGGCATAACCGCGTGAGCCTGGAAGTACTGGTTGGCCCATTGGCAAGTCTGATGGTCGGGTTGGCGTTGTTTGCTTTTACGCTTGCGCTCAACTATGAAGAGCGTCAGTTGCAAGCCCGTCTTGAAGCCGATAGTGTCGAGTTGGTACGGGCGGTTGAGACAACGATGTCTGACCACGACTACTCGTTGCTCGCGGTGCGCTCCTTCTATGACGCCTCAGATGAGGTTGATCGCGCTGAGTTTCTTCGTTTTGTCACCCCTCTATTGGCGCGTTCACCGAGTATTCAGACGATGGCGTGGTCGCCCGTAGTGCCGCAAGAAGAGCGGGCCGCGTTTGAGCAAGCGCTGCGTGAAGAGGGTTTTTCCTCCTCTATGCTTTATGAACGTGATGCCACCGGTCAACCGATACCTGTCGCTGAGCGGCCTTTCTATCTTCCGGCGACCTTTTTTGAGCCTTTTGAGCTCAATCGTCCGGCCCTAGGCTTTGATATGGCATCCGAGCAAGTCCGTGCTGCGACGATTATGCGTGCGCGTGATCGTGGTGAGACAATGCTGACTCCGCAACTCAAGCTGATTTCAACGACCGATGATGAGTTGCATGTCTTGCTCATTAGCCCGCTCTATGCTGTTGATACCCCCATAGAGACCCTTGCCGAGCGTCAGGCGGCTTTTGAAGGGATGGTCTTTCTCATTCTCCAGATGGAAGAGGTGGTCGTACAGGCACTTGGTGCGACGACGCCTCATGATCTTGAATTCTACCTTTTTGATGTGACGGAAGGAGCGCCGCCGTTGCTGGCTTTTCAACCGTCGCTCTCGGGAAGCCAGACCTTGGCACCTGCTGACGAGGTGAGCCCAGCCCAACTCGAGGCGTCCCGCTATGTGACCACCCACCGTCTCGAGCTCTATGGCCGCACGTGGGAGTTTGTCGTTCGGCCTGGCCCGGCGTATGTGGCTGCTATTCGCGGTTGGATGGCCTGGCCTACCCTTGGGATCGGGCTGTTCACCGCTACGCTCTTCCTCCTTTATATACGGTCGCGCCAGCGCACCGATCTCTTGCTGGCGCAGAGTCAGGCGAGCCTTGAGATGGCCCAGGAGGTGGCCCATCTGGGGAGTTGGGATCTTGATCTTGCGACTGGCACGGGCTTCTGGTCACACGAGATGTTTCGCCTGTTTGGGCGGGATCCCAAGGCTGGGGTCCCCTCCTTTGATGAGTTTATCACCTGGGTTCATCCCGATGATCGTGCGATCTTGCTTGCGGCGCAGGCCGAGGCGCTGGCGCGCCAAGAGCGCGTAAACCTCGAATATCGGCTCAACCCCTCGCTAGGGCGCGAGCAATGGTTTGAAGCAGCTATCTCCTTGAGCCAGTCCGAAGATAAACCGCAACGAATTATTGGCACAGTGCAGGATATCACCGAGCGCAAGCAGGCCGAAGCCCGTTTGCAGAAGCTCAATCGTGCCTATATCGTGCTGAGTGAGGTGAATGAGACGATTGTGCGCGTGCGTGATCCGCAGCTCCTCTTTACCACCGCCTGCCAGATCGCGGTTACCCAGGGGGGCTTTCGCATGGCCTGGATTGGCTTGCTTGATCCGGAGACAAGTGAAGTGCAACCGGTTGCCTGGGCGGGCGAAATTGGCGATTATCTGGGCAAGTTGCGCATCGCGCTTGACGATAGCCCGCGTGGGCGTGGGCCTACGGCGACCGCTCTGCGACATGGGGAGCATATCGTGATCAATGATATCGCCAATGATCCACGCATGGACCCCTGGCGCGAGGATGCGTTGCGCCTTGGGTATGATGCGCTCGCGGTCTTTCCCCTGATTGTTGCGGGCAAGGTAGAGGGTTCGCTGAATCTGTATGCGCCTGAGACCGATTTCTTTGATGAAGCTGAACTCAAGCTTTTTGATGAAATGGCCATTGACATTGCCTTTGCGCTGGAATTTATGGCCCAGGAGCAGCAACGCCGCGAAGCGGAAGCGCAGATACGTACCAGTGAGCGGCGTAGTCGTGTGTTGCTTGCGGCGATTCCGGATATCATGTTCCGGGTGAACGATGAAGGCATTATTCTTGATTATTCGACCAGGACGGCTGAACTTCTGTATGTGCCGCCAGAAGCCTTCCTTAGCAAGACATTCTGGGAGGTGCTGCCTCCAGAGGTTGGTGAACAATGGCAGGCAGCGATCACGACGGCTTTTGCCACTGACGCGTTGCAGACCTTTGAATATCAACTGCTGCTTGGCGATACGCCTCACTTCTTTGAAGCGCGGCTGAGCGTCAACCAGAGCGAGCGCGAGGCGGTGGCGATCGTCCGTGATGTGACGGAGGCACGGCGGTCAGCCGCCGAAATTGTGCGTCTCTCACGGGTGGTGGAACAGATGGATGACATGGTGTTGATTACCGACATCAATGGCATCATCCAGTATGTCAATCCGGCCTTCGAACGCCAGTTCGGGTTTACCTGTGCTGAAGTCGTGGGGCAGACACCGCGTATTCTCAAATCGGGCCTGGAGAGCAGTGCCTTCTATACCAATCTCTGGGCCACGATTCTCAGTGGCGAGTCCTTTCAGGCCGAGTTTCGCAATCGGCGCAAAGATGGTCAGCTTATCTATGAAGCCAAGACGATCACCCCGGTGCGTGATGAGCATGGCGTGATCACCAACTTTGTCGCGACGGGTAAAGATATGACGCAGCGCAAGCAGATGGAACACGATCTGCAAGAGCGCCTCAAAGAATTGACCTGTTTGCGTCAGGTGCAGCGCTTGCTTGACCAGAACCCCTCCCTTGATGAACTTTGTCGTCAGGTCATTGGCTATCTTGTGGCTGCGATGCAGTATCCTGAGATCGCCTTGGCAATTATCGAGCTTGATGGATGCAGGTATCGTTCGAGGGGCGATGCAGTCATTGACGATGCGTTGCCGCGCATTCGTGCCGACATTCTTGTGGGTAGGGGCGCGATCGGGAGCTTGCAGGTCGTGTATCTTGAAGACGTGCAGCCGATCTCTGAAGAGCAAAACATGCTCGATAGTATTGCCCATGCCCTTGCTCTCTGGCTTGAGCGACGGCGTGCTGAAGAGGCGCTGATCAACGAGCGCAATCTGTTGGCCCGGCGGGTTGATGAGCGTACGGCGGATCTTAGCCATATCAACCTGGAACTTGCCCGTGCTGTGCGCGCCAAAGATGAGTTTCTGGCCAATATGAGCCACGAGTTGCGGACGCCGCTCAATGCAATCCTGGCCTTGAGCGAAGGCTTGCTGGAACAATTGCGTGGTCCGCTCAACGAACGCCAGCAGGCATCCTTGCGCAATATCGAAGCGAGTGGGCGTCATCTGCTGGCTTTGATCAACGATATCCTCGATCTCTCGAAAGTTGAAGCCGGACGCATGGATCTGCAGCCTGAAATCCTGATGGTCAGCGATATCTGTGAGGCAAGCATGGTCTTTGTCAAAGAACTTGCCAATAAAAAGCACATTCAGCTGCAGATGCAGATCAATGAACCACAAGCCCAGGTTGAAGCTGACCCCAAGCGGCTCAAACAGATCCTTGTCAATCTCCTCAGCAATGCGGTAAAATTCACCTCGTCAGGGGGCCGGGTGAGTCTGCTTGTTGAGGCACTGGCTGACGAGGGAGTGATCCGTTTCGCCGTTGAGGATACCGGTATTGGGATGGCGCCCGAAGGTGCGAACCAACTCTTCAAGCCCTTTATCCAGCTCGACTCGAGCCTGAGCCGTCAGCATGAAGGAACCGGTCTTGGCCTTGCGCTGGTGCGTCGCCTGGTTGAGTTGCACGGGGGCAGTGTGAGCGTGACGAGTGAACTCGGCAAGGGGAGTTGTTTTACCGTCGCGCTGCCTTATCCACCGCTGCCCAGGGTTTCATCACGCTTGCTGCACCATCTGGCAACCGAGCCTGCTTCCGAACTGCTCCGTTCGGCATTGGTGATTGAAGACTCAGAGACGGCCGGTGAACAGATCGCCCGGTATCTGGAGGAACTCAAGATCAATGCGGTCGTCTATAGTCGGGGTATCGGGGCCGTTGATCAGGTTGCTCACCTCCATCCTGATGTCATCTTCCTCGATCTCCAGATGCCCGACCAATCAGGCTGGGAGATCCTGGCCCAACTGAAGGCTGATCCAATCTTGCAGGCGATACCAGTAATCATTGTTTCGGTGGTTGATGATCGGGTGAGTGGTTTGGCGGCCGGGGCCGCCGAATACCTGGTGAAGCCTATCTCGCGCGAGACGCTGCGTCGGGCGCTGGGTGTTGCGGTGCATACGCTCCAAGCACCACGTGAAGCGGTTGTCATTGCTTCAGCACCAGCACGACGCCCATCAGCAACCCACATCCTGATGGCCGAAGATAACGAAGTCAATATTGTTGCGATTGGTGACTATCTCCAAGACAAAGGCTATCGGCTCTCGGTGGCACGTAATGGGCGTGAAGCCCTTGCCTTGGCCGCCGAGACGCCACCCGATCTCGTGCTCATGGATATTCAGATGCCTGAAATCGATGGGCTTGAGGCGATCCGGCAGTTGCGCGCTGATCCTACGTTTGCGCTGACGCCGATTATTGCGTTGACGGCCCTTGCAATGCCTGGTGATCGTGAGCGTTGTATGGAAGCAGGGGCAAGTGAGTACCTCACCAAACCGGTGAGTCTGCGTGGCCTGGTTGACAGAATTGAGAGCCTTCTCGACCATCCGCATGGGGGCTATGATGCCAGCACCGAGCATTGTCCTGATTGTTGATGATAACCCGATTGGCCGCGAGACACTGGAAGATCTGCTCTATGGGCAGGGCTATACGCTGGCGTTTGCGGCTGATGGGCCTGAAGCGTTGCAGCAAGCTGCTGCCCTGACGCCCGATGTCATCTTGCTTGATGTGATGATGCCAGGCATGGATGGATTTGAAGTGTGCCGACGCCTGCGCACCGATCCACATCTGGCCGAAGTGCCCGTCGTGATGGTCACGGCGCTTGATGACTCAGAGTCGCGCCTCCGTGGGCTTGAAGCTGGTGCTGACGATTTCATTAGCAAACCCTTCAAACGGGCTGAGTTGCGGGCACGGGTCAAAACGATTACCCGGCTCAATCGCTATCGGAGCCTACTTGAAGAGCGCGCTGCTCTGCAGCATGCCCACGAGGACCTGATCGCGAGTTATGACGCAACCATCGAAGGCTGGGTGCATGCCCTCGATCTGCGCGATAAAGAGACTGAGGGCCACTCGTTGCGTGTGACCGAGATGACCATACGTATGGCCCGTGCTGCTGGCACCACTGAACCTGAGTTGACCGCGCTTCGGCGTGGAGCGTTGCTGCACGATATTGGCAAACTTGGCATCCCGGATGCGATTCTGCTCAAACCAGGGCCATTGACTGACGAAGAGTGGGCCATTATGCACCAGCATCCGCAGTATGCTTATGATATGCTGGCGCCGATCACTTACCTTCAACCAGCCCTCGATATTCCCTATTGCCACCACGAAAAGTGGGACGGCACGGGCTACCCGCGTGGCCTGGCGGGTAATGCTATTCCGCTGGCGGCGCGACTCTTTGCGGTCGTCGATGTCTGGGACGCCCTGCGTTCTGATCGCCCTTATCGCCGGGGTTGGCCCGAACACGAGGTTCTGGCCTATTTGCGGGCGCAAGCCGGGACACACTTTGATCCGTGGGCGGTCGAACTCTTTTTTCAAGTCCTCGAGGCAATGCCTTGCAAATAAGGTGGTTGTTTTGACGCAAAGGCGCAAAGGTTTTCGTGGAGAGGCACGAATCCTTCATGTCTTCGCGTGAGCTTCCTTGAATGCTATTGATCCTAGAGAACCTAGAGGAGCAGTAAGACAGTATATGGTGATGCTTCGTCGTAGCCAGTGGGATATGCTCATGCTTGTCACGCTGGTGGTGGGTCTTGGGTTGATCGTTCTGACCCGTGTGCGCCCTGATCAGCCGGTTGCGTTGGCCGAGCCTGGTGCAGCAAGCGTTGCAACGGTACCCGCACCCCGTGAAGGCCATCCTGCGCCTGACTTTACCCTGCTCGATCTCACGGGGCAACCGGTGCAACTCGCTGACCTGCGCGGCCAGGTGGTCTTGATCAACATCTGGGCGACCTGGTGCCCGCCGTGTCGCGCCGAGATGCCGATGATTCAGGCGTCGTACGAACAGTACCGTGACCAGGGCTTCACCGTGCTGGCGGTCAATTCGCGCGAGGATGCCGCAACCGTTGCGGGCTATATGGAGGCGAGCGGCCTCACCTTTCCTGCGTTGCTTGATCTCGATGGCACCGTGAGCAATGCGTATCAGGCACGGGTCATGCCATCAAGCTTTTTTGTGGATCGAGCCGGGGTGATTCGCGCCGTCTACCGTGGCCCACTGGCGCGCAGCGTCATTGCCGGTACGGTCGAACAATTGTTGGCCGAGGCGCCATAATGTACCCACTCATTCCGCTTGGCCCGCTCAACCTGAGCAGTGGCGGTCTGCTGCTGCTGCTCGGGATCATGGTGGGGATGTTCCTGAGCGAACGCATTGCGCGTCAGCGAGGCGGCGCGGAACTGGTCGATCAGGTCTCACGGCTCACCCTGCCATTGCTGGCGGGGGCGCTGCTTGGCGGGCGGCTCTGGTATGGGCTCTTCAACTGGGATCTCTATGGGCGCAATCCGGGGCTTTTTGTCGCGCTACGGGTTGCCGATCTCGCCTGGGCGGGGGCGCTGATCGGTGGCATGGCCGCAGTGTGGCTCTGGTGTCGTTGGCGACGGTGCGACCTTGCGCCCATCGCGGATGTCGCGGCGCTGACCTTGCCGCTGGTACAGGCGATTGCCAGCCTCGGTCTCTTGCTGAGTGGCGAAGCCTTTGGTATGCCCACGGCATTGCCCTGGGGCATTCCCCTTTTTGGCACCATGCGCCATCCAACACAGATCTATCTGATGCTTGCGGCGCTCATAAGTTATGGCATACTTCAGCTACTTGCCCGACGTTCCCTAGCACCGGGGGCACTCTTTGCCGTCTACCTCTGGCTGCAGGGCCTGACGATGCTATTGCTTGAGTCACTGCGTGGCGACTCACTGCTCACTGTTTTTGGCCTACGGATCGCGCAGATCGTCGGCCTGGGCCTAATGTTGGGCGCGATGCGGTGGTGGGGCAAGAAGATACAACTGCATCCCGATTATATGAGGTGAACCATGGCTATGCGCTATGCCTTCGGTCTTTTGCTTCTATTGACCATCCTTCTGCCGCTGAGTGCTGCGGCCCAGACCTCTGTTCCTCCCGCTTTTAGGACGATCTGGGAGCGCAACGATTACCCGGTGCAGCAGGGACGTGGCAGCCATTCGTGGCTCTGGGGGCCAGTTCCGCGCACGCAAGGGCTGCGGGAGTGGTATATTGATGGGCCGGAGCAGTTTCGCTCGGTGCAATACTTCGACAAGGGGCGGATGGAGATCAATGATCCGCTTGGTGATCCAGCTAGCCTCTGGTTTGTCACGAGCGGGTTACTCGTGCGTGACATGATTGATGGGCGGGTGCAGGTTGGCAATGGCGCTTTTGTGGCGTTGGCACCAGCGACCATCCCGGTGGCGGGCGATCCTAACGCGACCTTTCCAACCTACGCCGATTTGCAGCCCTATGTACGGGTGCAACCGCGCCTTGGCCCTGGCGATACCGTCGCACAGCGTTTGACGCCCGCTGGCTTGCGTGCCGCCCCAGAGTTCGCCAACCTTGCGGCGGCACGCATTGACAGTGCGGTTGTCAATGGGTATGGCATTCCACGGGCCTTCTGGTCATACCTCAACGAAGGCGGAGTCGTGTACGAGCAGCGGCGTTTTGTGCAAGCGAGCCCGCGTTTCGACTGGCTCTATGTCGCGGGTTATCCTCTTGCTGACGCCTTCTGGGTGCGTGTCCCAATTGCCGGGGTCGAGCGTGACGTCATGGTGCAGCCCTTCGAGCGGCGGTTGCTGACCTACACCCCGAGCAACCCGCCCCAATTTCAGGTCGAAATGGGCAACGTCGGCTTGCACTACTACCGTTGGCGTTACGAGCTACCCTTTGCCGAGGGACAGCAAGCGTTGATTACGGTGCCTGCGGCGGCGACGCGCATCAGCAGTCCGGTACTTGTGCAAGGCTTTGAGCGAGGGCGAGCCTTTGAGGCGGGCATTGATCTCCGGCTCCGCACGGCCAGCGGCGCGATCATCGCCCAGGTTGGAACCTCGGTGCAGCGTCCCGATCTCAACATTCCCGGCCCCTTTGTGGCGAGCCTCGTATTCACGCCACCCGAAACCGAAACTCCTGGTGTCATCGAGGTCTTTGCCGTCTCGCCGCTTGATGGCAGCGAAACAATCCTCGCTCGCCAACCAGTGATCATTGACGGTCTTGCGCGTGGCATCGACCGAGCAATTGCCCTTGCGCAAGCCGATCTCATCAAGCGTACCGGCGCCTCGTTTGCAGCAATCAGCCTGCACGCTGCCGACGAAGTCGTCTGGCCGGACGGCTCACTGGGCTGTCCTGAACCAGGCCAAAACTACCTCCAGGTACTCACCCCAGGCTACCAGATCGTGCTCAAGCTAGACGAACAGTTCTACGACTATCACACCGACACCCGCACCACAGTGATCCTCTGCCGCAATGGACGGCCAGCGGGGTAAGCGGCAGGGCGATTGACCTACACGCTTACTTGAAAATCGATCGTCTGATCCCCGTTTCCTGCCCACATCCGGTGCAGGCTGTGCCCTCAAGTCCGACGATGCGCGTGCTGTCGTTGGTGCGGGTGATCAGCGTTTGTGCACAGTGGGGGCACAGGGTCTCTTGGTCTGGTTCAACGCCGTAGATGTGGCAGAGGCCGCGTTCGTGGCCGAGTCGCCGGGCGCGCATGGTTGAGGCTGCCGTGGCGCTGCCGGTATCGCCAGGTAGGATATGCCAGGGGGTGGACGCACCCAGGGTGTCGCGGATCCAGTCAATGAGCGCGGCCAGTTCGTCAGGGTTGTCGTTGACGCCATGATGGATGCGGGTCGTTATTTCAAGGTGACATTGCCAGCGTTGCTGGGCCCGCTCGGCGATGTCCAAGACCTCGCGCCACGCGGGGAGCCCGCCGAGCCGTGCATAGCTCGCGTCGCTAAACCCGCGCAGGTCGAGGCTCATGCCGTCAAGGTAGTGTCCGAGCGCATCAAGGGCTTCGATGGTGAAGGCTCCGGTTGTTACCATCGCCGTGTAGCGACTGGTCGCCCGGCAGAGTTGCAAGAGGTTGCGGACATATTCAAGGTTGACCGCTGGTTCACCAAAGGCCCAGATGACCCCTCGACAGAGCCGTTCGAGGGCGACGTTGGCCGCACGTTCGGGGTCAAGCCGCCGCTGCTGTGCCGGATCTTCGGGGAGAGCGCTATACAGTCCGCGTTCCTGATCTACCAGGGTTGCGTACCCCCATCCGCCTAGCGCCAACGTCATCGTGTCAGGGAAAAAGTGCCACAGCCGGTAATCTTCAATCGGCCCGAGCGCTGCGCCAGCAATGCGTTCGTAGTTGAGCATGGCGATGCCGCCTTTGACCCCGACGCGCATCTGGCAGCGCCCGGTTTCCCCAGGGGCGAGGGTGCAACGCCATTGGCACGCCTGACATGTCGTTCGCTTTTCTTCTCTGGCGATGACGAGATCGGCGAGGTCGTGCGCGTCTGTCATGCGAGTTCCTGTTGCTCTAGCATTGCATTCATGAGATGACGTATAATAGAACAGTGTAACATAGGTATTCGTGGGCCAATTTGAGAAACTTCATGGAAGACACCCCCCTCCGGCCCGGGCAACACGATGAGGTTGCTCGTTCCGTTCAGTATGAGCGTTCCCCTGGTGATGATCAGCCCTGGACGCACGTTGCCGAACCGCTGCAACCCGGGTTCCGTGTGAACCAGGTGCGCCGGGTTGTGCGCGAATTGTTGGAAACAGCCCTCTTTATTTTGTTGATCTTCTTTATTGTGCGCGGTATGGTGCAAAACTTCAAGATCGAAGGAAGTAGCATGGAGCCGACGATGCACAGTGGTCAGTATATCCTTGTCAACAAGTTGGTCTATTTTCACTTTGACCTCAATGCGCCGTTACGCCTGATGCCCGGCCAGGAGGATCTGCCGCAACGCATTATCTATCCGTTTCATCAGCCGCGCCGTGGTGATATTGTCGTCTTTGAGTATCCCAATGATGTTGCCAAGGATTATATCAAACGGGTGATCGGCTTGCCTGGTGATAGCGTGGAGATCCGCGATGGCAAGGTTTTTGTGAATGGTCAGGAGCTTGCGCAGCCCTATCTGGGTGGTGCGTCAACGTACTGTATGATTAATTCGGCCTGTCAAACTGGCCCGCTGGTGGTGCCCGAAGGGCATCTCTTTGTGATGGGTGATAATCGGGCGAATTCGAGTGATTCACGTGAGTGGGGGCCGCTGGCCTTCGAGCGGGTGGTGGGCAAAGCCTGGTTTGTCTATTATCCGCTGAGCGAGTGGGGGCTCGTGCCGCACTATGACTATGCATCGCTGGCTGACGCTCATCAACCGCCAGCCGAGCTTGCTTTTGAACCGTAGCGCGACGGGCTACGAGGAACAATCAATTCTATGCATATTGCCATCAATGCCCATCTGCTTGCCCATACCCGTTCCTTCCGGCGCGCCGGGGTTTCGCACTATATTGAACAGGTGTTGCTGCACCTTGGTCGCCTTGATCGCCAGAATCGGTATACCGTCTATACAACCCGTGGGTTGACCAGTGCAGCCCTCGGGTTGCCTCCCAACTTTCGTGTGATCCCTAGCCATCTGCCGACGATCAATCCGCGCGTGCGGATTCCGTGGGAACAACTGCTCGCCCCACTCTTGCTGCGTTCGATCCGCGCCGATCTCTTTCATGGGGTCTTGAATGTGGCCCCGCTCTTTTGCTCGGTGCCGAGCGTTATCACGATCCACGATCTCGCTTTTATTCGGTTTCCTCAAACCTTTCGGGCCTATAATCGTACTTATCTGGATTTTGCGACCCGGCTGAGCGCCAAGCGGGCGTCACGGATTCTGGCGGTGTCTGAGCATACCAAACGCGAAGTTGTCGGCTTGCTGGGTATCCCAGAGGATCGCATTATCGTTACCCCTAACGCCGTCCGTGACCATTTTCGCCCCCCCGAGCCAGGTGTGCTCGCTGATTTCCGCGCCCGCAAAGGCCTTCCCGAGCGCTTTCTCTTGACCGTCGGTACGCTTGAGCCACGCAAAAATCTGACGACCCTGCTTGAGGCGTATGCCCAGGTGGTGCGCACCCATCAGGTTCCGCTGCTGATTGGTGGTGGCAAGGGCTGGCTCTATGATGCCGTCTTTCAGCGTCTCGAGGCGCTTGGGTTGCGCGATCTGGTGGAGTTTGTCGGCTATATTGAAGAAGAGGAACTGCCGCTCTGGTATGCTGCTGCGACCGTCTTTGTCTTCCCTTCAATTTATGAGGGCTTTGGGATGCCGCCGCTTGAAGCGATGGCTTGTGGCACCCCGGTGATCACCTCGGCGAGTGCAAGCCTCCCCGAGGTTGTTGGTGACGCCGGTCTGATGGTCAACCCGCACGATGCCGGGGCCTTTGCGCAGGCGATCATGGCCCTACTGGACGACCGCGCGTTGCACCAGGATCTGCGTGAGCGTGGTTTGCGGCGTGCCAAGGCTTTTTCGTGGCATACGACGGCAGAACGAACGCTCGCCGCCTATGAAGCCGCCGTGAGGGGTTTTTAAGCACAATACCTTGCAATAAGGCGATTGTTTTGACGCAAAGGCGCAAAGGCGCAACGTTTTTCGCGTACGTGAGCGAACCCTTCGCGCCTTCGCGTGAGCTTATTGGAAAAGTATTGGTTTTAAGCATTAAAAAGGAATTGTTGATGCACCACACACAACGTCTCGTTTTCGTGATCGTTCTGCTGCTGAGTCTGGCTGCATGTGCTCAACCCCAGCCCCAACCGCCCTTGCCCGAGGTGCAACTGACCGAAGATGAGGTTGGTCAGACGGTTGAACTGGCCGTGGGCCAGGTGCTTGCGATTACCCTGCCGAGCAATCCTTCAACTGGCTATGCCTGGCAGTTCATCGCTGGCGACGACGCGATCATCGCGCAACAGGGCGAGGCTGAGTATGTCCAGGGCGCGAATATGCCCGGTGCCGGTGGGATGGAGACCCTGCGGTTTACTGCCCAAGGTGCGGGGACAACCATGTTGACGATTGGCTACAAGCGCCCCTTTGAGCCAGATGAAATGCCAGTGCGGAGTTTTACCGTCGAGGTGGTCATCCGCTAGTATAATAGGCATGGTCTCAATGGTATATCTGCCTCTAGGCGAGGAGGAGCGATGACAAACGTGGATCTTGCGAGTCTGGTACGCAATGTGCCCGATTTTCCGATTCCGGGCATTCAGTTCAAGGATATCACCACGCTGATCAGCAATGGCTCGGCGTTTCAGCAGGTGATCACGACGTTGGCTGACCGGTACCGCCCCTTGGGGATCGACGCGGTGGTAGGGATCGAATCACGGGGATTTATCTTTAGCGCCCCGCTTGCCCTGGAATTGAAGGTAGGCCTGGTGCCGGTGCGCAAGCCGGGCAAGTTGCCGGCTGATACCTATCAGATCGAGTATGCGTTGGAATATGGCACCAGCAAACTGGAAATTCACCGTGATGCGTTTGTGCCAGGGGCACGGGTCATTGTCATTGATGATCTGCTGGCGACGGGTGGCACGATCAGTGCGGCCACGCAACTGATTGAACAGGCTGGCGCACGGGTTATTGAACTTGCCTTTGTGATCGAGTTGGCGTTCCTCAATGGACGCGACAAACTTGAGGGCTATCCGGTTTACTCGCTGATCCAATATTGAGACTTGCACAACGTCTGAATCTCGGCTATACTTTTGTACGGTGTATCGTCGTTGTTCTGAGGGCTGCATGGGGCCACACCAAATCCACGGTAAAGGGGGTGAGCAGACGAGATCAATATCAGGCGTGTCTGGAACAAGCGTTGCCCCACGCATATGAGAGTCCAGGTCATCTGAGGTGGTCGTACGATATTGATCGATGCAGAGCAATGCGTGTAGAACGTCGTGAAGGTGAAACTGTCGAGCAGTTGATCCGCCGTTTTAATAAGGGCGTGGTCTCTGAGCGGATTACCAAAACATATCGCGAGAAGATGCACTTCGTTTCCAAGAGCGAACAGCGCAAAGAGAAACGTCGTCGTGCCGAGCGCAATCGGCGCAAGAAGATGTCGAAGGGTTTCTAACCAATTCATACAACAACGACACGAGGCTAGCGGGCATTTGTCCGCTCTTCTCGTGTCGTTTGTGTCTTTTTAGAGGTTATACCGCATGTTTGATAAGCTGAAACTTGTTGAAGCCCGCTATGAAGAACTTGATCACCTGATGGCGAACCCTGAGGTGATGACTGATTTACCGCGCTTGCAACAGTATGCGCGTGAGCAGAGCGATTTGACCGACCTTGTGGCCGCCTATCGTGCGTATCGTCAGGCCGTCACTGCGCTCGATGAGGCTCAGACGATGGCGTATGAGACCGATGATGCTGAATTGAAGGCGCTTGCGCAAGAAGAGATTGAGCAGCAGCAGACGACGATTGACCGGCTCGACCAGGAGATCCGCTTGTTGCTGTTGCCGAGCGATCCGAATGATGCCAAAGATGTCATTATGGAGATCCGGCAGGGCGAAGGTGGCGATGAGGCTGGTCTTTTTGCCGGCGACCTCTATCGGATGTATGTGCGGTATGCTGAGTTGCGCGGGTGGAAAGTTGAAGTGAACAGTACCACCGAAAGTGATACCGGTGGGATGAAAGAAGTAATCTTCGAGATCCGCGGCGAAGGGGCCTATAGCCGGATGAAGTATGAGGGTGGCGTGCATCGGGTGCAGCGGGTGCCTGTGACCGAGGCGCGTGGGCGTATTCATACCTCTACGGCGACGGTTGCGGTCTTGCCCGAGGTCGAACCAACCGAATTCGAGATCAAGTCAGATGAGATCCGCCTCGATGTCTTCCGCGCCGGTGGTCACGGCGGCCAGGGGGTCAATACGACCGACTCGGCGGTGCGCTTGGTGTATCGAGCGGGAACGCCTGATGAGATTGTGGTGACATGTCAGGATGGCCGTTCGCAGATCAAGAACCGGGATAAGGCGATGGCCGTGTTGCGGGCGCGGCTCTATGCCCGTGAACAAGAGAAGCAGGATCGTGAACTGAGCTCATCACGCCTTGCCCAGGTTGGCACCGGTGAACGCGCCGAGAAGATTCGTACCTACAACTTCCCTCAGGATCGCATCACCGATCATCGGATCGGCCAGAACTTCTCGAATCTGCCCGGTGTGCTCGCTGGCAACCTCGATAAGATTATTGATGCCCTGATCGTGCATGATAATGCCGAACGCCTCCAGGCTTCCGGCATTGCGTGATTCGATTGGCGCTTGCTGAGAGGATAGTCTATAATCTTCACACACCATCGGCAAGATAGTCAGGGAAGATCATTGTGCTCTCGCCAGTGCTTGAGACCTTTATCACTCAGATGCCCAAGGTGGAACTCCATCTTCACCTGGAGGGGACGATTACCCCGCGCACGTTGTTAGTGCTGGCTGAACGCAATGGGGTCACCTTGCCCGCCAATGACGAAGAGGGCGTCGCCGCTCTCTTTCGCTATCGCGATTTTGGCGATTTCCTCAATGTGTTTATGGCGATGACGCGGGCCATCGTGAGCGGTGAGGATTTTGAACAACTAGCCTATGAGTTGGGCCATGATCTTGCCCAGCAGAATGTGCGCTATGCCGAGGTGATGATTTCACCGATGCAGTACCTGCTGCGTGGGCTGGATCTCTATGAGGTCATTGAGGGCACGATGGCGGGCTTTGCCCAGGTCGAGCGTGAGGCTGATATTGTGCTTCGCCTGGCCCTTGATTATGGGCGCCAGTATGGCCCCGAACGCGCCTGGGAGTCACTCGAAGTCGCCTGTGCGCTGATGCACCGTGGGGTTGTCGGCTGGTCGATTGGCGGCAATGAGATCGGGCATCCCCCCGAGCCGTTTGCCCCTGTCTTTGCGGCTGCCCGTGCGGCGGGGCTTGGGGTGATGGCCCACGCCGGTGAGGTGGTCGGGCCGGTGAGTGTCTGGGGCGCGATCGAGTTTCTTGAGGCGCAGCGGGTCGGCCATGGTGTGCGCAGCGTTGATGATCCCCTCCTGGTGCAGACGCTGGCCGAACGGGGCATTGTGCTTGATATTTGCCCCAGTAGCAATCTGTTGACCGGTGCCATCAAGACGTGGGCAAGCCACCCGTTGCCCTCTTTGCTTGCTGCGGGCGTCCAGGTGACGATCAATTCTGATGATCCTACCTTCTTTGCGACGACGTTGACCGAAGAGTACCGTCGCTCGCTTACGCACCTCGGCCTTACGCTCGACCAGTTGTGTGGTACAGTCAGCACAGCGGCCCGGGCGACCTTCTTGCCCGCCTCTGACCAGGAGGCGCTCACGATGCGGGTTGAACAAGAGATCACGCTGCTCCGTCAACGCCTTGGGGTGTAACAGCCAATAGGGTGGCACAGAGTAAAAAAACAAGCCAGCAATGCTGGCTTGTTTTTTTTTGCTATGCGCCAGGGCTGCATAGTGTGTTATAATACGATATATATGTCGTGAATTAAATAGCATTCCAAAGCGGCGCAAGGAGCATGTAGCCTGGGAGAGGGTATGCAGGTCTTCAATCACTTTCGGTTCGATAACCTTCGCGGGGACCTGTTCGGTGGGGTGACGACGGCCATTGTTTCGTTGCCGCTGGCGTTGACGTTTGGGGTTGCTTCGGGCGCGGGACCTGCAGCCGGGTTGTATGGGGCAGTTCTGGTTGGGCTCTTTGCGGCGCTCTTTGGGGGGACATCAACGCTCATCTCAGAGCCAACTGGCCCGATGACGGTGGTGATGACGGCGGTCATTGTCGCGATGCTGGCGCAAAATCCCGATCAAGGGATGGCCATGGCCTTTACGGTGGTGATGCTTGCAGGGCTCTTTCAGATCCTGTTTGGCCTGCTCAAACTGGGCAAGTACATTACGCTGATGCCCTACAGTGTCATTTCGGGCTTTATGTCGGGCATTGGCATTATCCTGATGACGCTGCAACTCGCCCCGCTGATGGGCCAGCCGAGTCCGCCGGGGGGAGTGCTGGGGACGCTGCAAAATCTGCCGACCCTGGTGGCGAATATCCGCCCCACCGAGACGATCCTGGGTGTTTTGACGCTGGCAATTCTCTTTCTCTTTCCGGCGCGCTTCAAACGCTATGTGCCCCCTCAGTTGATCGCGCTTGTTGCGGGAACGGTTGTCTCGTTGCTGGTCTTTGCCAATGAAGATCTCCGTCGGATCGGGGTGATTCCGGTTGGCTTGCCCGAGCTGATCTTGCCCACCTTTACCCCCGAGCAGATCACGACGATGGTGATTGATGGTCTTATCCTGGGGATGCTCGGGTGCATTGATACGACACTCACGGCAATGATTGCCGACAGCCTGACCCGTACTGAGCATCGTTCGGATAAGGAGTTGATTGGTCAGGGCATTGGCAATTTCTTCGCGGGTCTCTTTGGGGGGTTGCCGGGGGCGGGGGCCACGATGGGAACCGTGGTCAATATCCAGAGTGGAGGGAGAACGCCGCTTGCCGGAGTGATCCGGGCCTTGCTATTGCTCATCGTGGTGTTCGGGGCAGCCAGGTTGACCGAACAGATCCCGCTTGCTGTGCTCGCCGGCATTGCGATGCATGTTGGGTTCAACATCCTCGATTGGAGCTTGCTCAAACGGGCGCATCGGGTCTCATTCCAGACGACCGTGATTATGTATGGCGTGTTGTTGCTGACGGTCTTTGTTGATCTGATTGTCGCGGTTGGGGTGGGGATTTTTATTGCCAATATCCTGACGATCGAGCGGCTGAGCGCGTTGCAGTCAGAGCATGTGAAGGCGATTAGTGATGCTGATGATGCAATCCAGATGAGTGACGAAGAACGCAACCTGTTGCAACAGGCCGATGGACGGGTCTTGCTCTTTTACCTGAGTGGCCCGATGATCTTTGGGGTCTCGAAGGCGATTGCGCGTCAGCACGCAACCATCAGCGAGTATGATGCCGTGGTGATCGATCTGAGCAATGTGCCCCTGCTGGATGATACGATTTCGCTGGCGATCGAGAATGCGATCAAAGATGCCGTCGAAGCGAGGGGCGAGGTCTTCATCGTGAGCCCGACTGCTGCGATGCATCGCCAGTTGAGTCGGCTCGATATTTTTGCCATGATTCCAGAGGATCATGTCTTTTGCCATCGCCCAGCGGCCCTGCGGCGGGCAGTGGGGCAGGTGATGCCTGCATTGCCGGGCATCGCGGCTTGATCGACTTTTCGCCCTCACCCGCCTCCTGGAGCGGGGGGGGCACGGGGCGTGGGGGCACGGGGCGTGGGGGCCCGGCGGCGCCGTGCCCGTAGGGCGATTGCATCTTGCGTGGATGCACCAGGCCAGGGCACCCGCAAGGGGTGCCCCTACCGGCCGGGGGCCGGATCCGGTGTACGGGCACCCCTTGCGGGTGCCCTGATAGAGCGTCTTCTTGTATCCGGTTTCGTATGATGCAATCGCCCTAGCCGTGCCCGTACTCTTGGTTGCGTCCTCTGCGTGGTGTGTGCTACCATGCGTGCGTGCGAAGTTCGTGGTTCAGGCGCATGTGAGGAGTTGTGGGATGGAAGCGTGGCCCTATCTCGCTGAGTTGGCGGTGGTGATCAGTGGTGCTGCGATCCTCTTTGCGACGCTGAGTTATGGCGATCATATGCGCCGTATTCCCCTCGCTGCACCAATTGAGTCCTGGTTTTTCAGCGGGTTTGCCCTCTTTCTCATTGGGGTGATGTTGATCGCCCGTCACATGCTCTGGCTTGAGTTGATTAGGCTGACGATTACGGCGTCAGTCTTCTTTTTGGCGCTCTGGACGATGCGCTGGCTGCGGAGACGACGATGACCCAGATTGCTGCCGATCCTCCTGCTTCTTCCCACCGCAAGGCAACTGATTGGGTGACGTTTGGGTGTCTGTTGAGTTTTGCGGTGCTCCACGGTTTGCTCTATCTCTTTCTGGTGCTGCCCTGGCAGGGTTATGATGAGCCGACCCATTTTGAGCATGCGTTGATCCGCGCTGCGAGTGATCTTGCGACCTACCGCAATGAGTTTGTGCAGCCAATTGCCGATTCGATGCTGCGCTTTGACTTCTGGGGGCCTGATGGCGAGCCGACCTACCGCTCGCCTGGGGTGCCTTTCATTGGTTTCAATCAGCGCATTCATCCGCCCTTCTATTATGAACTTGTCGCGCTTCCGATTGAACAGACGCTTGATCAGTCCATCGAAACGCAACTTTATGCAGCCCGTCTCTTGAGTCTCGCGCTCTATGTGGTGTCGGTGCTGGCGGTCTGGCGCCTCGCGGTTGTGCTGGCCCCTGATCAGCCGTCACTCCAGGTGGCGGTGCCGTTGATCTATGCCACGCTGCCGGCGTTTGCCTCGTTGATGGTGACGGTCAATAACGATGTGCTGATCAATGCGACCGGGGCTATCTTGTTGCTTGCCTGTGCGCTGCTGATTCGCGATGGTCTGCGCCCGTTGCCGTTGTTGATGGCGTTGCTTAGCCTGGGGATTGGGGTGGCAGCCAAACGGACGGCGGTGCTCGGCGTGGTGCCGCTGGTGCTGGCGCTCTTCTGGTCGCTGAAACGCCAGCCGATCCGTGGAATTTGGCGTTGGGTGACGCTGCTGCTTGGGCTGGCCCTTGTCACAGGCGGATTCGTGGCCGCAGTGCAGATCGCGCAGACTGAGGCCGGGATGACGTTCGAGTTGCGCCCCTGGTTTCTGCAACTCGATCAGCAGTATCTGCGCCTCAGGCTTGAACCCTTTTTCCTGTCGATTATGGATTGGGAAAATAGTGCGCAACTCTATCCTTTTACGCTTCAGGTTGCGTTTCGGACCCACTGGGGTGCCTATGGCTGGGATCGCATCGTGCTCGACGGGGTCTGGACGATCATCTTTCTGCTGCTCAGTGCCGCCGCGGGCCTTGGCTTGCTTATCCGGGCTTTCCGCCGCCGCGATGAGGTGGCGCTCTGGCAGCGCCGGGTGATCTGGATGATGTTGAGCCTGATCGCGGTCGGGGCGGCCGCTTTGTTGCTGCGTGTGCATCCAATCCCACCCTATGGCGACTATGTCTATATTTCGCGAGGGCGCTACCTCTTTGGCATGCTCGGTGCCACGATCTGGCTACTCGTCTTTGGCATGCTCGGTCTCCTGCCTCGCCGTATGAGCACACTGATGTTGTTGGCGCTCGTGCTCTTCTTCTTTATCTTCAATACCTACGGCCTTGTTACGCTGATCACCGAATACTATGGACAACCCTGGACGCTCGAGGCGTTGACCGCCGGCAAGCCCTGGCTCTTTGCGGTGCCCGCGCTCTATCCTACGCTTGGTGTGCTCACTGCGCTGAGCGCGGGCGTGTGCCTGTGGCGCGTCTGGGCTGTGGCGCGGGTGTACTCATGATGTTTACCCCTATGTCAGCAGCGCAACTCTCGCTGGCCTTGGCTCAGCGCCACTACAATCGTCAGCTTTTTGCTGATCGTTATCTTGATGTGACGTTGCCGCAACGTGAGGATTGGCTGGCGCTACGTGCTGAAGCTATTCCGGTGCTGGCGCAGGTGCGGGCGCTGTTGGCGGCTTTTACGCCGTCGAATAATGAGGCGCAGACGGAGCATGATCTGGTGCGTCCGGTGCTGCTGGCGCTTGGGCATAGCTTTGAGGTGCAGGCTGCGCTACGTACGCCCAAGGGGACGAAGAAGCCTGATTATGTTTTCTACTGCGATCAGGCTGCGCTGAATGCTAATAAAGGTCGGGTGCTGACGGATGCCGATTTCGGTGCGGCGTTTGCGGTGGGCGATGCGAAGCATTGGGAGCGCAAGCTGGATGTTTCGAGTACCGGCGAGAGCGATGAGATCAATAAAGTGCCGGCTGATCAGATCGCTTTTTATATGCGCCATAGCGGAGTCGCCTGGGGCATCTTGACCAATGGGCGCTTCTGGCGGCTCTATCATAAGGATACCGTTCATAAGCAGGATCGCTTCTACGAGGTCGATCTGCGTCAGTTGGCCGAGTCCGGTGATGTTGATGCGTTCCTCTATTTCTATGCCTTCTTTCGGCGGGAGGCTTTCAACCCTCCGGCGGCGGAACCGCTCGCGCTCGAGGCGATGCTCCGCGAGAGCAGTGCCTATGCTCGTGGCGTGAGTGAGAGCCTCAAGGCGCAGGTTTTTGATGCGCTCCGCCATCTTGCTCAGGGTTTGCTCGATTATCCGGGCAATCGGTTGGAACCGACGCCTGAGACGCTGCGCGAGGTCTATAGCCATAGCCTGATTGTGCTCTATCGGTTGCTCTTTATCTTTTACGCCGAGGCGCGTGAGTTGCTGCCGTTGCGTGCGAGTGCGGCCTATCGCGAGGATTACAGTCTTGCGGCGACGGTGCGTCAGGTGGTGCGGCGTCTCGATAGTGGGCTGACGCTGCTGGCTGATACCGGGCGTACGTGGGCGCGCTTGCGCGATCTCTTCCACATTATCAATGGCGGGAGTCCGCCGCTTCAGGTTGCGACCTTCAATGGGGGCCTGTTCGATCCGCAGCGGCATCCCTTTCTTGAGCGTTATACGATTGGTGATGCGCAGCTTCAGCGGGCGCTGGATAAGCTCGCCCGCGTCGAGAAGGAGCAGATCGATTACCGCGATCTGGCCGAGCGACATCTTGGCACGATCTACGAAGGCTTGCTTGAGTATCATTTGCAGCCGATTGCGCCCACGTCTGACGGCTTCACGCTTGATCTCTTCAATGACAAGGGCGAGCGTCACCGCACCGGCAGCTACTACACGCCCGATTTCGTGGTGCAGTACATTGTCGAGCAGACCATCCGCCCGCTGCTGGAGGAGGCGGTTGCTGGTCAGACGACGGACGAGGCGAAGATTGCGGCGGTGCTGGCGGTGAATTGCCTCGATCCTGCGATGGGCAGCGGGCATTTTCCGGTGGCGGCGACGGAGTATATCGCACGCTACCTCGTCGAACTGGGCGTGCAGCCGCCCGCCGAGGCCGGTGAGGAGCCTGATCTGGTCTATTGGAAGCGGCGCGTGGCGCAGAGTTGCATCTACGGTGTCGATCTCAACCCGCTCGCGGTCGATCTCGCCAAGCTCTCGCTCTGGCTGGCGACCGCCGCGAAGGGCCGCCCGCTCTCCTTCCTTGACCATCACCTGCGCTGCGGCAATGCCCTGGTGGGGGCCAGGGCGACCGAGGTTGCGGCCAGCAAGCCCGTGAAGCAGGCGAAACGCAGCAAGAAAGAGGTGGCGGCGGCGCAAGCAGGGCAGCTCTCGATGCTCGAAGACCCGGCCTTTGCCGGGGCGATGTCGAGCGCCGTCGGCTCGATGTGGCTGATTGAAGGCAGCGCCGGGCGCACCGTCGCCGAAGTCAAAGAGCAAGAGCACCTGTACGAGTTGATCCGGCGCGAATTGACCGAACGCTTTGCGGTGCAGGCCGATCTGCGCACCGCCGACGACTTCGCCCAGGCGCCCGACCAGAGCCTCTGGCCGAGTCTGCTTGCGTATGCCAGCAAGCGCGAGAGCGGAGCGTTTGCCATGCCCGCCTACGAGCCGCTGCTGGCGCAGGTACGGGCGTTGGCCGAAGCGCAACGTTTCTTGCATTGGGATCTCGAATTCCCCGAAGTCTTTTTTGATCGCCACGGTCGCCCACTGGGGGAACAGGCCGGCTTTGACGCGATCATTGGCAACCCGCCCTACGTACGCCAGGAACAACTCGGCCCACTCAAACCCTACCTGCAACGAGCCTACCCCGAAACCTACAGCGGCACAGCGGATCTCTTTGTCTCCTTCTTTCACCAGGGCGTCAAGCTGCTGCGGCACGGCGGGCGGCTGGGGTATATCACAACCAACAAGTGGCTACGGGCTGGCTATGGCGAGGGGCTACGGGCTTACTTCGCCTCCCATGCAACCATTGAGCGCATCATTGATTTCGGCCACGCTCCAATCTTTGAGGGTGCCGATGTCTTCCCGGTGATTATCGTGGTGACGAAACCTTCAGCGGATGCAGACTTGAAAGATCACGAGGTGCAAGTAACGAGCTTTCCACGAGATGCTCTGGGCTTAGTGAGCCTGGACAGCTACGTGGCTCGCTACAGCCACCCTGTGCCTCAGCACCGCCTGGGTCGCAATGCCTGGAGCCTGGAACAAACCGGCACCGATGCGCTTATAGAGAAGATCCGCTGCGCTGGCATACCGCTGATTGAGTATGCTGGGGTGAAGCCCTTTTATGGTATCAAGACCGGCTTTAACGAGGCGTTCCTGATCGATACGCCGACCAAAACACGCCTGGTGCAAGAAGATCCGCGTTCGGAGCAAGTCATTAAGCCGTACCTGCGCGGGCAGGATATTAAACGCTGGACGCCCGAGTGGCAAGGACTGTGGATGATTGTGCTCAAGTCCAGCGAAAATAATTTCTGGCCCTGGAGTCATACCCCGGAACAAGCGGCTGAGATCGCTTTCCGCGAGCACTATCCCTCGCTCTACGCCTTTATGAAGCCTATGGAGGTGCGATTGCGCGCCCGTCAGGACAAAGGGCACTATTGGTGGGAGCTACGATCCTGTGCGTACTATGAGGCTTTTGAAAAACCAAAGGTAATGTATCAAGTCATTCAATTCCACTCACAATATGGAATTGATAAGTCTCAAGCATTTACTAACGATAAAGGGTTTTTTATTCCGGTCCCTGACCATTGGCTCCTTGCAGTTCTTAACTCCCCGCTCATGTGGTGGCATAACTGGCGCTATCTGCCGCATATGAAAGACGAAGCTCTTAACCCGGCTGGCTTTCTAATCGAGAAGTTACCAATCGCTCCGGCTAATGATGCCACCCGCGAGGTCGTCGCGCCAGCAGTGGATCGGCTGATCGCCATTACCAGAGCTGGGCAGCAAGCGCGGCGCGATACGCTTGACTGGTTGCGTAGCGAGTTCGATATAGCGACACCAGGCCAGAAGCTTGCCGAGTTCTCCACCCTTAGTGAACCAGAGTTTATCGAGGAGGTTAAGAAGCGTCGCCCCAAGGCTTCAGGCAAACTCTCGCCAGCAGGACTACGGGCACTGCGCGACGGCTACGCTGAACAAGCTAAGCCTGTTCAACAACACCGGGCCGAAGCACTGGGACTGGAGCGACGTCTGGCTGAGTTGGTCAACGCTGCTTACGGCCTGACGCCAGAGGATGTTGCATTACTGTGGGAAACTGCGCCGCCACGAATGCCGGTAAATAAATAGAATTTTACTATGACCATCCCCGATTTCCAAAACCTGATGCTACCGATGCTGCAACTTGCCGCCGATGGCCGCGAGCATCGCGTCAGCGACGTTGCCGACACCTTAGCGCAGCACTTCCACCTGAGCGAGGAAGAGCGTGCCGAGATGCTACCAAGCGGCATCCAGACCAAATTCGACAACCGGGTCGGCTGGGCGCGCACGCATCTCGGCAAAGCGCTGCTGCTAGAGAGTCCCCGGCGAGGCTGGTTCCACATCACCGAGCGCGGGCGCGAACTCCTGGCGAATCCACCCGAGCGCATCACCGTCGCCTACCTGATGCGCTACCCTGAACATCTGGCCTTCCGCAGCAAAGGCCGGCAGCCTAGCGAGAACGGCCCGGCAGCAACACCGCTGACAGAGGAAGAAAGCGCCTCGCCCGAAGAAGCCCTCGAAGCCAGCTACCAGACTCTGCGCAGCACCCTGGCCCTGGAGCTCCTAGAGCGGGTGAAACAAGTCTCGCCACGCTTCTTCGAGCGCCTGGTGGTCGATCTCCTGGTCGCAATGGGCTACGGCGTGGTTTTAGCCATTATTGGTACACCTAAGATAAGGCTCTGCAATCACTAGTTTACATAATCCTAGCTTGAAGAAAGTGTAAAGAGTTTTTCGCGCCTAACAGCCCTTGCTCGTCGCCCGCCCTTGCTCGTGTAATAGCTTTTGCTCGTCGCCTAGCCTCTGCCCGGATGTAGGGATTTTGCCCGTGTAACAGCCTCTGCCCGTCTCACCCCCTGCCCCCCGCCCCTTAAAACCACTTCCGCCCGTGTAACAGCCTCTGCTCGTCTGATCACCCTGCACGGGTGTAGGGCTTCCGCCCGTCTAACAGCCTGGGCGGTCACGTCAGCACTTGTTTTCGCTCCAGGATTGTCCTGGTTCCTCATGTCGGCCATTGTTCCACTGCCTCGTTGCTCTCATCAACGCAACTGCCCTGATCAGGATGCCACAACCCTGATCAGGCGTGGAACCGTGGCC
>NZ_LYXE01000133.1 GCF_002532075.1 Candidatus Chloroploca asiatica | reverse complement strand
CAGCACCAGCGGCGAACGGCAGACCCACGAAGGCTTGCCGATCCCGAGCAGGTGGATGCGGCGTTGAAACGGGTCGATCGCAGCGGCGGCTTCAAGATCGGCCATCAGCTGCGCGTACCACGCAGTTGCGGCACGCGCATAACGAGCGGGCACGAGGCCGCCAATCGCGCAGGCGGGCCGATCAACGAAGCCATCGGGCGCGTCGTGGAACCCCCACGCGGCGCGTTGGCGCACCTGGGCACGTTCCTCGTCGTCGAAGCAGTCCTCGCGGTCGCGCACGAGGTCGCCGATGATCGCGGCAGCCCCAGGGCCGGGGTAATGGGTGACGGGCACGATCGGTGGATCGGGGCCGTGCCCCATCGTTTGGAGCAAGGCCGTGAGCCGCACGTCGTCGCGCTCACTGGCCAGCGGATCCCCCATTGTGTCGTAGCTGAGCGCCCAAGCGAGACATGCGGGGGCATGCGTTGCTGGGCTGGTGTGGGTTGACCTCCACCAGTTCGCGACGCGGTGGGCATAGTACGGCAG
>NZ_LYXE01000132.1 GCF_002532075.1 Candidatus Chloroploca asiatica | reverse complement strand
CAGCACCAGCGGCGAACGGCAGACCCACGAAGGCTTGCCGATCCCGAGCAGGTGGATGCGGCGTTGAAACGGGTCGAGCTCAGCGGCGGCTTCAAGATCGATAATCAACTGCGCGTACCACGCAGTTGCGGCACGCGCATAGCGGGCTGGCACGAGGCCCCCAATCGCGCAGGCGGGCCGATCAACGAAGCCATCGGACTCGTCGCGGAAGCCCCACGCGGCGCGTTGGCGCACCTGGGCACGCTCCTCGTCGTCGAAGCAGTCCTCACGGTCGCGCAGGAGGCCGCCGATGATGGCAGTAGCCCCAGGGCCGGGGTAATGGGTGATGGGCACCAGCGGCGGATCGGGGCCGTGCCCCATCGTTTGGAGCAAGGCCGTGAGCCGCACGTCGTCGCGCTCACTGGCGAGCGGATTCCCCATCGTGTCGTAGCTGAGTGCCCAAGCGAGGCATGCGGGGGCATGCGTTGCTGGGCTGGTGTGGGTTGACCTCCACCAGTTCGCGACGCGGTGGGCATAGTACGGCAG
>NZ_LYXE01000131.1 GCF_002532075.1 Candidatus Chloroploca asiatica | reverse complement strand
TGCCAGCCCGGCTGGTCATCGCTCAAGACGGCGAGGCTGATCACGGGGCGGCGTTCGCGCACGAAGATCTGGGCGTGGTAACAGAACATGCGCTCGGCGAAGGTGGCATCGCGCTGGGCCTGGACTTCGAGGTGGATGAAGATCGTGCGTGGGGTGCCATCGTGGGCCTGCACCTGCACGAGCTTGTCGATACGATGCTTGCCGCGAGTGACATCCGGGTCAAGCTGGTGCAGTTCGGTATCCCGGAAGATCACGGGGTGCTGCCAATCCACGGTGCGCCAGACCTCCGGGAAGAGCAGTTCGAGCAACGGGGCGACATAGTGGTCGAGCGCATATTTCCACGCGCCATCAAAATCAGCCGGCGGGAGTTCCATGGGCGTTCCTCGGGCAAAACAGATTCTGGTTGTTCTACCGCACGAGGGGGGCGAAAGATACGGGGGCACGCGAAGACGCGAAGACGCGAAGGGGGATTGACGCAAAGGCGCGAAGGCGCAAAGTAGGGGCACGGCTTGCCCGTGCCCCTCGCCC
>NZ_LYXE01000130.1 GCF_002532075.1 Candidatus Chloroploca asiatica | reverse complement strand
GAGCCAGAAGATGTGCTGTGGGCTGGCAACAAAACGCCGAAGCGTGAGCGCTGCTGTCATGGCTGGCCTCGTACATCGCCACACTGAGCCCGCTGCTCAGCCCGGTCCCGGCGATCCCGTCGAGATCCGCGCGCCCGCTGAAGAGCGTCGCCTGCAGCGCGTAGTCCGGCGCCAGCAGCACCGCTACCAGACCCAGCGGCACCCGCAACGGCCAGAGCCAGGCCGGCATCAGTAGCAGTAGGGGAATGGCGAGGGCGAAGATGCCGAGCAGCAGCAGGTCGTAGCCCCGGTCAAGCGCGGTGATGCGCGGGGAGCTGAGTGTTGGTTGTTCGAGCGGCTGGTCGAGTTTCATGTCGTTCACGGTATATTCACAATGCACAGAATCTTAAGTATTTGCACGGCACACTAGACTGGTGCAATCAGCAACACCGCCACCGCGATCACACCCCAGAGCAGAATACTCCCGGTGAGCGTAGCATCCTTGAGCAGCAACTCGGAGGGATTGCCACCCTCTTCGTAGCGGTGTACCAGGTAGAGATAGCGGAAGATCGCGAAGACGACGAAGGGCACGGTCATAAGCATGAGCGGGAAGGGCTCGTGTGGCATGGTCTCGGCAGTGGTGGTAAAGAGGGTATAGGCCAGGATCGCCGCGGCGATAACAATGCCAATCATCTGGTCAACCATCGGGAGGGTATACTCGGTGAGGATCCGCCGGTGTGAGGTAGCGTTCTGCTGAAGCAGGAGCATCTCAGCCCGACGCTTGGAGAGACCCAGGAACAGTGCAAGCATGCCCATACAGATGAGCAGCCAGTGGGTGATCGGGATGTCGAGCACCAGGGCGCCGGCCACGGTACGCAGGACAAAGCCGAGGGCGATGGTGAAGATGTCGGCGATGACGATGTTCTTGAGGAAGAAGGAGTAGAGCAGACCCTGCACGACCACATAGAAGAGCAGCGCCAGCCCGAAGTCGCTATTTTGCAACAGGCTGGTTCCGTTCCAATCGATCACGAAGGCGAGTGGGAGCGCACTGCCGAGCAAGACGATCGCAGCGATCACGGCGACCGAGCGGGGCAGGCGGCCCGAGGCGAGTGGGCGGTGGCGCTTCTTGGGGTGGGCCCGATCCTTCTCGATGTCGACGAGGTCGTTGACCAGGTAGATCGCACTGGCAGCCATACAGAAGAGCACAAAGGCCCCAAAGACCATCCCGAAGCTAGTGGGATCGAGGAACAGCGGACGCCCGGCCGCGTCGCGGGCGAATACTGCGGCAGCGAAGACGAAGCTGTTTTTGATCCAGTCCTTCGGGCGCATTGTGCGCAGTAGCTCGACCGGGACGAAGCCACGCTGGACTAGCAGCGCGTAAGCATCAGTCGGCTGAGACATATTGCCTCCAGTGCAAGAAGCGGCATCTCTCTATTCTCTTGGTAGCTCTACTCAACATACCGACCATACTGTATGACAGTTGAGGGCAACTCAACTGAAAACCGTTTCAGATTATTTGCAAGACTCTCAACCTCAGAAGGCCTCACGGCATATATTGATACTGTGTCGTCAGCAGCGACTACCTGATGATTTATCGTCCATTGACCCACCCTGACCCACTGTTGGGGTGTTCTATTGACTGTACCATTTTGGAACCAACTGTCGTATACGATGGCAACAACTACATTTTCACTCTGCGTTAGCCTTAAAATCTCCTGAGAACTGTATCTTTCTTCCATCTTCATAATGGCCGGTTCTAGACTTCCTAATCCCCATAGATCGAGAAGATGGATATCTGCCAAATACGTGACAGCGCCTATATCATTCACTGCAACCGATCTTCCCTGATAAAACCGTTTTAAGAAGAGTCCCATTTGGTATTGTTGCTGATAGATATTGTTAGTCGCCAGGGGTGTCAGTACCAGTGAAAGTATGGTTCTGTCAAAAAAAGGAAACAAAATAATACAGGCCAAAAGGGAACTTACAGCATACATCGGAAGATTTTTACAATCAAGCTTTCTTGTCCGCATTTTAAATGGCAAGGAGTTTAACGAAACTCCCACTGCTAGTATGCCGAGAGACATTAAGTATGCCTCATATCTGAATAACCAACCTGTTCGTGCGAATTGCAGATGTAGCAAAGTGGCACCTATGAATATAATGTTGACAATGCTTTCTCGATTAAGCTTATCTATTCCACCAGTCCTAATAGAGTAAGCTAAAGAAGCTAATGACAGTACTATCAATATTAACAAATGAGGGCTGTTGTAAATATTCTCAGCCAGATCGTAACCCAAGAATCTTACAACACTAGCAATAGAATTGCCTGGTAGATTCCCCTTCAATAACAGCGAATTTGGCAAAAAAAACCAACCGTGTGTCATGCTCCATAGACCATAGACGAAAATTGGCAGTAGTGCGGCAATGAAAATTAGAGCAGCAACAAGGGTTCTTCGTTTCAACAAAAGAAGTGCACATGAAATCAAAACTAAGAATACACCTTCATATCTTGTAGTTATGAGAAGTGAGCTTAGACAAATAGCCGCTAATATATTAATCCAATTATTGCTCATGTCTATTTTTAATAAAAATAACAAGAATAGCATTGTCAAGAACACATGTAATACGTGTTCCATTCCAATGAATGTCAGTGTTGGGAGGGGCGTAACAAAAACAACTATGGAAATAAGTAGAAATGTTAATTTATAATTATTTTTGATAAATATATTTAGAACATTGTACAGCGTTATAAGTGTAAACACTCCGAATAGCAAGTTAAGGAGAAGCGGGATTAGATCATGGATGCCCACAATCTTGAAGAGGAGAGCAAGGCAAAACGTCCATAGCGGAGAAGATGTAGAAGATGTGTACTCGTGTCTAGTTACACCCCATACATCATAGAGGGCAAAACTCCTGGCTATAGACATATGAATGTACGTGTCATCAAGAGGATAGACAAAGTTGTGACTATTGATCTGAAAGGATGTCAATAATAGCACTAATACCACCAATAAATACAAGACTACTGAGTAAAAAAGTGGCCAGTGTATTCGTGCTATCCTGAACATCTTTGTATCCTTTCTATTAGATGTGCTCTAACCGACCCTGACTGAAGTTACTGATCAGATATGTGTTTCGCCGTATCCTCCCCAAAACCGCTGGATCAGGCCGCCGGTTGCATCCCGACACCCGCCCGCTGGGCCAGTCGCTCGGCGAAGGTCGGCGTGGTTGCAGGCGTGACGATCCGGTCATGGAGATAGTGAAAGAACCCCACGCCGAGTTTCGCCGCTGTGGCTGCCAAGGTCTGGAAGGTATCCCAAGCCCGCGCACCGGTGCGCGATTGCGGGCCGAAGCTCACATCCCGTTTGCGCACGCGGCGTCGCGCCGCCAATTCCATGGCGTTATTATGCAGCGGAATGTCGGGATGTTTCAGGACCGCCAACAACTGCGCCCGTTTATCGGCGGTTTTGCTGATCCGGTCATCCAACGCCGCGTATCCCGTCTCATCTTCCACCAAGGCGTCGAAGGCGTCCTCCAACCGGGTCCGTTCCGCCGCCGTGGGAGCCTGCTGGTAGGCCAGCAGGTCGCGAGAAAACGCCCAGTAACGATCACCGAACCCTAATACAATACCCTGTGGTAGATAATCGCTAACTTTGCTCGTTACCCTATTCACTCGCGAGCATCCCCTGCTCTTGGGCTGCATGCTGGTTTGACGGTGCGTCTGGCGTTTGTGCCTGACGCGGCCCGAGCCAGAGGGCCAGGGCAATCGCGATGGTGCCGATTACCGTTCCTCCTAGAATCACGATCCAGACGATGTTTGTGAATTGGGTGGCATCGCTGTTGCTGGTGTGAGGCAGTAGCAGGAACAGGGTGATATTTGTCGTGCCGTGGGCGAGCGTTACGCCAAGGATTGAGCCGGTGCGCAGCACGATCAGGCCAAAGATCAGCCCGACGGCCAATACGAACAGGAAGTCGATGAATGAGAGGTACCCGATGTGCAGGATGGCAAAGAGCAGGGCCACATAGACGATGGCTTTGTTGCCCAGGGCGCGCAAGGCACTATGTTGCAGCAGGCCCCGAAACCAGAGCTCTTCGGCAAAACCGGTGAAGATCAGGAGGCTTAGCGAGGCCAGCAGGAAAGGCACCCACGCGAACTGTTCAATGATGGGCACTGGCTGCAAGATCAGGAATTCGAGCGCCCCCAGTCCAAAGCCAAAGCCCCCCATCGCTAGCTCCAGCGGTAGCCGCCCCGGGGTCAGACCCAGACGCTGCGCTGAGACCCCTCCCTGGCGGATGAGTACGATGGTTGCTACGAGCAGTGGCAGCGCAACCGCAGGATACCAGGCT
>NZ_LYXE01000129.1 GCF_002532075.1 Candidatus Chloroploca asiatica | reverse complement strand
CCCTTGCGGGTGCCCTTGCGGGTGCCCTTGCGGGTGCCCTTGCGGGTGCCCTTGCGGGTGCCCTTGCGGGTGCCCTTGCGGATGTCCTTGCGGGTGCCCTTGCGGATGCCCTTGCGGATGTCCTTGCGGATGTCCTTGCGGATGCCCTTGCGGGTGCCCTTGCGGATGCCCTTGCGGATGCCCTTGCGGATGCCCTTGCGGGCGGATGCGTCGCGCCGGGAAACCGGCCAGGTGTGCGCCGTCGCGATCCTTGGGGGGACAGAGCGGTGTCCCGGCGCGCACCTGGCCGGTTTGACGCGCATGCTCCGCACGGGCCGTGGGGTTGACTACTTCGCACCCACATTTGCCAGGCCTCTTTTCTCGTGGCATACTGGCAGGCGAATGTCGGTTGATGTAGATCAGGAGTATGCTATATGTCGTTGCAGCCAACTACCACCGTTGCCAGGATTGCCGGGTATGTCGGAGAGACGGTCACGCTGGCGGGTTGGGTCTATCATAAGACCGGGAAGGGCAAGCTGGTCTTTCTGTTGCTGCGTGATGGGAGCGGGACGATCCAGTGTGTGATCTTTAAGAAGCAGGTGAGCGAGACGACGTTTGCGTTGGCCCAGCAACTTGGCCAAGAGGCGGCCTGTCGGGTGACGGGGAGTGTGCGTGCTGACGAGCGTGCCCCTGGCGGCTTTGAGCTTGATGTGCATGAGCTGGAACTAGTTGGCCCGAGTGTGGAGTATCCGATTAGCCCCAAGGATCATGGCGTCGAGTTTCTGATGGAACACCGCCACCTCTGGGTTCGTTCGGCTCGCCAGCATGCGTTGCTGCGCGTTCGCGCTGAGGTGATTGCCGCGGCGCAAGAGTGGCTCAATGAGCAGGGCTTTATTCGGTTTGACTCGCCGATTCTCACCGCGACGGCGGCTGAGGGTACCAGCAATCTCTTTGCGACGGACTATTTTGATCTCGGCAAGGCCTATCTCGCGCAGACCGGGCAACTCTATGTGGAAGCCGGCATGATGGCGTTTGGCAAGGTCTACTGTTTTGGCCCGACCTTCCGTGCCGAAAAGAGCAAGACGCGCCGTCATTTGACCGAGTTCTGGATGATCGAGCCCGAGGTGGCGTTTGCCGATCACGAGGATAATCTGGTGCTGCAAGAGCAGTTTGTGAGTGCGATTGTGCAGCGAGTACTCGAACGGCGTGCGGCGGATCTTGATGTGCTCGAACGCGATACGACGGTGCTGAAACGGTGTGTGCCGCCCTTCCCACGGATCAGCTACGACGATGCGCTGGAGTTGATCAACGCGCATCAGGGCGAGGTCGAAGGCGCCACGCCGGTGCCCTGGGGCGAGGATTTTGGGGCGCCCCACGAGCAATTGATCGCTTCACAGTTTGATCGACCGGTCTTTGTCGAGCGTTATCCGGCGGCGATCAAGGCCTTTTATATGGAACCTGATCCAGCGCGGCCCGAGGTGGCGCTTTGTGCTGACCTGCTGGCCCCAGAAGGCTATGGCGAGATTATCGGCGGTTCGCAACGCATTCATGATCCTGATCTGCTGGAACGGCGGATCAATGAGCATGGGTTAGATGTGGCCGATTATCGTTGGTACCTCGACCTGCGTCGCTATGGCACCGTGCCGCATAGTGGCTTTGGCATGGGCATTGAGCGCGCCGTTGCCTGGATCACCGGCACACGCCACATCCGCGAAACGATCCCGTTCCCGCGGATGCTGTACCGGATTTACCCGTAACGGCTTTTTTGACGCAAAGGCGCAGAGATTTTGACGCAAAGGCGCAGGGGCGCAGAGATTTTGACGCAAAGGCGCAAGGGCGCAGAGATTTTGACGCAAAGGCGCAGGGGCGCAGAGATTTTGACGCAAAGGCGCAGGGGCGCAAAGAATTTTTATATTATGATTCTTTGCGCCTTTGCGTCTTTGCGTCAAATCCTTCGCGTCAATCTTCCCCGCTGTCGCTCGCTTCTCGCCCCATGCGGTATTTGATGTCGTAGTCGATGATGAAGTCGAGTTCTTCGTCGGTGAAGCCGTAGTGGGCTGCGAGGACACGGTCGATTTCGTCGATGATGGGTTTGGATTTCTGGATTTTGAACGACTGGGTTTCCGTCTGACCAGTGCTCTTCTGCATCCGAACCAACATGTGGCTGTTAGCCTGAAGATCAGCAAGGTAGGCATGTCCCAACTGGGCGATCTTGACGTTGCTTAGTGCTGACATTGGCACCGGGAAGTTTTGGATGTCGTAGGGGTTGAGGTCACGAAGGTTAGAGGTAATGGTGTACCACCACCAAAAGAGATTGCTGCTCAGCGCCGCTATGGCGGAGCGAACATAATCGGCCTTGGACAGCGAAAACCATGTCTCACGTGAAGATGAGCCGGAATGCCCGTTCACCACAAATGCCGGTGCAAAGTCTGTGAAGACCTTCCAGTACAAGCCTCCAGTAGTACGATAGTACACGCGATGCTTCGTGTTAGCCATGAAGTTCTGGAGCCGTGTCGGAATGTCCAGGCACTTCTTGAGAATTTTCTGCTCGATCGGTTCCCCGAGCTTTGGCACCCAGAAAGCTGGCCGTGTGCGCGGCACCTCAATGTATGACTGGATAGCCATCAACTGGTCGCGGGCCTCGCTGTACCACTTTTGATAGCTCGTTGAGTAGGTCTTCGGCTCCGCCGTCGGTGCCCCAACAAAGATGGTCAGCGCCCGGTTGACGGTATCGAAGAGCTTGCCTGGCCGCCAGGCATAGTTCGCATACCATGCGGTACGACCACACTCGATAAGATGCTGAACCCCCTGCATGCGCTGCGTCGAGACAAGCGCTAGCGGCACGATCATACTGATGTAACCCTGCTTTCCAAGCATCAGGAGTGCTCGTTCTACGCACATCGCATGAATGGCACCGCTGCTCAGGGAATTCATGCCTTGCGGCTTGTAGTCGACCTCTCGCAACTCGAGATACGGCGGGTTCCCCACGATCACATCAAAGCCGCCCTCGTCGAGGATTTCGTAGAAGGCGGTGAACCAGTGAAAGGGTTGGGTGTTGTAGCTGCCGTCGGGTTCTTTATGGATCTGGCCGATTTTGAGCAGGTCGGCGTCGAGTCCGGCGTTGATGCTGTCGAGGCGGGCGCGGATGGTCTGGCGGGCGGTGCGGCCTTCGGCGGCTGAGGGGTTGAATTGGAGTTGGGCGTTGCGGTAGACGGTCAGTTCGCGCTGGACGGCGCGGATTTCGTCTGAGCACGCGGCAGCACGCCTGCTCGCCACCGGCGAAATGATCAAGCGCATCGGCTACCTGACCCCACCCGCTCAAGCGAAAGAACCCGATACAGAAATCGGCCCGCCGCGCATTCTGGAGGGTCTTTAGCAGGGCATCAACCAGCTTCTGGTCAATACCACATAATCAGCACCGAATCTCTATCCTATCAGCCTCTGCGTAGGGCGATTGCATCATACGAAACCGGATACAAAAAGACGCGCTATCAGGGCACCCGCAAGGGGTGCCCCTACACCGGGCCCGCCCCCCGGCCCTGTAGGGGCACCCCTTGCGGGTGCCCTTACGGGTGCCTTGGCGGGGTGCTTACACCGAAGATGCAATCGCCCTAGGCCTCTGCGCCCTTGCGCCTTTGCGTCAAACAGCGCTACACCCCCGCCAAGGCGATTAGCTGTATAATGTGTGCTGGTGTGCCCGAACGTCGGGTCTGTTGCAGTGTGTCATCATGTATGGGTGTTGCGGATCTACAATCTGAGAGCCTGACCAAGCGTAAAGGTGCTGCGCCCCTGGTTGCGCCGACGGTAGGAACCTGGCGCAGTGCCCTGAGCGCGGTAGGGATGGTGCTGTTGTTGAGTCTGCTGGTCGGCGTGCTGGCCTATCAGGCTCCCCCGCAAGGTCGTGTGCTCGTCGGGTGGGTTGGTGATCGGCTTTTTTTAGCGACGACAGCGGGCCTTGGGGCTGATGCGGTGGCACGGGGCGATCTTTTTGCTGATGATCTGACGCCCGATGCGCCGACTGGTCGTAGCCGTTGGACGCGCCAACATGCCTTGTTGCAATTGCCCCATGTAGGGGCCGGGGCCGAGCTTGATCTGACGGTTACGGCGCAGGGGTGGCCTGACGATGTGGTCGGGGCATCTGTTGCCCAGCCGGTGGTGACCGTGCGCGCCGATGGGGTGCCTATCGGTGAGTTTACGCCATCCAGTGGGTGGGCTGAATATACGTTTCGTGTTCCGGCTGTCGTGCGTACCAGTGGCGATCTGCGGCTTGATTTTGCGAGCTCGCATACGTTTACTGATACCGCGAGCTTTGGGGTCGATCCGCGGCCAAAAGGCTTTCGTCTGGCCGAGGTGCGGGTACGTGCCGTTGAAGCGTCGGCTCCGCCTTTTTATCCGCCTGCCTGGCGTGCTGTTGGCTTGCTGGCTGCTTCCGCCCTGCTGCTCTATCTCTTGCTGAACCAGATCGTGCGCTCAACGCCCGTGGTCTATGTTGGGACGACGCTGGGGGTGGCGCTGGCGGCGACCGGGCTCGCGGTGACGCGTATCTGGATGGGGGCTGCGCTCAGTGTGGCCCTTGGGGTTCTGGGGGCGTTGCTGCTCATCGTCTGGTATCCGGCGCTGCTGCGCTTTGTGCGGGCGCTTGTACGCCGGTATGTCAGTGGCGCAGCGCTTGGGTACGGGTTGGTCGCGGCGGCGCTGGTGCTCTTTGTCTATGCCCTCGCGCAGGGGCTCGGCTGGTTGAGTAGCTCGGGTGTGGCCCTCTTTTTGCCCCTCTTTCCCGATTCGCTGCTGATTGCTTTGCTCGGAACGGGTCTGCTGGCGCTGGTGCTCGTGCTCGGGCGCGAGGGGTTGCCGCAGCTTAGTGATCGCATTGTCGCGTGGCTTGGCTCGCATCGTGGGTCACTCATCGTGCTGGGCGGCTTTGCGGTGATCTGGCTCGCGTATCAAGCCTGGGTGATTGCACGCATGTCCTATGTGGGCCATGCCGATTATGCCGATAATGCGGTGGTGGCGCGCAATCTCGCCGCTGGACGTGGCTGGGTTGTTGATTATGTGACGCAGTTTTATCACCTGATCGAGGGCGTGACCCGCCCGCAAGAGACCTGGCCCTTGCTGCAACCGGTCTGGATTGCGCCCTTTTTTCTGGTCTTTGGGCCTGAAGCGTGGGCCGCGAAGCTGCCGAATCTCTTCTTCAATGTGATCCTGTTGGTGCTCATCTATGTCATCGGGACGCATTTCTGGGATCGGCGGGTTGGGGTGACGGCGGCGATCTTGACCTTGACGAATTTTCTCTTCTTTCGTCTCACGATCTATGTGACGAATGATCTGGGGTTTGTGGTTTTTAGCCTGGGGGCGATCTTTTTGTTGTATGTGGCGGTGCCACGCCCTCACGAGAAAAAAAGGTATGTTATGCGGGGAGGGCTGCGCCCTCCCACGCCCCCTCCTGCTGGGGCGGTGACGCCCCCTCGCGCTGGGGTGGCGACGCCCCCTCCCGCTGGGGTGGACGCGACTGAGCAGGTACTGGTGGTGACGCCCCCTCGCGCTGGGGCGGCGACGCCCCCTCCCACTGGGGTGGCGGGAACTCTGCGGGCGTATCTCCGCGAAGTGGGGGTGAACCGGGCGCTGGTGGCGGCGGGCGTGTTGACGGGGTTGATGATGCTGCAGAAGCCGTCGGGGGCGATGCTCGCCCTGGGCATGGGCCTCTGGTTTTTGTGGCAACAGATGCCTGCTGATTGGCGGGCGTTGCTGCGCAGGCCGTCGCTGACGCGCCTGGCGGCGTTGCTGGTGCCAGTTGCGGTCTGGACAGCCATTGCATTGGTGGTGCTCTCGCCATATCTGGTGCGCAATCTGAGCGAGTTTGGCAAGCCAGTCTATTCGACCGAGAGCTACGATGCCTGGGTGCTTGGCTATCGCGGCAGCAGTGGCGATGCCTGGGAAGAGATCTATCGTGTCTTTACCCCCGAGCTTGGTGGGCCTGGCTTGCCTGATCGGAGTTGGATTTTGCGCTGGGGTTTTGATAAGACCGGCGAGAAATTTGCGACCCAGGTACGCGAGTTGCGCGACTATCTGATGCCGGTCTGGCGTGGTTTGCCCGACGATCTCGCCTGGTTCTTTGGGGGCAACGAGCGCAAAAATATTCTGTCGGGCCTCGGTGCGTGGCTGGCGTTGATTGGTGTCATTGGGGCGCTGCGTTTCCGCCGCCGCTTGCTTGGCTTGCTCGCGTTTACCTTTGCACCATATATGGTCTTTATGTTGACCTACTGGCGTACTGATGAGCATCGTTACTGGGTGATGCTGCTACCCTGGCTGGCCCTGTTGGCTTCGTGGATCATCTGGGCGGGCTATGATCGGCTTGCCGCGGTTAGTGATCGGCGCTGGGCACCGCTGGGCCTGATCCTGGTAGTGGTCGCCTTGCATAGCATCATCGGCTTCTCGCGCCCCGATATTGCCAATAAGGTGCGCAATGAGCCGGTGATCTGGCAGCCTGACTTGGCCGCGTATGCCTGGCTGCAGGCCAATACGACCCCAGAGGCCGTGGTGATGACGCGCATCCCCTGGCAGTTCAACTGGCATGTCGAGCGACCGGCGGTGATGATTCCCAATACGGGTGATCGGGATCTCCTCCTGACCATTGCACGTCACTATGATGCCCAGTATCTTGTGCTCGAAAATCAGCAACGGGTCAAGGGCGATGCCGGAAGGCTGCTGGCCCCGCTGATGGATCATTCCAATCAGGTTGGTGATGTTATTGATGGCTTTGAGTTGATCTATGCTAGTCCGACCGACGATTTTCGCGCTTTTGTGTATCGGATGCCGCCTGTTGAACAAGGGCTTCCCTGAGGGACGCTTGCGTCCTTACCCTCCTCTGTTTGCTTTCGTTTGGACGGTTTGGCCGCCAGAACGAAACGATAAAGGATCGTTTGACAGCATAGCAGTGAGTTGTATGTGCGAATTTTAATGCTTGCGTCGTCGTTTCCTAAATGGCCCGGTGAGACGACGGCTCCCTTTATTGAAGAGATTGCGGCAGGGGTGGCAGCGCGTGGGCATGCGGTGACGCTGTTGATGCCTTTCCATCCTGATTTGCGCCGTTTACCCGAGGAGCGTGGCGTTCGCCTGCGGATCTTTCGGTATGCGCCCCATCCGGCGTTGAATGTCTGGGGTTATGCACAGTCGTTGATTAGCGATACGCAAATCAAGCGGCGTACGCTGCTGGCGCTGCCGTTTGCGCTTGGGGCTTCACTGGGGGCGGTGGCTCGCGAGCTTGTGGCTGGTGCGGCGTCGGGGCAGCCGTATGATCTGGTTCAGGCGCACTGGGTGCTGCCCAATGGGCCGCCTGCGGCGTTGCCCGCCGCGCTGATGGGCCTTCCGCTCGTGGTGAGCCTGCACGGCAGCGATGTCTATCTGGCCGAACGGCATTGGACGCTGGCGCTTGCAGCGGCCAGTGCGTTGCGCAGTGCGGCTGCGTTGACCGCGTGTAGCAATGATCTGCGGGTGCGGGCGCTTGCCCTCGGTGCGCGCCCTGCGACGAGCAGCGTGGTGCCGTATGGCGTTGATCCGCAGCATTTCCGCCCTGATCCCGCGGCACGCGCTGCTGTACGCGCCGAACTTGGGTTGGCCGATGGGGTGCCCCTGGTGATGGGGATGGGCCGCCTGGTGGCGAAGAAGGGCTTTGGCGTGTTGCTCGAGGCCTGGCCGGAGGTGCTGCGCTTGCACCCCGAGGCGCGTCTGGTCATTATTGGGTATGGTGATCTGCGTGAGGCGCTTGAACGCCAGGTGTCGGCCCTTGGTTTGACCCAGCGCGTCCATTTTGCCGGACAACTCGAACGCCAGCGTGCTTCGACCTATGTGGCCGCAGCTGATGTCTTTGCGCTGCCGATTGTGCGCGATGGAGTGGATGGGTTGCCCAATGTGCTGCTCGAAGCAATGGGCGCTGGGCGTGCCATTGTTGCGTCGCGGGTGGCGGGGGTGCCCGATGTCATTGACGATGGGGTCAATGGCCTGATTGTGCCCGAACGTGATGCGCCTGCGCTGGCCCAGGCGTTGCTGCGCTTGATGGATGATCCCGCGCTGGCGCACCGCCTTGGTGCGATGGCCCGTGCCCGGATCGAGCAAAGCCTGACCTGGGAGCGCACCGCCGAGCGCTTTGAAGCGGTGTTTCAGGCTGTAGTCGGGGCGTGATCATGCAGGCAGTCGCGAAGAATCAAGGTGCTTTCTGGAAACATGCGCTGCTTGTGGTGGCCCTCTTTGGGGCCGCGCTGCTGGTGCGCCTCTATCGCCTTGAGGCGCAGAGCCTCTGGCTGGATGAGGGCAGTAGTTGGGAGTTGAGTCGTCAGGCGTGGTCGGTGTTGCTCGCCGACCTTTTGCGCCCCAATGCGGCCTATCCACTCTATCACGTGCTGCTCAAGGGCTGGATGGGCTTTGCCGGAGAGAGCGAGGCGGCGCTGCGGATGCCGTCGGTGCTTGCGGGGGCACTTGCAGTACCGCTGGTCTACCTGATGAGTCTTGAGGTGGCGCGTCTGGGGTTAGAGGAAAGCCGCCCGCGTGCCCCGGGGATCTGCTGGGCTGGTTTCGCGGCGGCCCTTATCCTTCTCGCGTCGCCTTTCGCCATCTGGTATAGCCAGGAAGCCAAGGTCTATAGCCTGTTGCTCTTCAATGCAACGCTGGTGCTCTGGGCGCTTGCCCGTGTGCTGCGCACCGGGGCGCTGCGTGACTGGGCGCTGCTGCTTGTGGTCGGTGTGGTGGCGCTCTTTGTCCATCGCCTGAGCATTCTGCTTGTTGCGGCGGGGGCGTGGCTGATGGCCCTGCAAGTTGTCGGCCATCGGCCACGCTCTTGGCTGAACTTGCTGGCCCCGGCGTTGGCGGGGCTCTTTTCCGGCTTGCTGGTCATCGCGATGATCAGCGGGCTTGGTGGCGAACAGGCTGCCGGGCGCTCGGCGGCGGGTGCCGCGATTCCTGCTGACCCGTGGCTGGCCCTTGAATTGACGGTGGTGCGGTTTAGTCTCGACCGCTGGCCGGGCGATAGCCCGTCGTGGTGGCTGCTGCCCTGGTTGCTGCTGGCTGGCCTGGGGTTGGTGGCTGCCCTGGTTGATCTGCGCCGTTCCGCGACCCGCCTGCGCGCTGCCTTTGTGCTGGTGATGCTCTTTGTGCCGCTGGGCCTTTTCCTGCTCCAGCTTGTAGTGACGAGGCTTTACGAGGCACGCTATTTGATGATGATCTATCCGGCGTGGCTGCTCTTGTTGACCTATCCACTGCTGAAGCCTGGCGCGGCGCAGGTGAGTGGGCAACGTACGCGCATAGTGCGGAAGAGTCTGACCTATGGGCTTGTGTCGGCCTATGCACTGCTGCTGGCAGGCGCACTTTTTACCGGAGGTCGTGCCCTGGTGCAACCGGTCTTCGGGCTCTTTTCGGGCGATCCGGTGAAAGAGCAGTACCGCGAAGCGTTTGCGGAACTGGCGACACGGGTGCATCCTGACGATGCCATTGTGTTGCACCCCAACTATCTGCGCCCATTGTATGACTACTACATGGCTCGTTTCAGTCGTGATCCCGCGCTCCAGCCGCTGACGTTTGCGAATTTCTGGCAGGGCGAGACGAGTTTTGGGCAGCGCGAGTGGGATCTCGAGCGGCGGGCGGGGTTGGCCGGCTTTACCCGAAGTTTTCTGGTGATCGCCCCTGAACACGCGCGCACGGTTGATCCTCCGTTACCCGGTGATGAGTATGGCCTGGTCGGCAACTACTGGCGCTTTAGTCGCGAGCAGCGCACGTGGCCGTGTGGCATCTGGCGCTTCAACGGGGCGCATCTGCTCTGTCAGCAAGCCCCCGAGCCCTATTATACTGGCGCGGCTGCGCCGACGCCCGCACGTCCGGTGGGCGCAATCTTTGGCGATGACCTGATCTTTCAGGGGTACACGCTCAAGGCGACCATGCCCGTTGGCCCTGGCGTTTATCGTGCCGGAGGCAATGTTCCGCTCAGTCTCTTCTGGGAAGTTACCGCGCCCCTCGAGGCGGATTATAGTCTCTTTCTCCACCTGTGCCAGGCGTGCGACCAGCCACCGGCGGCTGGCGAAGATGGTCCCCCGTTGGAAGGCTACCTCCCGACGAGCACCTGGTTGCCCGGCAAACCGGCCCGCGACGACCGAACGATCCATTTGCCTGCCGATCTCGCGCCTGGAACCTATACCATGTTGCTTGGGCTCTACGATCCCAACGACCCGACCCCCGCCGGTCGCCTGCGCATTCGTGGAGGCGATACGCTTGGTGACGACCGCCTGGTGCTCGGGAGCATCGAGGTCGTTGCCAACGAGCCGTAACGAGGAGGTCAGTGGCTACTGCGAAAACGAGCACGCAGCGCACGCCGTCTTTCACGCGACTCAGCGTGCTGCTTCGAACCCACTGGTTGCTGTGGCTTGCCCTGTTGATCGGGGCTGTGCTGCGTCTTGCCTTGTGGGACAGCTTGCCTCGCGTGGGGCTTATCTCGGACGAAGCTGAATATCTGGCGGCGGCAGATTGGCTTGCTAATGGGCGAGGTTTTGCCTGGCATACGCAGTACCTCTGGACACGCGCACCGCTCTATCCGCTCTTTGTTGCGGCGCATGTTGGCCTCTTTGGGCGCGACCTGGGGCCGATTTTTGTCACGCAGACGCTGTTGAGCCTGGCCAATATCGTCCTGACGTATCTGTTGGTGTTGTTCGTTGTGCGTCCGGGGGAGGGTCGTGAGCGCGTTGCGGCCGGGTTGGCGGCGCTCGGGATGGCGGTCTATCTGCCGCTGGCGAGTTATGCGCAATTGTTGCTGAGTGAGACTTTGTTCACGACGCTGTTGCTGGCGGCGATGCTGATGTTTGGGCGCTGGGCCACGGTTTGGGTGAGGCATGAGGAAGATTTCGCCCGCCCCGGTCGCGCTGGGGAGAGTCATGCGAGCGGGGGCGGTTTCCTTCCCCAGATCAACTGGCCTTTGCTGGCGGCAGGCATGTTGCTGGGCCTGGCAACCCTGACCCGAGGGTTGACGCTCGGCTTTGTGCCGCTCGTGCTGGCCTGGGTGGGGCTGACGGCCTGGCATACGACGGCGAGGCTGCGCCAGGCGATGGTGCAGGTGGGCCTGGTGCTTGCGGCTTTTGTCTTGATCGTCGCGCCCTGGTCACTCTATGCGAGTCGCGCCTATGGCGGGCTGATCACCGTCGATACGACGGGCGCGTTCAACCTGGCGCTGGGCGCACGGACGGCCTATGATGGCGGGCGGAGTGATGAGCCAACCCGGAATTTTGTGCTTGCGCTGCTGTTGCCCGAACTGAGTGTGGCGCAACGCGAGGATCTCCTCAACGAGCGGTATCACCCTGATGGAAGCGTAGCGCGTCCGGCGGCGTGCCTCTATGCGCGCGAAGATCCGCGTTTGACCGCGGCGCTGGCGACGGTAGCGACGCTGCGTCAGGGTGATCGGCAGCAACTGTTGAGCGCCGAGGCGCTGTGTCTTTTGCAGGCCAAGCCGCTCGCCTTTGTGGTCAAGAGCCTGACGGAACTGATCGATCTCTTCAAGATCAACTATACCGGTGACGAACGGTTGAGCCGTGGTTTTGCGCTCGGCAGGCTGCCCGTCTGGTATACGCTGGCGCTGGTCACGCTTGACGACCTGCTCTATGTGCTCGTCTTGCCGCTGAGTCTGCTTGGCTGGGCGACGTTACGCACGCGGCAGCGGGCCGGGCCGGGCAGCGCAGGCGCGCACGCCCTCGCTGGCCTGATCGGACTCTGGTTGCTCTACAATCTTGCGGCGGCGCCGTTGCTCTTTGCGATCAACCGCTTTCGCGTTCCGCTGATGCCCTTTGCCCTGATCTTCGCCGGGGTTGCGCTAGCGCACCTGCCGCAACTCGGCGCAACCTTGCGGACGCGCTACGGGGCTGCGTGCGGCGTGCTGGCGAGCCTGCTCTTGCTGGTGGCGGCAGCACCCTACGCCTATTTCGAGCCGCGTGCGCCCGGGGCCGACGCGACCTGGTCATCGTTCCTCGGCCCATACCCGTCGAGCATCGCCAACACGCGGCTGGCACTCGCATCGCGGCAGGGCTTTTTGCAAGAAGAAGCGTTGCGCACAGCGCTTGGCGCGGGTGACAGGGTTGCAGCGCGGGCGGCCCTAGCGTCGCCGGCATTGCCGTCGTATGCGGCCGCCGTCGGCGCACCATTGCTCGATGGGTTGGAAGGAAGACCGGAGGCAGGGCTTGACCGGCTCGCAACGCAACCGAAGCGCCCACTGGCAGCCTGGCAGACAGCTGTGGTTGCCGGCGAACTCTTGCGGCAGATGGGCGACCTGCAAGCGGCGCGACGCGAATTTGGCCCCTCGCTGGTCGACGACCAGAACCCGGTGACCTGGACGTGGCAATGGTTTTACCCGCCGCGGCTGTCAGACGATCGCCTTGAACTTGCCGACGACAACGACCTTGGCTACATCAAAGGGTTTTATTTAGGCCGCTACGATCCCGATCTGGGTGCCACCACGCGTTGGGCGACCGGCACAGCCATGCTGCGCTTCCCCGGGGCGGGCAACGGCGCGCCGCAGCAGCTTTGCCTCCACCTGAGCGGACTTGGCTGGCCAGAGGATCTGGAACTACCGGTGGTGACGGTAAGCGTTGGGGTGGAGGAGGTCGGACGCATCGCCCTCACGCGCAGCCTCGAAGAGGCATGCCTCCCGCTACCGGCACAACCCGAAGGGAGTCACCTCGTCATCACGACCGCGAGTGCCACCTTTGTACCGAGTGCGCTGGACCTGATTGCCCAGCAAGGGCCGCAGGTAGGGCAATTGCGGTTACTGGCATATCAGCTTGATCGAGCGGTAATCGTGCCGTGACGCGCAGATCTGCGCATCACGGCGTACCATCTAACGGACGACGGTGCGTTTCACCGTGTCAACCGCCGAGCGGGCGGCGGTGAGATAGCCCCGGTAGACCGACGAGCGCCCAAAGATGAGCGGGGTCGCAATGCCGACCAGGATCAGCGCCGGCACCCAGAGCAACACACCAAAGAACTGGGAGAGCCAGGCAAAGATCAGGCCACCGCCAACGAGCACATTGAGCAGAGCGGTACTGCCACGATCACCATAGGACTGGCCGATCAACTCACGGACATTGCCAACGAGCAACAAGATCCCGGCAAACGCCCCAAAGTGCATCGCCAGACTCGTGCTGAGAAAGCGCATAATCAAAACAATCGCCGCCACAATAAGAATCGCTGCACCGATATAGAGATACATCGGTTTAATATACCAGCCACCAACGCGCACAGGGCCTCGACCACTGCTATTGCCGTTATGCATTGCCTCATCCTTTCGAACGCACATCACCTCGCTAAGGCTATGACGGTGGGCCGGCCCTGGTTGTTGCAGCGGTGCTTAGTCTTCAAAGACGGGTTTGACGCGGAACATCCCGTCGCGCTGATCCGGCGCATTCGCCAGCACCTCGTCGCGACTCAGCGCACCTTTCACCACATCGGGACGCATCACACTGACCAACCCGGTCACTTGCGCCGTCGGCTCGACCCCAGTGACATCAACCTCTTGTAGGAGTTCGATATACTCCAGGATATGGGAAAGCTGATCGCGCATCAGCGCAAGCTCTTCGTCAGAGAGACCAAGGCGGGCGAGGCGGGCAACGTGGCTTACTTCGGCATCACTCAATGGCATAGAAATCGTTTCCTTTCTTCAGGCTACCCCTGATCCTTGTGAAAGATCACGGTGGTCATTTGCCCCAACCAGCATCTGGCGTGTATAGCGGAGGCGCTGGACTGCGGTGATGTGCGAAGCTACACCAATCGCAATGATCGCCCAGTGTAACAGATTGAACTGAGGAAAGAGCGGATGCAAGAGCAGGCCCAGGATCAACAAGCCAAGTTTTTCCTGGCGCCCCGCAAAGCCCACATTGCACGACACGATTTTATGCGTCGCCTCGGCGCGTGCGCGAACATAGCTTGCCATCAGCATGCCCACGAGGGCAAAGAGCACCCAGCCGGGTTCGACGACCCCCGAAAGCATGATGCCCCCGAGGATAAAGGCCTCGGCATAACGATCCGTCACATGATCGAGGACGGTTCCATATTCACTGGCGGTTCCGCCGGCGCGGGCGGTTGCGCCATCAAGCACATCAGCCAGGCCCACCAGCAAGATCACGGCTACGCCCCACGCAAACCAGCCCCGTGAGAGCACATACCCGGCCCCGACACTCAGCCCAAGGCTGAGATAGGTCAGGGCATCGGGAGTGAGCCCGAGGCGCATACACACCCGCCCAAGGGGGAGCGAGCGCTCTTCATAGATCGCACGAAAGCGTGCAAGAAAAGGCATCATGGTTGTCGCTCCTGCCTTCAACGATAGAGGATGTCTATGAGTGAATCACCCTACGTCAGACCTCACCGATCTTCAAGACCGGTGAGGTCTGACGGTACAGACTACTCTCTTCAATCAAGTATAGCGTCAGGGTCGCACGATAGCAAGAGGCTTGTGCGCCGTTCCACTTCAGCAAGCGAAATAGGCGCATCGGGGCCGGTATGTTCGATCCAGATCGAGGCGGTCGCCGCCCCGACGCATCCAGCCCGATAGAGATCGGTCTGGTCTTGCAAATACGCATGGAGAAAACCGGCGAGATACGTATCACCCGCCCCGGTCGGATCACGGGCCTCGGTGGTATAGGCAGGGATGCGCCACTGACGCTCACCATTGTCGATCCACGAACCGGCCTCGGCGAGCGTGACAATCGCAATCTGGCAGCCCAACTCGCGCAGGGCACGCACCGCTGCCGAGCCATTGGCCCGCGGGTCAAGGCCCGTCAAGACATACGTCTCAACCTCATTGGCTTTGATGACGGTACAGTGGCGGGCCGCACGCGCAAAATCAGCGGTCACACGATGCTCGATCCGACCATCTTCCCCGATCTCGCGCAAGAGACCCTGGGGATCAAGCAAGATCGGGGCGGTCGTGACGGCGGCAAGCTGTTCAATCAGACTGACGGGCGTCTCTTGCAAGATCGGGCCGACAATCACCGCCGCTGCATCATGACAACAGGCTGGCACCTCGGTAATGGGCGGCGCAAGGCCAAGCACATCCAGGGTACGGTCGCCACGCTCATCGTAGATCAGGCGAAAGCCGCCGGTCTGATCGCTTGGCGTGGCATAGGCAGTGATGCCATAGTGCTGCAGATCGGCACAAAAACGTGCGTAATAGTCAGCCCCAACCCGGCCCACCAGCGCCGTCTGGTGGCCCAAACGGGTCAGCGCGAGGCAGGCATTGGTGGAGCATCCCGACAGCACGCGACCATCGGTACGGATGCAAGGCGTAATGATTTCATCATAGACAGGATTGCCAAAGGCAATAATGAGGCTCATGCTGGATGGTTCTCCTCGTGCGAGGCTGTGTTGAGGGCTGTCGCCCTCAAACTCTGTTTCTTCGTTGAAAACGTCAACTACGCTAACTTTTTCAGCGCAGCGAAGCTTCTTGTCTTCTCGCCCCGTCCCAACCTCGCCCCGCTGCGGGGAGGCGTCCTTATCCTTCCCCAGCGGGGGAGGGCTGGGGAAGGGGAAGCGTTGTGTCACCCTGAGTAGAACGAAGGGTCTCAGGCGTCCCGACGGCAGAGATGCTTCGCTGCGCTCAGCATGACAAGGCTACGAGCATGTCAGAACATGTAGTTGGACTATCTTATTCGGTGCCGTTGAGACGTTCGTAGATGTGTTGGAGTTGCTCATCGTCATAGACAGTGATGGTCAAGCGGATCTCGCGGCCTGTCCGTACCAGTTGTACCGGGGTTTCGAGCAAGTTCTCGAAGAGGCGGCGGGCCTCTTCGTCATTGGGGTCAACTGGCGTGCGCCGGTTGGGACGAGGCTCATCGTCGGTGGTAGGCGTAGGTGTATGTGGTGCCAAGGAGGCCGATGGTGGTGCGACGCGTACCTGTTCAACGGCTGAAGCCAACGCTACGCCCTCGCTCAACAACGCAGCGAATTGATCGCTCGCCCGGGTACTCAAGCCGAGGGCAAGCACCTGTTCGAGGGCGGCGTTCTGGAGGGCAGGATCTTCCAGACGGAGCAACGCCTGGGCGTGGGCGGCACTGATGGTTCCGTGCAACAGGGCCTCGCGGGTTGCCGGATGCACCTGTTGATGGAGGGCAAGCTCGGCCATGCGTTCGGCCTCACGCACGCTTAGATCACGGCGCACGATCAACTCGAGTACGGCGGACTGTTCGGTGGGCTCTTCGAGGCGGAGCAAAGCGCGCCCGTGACCAGCACTGATCGCGCCATCGAGCAGCGCCTGGCGGGCTGCCGGGGCGAGCTTGATCAGCCGCCGGGTATTGACGACCGTGACCCGGCTTTTGCCGACCCGCTGAGCGATCATCTCATCGGTCAAGCCAAACTCATCCTTGAGCGTCTGATAGGCCTGCCCCTCTTCGAGCGCATTGAGGTCAGCCCGTTGCACATTCTCAACGATGGCGAGTTCGAGCAACTGTTGGGGTGTTGTGCTCTTGACGAGTGCGGGCACTTCGCGTAACCCGGCGCGGCGAGCAGCGCGCCAGCGACGTTCGCCGGCGATCAACTCATAGCCACCTTCGTCATCTTCAGTCACAATGACTGGCTGGATCAACCCGTGCTCGCGAATCGACGCGGCCAGTTCATCGAGCGCTTGCTCATCAAAGTGCGAACGTGGCTGACTGCGATTAGAGCGGATCGCATCAAGGGGGATCTGGCGGATCGCACTGGACACACCAGGTGTCGGGCCACTGGACATCAGCGCATCGAGACCGCTACCGAGGCCACGTCGTCGACTCATGAGCTACGCTCCTCGCGTTGCAGCACCTCTTCGGTGAAGGCCGCATATGAAAGAGCACCGCGACTCTGCGGGTCATACTCGGCGATTAATTTGCCATGGCTGGGTGCTTCCGAGAGCCGCACACTCCGCGGAATGAGGGTACGAAAGATCAGACGGGGAAAGTGGCGTTGCACCTCATTCACCACCTGTTGCGCGAGATTGGTGCGCCCATCGTACATCGTCATTACCACCCCAAGGATGCGCAAGCGCGGATTCAAGCCTTCGCGCACCCGGTCAATGGTCAACTTCAATTGCGCCAGACCTTCGAGCGCTAGGTATTCGCATTGGAGGGGGATCAGCACGCTATCGGCAGCACAGAGCGCGTTGAGCGTCAGCAGCCCGAGGGAAGGAGGGCAATCGATCAACACATGATCATAGTGTGTGTCGAGTGAAGCCAGGGCTTGTTGCAAGCGGCGTTCGCGGCGGTCAGCCGCAACAAGTTCAACGGCAGCCCCCGCGAGATCCTCATCAGCGGGTACCAGGTCAAAATGATCACGTCCCGACGAGATAATCGCCTGTTGCGCCTCAGGATGCTGCATCAACAGATCATACGTTGTTGCGCTCAATTCACGCTTGGCAAAGCCAAGACTCGTGGTTGCATTGCCCTGCGGATCGGCATCAACGAGCAACACCCGTTGCCCTCGTTGGGCCAGATGACCCGCAAGATTCACTGCCGTGGTCGTTTTGCCAACCCCGCCCTTTTGGTTGGCAATTGCAATAATGCGCACGCGCCCGGACTCTAAAGGTTCTTCCACCTGTTTGCACCTGCTCGACTCAATCACGTTGTCGTCGCTGCGTGTATTGTAAAGACTCTCAGCTATTCTGGCAAAACGGGCCACTGAAGGTGGCCCGTTTTGCCAGAATAGCTGAGATGAAGAGCCTGCCAAGGACCGGGGCGGCGTGCTATAATGACAAGGATCACCACAATAAAGAATAAAGAAGAGCAGGAGTCCCCACTGTGTCAGCATTACCCTTTCTGCTGACGGATAAACTGATTCACACCTTGAGTGTGCTCTGTGCGCAACCATCGAGCATCGGGCAAGAGGATGATCTGCGTACGAGTGCCGAATTGCTTGCGACGATGATGCGCGGGCTTGGCATGCAGGTGCATGTTGCCAATGGGCATCCACCTGTGGTGATCGGTCGGCGTGCGGGGCGCAATCCAGCCTCGCTGCTGCTCTACCATCGGTTTGATGCGGCCCCACCTGGCCCCTGGCGGGCCTGGTCACACAATCCATACCAGCTTGCCGAGCGTGATGGGGCGCTCTATGGGCGTGGGGTTGCCGAAGGCAAAGGCCCGCTGGCGGCCCACATGCAGGCTATCCAGGCGCTTCTCGCGACCTATGGTGAATTGCCCTGCGGCCTAGTCATTGTCGCCGATGGCGGCGGCTTGCTTGGTTCACCCACGCTTGCCGCAGCCCTCGATGCGTGCCCTGACCTCATTGGTGCCGATGCCTGCCTGGGCAGCATCGGTGATCGCAATGCCGCAGGGATTCCGCTCTGCTACAGTGGCAGCAAAGGGTTTCTGCAGATGAGCCTGAGTGCAAGGGGGCCGACGCATCCGCTGCCTCCGGGGGCGGCACCGTCTTTATCTAATCCACTCTGGCGGCTGACCTGGGCGCTGGCAAGTATCAAAGGTGCCGACGAAGATATTCGCATTCCGGGCTTTTATGATGATGTCGAAGGCCCTTCGCGGGAAGAGAATGCCGCGTTGCGCCAGTTGCGCCTTGATGAAGCGGGGCGTCTGGCCGCGTGGGGGGCCGATGAGTTTCTCTTTGGCATGCGTGGTGTGGCGTTGGTGCGTGCCGAGATTACCCTGCCAACCTGTAACCTGAGTAGCATGCATTGCCAACCCGAGCACAACCTGGCTTTGTTGCCCTCGGTGGCAACCGCCGTGCTCGATTTTCAACTGGTACCGCGTCAAGACCCCGCCGTGGTGTCCCGGTTGTTACGCACCTGCCTTGATGAGGGTGGCTTTGGTGATGTCACCGCCGAGCGCTTGCCAGGTGGCTATGCACCAGCTCATACGCCCCACGATAATCGCTTTATTCGCCAGGTCGCTGCAGCCGGCGCAACAGTCTTTGACGCACTGTTGCCCACTGTCCCCGCCGGGGCTTTTACGTTGCCGTTGCAGTTGTTTGTCGAACGCCTGCATTGTCCTGTGGCCTCGGTCGGTCTTGCGTACCCTGATAATCTGCCCTTTGGCCCTGACGAGCATGTTGCGCTTGACGATCTCATGCGCCACGGCCATCTCTTGATTGAATTGGTGCTCGCCGTTGCAGGCGAAGAATAACATATCTTTCATCCCCTGTTAAAACAACGATAACCTGAAGCTAACGCAACCCGACTACACTTGGCAGCGTGACGACGCGAGCTAGTGGTGAGGTGTCTATGCGGATTAGCTTAATGTGCGAGACCTTCCTGCCCGATGTCAATGGAGTGACGACCACGCTCTGTCGGTTGCTTGAATATCTGCAACACCGTGGTCACGAGGTGTTGCTGATCGCCCCACACGATGCTCCCTCAACCTATGCCGGTGCCCAGATTATCCCCCTGAATGGGATGCCCCTGCCAATGTACCCCGAAGTCAAACTGACGCCCCCCCAACCAGGGCTCTCCGCTCATTTACGGCGTTTCCGCCCTGATCTCCTCCATCTCGTTGGCCCGGCGGTCGCAGGCGTGATGGTGCCTTTTGTGGCCCAGAACCTTAATCTTCCGCTGGTTGGCTCGTATCATACTGATTTTGGGGCCTACAGTCGCCACTATGGCCTCGGTTTTTTCCAGGCTGGCGTCAATCGCTGGTTGCGCTGGATCCATAATCGCTGCCGCGTGACGCTTTGCCCGTCGACGCATACGATCAAGACCTTGCGCCAGTCGGGTTTTCGCCGTTTGCGCCTCTGGGGGCGGGGCGTCGATACCGAGCAGTTCCATCCCCGCTACCGCTCATCGGCCTGGCGTGAGGCGATCGGCTGTCAACCTGGCGAGAGCCTGCTGCTCTATGTGGGGCGTGTTGCCGCCGAAAAACGGGTCGATCTTCTCCCCGACGCCCTCCGCGGGCTTGACAAAGTGCGTCTGGTCGTGGTTGGTGATGGCCCGTTCCGCTCAGAACTCGAACGGCGTGCCGACGGGCTTCCCATCCATTTTACCGGCTACCTCAAAGGTCAGGAACTGGCAACCGCGTATGCCTCGGCTGATGCGTTTGTCTTTCCCTCGGATACCGACACATTTGGGCAGGTGATCCAGGAAGCGATGGCCTCGGGGTTGCCGGTGGTCGGTGCGCGAAGCGGCGGCACCCTTGATCTGGTGCGCGATCATCAGACGGGCTACCTTTTTGCGCCTGGCGTCGCCAGCGATCTCCGGGTACGGTTGCGCAGCCTCATCGCCAATCCCGAACAGCGCCACGCCATGGGCCAGGCCGGGCGGGCCGCTGCCGAACAGCGCTCGTGGCCGCATGTCCTTGATGAACTGCTTGACCACTATGCAACCGTGAGCCGTCAGCGTTGGGCAGCCTAACTGCTCTGGGAATGCCGTTTTCTGTTACTTTGCGAGCCTGGGTACGCGGGCGTCTCGCCCGCTGCCCACAACCTCATTGAGCAACCCTTGCCCCATCGCCAGTCAGGGCCACCAAGGAGGACGATGCGATCGCGCCGCTGCGCGTCGAGCGCGATCGGGCCGATTTTGCAAGCTGGAATCGGCTCGCATGTTGCCCCGATCTATTGGGGTGGCTCGGCTGATGCGCAGGGCGTTGGGCCGTGCTACGTTCTTATCCTACCTGGGCAATCCTAGCCACAACGGTGCTTTCGTATGCTACAATACCTCCAATCCAGAAGGCAGAGATATGGCTGATACGCAACAATCCTATCCTATCGGATGGATCGTTCGGCGTTTATAATTACCTCACGAGTTGATGCGCCCGAAGATACTCAATTTTGGCTCATGAAATCTGTGCGTGAATGGCTTGCTGCTTTGGAATGTATGCGACAAACCATGTAATGGTTACCCACGCGCAGGGCTACGCTGAAAATGGGGGAACCACGTTCCCCCACGCCCCCGTTTTCCTCCGTTGTGGCGCGCCGGCAGGCGTATCGCGTGCTGATGCAATCTGCGCGTCTAGATGTAACGAAAAGAAAATACTATGACAACCCGAACAAGTATTCATATTGGTAAGATTATACAAAATGCTCGTTTCTTCAACACTCAGCAATGGCAAGGAGCACAAACAACCATGGACGATTTACTCCAAGCCGTCAACAATCTCTTTAGTCTACTCGAACAAAGGAAAATGAAGTATGTTCTTGTTGGTGGTATTGCGCTACTTCAATATATTCAAGGGAGGAACACCGAAGATATCGATCTTATTCTCAATGTGACGGCTCTCCGGAAGCTGCAAGAAATCACCATTACAAGTAAGAGCGAGTATTTTGCTCGTGGCATCTATCAAAACCTTCAAATCGATTTCCTCCTCACAAAAAATCCACTCTTTGCCCATGTTCAAAAACATCACACTACCCTGCAGCCGTTTTTCGAGCGAACAATTACATCAGCAACGGTAAAAGGTCTTCTCCTCCTGAAACTCTATGCTCTACCCTCGCTTTATAGGCAGGGTGATTTTGTCCGAGTTGGGCTGTATGAAAATGATGTAGCAACACTGATGTTTTATCACAACCCAAACATGCAAGAAATAAGCGTTGAACTCACACCTTATGTCAGTAATCAAGATTTAACTGCTATTCAAGATATTATTCTCGACCTTACACAGCGTATTTCGCGCTTTCAACGCAACAAAGAGCAAGAATAAACACCGTTTGAAAGCACGAGGCAGTTAGAACTGCCGCCGAACACCGCTGTCCAGTTGATGCCGTCGAACCCTCTTGCATGCCCTTCAAGGGCATGCGCCGGCAGCGTTTAGCCCGCGAAAGCGCCAAACGCGTGCCTGCGGACGAACAAGCTCTGGCAGAAGAAGGCTTTGACGAGGACATGAAAATATGGCCAGAATATTATATTGAAGAAATAGGTTTTATTGCTAGCGTTTCTTGACTACCGAGGTAAGATTGAAAAAATGGCAACACTAGAACGAGCAATTGAGTTAGCCGCAGCTGCACACGCGGGTCAGGTCGATAAGGCGGGGCAGCCTTATATCCTCCACCCACTACGGGTCATGTTGCGCATGTCTACGGCCCATGAACGCATGGCAGCGGTGCTGCACGATGTCGTTGAGGATACCCAGGTCACCTTGGAGCAGCTTCGGTCTGAAGGGTTCCCCGCTGAAGTTGTCTCCGCAGTCGCGGCACTCACCAAGCGGTCCGGTGAATCCCGCTTGGAAGCGGCGACGCGCGCTGCCGCCGATCCTGTCGCACGGGCGGTGAAGTTGGCCGACAATGCCGAGAATATGGATCTTAGTCGCATCGCCGCGCCGACAGCGAAGGACTATGCGCGCCTTGAGGAGTACAAGCAAGTCCGTGCCCTCCTCCTCGGCGAAACGAACGCTGTCACATTCGTGTAATCTACGCTGCTTGTTCGTGCGTGAATTTTAGGAGTATTGTATCACCTGACGATCAGATTTTTCTCAGGTTTCTACCAGACGGGGTAGGAACATTCTCATTGTCAGGAGGAACAGCTATGCTCACCGCGCACGTCCGGCGTATGTTCATGATCGGCATGACGCTGACCATTGGTCTGATCCTGGTGCTCTCGAGCTACCGAGCCTTTGCTTCAGCAGCTCAGATTGCCGTGTTTACACCACAGGGTTCAGCCTTCTGTGCTCGTACTGGTGGTTCGGCCCCGGCGGTCTTCCAGGGCCAGACGTTTCTCACTCGTTTCGACTATTTCCGCGTGCTTGCCCCACCCTTTGGGCCTGAGCCGGTTACAGTCGACATAACGTTTCCTGATGGGCGGGTCTTTACGATTCCCGCCAGTCAGCAGCTCGATGGTGTGATCGATCTGCCCAACAATTTCCCACCCGCCAGCCGTTTTGTCTCGAACGGGGCGGGCCAGTTCTCACTGACGATCCCCGTACCTGGCACCTGGCCGTATGGCTGTTATACTGTCAGCGGACGTGGTTTGAGTAGCGGTGGGATCAACAACGCAACGGCCTTCTTTGTGGTGGCGCCTGGTGGGCAGCCAGGGCCGGCTGGCAACGCAACCCTGCGTGTGACCCGCAACGGGCAAGATGTCGCTGCGGCCTTCCAAGGGGAGATCGTTGAAGTTGATGGCCGCGGTTTTCTTGGCGGCGAGCTTGTCTCGCTCTGGATCACCGCCCCCGATGGCACCGTGATCAACTTTCCTCCCGGGCAGCAGGTTGTGCAGGCAACGCCTGCTGGTGCCCTCTCGACCTCCTTCCAGTTTGAAGGCAAGAATCCTACCGGGCGCTATACCTTCACGGCCCTTGGACAGCAGAGTCAGTTCCGTGTCTTTGCGAGCTTCGAGTTGCGTGCGCCACCTGTTGTGCAACGCGGCCCGGCCCAACTCTATGTGGTGGTGCCTGCCGATATGAGTGCCCCCCAGCGCAGTGTCTTCTATGCCAATGGCGACCTCTTCTTCCCCGGTGAGCGGGTTGATCTCTGGCTCACCTTCCCAGATGGGGCCGTGCGCGGCTTCCCTTCAACCTTTGCTGATCCGATTGCCGGGCAGTTCCTGGTCGAACTGGCGCTTGACGAACGTCTGCCCGTTGGGTTCTATCAATTGACTGCCCAGGGCGCCGAGAGCCGCCAGTTGGTCATTGCCGGCTTTAACCTCGAGCAGAATTTCGGCACGGTCTTCAACCCCTATGTCAGCCCAGAGATCGGTCTCGACAATGATCCACGCACGCGGGTTGACCTCGACTTCATTGATCCCAATCCCTACGACTGGAATGAATACGGTAATCCCGATGAGTAAGTGATGATATCTGTGCCACACAGCGGCTTTGCCGCTGTGTGGCACAGTATGCGGGCATTTTGCACAGGAGGAAACCCCTGGTTGACTTAGTCAGCCAGGGGTTTCCCTTGTCGTGCTGCAGAGCCAGGTATTCTGTGGTACGCTGATAACAACCCTCGTTCTGAAACCTGGAAAGGATCTTTCACGTATGCGCTTTCGCATCGTTGCGCTTTTTGCTGTTCTGTTGCTCCTGGTTGGTTGTGGTGCGCGTGAAGCTGCGACAACTCCTCTGCCAACTGCACCTGTTGCGCCGGTTTTTACCCCGACCCCGGTCACGAGTTCGGCCTCGCCGACAGTGCCCAGTGCGCCTGTTGTCGAGCCTGCGGCCACCGCAACGACGATCAATTTGCCCACGATCATTGTCTCGCCGCCTGATCTCAACACGTTGCAACTCACGGTCGAGCCAATCTTGAACGGGTTTCGCAATCCGACCCACATCACCAATGCTGGTGATGGCAGTGGCCGCCTCTTTGTGGTTGAGCAAGCGGGGGCGATCTGGATCGTGCAAGGTGCTGTGCGCCTTGAAGAGCCATTGCTTGATCTGACTGAACTGGTTGGCTCGCAAGGCAATGAGCAGGGTCTCTTGAGTATTGCCTTTCACCCACAGTTCCGCGAGAACGGACACCTTTTTGTCAACTACACTGATCGGAGTGGGACAACGGTTGTCGCACGGTACACGCTCAGCGCTGATCCCAATCGCGCCGATCCCGCGAGTGCGACGATCCTCATGACGATCGACCAACCCGCCGCGAACCACAATGGCGGTTTGCTCAAATTTGGGCCAGATGGTTACCTGTATATTGGCACCGGTGATGGTGGCGCTGGAGGTGACCCCTGGAATAATGCGCAGACCCTGAGCAGCCTGCTCGGCAAATTGCTACGGATTGATGTTGACAGCAACGAACCATACGCCGTTCCTGCGAACAACCCTTTTGTCAATGCTGATCCGGCCCGCTCGGAGATCTGGGCCTATGGCTTGCGCAATCCCTGGCGCTTCTCTTTTGACCGCGCAACGGGCGACCTCTATCTTGCCGATGTCGGCCAGAATGCGCTCGAAGAAGTCCATGTTCAGCCTGCCAGTAGCCTGGGTGGGGAAAATTATGGCTGGAAGATTATGGAGGGCGATCGCTGCTTCAATGCTAGTTCGTGCGATCAGACCGGCCTGGAATTACCGGTCTTTGTCTATCCTCATGGCAGTGCTGAAGGCGGATGTTCGATCACAGGTGGCTATGTCTATCGCGGTCAGGCCTTTCCTCAACTCAATGGCGTCTATGTCTTCACCGACTTCTGCACGGGCAACCTCTGGGGCACCTATGGCGACGGCGTAGGCTGGGAAACCGCTCTCATTGGACGGGTTGATCTGCGCATCACCTCGTTTGGCGAAGACGAAGCAGGCGAACTCTATCTGGTTGACCGTACCGGTGGGGGTGTCTACCGACTGGTGGTGGAGTAGGCGGAGCGGGCGCGGGTGATCAACCGCGCCCGTTTGCACTCTCATGCATTTCGTTTGGGCGGCTCTGCTGCCCCGACGCTTCGCCAGCGTCAGGACGATTGCATCTTCCGTGAATGCGCCCGCCAGGGCACCCGCAAGGGGTCCCCGTACACCGGATCCGGCCCCCGGCCGGTACCCGCCGGGGCACCCGCAAGGGGTGCCCGTACACCGGATCCGGCCCCGGCCGGTAGGGGCACCCCTTGCGGGTGCCCTGATGGCGCGTCTTTTTGTATCCGGTTTCGTATGATGCATCAGCCCTGTTCGCCAGCGTCTTGCATCTTGCGATCTACGCACGTAAGTGTTATGATCGCACTGTACGCAATTGGATCGATCAATTCAGGCAACCATACATTGTGACAAGAGTTTCTCCAACTGGAAATAATGATCAGACGCATGCTCATCAACAGACGGGTCAGCCCCGTCTTGTGCTGGGTTCAGCTTCACCGCGTCGCCACGAGTTGCTTGCCACGCTTGGGGCGACCTTTACCGTGATGACCACTGATGCCGAGGAGGCCGAGACCGATGTGCCGTCCGAGGTGTTGGGGGCGCTGCCAACCGCCGAAATGCCGTTACGTTATCATCCGACGCTGCTTGCCTGGCGTAAAGCCCACGCTGTGGCTACACACGCCCTGGATGCCGTCGTGTTGGGCGCTGATACGGTGGTGGTGATTGATGGCGAGGTGTTGAATAAGCCGCGCGACGATGCTGAAGCTCATCTGATGCTGCGGCGTCTGTCAGGACGTACCCATCGTGTTTATACCGGGTTGTGTGTCGCGGGGGCTTTTGCGTCAGCGACACCACCTGAATCCGATCTGACCACACTCTATGAGGCTCTGCCAGAGCCAATCTGGTTGCCGTTGCACCACGAAGCTCCTCATGCCGTTCTAGCGACAGCGGCTCGGCGTCCTTTCTGGCTGGATATCGAAATGTCCGAGGTCGTCTTTGCGCCGTTGACCGAAGCCCAGATCACGGCGTATGTTGCCACGGGTGAGCCGCGTGATAAGGCGGGCGCCTATGGTTTGCAGGGCATGGGTGGCCAGTTGATCCAAGCGGTCTATGGAAGTTACACTGCGGTGGTGGGCTTCCCGCTCGCTGCGGTGGTGCGTTTGTTGCGTGGTGCAGGTGTCACCGGGCTAGCTGACGCGACGGCAAGTTATTATGCATGGCTGGCACACCAACAGAAGGAACCTTTGCCATGGCCTCCCACATTGCCATAAAATTGCTCGTTGTTGATGATCATCCGCTCTTTCGCCAGGGGGTTCGCTGGGCCTTGAGTGGTGAGGATGATATCGTGATCGTCGGTGATGTTGCGAGTGGTGAAGCCGCACTTGAGTGGCTTGCCCAAGCCGACTCGCATACCGAACCGAATGTGATGCTGGTTGATATGAATTTGCCAGGTATGAATGGCCTTGCGTTGACGCGGCACGTCCGTCGTCAGTACCCGGGGCTCGGGGTGGTGATGTTGAGCATGCACGAGAGCGATGAGCAGGCGTTTCACGCGTTGCAATCAGGTGCTGCCGCGTATCGCTCGAAGGACGTCAAGCCACAGGCGTTGATCGAGATCTTGCGCCGCGTTGCGCACGGCGAGTATGTGATTAATGATGTGCTGCTGGAAGAACCGCGGGTCGCCAGTCGGGTCTTGACGCAGTTTCGGAGTTTGCCCGAAGCGCTGCCCACTGACCCCGAAGCGGTTGATGTGCCGATCTTTACGCCCCTCAGCGACCGTGAAATCGAGGTGCTTGAACGTATTGCGGCTGGCGGGAGTAACAAAGAGATTGCTGACTCGTTGCATATTAGTACGCAGACGGTCAAAAACCATATCTCGTCGATTTTGCGCAAACTGTCGCTGAATGACCGCACTCAGGCGGTACTCTTTGCTTTGCGCCGTGGCTGGATCGAGACGCCTCAGGATATCCGGCAGGGGCCGCTCGAGCCACCTGCCGATGCATCACAAGCCCAGACGTAATGCTGGTCTTTATTCATCCTGGTTGCGCATGACGGCCAGAAACCGTTTGCCATACTGAAAGAACGAGAGCAGAAACGGTACCATTGCCACGTAGAGCGCTGGCTTGCCACTGCGTGGCCCGTCGGCAACGTAGAGCAGGGCCGCCGCAGTCAAGAGCGCTGTGGTGAGTTTGCCGGTGCTGGCGGCAACGGTGATTTGGCTGCGACGTTTGATGACCACCAGCGCGGCAGCGATAATGCCAAGGTCGCGAAAAAGCAACAACCCCGTAATCCACCAGGGAAAGTCGCGGGTCTTTGAGAGGATGATCGCGGTTCCGTTGATCAAGATCTTGTCAGCCACCGGGTCGAGCAGTTCCCCGAGCGGCGAAACTTCGCCACGGGCCCGTGCCAGGGGCCCGTCAATGGCGTCGGTCAGCATCGCGACCCCCAGGCAGGCTAGGGCTTCGCGCCGTCGCTCGGGCTGCCGCAGGTAGCGAAAGGTTGGTGGAATGAGCAGCAGCCGAGCGATTGTCAGCATGTTCGATGGATAGAGCAATTCACGTGGCTCGAAGAGTCGCGTTGAAGCCATACTGATCCTTCTACACCATCGGTGAGGCAGGTGGGGCAAAATTAGAGTTGTAGCCGTTCTGCGTCCGCAAGGCGATGAGTTTCTGCCCCATCAGATGCCCAAAGACGGCCTGGCTGTAGGGTAGGGTGAAAAGAATGCCGATGACGATGATCCCGCCTGCACTAGCGACAAGCCCACACAAAATCTGGAGCAGCCAGAGCACAACCCAGCCACCTAGGTCGCCCCGTACCATCGTGATGACCGCACTGAAGTTGAGCGCTTCACTGAAACTGTTCGTCTGCAAGTAGCGTACCGTACCGGCGATCAGGAGAGGCTGAGTCGCCAGGGCGACGATCATAATGAGTGGCATCAGGCACAGAACGAGCAAAGCCGCAATCCCGGCAGCAGCATCGCCAGCACCGGCAGCAAAAAGCGGTACACACGCAAACAGAAGCGCGATCACGATCACTGGTACCGCGTAGACGATCGCAATGCCTAGGCCGACCAACCCGAGGTTGAATTTCTCGCCAAAGTTATCCCATTGGGGCAGTGGACGTGGATTGCCTGCCGCCAGACGGCGCGCGGTCTCAAGCATGTAGCCGATGATTAGGATCTGCCCAACCAGCGGAATCAAAGCCAGCAATCCAGCGATCAGGATGCTTGTAAGCCACTGTTCGTCATCGAAGACAAACGAAAAGGCTTTGCCGATGTCCATGAGAACTCTCCTTGTTATGCGTCTAGACCTCGCATTGTAACGCATCTTGCTGCACTTGGTGCTCTTGGATCTGACGTTCGGCGCTGACATAGAGTTGCACGACGACGAGGTGCGCATAGATGATGGCGCTGAGGATCAGCCAGAGACCGAGGCCAAGCACGACCATGTGCCCTGGGAAGGTGATCCGTGCGAGTCCGAGGGTGAGGACGCTCAAGAGCACTGCGGGGAGATAGGCTACCAGTGAGAGCAGTCGCGCCTGGAAAAAGGTGCGGCGGTTCGCACGCCCCAGTGTCCAGCGGAGTGTTGCGCTCCTCAGGGCATCTTCGATGTGGCCCTCACGCGCAAAGCGAAGTCGACCAGCCGGAGCGACACTACTTAAAAAAAGCAGCACGACAACCATCCCTGTGCCCAACACGACTGAGCTCGTGATCCTCTGAATGATCAGTTCGTCCGTGACTCCAGCGAGCAACATGGCAATGCCGGTGACAAACAACAGCATCGTCCCGATCAAGATCGGTAGAACCAGGAACGCAAAGTCAATGAGCAGGGCAAAGAGACCGGTCAATGATCGAACGGTAATATTGCCGGGGGGCGGCAGTGGGGTAGCGAAGCCGCGCCGACTATTATCGAGGCTTTCCATCACAAAACCAGCGGCCAAGGGCAAGCCAAGCCCCACGAGGGTGGCAAGCCCGTAGCCACCACAGTGCAACCACCAGAATTGATCGCGGTGTACGGTTGCTAGCGCGTGACGGAGCGAAAGCGGCCCTGGCTCGGTGCGGCCAAAAAAGGTCACGCTGCTTCTCCAACCAGGTAGCGCCGGATTAAATCAAGTCCCAGGGTCGCAACAAATTCCCATCCTTCGGTCTGACGCAAGTCATAGTTACGGGTGACCTGGCGATTTCCCTTGGGTGTGACCAGGGTGACACTCACTGCGGTCAGGCCGCTCTGGTCGCTGGTATCAGCCACCTGAAACGCGAGGCCGAGATCGGCGCGCCAGCGATCAACAATGCCAAACGCCCCCGTCTGTGACAGAATGGCGGCAGCATCCTCGTTGGCTGCACGATCAAGCGGATGGATCAAGACCCCACTGATGCATTCGGTGCCTCCGTTGACCGCTGAGAGTGCCCGGAAGATCGGGGCGAGCGTGCTTGTTTCGTAGAGGGCCAGGGTGAGTTGCTGTTCCTTGAGCAAGCGGGCAACTGTTGCGGGTAACGGCTCATCACCAATAACATGTTGTTTGAGGCGTTCGCGAATGGTCGCCTCGGTCGTGGCAAGCATGGCCTCGGCTTCGGCCTGCGAGGCTCCGTGCGCCGTGATCCGAATTTCGTAACGGGCCTGTTTGGCCGAGATGCCGACACTCGGATTGGTCTGTGCCATCAGATCGGCGATCATCTCGCCAATCACACTTTCACCAAGCCCAGTCGCATGGATCGTCTTGACCAGGATCGCGTCGGTGATCCCGCGCTCATCACGCAGGTAGGGCATGACGGCGTTTTCGAAGAGATACCGCATTTCATACGGCACGCCAGGCAAGACGATCACGGTGCCTCGGTCGTCCTCGACGATAAACGCAGGCGCTGTGCCCCGCGGATTCTCGACAATGCGCGCCCCAGTGGGAACATAGGCCTGGCGTCGGTTGCTCGGGCTCATCGTGCGACCCATCGCGGTAAACCGGGCCTCGATCTGGTCAAGCAGAGTCTGATGGAATTCAAGCGGGCGTTCCATTGCTAGGGCGACCCCTTCGCGGGTAACATCGTCGAGCGTTGGCCCGAGGCCCCCTGTACAGATCACGAGATCTGCCCGTGCTAGCGCCTCGCTGACCATCGTGGCAATGCGTTCGGTATCATCCCCAACCGAACTCTTGCGCACCAGTTCAACCCCAGCGCGGGCAAGCTGGCGGGCAAGGTACGCGCTATTGGTGTCAACCGTCGTCCCGAGCAGCAACTCTGAGCCGATGGCAATGATTTCTGCTTGCATAGTTAAAAGAGCGGATCTTCTTGTCGTGGTTTCGGTTTTGCCTGTTCGATCATACGACGACGATAATCGTCCCAGAGCGTCTGTTCTTGCTTGGCGGCGGCACGCTTGCCGGCTTCAAGCGCTTGTTTCACGCGTTCCTGCAGCGAGACACCGGTGCTCTCGGCGCGTGCCGTAAGCCCAAGCCGCATCTCTTCGCTGGCGCGTTGATGCAGCACATAGATTGCTGCGCTGCCCATCGCTGTGCCGAGTAAGAGCCCAAAGGCAAATCGGCCTGTCGATTGCCGTGTCCGGCGTTTGGTCTCGTTGCGGAGCGCCTGGATGATCTGGAGGGCGGCTTGCCGCTCGTTGGCAAGTGCATCGAGGGTGCTGGCGCGTTCAGCGCGGATGGCTTCGCTAAAGCGCAGAGCCGCATCGGTGAGCATATCGGTCTCTACGGTCATAGTCTCCTCATTCCGCTAATTTCGGTTGCGATCCTGGGACACAAGCCAGTGTAGCTGGCTTGTGCCTCAGGATGTAACATTTTTACGTGCGATTGGCGATCTCTTCTTGCATGCGTGCGAGACACGCATCAAGCGGGATCGCCCCAAGGTCTTCACCCGACCGCAGGCGTACGGCAACAGCGCTGGCTTCTTCTTCCTTCTTTCCGATTATAAGCATATATGGAACCTTCTGCAACTGGGCACGGCGAATCTTGCCTTGCATCCGGTCGCGACTTGTGTCAACCTCGACCCGCAGCCCAGCCTCGACGAGTTGTTGCCGTACGCGTTCCGCATAGGCGATCTGGGCGTCGGTGATCGGAATCAGCACGGCCTGTACCGGGGCCAGCCAGAGCGGGAAAGCACCGGCGTAGTGTTCGATCAGGACGCCAAAGAAGCGCTCCATGCTGCCCATCAGGGCACGGTGTACCATGTAGGGTCGGTGGGGTTGGTTGTCCTCGCCGATGTACTCGAGCCCAAAGCGTTCGGGCAGGTTAAAGTCGAACTGGATGGTGCTCAACTGCCACTCGCGCCCCAGCGCATCATAGACTTTGAGGTCGATCTTGGGTCCGTAGAAGGCGCCGCCACCCTCATCAACCTGGTAGGGTAGTTGATGGGTCTCGACGGCGCGCTCGAGCGCGGCCGTGGCCCGTTCCCAGTCTTCAGGCGCACCAACGTACTTCTCGGGGCGGGTCGAGAGGTAGGCCGTGAAGTCACTCAGGCCGAAGGCGCGGAGCACATAGAGCGAGAATTCGAGCGCACGCCCGATCTCCTCCTCGACCTGGTCGGGCCGACAGAAGATATGCGCATCGTCCTGGGTGAAGCCGCGCACGCGCGTGAGGCCGTGCAGCGCCCCGCTCAGTTCGTAGCGGTAGACCGTGCCATACTCGGCATAGCGCCGCGGCAGGTCGCGGTACGAGCGCATGTGGGTCTGGTAGATCTGGATGTGGAAAGGACAGTTCATCGGCTTGGCATAGTAGGCCTCGCCGTCAATATCCATCGGGGCGTACATGCTCTCTTTGTAGAACTCGAGGTGGCCCGAGGTCTCCCAGAGGTGTGCACGTCCGATGTGGGGCGAGAAGACCCACTCGTAGCCGGCTTTGAGGTGGGCCTGGCGGGCGAAATCCTCGGCGATCACGCGGATCATAGCGCCCTTGGGGTGCCAGAGGATCAGACCTGCGCCGACCTCATCGGAGATGCTATAGAGGTCAAGCTCTTTACCGAGGCGGCGATGGTCACGTTTTTTCGCCTCCTCGAGGCGCCAGAGATACTGTTCCAATTCAGCCTGATCATTCCAGGCCGTGCCATAGATGCGTTGCAACTGGGGGCGCTTCTCATCGCCGCGCCAGTAGGCTCCGGCGATACTCATCAACTTGAAGCTTGCCGGATCAATCTGGCCGGTACGCTCAAGATGCGGCCCACGACAGAGGTCTTCAAACGTATCCTGGCGGTAGGTCGAGATGACCGTGTCACCTTTGGCTGTTTCACCATTCTCATCGAGGCCCTGAGCCAACCCATCGATCAATTCGAGCTTGTAGGGCTGGTCATGAAAGAGCTGGCGGGCCTCATCAGCACTCACTTCCCGAAAGAGAAAGGGCACATCACGGGCGACGATCTGGCGCATCCCGGCTTCGATGGTGCTCAGATCATCGGGGGTGAGGGCGCGAGGCAGGTCGAAGTCATAGTAAAAACCATTCTCGATGGGCGGGCCGATGGCGACCTTGCCTTCAGGGAAGATCTCTAGCACGGCCTGGGCCATCACATGGGCCAGTGAATGGCGAAGACGGTAATACGGATCATTATTTGGATCGACTGGCATCACATACCTCACATCTGCAAAGGCGACAAAAAACCTTCGTTCCACTATGGGACGAAGGTTGCTTCGTGGTTCCACCCAACTTTGATGCACGACTGCACGCGCGGCCAGGCATCCTTGCGGCGCGTTAACGGGCGCAAACCGTGCCTCCATACTTGCGTAGCGCGTTGAGGAGGCCGCTCAGAGGTGGTTTTCGCTCGTGCTGATTGAGGTGCGCTTCCAGTCTTGGACGCACCCTCCCTGGCAACCAGGCTACGAGGTACTCGTCCTCGTCACTGCTTTCGATTATCTTGCGCTATTGTACCCCTCTGTTTTTGTTGCGTCAAGCTTTTTGCTAATGGCATAGCCCTCGGCAAAACCGGTGTGTCTGACGCAAGATGCCAGCAAAGCTGGTATCTTGCGTCAGAAATACCACGGTAGGGCAGGGCGCTAGCCCTGCCCTACCGTGGTACTATAGAACCCATGAAAACCCACCCTCCCTCATCGGTCGGGCGACTTGCCCTGGTGCTTGGTATTTTGTCGGCGTTTGGACCGCTTTCGATTGATATGTATCTGCCAGGTTTGCCCGCGATCGGGGCCGAGTTTGGCACCGATACGGCAGCGGCTCAGTTGACCCTGACGGTCTTTTTTCTGGGGTTGGCCTTTGGGCAGATTGTCTATGGGCCGCTTTCTGACCGGTTTGGCCGCCGCAAGCCGTTGCTCGTTGGGGCGATCATTTATACGGTTGCGTCGGTGGGGTGTGCGCTGGCGCCGACGCTCGGCAGCCTGGTGTGGTTGCGTCTGCTCCAGGCGCTTGGTGGGTGTGCCGGTGTTGTGATTGCGCGCTCGATTGTGCGCGATCGCTTCGATGCCCAGGGTTCAGCGCGGATGTATTCGCTCTTGATGCTCGTGATGGGCCTTGCGCCCATTACTGCGCCGGTGCTTGGTGGGCAACTCATCGTTCATTTTGGCTGGCGCTCGGTCTTCTGGGTGCTGACCGTCTTTGGCATGATCTGTGTGGCGCTGGTGCTCTTTGCACTCCAGGAGTCACTGCCCCGCGAGCGCCGGAGTCACGATGGCTTTGTGGCTGTGCTGCGCGTTTATGGTCTATTGCTACGGGATCGGCATTTTGTCAGTTACGCCCTGACAGGTGGTTTTATTTCGGCGGGCATGTTTGCCTATATTTCCGGGTCGCCCTTTGTCTTCATTGAACTCTTTGGCGTGTCGCCCGAGTTGTACGGTTGGATCTTTGGGGCGAATGCCGCTGGTTTGATTGCGGCTTCACAGTTCAATCGTCGGCTCTTGCGCTCGTTCACCAGCACCACGATCCTCAGTGTCGCCCTGGCCGTCATTGCTACCTCGGGCGTGATGCTCGTTGCGGTTGCCGCGACTGGCTTCGGGGGCCTTTTGGGCTTGTTGCCCTTCCTCTTTATCTGCATTGCGGGCTATGGCCTCGTGGCCCCCAATGCCGCCGCTGAGGCGATGGCCCCTCACGGACGGGTAGCGGGCAGTGCGGCGGCGTTGCTTGGCACGTTGCAGTTTAGCATCGGCGCACTCGCCGGTACGCTGGTCGGGGTGCTGCACAATGGCACGGCCGTGCCGATGGCGGCAGTTATGGCGACATGCTGTCTCGTGGGGCTTGGAGTGTTTCATCTGCGCCCGATGGATGTGCCGGTGCCTCGTCCTCAGCCCGAGGCGTGATGCCGACACTGGATGTGGGTTTCGTTGACGCCATGGTGCAGCGAGGCGGCATGGCCTGCGTGCCTCATTTTAATGCCTGACAGTTCTGTACTTTGGTAATGGTAGCACAGCAGTACTGCCAGAACAAACGAAACATACCTAGCCAAACGATGACGCTTCGGCAATCCAAGTACGCCCTTTGCAACCGTCAGGGCAGCTTTCCACTCATCTATGGTTTATAGTACCGCCTTCAAAAGTCGCGCCCACTCTTCGGGTCGCGCTCTACGGCGGCAACAATATCATCAATGGTAAGATCGGTGAAAAGCTGTTCTCGCTCTTGGGTATAGTCCCCAAAGCCGTGCGTATATTGATGAATGAAACGCGCCGTGTTTACCACACCCATCTCTTGAATAAGCACGCGTAGTGCCCGCGTATTCAACTCAGCCAGCGGTAACGGTTGTATGCTGCTCACGGGAGCACCTCCTGAATCAACTCCAACGGCGTTACGATCGCTATGGTTATTGATGCAATCACCTTCAAGCGCTTCATGAGTCGGTCATCATCGTCAAGTGGCCGCTGGAGGCTACAATTGTGACACTCCGCAGCGGCTCAAGCCGCGCGGCTTCTTGGCCCAACCCGCCTTCTGGCGAGCTTAACGACCAACGGAG
>NZ_LYXE01000128.1 GCF_002532075.1 Candidatus Chloroploca asiatica | reverse complement strand
GCCGCGCTGCTCGGCACCGGCGAAGGCCGGGTGATCATCACGGCCTGCCGCGAGCGCCAGTACGCCTTCCTCGGCCCTGGCCCGCTCACCCTCTTTACCCAGGCGCTGGTTGATGGTTTGCAGGGCAACGGGGTGAGCAGCAATCGCGGCTACATCAGCGTCTTTGATCTCTATACGCACCTCTACTTTGCGCTCGACGAGGCCGTGCCGCGCACGATCCCGGCTGCGGTGCGGCAGCGCTACGGTGAGCAGCAAGAGCCAGAGTTGACGATCCTCAAGGGGGTGGGGCCGTTCCCGGTGGCGCTCTATCGGGGGGCGACGACGCTCGGCACGTTTGATGGGTCAGGGACGCCACCCGAGGGCACGGCGGTGCGCGCGGTCAACCCGGCCTACAGTCAGGCCATGCTGCGTCAGCATCAGCAGGCGATTGGTGATCAGGCGCACGTCGGTGCCGCGATTGCGGGCGATGTGCATGGCAACGTCACGGTGACGACGCACGACCAGCGCGGGCAGCAGGGTGGCGTCAGTTTTGGCAG
>NZ_LYXE01000127.1 GCF_002532075.1 Candidatus Chloroploca asiatica | reverse complement strand
GCCGTGCGCGCGACCGCCGCTTCCGTGGGGGCCGCACTTGCCCTGATCGGTGTCCCTACCACTTTGACGTAGCCCTAAGCTACCCACGTCACGAACACAACTGAATGCACAGCTTTCGCGTCACATCAAAGGCATTTTCATCTGGCCTGGTGTGCTATAATCAAAATACTATGTATACGCCGCGATCAACGATCACGATCAGGCGTCAGGGAGGGTCTGTGCACGAGGAGACACCCGTTCTCTTCAATTTTCCTTCATCGAAACCCGATAGCACGCTGTACGATGCTTCTCCCGTAGAGCGCGATCTGATCGTGTTGCCGCTGTCTGATACGGTGCTCTTTCCACATATGCTGGCCCCGATCTTTCTGGTGGACGATGCAGCACTTGCGGCGACCGACCTGGCCCTCGACGGGGATCGTACCGTCCTGGCCCTGGCCCGTCGTGAGCTCACCCTCGGAACGACTGGGCTCAGCGATCTCTATACGATCGGGGTGGAAGCCGTCATTCAGCGTTCGCGCAAAATGCCTGATGGGACGACCAGTGTCGTGCTCGAAGGTCGGCGGCGCATGCGCATTGTAAGTGCGCTCGATCACGACGCGGCTCTGCGCGTACGTGCGGTCGCCATTGAACATCACGGTGAACATACAATCGCCATTGAAGCGATGATGCGTGCGGTGCGGTCGCTCTTCGAGAAGGTTGTGCGTCTGTCGCGCACCTTGCCCGATGATGCCTATATGATGGCCTTGAATGTCGATGACCCCGGCGGGTTGGCCGATCTCATTGCGTCAACCCTGCCGATCAGCATCGCTAATCGCCAGCAGATTCTTGAAACAGTTGATCCCGAAGAACGCCTCCATCGCATCAGTACCCTGCTCACACAAGAGCTTGATCTGCTTGAGTTAGAGAGCCGGATTCAATCTCAGGTACAAAAAGAAGTTGACCGGAGTCAGCGCGAGTTCTTCCTACGTGAACAACTCAAGGTGATCCAGCGTGAACTGGGGCAGGAAGATCCAACCCAGCGTGAACTCGCTTCGTTGCGGTCACGCATGGCGGCAACGCATCTTCCCGTCAAGGCTCGCGCACGGGCCGAAGAGGAGCTTGGCCGCCTCGAGGCAATGTCGCCGGTAACGCCTGAATATGCGGTCGTTCGCACATATGTTGAGTGGATCCTGAACTTGCCATGGTCAATCACTACTGAAGAAGCGATAGACCTGCGCAAGGCAGCCAAAGTGCTTGATGAGCATCACCATGGGCTCGCCAAGGTGAAGGATCGCATTCTTGAGTTTATTGCCGTTCGTCAGTTGGCTGGTCATAATCAGCGCGCCCCCATCCTCTGCCTTGTAGGACCGCCAGGCGTCGGGAAAACCAGCCTCGGGCGCAGCATTGCGGAAGCTATTGGCTGCGCATTTGTGCGCTTGAGCCTCGGCGGCGTACGCGATGAGGCCGAAATTCGCGGCCATCGGCGAACGTATATCGGCGCTATGCCCGGACGTATCCTCCAACGGATGAAAGAAGCCGGAACGCTGAATCCCGTCTTTATGCTCGATGAAGTCGATAAACTCGGGGCCGATTTCCGCGGCGATCCCGCCGATGCCCTGCTGGAAGTCCTTGATCCAGAACAAAATTCATCGTTTTCCGATCATTACCTCGATCTTCCCTTCGATCTTTCACGGGTCTTTTTTGTGACAACAGCCAACTATCTTGATGACATCCCCGAGCCATTGCTCGACCGGATGGAAGTGATTACCCTCCCTGGTTATACCGAAGACGAGAAATTACAGATTGCCCGCCGTTTTCTCGTACCACGCCAGCAGGCCGCAAGCGGGCTTGTTGATACCCCGCTACGCTTTGGGCAACCCACCCTGACGACCCTTATCCGTAGCTACACGTATGAAGCAGGGGTGCGGAACCTCGAGCGCGAGATCGGATCGATCTGTCGCAAGACAGCGCGCCGCATTGCGGAAGGCCGGACGTATCCACGCGTGATCACACCAAAACTGGTCGAGAAGTTGCTTGGGCCACCGCGCTACGAGACGAATACCGCCGAGAGCAGTGCCCAGATCGGGCTGGCGACCGGCATGGTTTACACCGGTGCTGGTGGCGATACGATGCCAGTTGAAGTGTCATTGATGGAGGGCAAAGGGGTGCTGACGCTAACCGGCCAACTTGGTGAGGTGATGCAAGAGTCAGCGCAGGCGGCCCTATCGTACACGCGAGCCAATGCGACAGCGCTGGGCATTGATGTACGGCGCTTCGAGAAACTCGATATCCATATCCACGTCCCTGAAGGTGCCACCCCCAAAGAGGGACCTTCAGCAGGAATGACAATTGCCGTTGCGCTGATCTCGGCGCTGACCGGGCGGACAGTACGCCATGATCTTGCCATGACCGGCGAAATCACGCTGCGGGGCAATGTCTTGCCCATCGGCGGGGTCAAAGAGAAACTGCTCGGCGCCTTGCGGGCAGGCATTACCGAGGTCATCCTGCCACAAAAGAATAGCCGGGATCTGGTCGAAGTTCCTGCCTCTACCCGCTCACGCCTGACGATCCACCTCGTCAACCATCTTGATCAGGTCCTTGAGCTTGTCCTTGGCCCACCCCCACCTGAACCCGAAAAACGAAGCCTTCGCTCGGTATTGGCACGTTCCCGCTAAACGCGATAACAAAAAAGCACCCGCAAGGGCACCCGCAAGGGGTGCCCCTACAGGGCCGGGGGGCGGGCCCGGTGTAGGGGCACCCCTTGCGGGTGCCCCACCCCTTGCGGGTGCCCCACCCCGGTACGGGTGCCCCACCCCGGTACGGGTGCCCCACCCCGGTACGGGTGCCCCACCCCGGTACGGGCGCCCCACCCCGGTACGGGCGCCCCACCCCGGTACGGGCGCCCCACCCCGGTACGGGTGCCCCACCCCTTGCGGGTGCCCCACCCCTTGCGGGCGCCCCACCCCGGTACGGGCGCCCCTTGCGGGTGCCGCGTTGTATCCGGTTTCGTATGATGCAATCGCCCTGGTTGCCACACCCGCTCTTCTTGACAAGCCGCTAATCAAGCAGCAGATTATCAATCAAACGCACACTGCCGAGGCGTGCAGCAAGTGAGATCAGTGCCCCACGCGCTCCGATCGTGTCAAGTTCGAGCAAGGTCATCGGATCAGCAAGACTGATGTACTCTGGTTTCACAAGTGGTTCACTTGCCAGGAGATCGGCGATCTGCTGACGCAAGCACGTTGCATCCCGTTCACCCGCCTGATAGGACTGCGCGGCCGCACGCAACGCACGATAGATCACGGGCGCAACCGCTCGTTGCTCGCTGGTAAGGTAGGTATTGCGACTGCTCATCGCTAACCCATCGGGTTCACGAACCGTAGGAGCGACGACAATCGTGGTAGGTATGTTCAGGTCGCGCACCATCTGGCGAACCACAACGGTCTGCTGCGCATCTTTCTGGCCAAAATAGGCTCGGGTCGGTTGCACAATATTGAGGAGCTTGCACACCACCGTGGCAACACCGCGAAAATGCGACGGACGGGCCGCGCCTTCAAGCACTTCATCCGCGGCAGGCAACACGACATAGGTACCAAAGCCTTCGGGATATATTTCGCCTGGTGCAGGGGTAAAGACTAGGTCAACCCCTTCGGCTTCGAGCAGACGCAGATCGCGTTCGAGATCCCGCGGGTACCGCGAAAAATCTTCGCGCGGGCTAAACTGCGTCGGGTTGACAAAGATACTCACCGCCACAGCGCCACATTCTTCACGCGCACGGCGCACAAGACTGAGGTGACCCTCGTGCAGATAGCCCATCGTCGGGACAAGGCCGATCTGGTCAAACCTGGCCCGCGCCGTACGGACAGCGTCAATTGTTGTCAATACTTGCATGCGTTGCATTACGATCCTACTCCTCAACGGGTATGCCATAGCAGACAGCACCCAACGGCGTACGGTGCTACGCTTTACCCGCTTTGCTCTGGCTCAGAGCAGCCTGCAGCTCCGCCTCGTCCATCCGTGCGCTATGCTCGGCCCCGGGGAAGGTACCTTCACGGACTTCGGTCGCATACGTTTGCAACGCAGCCTCCACGGTCTCCACCAGACTCGCATACCGTTTGGCGTGACGAGGCTTGAAATCGCTGTAGAGACCGAGCATATCATGCCAGACCTGCACCTGACCCGAGCAATGAACCCCGGCCCCAATACCAATGGTGGGGATGCGCAGGTGCGCCGTGATTTCACGCGCCAGCGGGGCAGGTACCAGTTCGAGCACAACCCCAAACGCACCTGCATCTTCAAGGGCAAGCGCATCATCAATCAAGCGCGCGGCTCCTGAAGATGTTTTGCCCTGAACACGGGTGCCAATTTGATGGACTGACTGCGGCGTAAAGCCGATATGCCCCATCACAGGAATGCCCAGGTTCACCAGACGCCGCACAATCGGGGCGACCTCGGCGCCTCCTTCGAGTTTGACCGCCTGCGCGCCACACTCCTGCATGATGCGACCGGCGCTCTGTATGGCCTGGTCAACCGTTGTATAGGTCAGAAACGGCAGATCGCCGATCACCAGCGCCTGACGGCTGCCGCGCACTACCGCTTTGATATGATGGATCATGTCATCGAGCGTGACATGCACCGTTGAGTCATAGCCGAGCACCACCATGCCGAGCGAATCGCCCACGAGAATCATGGGAATACCCGCCCGATCGGCCATCTGCGCCGAAGTATAATCGTAGGCAGTCACCATCGGGATACGTTCACCCCGGTCTTTGAGCTTCTGAATATCAAGGATGTTTGTTCGCATATAACCTCCTGCCAGGGGCGTGAGCGTGCGCAGCCTGTGTGCGCAGACCCGGCTCACTATTGTAACATAGGGGAGATGCATTCCGACAGAGGCGTGACAGTTTCGGGTGCGACGAAAAGTCTTGCACGCACGTCAGCAGACAGCTTCCGGGAAGCTCTGCGCGAAGATGTTATGGCGCACCGACGTGCCGAAACACCGATGAGCATGCTGCCACCACCGCGCAAGCTTCCCGGAAGCTTTTAGATCTGTTGCGGGCAGCACAAAAGGCCAGCAAAACTGGCCTTTTGTGCTGCCACGCGTGTGGTTAGGCTGAGGCGGGGATCTCTTCCGGCTCGTTTGTGAGATCGCGCAAGGTGTTGAGATCGCGGATACGTTCGGTAAAGACAATGCCTTGCAGATGGTCAATTTCGTGCTGAAGTGCCCAACCGAGCAATCCGTCAGCCTTGCGCAAGCGGCGCGTTTTGCCACTCAATTCCTGGTACTCGACCGTCACCCAGGTCTGGCGGGGTACTTGACCAAACCAACCAGGCAGGCTCAGGCAACCCTCGTCGCGCATGATTTCTTCGCCACTCGTTTTGACAATCTTGGGATTGCAAAGCACGTAACGCTCAGAAGGGGCAACCTCAACTTCGGTGCCATCCTCTTGCTGCTCGTATTCAGGTGGGATTTCGATAATGCAGAGTTGAATGGGCAGGCCGACTTGCGGTGCCGCCAGGCCAACTCCATTGGCAGCCTCCATGGTCTCAAACATATCAGCAACGAGTTGCTTGAGCGTCCGATCAGGAAGCTTGACTGGACGACAGTTCGTCTTCAGAACTTTTTTGTCTTCTGGATGATCAATGCGAAAAATGCGCCGCTGTGCCATAGGTTTCTTTCTTCCGGCTTGCTATAGCAACCCTAACAGGTTTAGTGGTTGTGTGCTGGCTCGCGACTACGCCGCGAGCCAGCACACAACACCTTCACAAATGATGAAGGGCTTCTGCATAACATTATAACATGCAAAATCACGGGACTGCAGCCTGCTAGTCGCTCACTGGTGCTGGCACAAACGGTCAGCAATACTGACCGTTTGTACCAACACGTTGTTTCAGAGTCACAGCACATGCACCGGATCAACATCAATGCTCCAACCCTGCGTGGGGCCAAGGGTGTCGAGCAGCCAGGCAAGCGCTCTTGCGTCAACGGTGAGCGGAATGCGCACAATGAGGTGCCAGCGCCAACGCCCACGGATTTGCTGGATAAAAGCTGGTGCTGGGCCAATAAGACTCCAGTTTTCCAGACGCTGACTGGTGATGAGGTTCTGCAGGCGTTCGGCGAGTTGTTCGGCAGCGCGCCTGGCCGCCGGTTCACCCGAACTGGCATAGACAAAGCGCACCAGACGGCTAAACGGAGGGTAACCGATTTCGCGCCGATACGCGATCTCCTGGAGAAAAAAGGCCCGGTAGTCGTGCTCCTGGGCGGCGAGCAAGGCGTAATGCTCGGGATTGTAGGTCTGAATGACCACTTCCGCCCCAGACGTGCGGCGCCCCGCCCGGCCTGCCACCTGGGTCAACAGTTGAAACGCCCGCTCGCCACTGCGAAAATCGGGTAAGTGCAGACCGGTGTCGGCGGCAACGACCCCGACGAGCGCAACAAAGGGGAGATCGAGGCCTTTGGCGATCATCTGGGTGCCCACCAGGATATCAACCTCGCGCCGCAAGAGCAGGTCTAGCATGCGCCCATGGGCACCTTTGCCGCTGGCTGTGTCGCGATCCCAGCGCAGGACACGCGCCGCAGGCAGCAATTCGGCGACCGCTTCGGCGACACGCTGGGTACCAACGCCAAAGCGGCGAATCCGTGTGCTCATACATTTGGGGCAGACCAACGGCACCGCTCCGCGACTCCCGCACGAATGGCAGATCAAGACCGAGGCAGGTTGCCCCGCTTGCACAGCCTCGCGTGAGGGGCGTTCATTGACCGGGGAGGGTTGCGGGTCTTCCTCGTAATGCAGCGTCATCGGGCCACTGCACACCCCACAATTGACCACGTACCCACAGTCACGGCACATCACAAAACTGGCCGCTCCACGTCGATTGAGAAAGAGGATGCTCTGTTCGCCGCGCTCAAGCGTCGCGATCAGGCTCTGCTGCAAGACCCGGCTAAAGATCGAGCGGTTGCCCTGTTGCAATTCGTGACGCATATCAATGAGACGCACCGGCGGCAATAGCAACGGAGCTGAACGGGCTTGCGCGTTGGGGCCAAGGCCACTGACCCGTTCACGCAATTCGAGCAGGCGATACGTGCCTTGCGTAGACCGATGATAGCTTTCCACCGCAGGCGTTGCACTCCCAAGAATGACGACGCTTTTGGTCAAGGTCGCAAGGTGCAGCGCACAATCACGGGCATGGTAACGCGGGGCCGCATCGTGTTTATAGGTGAGCTCGTGTTCTTCATCAATCACAATCAGGCCCAGATCCGGCAGGGGGGCAAAGACCGCCGAACGCGACCCGATCGCTAGGCGCGCTTCGCCGCGCCGCAAGCGGCGCCACTCGTCGTAGCGTTCACCGAGGCTCAGACCGCTGTGCAACACGGCGATTTGGCCAGCGAAACGCGCCGCAAACCGGCGTACAAGCTGCGTCGTTAGGGCAATCTCAGGTACCAGCACCAACGCCTGACGCCCAAGCCGCAGCGCCCGCGCAATCGTGCGCAAATAAACCTCGGTTTTCCCACTCCCAGTGATGCCATGCAACAGAAAGACCGCTGCATCTTCCGGAGCTTCAAGTGCCGTGACAATCGCGTCATACGCAGTACGTTGATCCGGACTCAACACCGGAGGCTGATCAGGCATCACATGATCACCGGCCAGCGGATCGCGCCGCACCTCGCGCTGCTCAAGGGCAATCAGGCCACGCTGCTCTAACATGCGCAAGAGCGCGGCATTGGAGCCAGTTGCGGCATAGATCGCGCTGACCGGCAAGGCGACAGCTTGATCAGCCATCCACTCGATCACGGCGGCCTGCCTAGGGGCACGCCGTAAGGTCTCCAGCGTGGAGGCGAGTTGCTCTGGGGCAATGGCAAGTTGAGCAAAACGTACCGTGCGGGGGCGCGCCCCCGGCGGTGTCTGCGCGGTTCCAGACGCAACGAGGCCACGTTCATAAAGGGCGCGATAGAGCGTGCGCAGTTCGCTGTCGGTACCCCGCAAGGCCGCCCGCAAATCACGTTCACGCTGCTCGCCGTGCAGGCGCAGGTAGTAGAGGATCGAGCGCTCGCCTTCGGGCAGACTGCCAAGATCGACCAGCATGCCGGCTGGCGTAGCCCGCCAGGTCAACTCGGCCTCCTGGCCCACCCCCGGCGGTAACAAGAGACTCAAGGCGTCGTAGAGAGGCGCACGATACGTCGTGGCAACCCACTGGGCCAGTTCCAGGCCCACCGGGGTCAGGAAGCCTTCGGGATCACCCAGCGCATCCAGTTCGCGCAGTCCGGTAGCTTCATCCCCGGCAGGGGCAACGCGCAAGACAACGCCCTGCACCCGACGACGACGTAACGGCACCCAGACCAGGCGTCCAGGTGCGATCAACGCTTGCAACGCCACTGGCACCAGATAGGTGAGCACAGGGCTCTTGTCAGCACCTAGACGCGCCTTGAGGGCCACGTCGGCAATCAGCGACGGCATTCTGAAGGGTTCCCTACACACGAAGAAGTGGCATCAGTCGCCAGACAACCTGACAACTGATGCCACCATCATACACCAGAACGAACGATCAGCGCTTGATCAACGGCACAAAGACCTTGTTATCCAATTGAGGCCGTTCACCAAGGGTGCGGTCAGCCGTATTCGAGCTATAACTCTGCCCGGTCGTGGCGATCAGGGCAAAGGGTTGCGAGCCAAAGACCGCATTGAGTGCAGTTGCCCGTACGATGATGCGGTAGGTACCAGCAGCTGGATTCTCGATCCGCACGCCCTCGACATTGTTGATCTGGTCAGCCTGGCCGTTGCCAAGGAACTGCGTTTGATCGGGGGCAATCACCACCAGATCGAGATTATTGACAAGCGTCCGGGCTGCGCTTGCCTGCGCAGGCGGATCAGTCCAGACCAGCGTTACATAGAGCCCATTGCCACTCGGAGGGGGCTCGGTGCCGCCACCGCCACCACCGCTACCGGTGATCTGGAACTGCGCACTCGCCTGGCGTTGGCCCTGGGTGGCGCGCAAGGTGTAGGTTCCCGGCGGAATGTTGGGATTGGTCGTCAAAGCCACCTCGAAGGTTCCATCAGGCCCAGCCGCAAGCTCACCAATGGCCTCGCCGTCGAGATCAAACTGGATCGCCTGGGATGGCGCAAAGCCGCGGCCCTGGAAGACAAACCCCGAGCCCGGCGCACCAGTCTGGGGGGCAACGGTCATCACCGGTTGATCGCCGCTGACAGCGGTCACCTGGAACTGCGCCGAGGCGGTGCGACCGGCGCTATCAGTGAGTGCGACTTGATAGGTGCCAGCCGGGGTATTCGAGGCGGTGCGCAGGGTAACACCAAGCTCGCCACTGACATTGCTGCCCACCGTACCGAGATTCTGGCCATTGACGGCCAACGTGATATTGCCATCGTTGGGCGTAAAGCCAGCCCCAGTGAGCCCAAACTCGGTACCGGCAGGCCCGGTCGAAGGCGTAATCGTGACTTCGGGCGTCACACCCCCAACAATGGTCAGCGTGGTACCCGCCGTTCGACTCGCCACATCACTCATCACCACCGTCCGTGGCCCAGGGGCAATCCCAGCGTCGGTCTGCAAATAGGCCAGCACATCACCACGTGCATCGGCATAGACCGTACCAAGGACATTTTCTGGGTTGGCACAACTCGTATTGCAGACCCGCACCGGGAAATAGGGCACGGCATTGATCGCCCCCAACATAAAGGTCGAGCCAGGAGGCCCCGCCGCAGGCACTGCCTCCATCGCCATATCGGGATAGTCGATCTGCAAGAGCACATCGTCAACGAAGGCTGACAGATGGGGTAACTCGCCATCCCCATTGGTAAAGAGGGCAAGGTAGCCCGACATACCGGCGAGTACCGCACGCTGATCAGCAGTAAAGGCGAGCTGGACTTGATAGATCGTCAAGGGATCGAGGCCGGTACCATCGCTACACCCAAACAAATCACCAATGACAGCCCCTGACGGATCAAGCAGTGCAAAGCAGAATTGATCGAAGCCAGGATCAAAGTTCGCCATCGCAAAGAGGAACTGTACGCCACTGGCGTTGGCACTATCAATGGTGCGCGGGAAGCTGACCGGGTAGAAGATCGCATCATTGACCGGGGTGCCACCGAGCCAGATCGAGGCATCGCCATTGATCACTGGCTCGCCAAGCGCACGACTGGTACGCAACGGGGCCCCCTGGCCCAGCCAGAGTTGACTGAAGACCTGCCAGCCTGGATCTTCAAAATCACCACCAAGCACCACGTTGTAGGCAAAGGCACTGGTGGTAGGACCATCCTGCACCGGCGTGATCTGCAAGTTCAAGGCACCCTGACCTGTGATCGCTGGCACGGCAAGCGGGCTATTCAGGCTAGGCAGGCCAGTTTTATCGGTACCCGTGCTGTCGGGGATAGGTGAGGTAACCGGCGGCTGATCGTAACCCGGCACCGTCTGGAGGCTCACCTCATCAGTGTTAAACCGCAACCGCCCCTGGATCGCAGGAGCACGGCGAAGCGTCAGATACGTATCGAGTTGCTCACCCATCACCAGCGCTGGTTGCTGCACAAAGAGCGTACCAGCCGGTGTACTCCCAGCGACCTGCACCGTAAACTCGCGCTCTTGCCCGTTCGTCAGGCCACTGCGATTATCCTCAAAAACAGCATAGTTAGCCTCAAGAATATTCTTGAGGTCAACCCGGCCCCAACCACTATCAAAGTTAACCCGAGCCCCAGGCATGCGCGCCGTCCCATGAATGAGCAACCCCTTGAGCAACGCGGCACTCGGATCCGCCACCCCACGCTCGCCCGTTACCCACTCACGCACCTGCGTCGCGACTCCAGCGGTCAGCGGTGTCGCCATCGACGTTCCACTTGAAAAGGCATAGGGCACCCCAGGGGCCACTGGCTCAAGACCAGACGCCTGAGCACCGAGCACCGACAAAATATTGGTGCCAGGGGCAACCAGATCCGGCTTCAGCCGCCCATCAGCCGTCGGCCCTCGCGACGAAAAATCGGCGACCTGATTGGGATTATCCGAGGATGGCCCAAGCGCAGGACGGTTATTCTCCGAAGCTCCGACCGTCAAGACATTTTTGGCGGAACCAGGCGAACCAATCGTCTGTGACCCATTGCGCCCGGCATTACCCGCCGAGTAGAGCACGAGATAATTCTGGTTGCGCCAGATATAGTCATCAACCACCATCGAATTCTGGGTATAGGCCCCCTGCGCATTCGAACCCCAGCTATTGGTCGAGATGCGGGCACCATTCTCATAGCCAAGGGCAATATAATTCCCATTGACCGGCACACATTGAATACCGGTCGAACCATCGGTATTCATCGCCATAAAGACCATGCGCGCCTTTGGTGCCGGGCCAGCCTGCGACGTCCCATACTGATTATTGGCCGGCACTGCCCCCGACTGCGAGCCATTGCCCAGCACCGAACCAGCGACGTGCGTACCGTGACCATTCAGGTCGGTCCAGGAGGTTTTCGCGGCACACTGCGGTGCCCCCGGCAGCATCTCACTGGGCGCAAAGGCCCGCACCAGGCTCCCCTGGAAATCCGGGCTCAACTGACTGACATCGGTTCCCTGGCCGACACTCAGCCCCGAGTCAGAGATCGCGACAATCTGGCCTGCGCCATACAACCCACGGCTCTGCCAGATCGCCTCGACGCCCATGATCCTGCGGCCCTCGGCATTGGTCAGTTCAGGCACCAGATAGGGTTCGATCCAGGCAATCGCGGGATGGGCGGCAAGCTCGGCGAGGCTAGCCAGGGGGAGCGTCGCCCGGACAACGGCACCCGTCGCGAGCGCAGCACTATCCTCGATCACCGCACCCTGGCCGCGCAAAAACATGCGCAGAGCGGGCAACGACTCGCCGGGATGCGCAATGATCGTCACCTGGCTGCGGGCATCGGCAAGTTGCGGGCCCGTCATCACCGCCGTCATTGCCGGAGCAAGCTTATAGGCCGGTTGATACGCCCCAAGCCAGCGCACCGCATACATCGCCCGCACCTTCGCCACATCCTCCGGCGCAAGGCGCACCACATGCGTATGCTCGGGCAAATAGCCGAGCACCTGAGCCCCAAGGCGTTCAAGCTGAGCCAGCCAGGACGCCTGCACTGGCCCGGTAAACTGGACAAGATAGTACGGATTTTCGCCCCCGTGTACCGCACTCAAGAGCAGGCTACGCGGTTCACGATCAACAAGTGGATCAAAGACACCAGCCTGGAGATAGATCGGTTGCTGGGACGCGGGCTGCCGACTCTCTGCGACCGAAACCATGCCGACCATCAGCAGGATGGCAAAAAAGAGGGCTAGAGACGTAGTGAAGCGCCGCATAACATTTCTCCTCTACTGGTAGGGAACCGGGCGCACACAACACTGGTAAATGTCGTTTACACCCTCCACATTCGTCTGTCCAGGAAGTTTTGTGCCGGGCCCCAGAGACCACACAGGGCTTAAAGCCCTGTGTGGTCTGACAGACCGCGGTCCACGACCTCTTTGAAGACTACAAAGTCTCTTGCTCAATCAACACTCCTTCCCGATAAGCCGCAACCAGTTTACGCAGATCTTCGAGTTGACCACGGAGCAACGTACCCGTATCGGTATCACCAATCAGCAGACGGCGGGGAAAGGTCTGCACATACTCAGTGTGGGGGGTCGGGTCATGGCCGGTACGGATCATCGCTTCGGCGCTAGTGAAGGCTTCGTGGGCGGCAAGAATCAAGACGTGGGAGCTACCCACCAGAGTATAACCTGCGATCCCCGTCTCATGCTGATAGGCCTCGCTCATGCCGCCATCAATAATGATGAGCTTGCCCTTCGCCAGCAGCGGACGCTCACCACGCCTAGTCTTGACGGGTGTGTGACCGTTAATAATATGGCCGTGTTCGGGATCAGCCCCGAACGCGACCAGCACCCGTTTACAAAAAGCTTCATCGTCACGCAACGCATAGTAAGGGCCTTTGGGTTCTTCGTGCGCTACAGGATCGGCAATGACATACCGCTCGAACGTCGCCATCCGCAGGCGCCCATACAGAGGTGAATGCTCACCACACCAGAGATACCAGAGGGCATCCTGTCCAGCCCGGCGTACCTGCACATCGCGGCTAAAGAAGGCTTCGCGAGCCATTTGTTCATAGCGGGTGAGCAGAGCGGGGCCAGCGAGTTCTTCGCCACCAAGGGGGAAGTGAATAAAATTGCCTGCTTCATCCACCGGCAAACAACCGTGGAATTTCAGATTGCCGTCGTGAACCTGAAACATATTGCCATAGCTATAAAGAAAACGGATATGCCGTTGCAAGCGTGTACTCTGTTGAAACTGAGCACAGAGATCGGCAATGAGTTCGGACTCGCCAGGGGTCAGAACCGAACGATCACGCCCGCCCATCGTCGGCCAGTTTGCATCAAGCAACTGATACGTACGCCCCTCGATCATCGCTGTCCCGGCGGCGAGATCCAGGCCCTCGAGAATCAACCGATGCTCCATCTGATATTCAGGATGACGGCGGATGATCTGGGCTTCAAGTTTGAATTGAATGGCGGCAATCGCCTTGTGCATCCGGGCGAGCGCTGCGGAGGTATAATCTTCAATCGGTGAAGCAACTTTGGGGCGAAAGGCGTGACACGGGTCATGGCTGTACACGGTATCGGCGAAACGGCTGAGTTCGCGCAGATTGATGCCATAGCCATCAATCAGGGTCGAAAGCGTGCTATAACGCAGGGCCACTCGCACCACATTGGCCACGAGAGCCGGGCACCCGCTCGCCGCGCCCATCCACGAAACATCGTGATTGCCCCACTGGATCGAGACATAGTGGTAAGCCATGAGGCGATCCATGACCTTCTCGGCAGCCGGACCACGGTCGTAGATATCACCAATGACATAGAGACGATCAATGACCAGGCTACGGATGAGATCCGCCAGCGTGATAATGAAGGCCTCGCCTTCACCTAGCTCAACAATCGTCGCCACGATGCTACGGTAATACTGTTCCTTCTGGGCTGTCTCGGCGGCTTCGCTTTCGCTCAGCAACTCTTCAAGCACATAGGCCCGCTGGGGATCGAGCCGTTTGCGCACTTTGCTCCGCGTGTATTTTTGGGCCGATGTACGGGCCACCCGGGCCAACCGCACGATCGTCTCGGCGATCCAGTCCGCAGGCGTATCAAGCGTAGGCAACGTCGCACGAAGCTTTTGCTCAGGATAATAGACGAGCAGCGCCAACTCGATCTGCTCCTGGTTCGTCAGTTCACCTTCAAAGGTCTGCGCCAACTTGCGCCGCACCGCACCTGAGGCATGGCGCAGCATATGGTCAAACTGATCATAGGCCCCATGAATATCCGAAAGATAGTGGTCCGTTCCCTTCGGCAAGGCCATAATCGCGTAGAGATTGATCATCTCGTTATGGGCAGCCGTAATCGAAGGGAAACGACGACTGAGCAACTGCAAAAGCCTGAGTTCCTGGTCACTGTAACTCATAGGGATTGATCTCGTTGAGATGAGGGAGGATTTGTACTATTGTACCAAATCCTGCAAGAATTTGGGCCAGAGTACGGCTCCTTCCGAGGGCTGATTGGGGTTGCACCCCAGACCGCATCTCCGGAGGCGAACTTGGCAACAGCCGAGGGCTGTTGCCAAGATAAGCATTGTCCCTCATTAGCCGATGGGGTACAATGCCTCTAGCATAACCACGTCTGTACTCTGCGGCCAGCCTCCTATGGGCTGCCACCGCAGTTGAGAATGATTCTATGCCTCGTCTCTCCTTTGTGTATCCTGAGATGCTTTGGTTGCTGGGCCTGATCGGGTTGATGGTGGCAATTGCCGTGCTCACCCCACGCCGCCTGGCCCCATGGCGTTTTTGGTCAAGCCTGACGGTGCGCACGCTCATCGCCCTTGCCCTCGTGCTTGCGATCGCAGGGGTTCAACTGGTGCTTCCAGTCAATCGGCTAACGACCGTCTTTTTGCTCGATGGCAGCGACTCGCTCTCGGCATCGGCGCGAGCTCAGGCCGAGACGTTTATGCAAGAGGCCTTGCAGGCGATGCCCGAGCGCGATCGGGCCGCCATTGTGGTCTTTGGCGGCAATGCCCTGGTCGAACGGGCACCCAGCGACGAACAACGCCTTGGACGCATCAGTTCGGTGCCCATTGCGACCCGTACCAATCTTGAACAGGCCATCCAACTCGGCCTCGCGCTCTTTCCCGCCGATGCTTCACGTCGCCTCGTTTTGCTCTCGGATGGGGGTGAGAATGCCGGACGCGCCGGCGATGCGGCGCGCCTCGCCGCAAGTCGTGGCATTCCGATTGAAGTCGTGGCATTAAGCATCGGTATCGGTGAAGCCGAGGCGCTCGTTGCCAGCGTCGAAGCCCCTGCTCAGGTGCGTGAGGGCCAAGTGGCAACGGTTGTGGCTACGATCGAGAGCAATGTGGCCCAACAGGCGACGGTGCGGTTGATTGGCGATGGCGGCACGATCAGCGAACAACAACTGGCCCTGCAACCCGGTCTTACCGAGGTGACGTTTGCCGTCGAGATTGCCGGCAATGGCTTTCAACGCTTCCGTGTGCAGATCGAGCCCGAACGCGATGGGCGAGCCCAAAATAATGAAGCCGCTGCGCTCATTCAGGTCCAGGGGCCACCACGGATCCTCGTTGTGGCTCAAGATCAGGCCGACGCTCAACCGCTCGTCAATGCGCTCGCAGCAACCAATATGACCCCCGAGGTGCTTTCGCCAGCAATGATGCCCTCGGATCTGGCGGGAATGATTACCTATGATGCGGTTATTCTCGTCAATACCCCTGCACGCACCTTGCCTGTGGGTGCCCTGCGCGCTTTGCCAGGGTATGTGCGCGACCTTGGGCGCGGCCTGATGATGATCGGTGGGGCGGATAGCTTTGGCGTTGGCGGCTACGGGCGTACACCGATCGAAGAGGCGATGCCTGTCTATATGGATGTGCGCAATCGCGAAGAACGCCCCGATCTCGCGATGGTCTTTGTGATTGATAAATCAGGTTCAATGGATGCTTGCCACTGCAGCAGCCCCGATATGAGCAGTAACCCTTCGCAACTTGGCGGGGTGCGTAAAGTTGATATTGCCAAAGAAGCCGTTGCACAGGCAGCAGCCCTGCTTGGACCGCAAGATACCCTCGGCATTGTCACTTTCGATAGTCGGGCCTTCGATACGCTACCCGCAACCACCGGCGCCTCGCTTGACCAGATTCTCGATGCGCTCGCCGGCGTCGAGCCGCGTGGGGCCACCAATCTTCGCTCTGGGCTGATCCAGGCCGAAGCGATGTTGCAACAGGTTGATGCCCGGCTTAAACACGTCGTGCTGCTCACCGATGGCTGGGGCACCGGTGGTGATCAGTTAGAAATCGCCGCCCGGATGCGTGAACAGGGCATGACCCTGACCACGATTGCCGCAGGCAGCGGGTCGGCCACCTTCCTCGAAAATCTCGCTAATACTGGCGGCGGCCGTTACTATTTCGCCGAAGATATTACCACCGTGCCCCAGATCTTTGTCCAAGAGACGATCAGCGCGGTAGGCAACTATATCGTGGAACGCCCCTTTACCCCGGTGATGATCGGCAGTAGCCCCGTGCTCAATGGGCTCGGCGGCTTGCCTCTGCTCTACGGGTTCAATGGCAGTACCCTCAAGAATAGCGCACGTGTGTTGTTAGAGACCGATGATGCTCAGCCGCTGCTCGCAACATGGCAGTATGGCCTCGGACGCAGCGCTGCCTGGTTGAGCGATACCAAAGGGAAATGGGCCGTTGATTGGATGGCCTGGGAGGGTTTTCCCCGTTTCGCCGGGCAGGTCGTCGGTGATATCTTGCCTGTCCGTGGGGGCCAGGAGATCAGCACTGATCTGCTCGTGGCTGGCGGTGAGACGATGATTCGCCTGAATGCAGCGCCAGGCCAGGAAAACCTGGCCGTCACGGCAACCTTGATTGGCACCGACGGTTCGCGGCGTGCCGTGCCGTTACCCCAGGTTGGGGCCTTGACCTATCAGGGCCGCGTCGAAAGCCCGAACCCAGGAACCTATCTTGTCCAGATCAGTGGTGCTGCCGCCGATCGCGTTGTTCTGCAAGAGATGGCAGGCCTCGTCGTCCCCTATTCATCGGAATATCGTGGCGGCCAGGGAAATCTGGCCCTGCTCGACGAACTGGCCGCCCTGACCGGGGGCCAGCGCCTGAGTGAGCCTGCCGATGCGTTTCTGCCCGTCGCAGGGCGCGTTACCCAGGCCCGCGAAATTGGGCTGAGTCTGCTCTTGCTCGCCCTTGTGCTCCTCCCCTTTGACATCGCCCTCCGTCGGTTGATGCTGCAACCCGGCGACCTCCCCTTCAGCCAGTTCTGGCGTTCACGGCAGCAGCGGGCTGAGGCCCGGCGTGTCGCCGCCGAGCAGGCCCCGCCCGACCCGACCATGGCACGCCTCCAAAGCGCGAAAGAACGGGCTGGAACACGCATCAAGGGTGTCAGCCAGACACCCGATGATCAAGTACCTGACAAGCAAGCACCCGACGACGACCCCCTCGAACGCCTACGGGCAGCCAAAGAACGCGCCCGCAAACGCACCACCGGCGAAGAAGGGTGAGGTCTTATTGGCATAAACGCCGTGGCTGATGGAGAGCAAAGCTCTCCATCAGCCACGGCGTTGAGCGTAGCTCTTTAGATACGTTCTTTAGCCCGGTGCAAACGCCAGGTTCGGGTCAACAGGGTTAGCCCAAGCATCAGCACACCAATTAGCGGGACGCCCGTGCTTGTCTCAGGCAATGGTGAGGTTTCACCTGGGGGTTTGCCGCCCGGTTCAGACGTTGGTTGCGGATCGGGTTGCCCACCGGCTGGCGGGGTCGTGACTGGTGTAGGCGAGGGCGCACCCGGAACCGGGGTGCTGGTTGGCACCTCGGTAGCCCCTGGCGGGACGGGCGATGGCCCCGGATCGGGCGTACTGGTTGGATCAACGGTTGGCGTAAAGGTTGGCACAACCGTCGGTGGCGTACTACCGACAACCTGCACCGAGACAATGTTCGAGAAGAGGTCTTGCGGTCGTCCGGCATAGGTCAGTTGTCCCTGCGCGACCAGCAACGTACCAGCCGTAACACTCGTCTTGATGCGGGTATTGATCGTCAGTTCGACACTCTCACCGGGTTGCAGCACTTCGACTACATGACGGATTTCGTTACCAGTGATGGTCGGATCAGTACCACGGTCGGCCCGTGCGCCAAGCACTTCAAGATTGCTCGGCAAGAGCGTCCGCATATTCACCGTCCGCAGATCATTGGCACCTTCTGCAGCAGCAGGGCGCGTATTGCGCACAACCAGGGTGTAATTGATGATCTGACCAGGATAGGCACTCCCCCAGTCACTTGCCATGCGGAAGAAGACATCGCTTCCTGTCTGGCTTCCCCCCAGTCCTGGCGAAGGCGTCACCGCAGTGGTGGCAGTGGCGGTAACATCAACCGGCGTACTTGTCCGGGCGACACTTCCGCCGACCGTTCCCCCACCAGAAGGGGGGCGTGGGGCCGCAGTTGGGCGGATCACCGTCGGGCCAGGCGGAGGTGGGGCCGGCGTTGGCGGCTCGGTTGGCACGGCAGGCTGAGGTGTTGGCGGAGCCGGCGGGGCTATCGGCAAGGGCGTGGCTGGTGGCGCAGGTTCACCAGCAGGCGGCACAACGACCGGCGGTACCGTCGGATCAACGCCTGGCGGCGTGGTGGGCACAACCCCTGGCGGCGTGGTAGGTGAGGGCAAGAACGGCGTTGTTGGTGACGGCGCCACGGGCGTCGTCGGCGACGGACCAACGGGCGTCGTTGGCGACGGCACCACGGGCGTCGTCGGCGACGGATAGGCCGACGTGGGCGACGGGCTAAGCGGTGTAGGCGAAGGCCCAGGCGTGCCAGCAATAACCGTGATCGAAGCCCCGCTTGTCTCGGCTCCCGGTGCGGTCGCAACATTGCTAATCGTCGTCCCAACCGCAGCACTCGGGCGAACCCGCACTTGCAAGGTGATCGACGCAGCACTGCCACTATTCACCGTCAGATCACAGACAACCGTCTGACCGCCGCTACATGAACCACCACGAACATCAAGCCCGAGGAATTCAAGGTTGGCATCAAGATTGTCTTGCAATCGTACCGCCTGATTGGCCGTGCTCGTCGAAACAACCGAGATGTTGTAACTGAACTGTTGCCCCTGGGCAACCTGCGACGATGAGGCAATCTTGAAGATACTGATACCCGTTGGCGGTACATCACTGGTGGGACTCGGCGCCACCGTAGGGATCGCCGTAAAGGTTGCTGTTGGCGAAGCCGGCTCCGCCGTCGCCGTCGGCGACCCTGGCTCACTCGTCGCCGTCGGCGACCCTGGCTCACTCGTCGCCGTCGGCGACCCTGGCTCCGCCGTCGCCGTCGGCGACCCTGGCTCACTCGTCGCCGTCGGCGACCCTGGCTCCGCCGTTGCCGTCGGCGACCCTGGCTCCGCCGTTGGTGTAGCAGGCTCACCTGTACTCGTGGCACTGGGCGTTCCGGCCAGCGGAGTATTAGTTGGCGTCAAGGTCGGCCCTTGATTCGTACCCGTACCCGAAGGTGAAGGCTGAGGCAGAATCGGATCATTTGTTGGCGTCAAATCAGGCAGTGGTGTCTCAGTTGGTGGTGGCAGCGGCGTATTCGTCGGCGGAAACACAAGATCAGGTGTCGCCGTAGGATTCTCCTGCGCCGGAGCAATAGGCGCGAAAACAAGGCGCGTCGCTTCAGCGTAGAGCGGAAAGGCGATCATCACAATGCTGAGAACAATCAGGCTGATCTCCCATGCCGTCCAGCGAACAGGCCCGCGACCACGGCCTGGTTGAGAGGGGCGTCCCCGTGCAGGAGGTTTCATATCATCTCCTCGGTTCAAGACAGAGGGCTTACATCAATCAAATCGGCAACAACAATCAAACGCTGCGTATCCCAGTTGGTACATGTAATCAAGGTCAAAACTGGCGTGGCGGTCGGATCCATCACTTCAACCTGATGCGGCCAAACATTGTGGGTATGGCGCACCTGGTAAGTATAGCGCCAGTTACTCGTTTCAATGACAACCTGATCACCGGGCTTGAGGCGCCCAAGGTGCCGAAACACCGCCCCTCTGAGCCCAGCGTGCCCCGAGAGCACCGTATTGCCAATGTCGCCGGGCAGTGCACTGCCATGATGAAACCCAGCCGCATACTCGGCTACTTCCCATTCATTATTGCGCACAAAGACTTCATAGACATCCATCTCGGCCCCGAGTGAGGGCATCAAGAGGCGTTGCGGACGGGGATCATCAACCGCCGGGGGCGCACGCATCGTCTGCGGCACAAGAAACTGATCATCGGCCGCAAGTGACGACGGCTCGTCATCCTGATGAATAAAGGGCAGGGGAGCGACCGCCAACGCGTCTGGTTGAACAGATGGCATCGGCGTGCTGAGCGTGGGGCGAGGGGTGCGTTCGATCTGCACCTGGCTCGCGGCAACAGGTTGGGTCTGGCGCAGCATATAGAACCAATCGCGACCATAGCCATCGAGCAACCAGTAGCCAAACGCCATAAAAGCCGCCACAATGAGCACCCGCTCAACGACAAAAAGGGCACGGTCAACCCCGTTACGCAAAAGATAGCCGCGCAGGGCCTCATTACGCTGCTGTGAGACAGAACGCACCCGTGCCGCACGCAGACTCTCACGGCGACTCGGCACGTCACTGGTGAGCAACGTACTCAAGAGTTGAGCATCTTGATCATCCGGCCGAGCGACCGGTGAGGAAACAATTCGCGGCATGGAAACGCCTGGCTGATGAGGTTGAAGACAAGGTGATGGCCTGTCGCCTTGTCTTTCGTTGTGGTAATGATTATACAACCAGGTGTGTACAGATGCAATAGGAGCGCATGAAAATCACGATCTTGTAAGTGCTTGCATCAGACGTGTAAGCCCATCGGCAAACTGAGTCGGCTCGGTCAGGGCAGAAATGAGGAGATGCGTGCCCGCTGCTTCGCCATAAAAATAGCCTGGATGAACCAGCACCCCATGCGCAAGCAAGTGCAACACCAGCGCATCTTCATCCTCCCAGCCGTGTACCGCCGGAAAGAGGTAGTAACCACCATCAGGCGGGCGAAGCGTGATCTGAGGAGCCTGACGAATCGTTGCGATAAACAAGTCAACGTTGGCGCGTACCCGGGCAACCATTGCGTTGACAAAATCCATACCCTGGGCAAAGAGGGCAGGTGCAAGATACTGGGTCAGGCTGTTGGCTCCCAGAAAGGTATCGTTCAACAATTCGAGCCGAGGGAGAAAATGACGCGCCGGTGGATTGAGGGCGATCCAACCCAGTTTGAGATCAGGTAGGGCAAAGAACTTCGAGATACCATTCAGGGTAAAGACCGGCAATTCAGGATGCAACGCGGCGAGCGGTGGGACGTGGGGTTGGGCATACGTAAAGGCAGCAAAGACCTCATCACAAATGAGTGGCAACCCCAGTTCGCGCAGCACCGCCACCGGTTGCTGGATCACCGAGCCAGTCGGATTATGCGGCGAAATGAGGAGAATGGCACGGGTACGCTGGTCAACGGCATCACGGAGTGAGGCCTCATCGATACGCCAGCCGTCTTCTTCACAGAGTTGATAGGGGCGCAACTCAAGATCGCGTAAGGCGGCCAGGTATTCGAAGAGCGGATAGCAAAGACCGGGGGCCAGCAGGTTGTCCCCCGGATCAGCGAGCAACGCAAAAAGCAAGGCGTAGGCTTCACTCGTACTGGCCGTGATGAAGAGATCATCAAGCTCCAGGTGCAGGGCTGGCGTACGCCCGGCATAATAGGCCGCCACCGCAGCGCGCGCCGTTGCACTGCCATGCGGATCAGGCGCATACCGCCGTGACGCCCAGAAGCCCTCGGCAGCCTGCTGCAGCACCTGGGGTGGAAAGATGAGCCCGTGTTCCGTCGGATTGCTACTGCTGAGATCAACGTAGCCCCCGGACGCCTGCTGGTGCAGGCGGGCCAGTTCCAACTCATTCGGGCTCAGATCAAGATCGTCATAGACGCCTGGCATTAGCGATGTACCGTCTGCACCAATTGACGCCAGAAATCATCCATCTGCCCGGGGACAAAGGGTATATAGAGGGCAACGCGATCAAGGAGGCCCTCGTAACGGGCGCGCAGCGCCGCTCCAAGATCGGCAGGGTCAGCCTCAACCGCAAACGTTGCGACCATCTCATCAGTGATCAGTGCGGGCATATCTGTCCAGCGCTGCTGACTGGCGAGCTGCGAGAGTTGTTCACCGACGGCCCCCCACCCGTGGCATTCGAGCACCGGGCGATACGATGGGGTTGAGCCATAGAAGGCAAGTTGCTGACGCACAAAATGGCGCAGGCGCTCACGCTGCTTTGGCTCGGCACCGGTAATCACAAAGCTACTCCCTGCAAGCATACAGGCCGAAGGATCGCGGCCTGCTTTGGCCGCGCCAGCGGCAATCTGAGGGCGTAAAACCTCGGAGAGATAGCGCGCACTATTGAGGGGATGCGCATGAAAGCCATCGCAGAGCTCACCGGCAAGCTGGGCGAGGCCACTATTGACGCCGGCGATATAGATCGGAATCGTCGGATGCTCGATCGGGCCGGGGTTAAAGAAAGGCGACATCAGCGTATGCTGATAGAACTCACCGCGATACCGCAGGGGACCCCCAGTTTGCCAGCAGGTCCAGATCGCCTGTAACGCAAGGATATAATCACGGAGGCGGGCAACAGGCTGATCAAAATTGGCACTGAAGCGACGCTCGATATGGGCACGCACCTGCGTCCCAAGCCCAAGCACAAAGCGTCCCTGACTATAAGCCGCGAGATCCCAGGCAAGCTGGGCCGTAATCATCGGGCTACGGGGAAACGCAATCGCAACGGCGGTACCAAGCGTCATACGGCTGGTATGTTCAGCTGCCAGCACCAGAGGCAAAAAACCATTATGCCCGGTCTCGGGCGTCCAGAGAGCAGCAAAACCAATCGACTCGGCAGCACGGGCAAGTTCAACAGCGGTAGGCAAAGGATTCGCATCTACCGGAACAGCAACATCAAGCAACATAGCTTGCTCCTATGGGCGAATGCGTCGTAGCAACGCCGTCAGGCGGTCGTAATCATCTTTGAGCAGACCGGCCACTTCGCGTCCAGCGCGAAGCAGGTAGGGTTCGCCATCGGGGCGCACACGGGCAAAGCCACGAATCGAGGCAGCCAGCAACTCGTCACCGGGGATCTGGGCAGCAAAGAGCACCCCGCGAAAAAAACTGGTCACCTCACTAAAGCGGATCATCTCAGCAGCGGTTGCGGCATAGACTGAATAATGCACAGGCGGAGGCTGAGGAGGCAAATAGTGGCAGATTTGACCATCCGCAACATAGCCAACGGTCAACGCCGAAAACTCGGTTTGCAACACCTCAGCGAGGTCAGGATGTTCGGCATAGATCTCTTCATCAAACAACTCACGCCCGCTATAGGTACGCCCGCGGACGAGTGCACGACCCCCAGGATCTTTGCTACTGGTACGAATCTCATAGACGAGACCATAGACTTCGAGGGTGGGCTCCCGAGTCACCGCCCGCACCAGGGCACCAAAAGAGGGAGCCTCGAGCAACTCATAGGCACCTGCGGTAAAACGAGTCGTTGACGCTTCAATCACTTCGCCGATGCGTTGCATCTGGGGCACCACGTAAACACAAGGACGAGACGGGAGGTAACTACCCCCCGTCTCGCCTAAGAGAGGCCCGGTAGCCCCGAGGATCCTACCAAAAAGCTGCGCGATCACCTGCACTGGAGCGGGCGACAGAAGCTAGTACCGATCGCCGTAGCCACCACGACCACCACGGCCGCCGCCGCCGCCGCCGCCGCCGTAACCACCACCGCCGCCGCCGCCGCCGTAACCACCACGGCCACCGCCGCCGCCGCCACGGCTGCCACGGTCACGATCCTCAGACTCGTTCACCCGGATCGGACGGCCATTCAACTCCTGGCCATCAGTTGCCCGGATCACGGTATTGACATCATCAACTTCAATCTCAACAAACCCAAACCCACGTGAGCGGCCCGTATCGCGATCAGTGATCACACGAGCGCTCTGCACATCCCCGTGGGGTGCAAAGACTTGCGCCAGATCTTCGTCACCGACACTCCAGGGCAGATTCCCAACAAACAGCTTGACCAGCATCAAAACTACTCCTCTGCGTCTCTACGCAGTGTTGACCGACGTACGGCACCAGACACCGTCGTCTAAAACCCTACTTCCCTATACCTTCCGTACCACCGGCAGCCAATATAACGGCTGTCGCACTCCGGCCATCACAACGTAACACACCCTTCGAGCGAAGAAGTTCCCGCGACCGCTCAGGGGACTAATCAGGAGTCTCTGATGCAAGTCTGGCAGCTATGCAACGTTGGCAAACACCGCAATCATAGCATATTTTTCAAGAATAGCAAGACCTGAATGGGTGCAGAATCCACAGATATAAAAAAACTCAACAGGTAGAACAGGCATTGGCCTGATCACCTCTTGAGTTGCCGCATCATGCGATCACGAACGGTGGTGAAACCCTGATTAAGGCTGATCGGCAATCAGTTCAGCCTGAAGTGCCGCGATGGCCACGCGCACTTGGCGTTCACGCTCTTCGAGCGTTGTTGCCATCGCCCGCGCTGCCGAAAGTTGGGCTGCCAGCGCACCCGAAATAGTCCCCGCTGGCACCTGTACCTGCTCACGTTCAAGACGTCGGACGGCCTGCCGTGCCCGCTCGGTGCTAGGAGCCAACGCATTGAGGCGCAGGCGCAGAGCATCGAGACGCCGCTCGAAATAGACTTTGTTCATAAAAATGCAAGCTCCATAACCCAGCCTCACCAGAAAACATGAGGCCGAACTACTACCGTCCCGCAGAAGTGCCGCGCCGCATTCCGGGTTTGTTAGGTAAAGTATATCACATCTTTTTTATTTTGCACAGGTTTTTTCAAGATCATGTCAATAATTTGCAAAATCTTCGGCGTCATCTTCGTCGATACCAAACAGACGCATCCATTCTTCAATTTCTGCCGCAGTCAAGGGGCGATCATTGCGTTTATCCTGGAGCGAGGCCCGCGGCTGATCGAGTGCAGCCAGGCGGCGTGCAAAGGCTTGCGCCGAGATAACTGGAATGCGCTGGGCCTGGGCAACCCCAACCACCGCGCGATCAGAACTGACAACGAGCCATTCATCGCGCCGTTTGATCGCTCGGATGCGCCGGATCAACAGGGTATCGGCATCAGACGGCGAGCGCGCAAAATGGGCTTCGACACCATAGCCATTTAGATTATCAGGGTGCCCATAGACGCCGCCATCAAAGACGACCACGATTTTGCGGCCACGGCGGCGCGTGGCATAGCGACGCAAGAGCATCACCAGACGGGCCTCATCATCCGGGTCGGCGAGGCTGAAACCAGGCAACTGACCAATCAGGTTGTGTCCGTCAATAAGGATTGGCATATTGCATTGTACCATCATGAGCCAGTTGGAACGCAACACTCAGACCGATCAAGGCGTCCTATGCACAGGGAAGATGCTTTAGTGCGAGGTGTGCTGTGCAAGACAATCCTGAACCTCAATCCTCTTCAGGGTCAGAGGAACGCTATGACCGACGCGGTGAGCAGGCCCGACGCTGGGGGGTTCTGCTGCTCGTCATCGGTGTGATCTGGCTCGTTTTTGCGCTCAGCGCCCGCAACTGGCCCGGGAACTTTATCCTCAGCACCGCTGAACGTAGTCAGGTGATGCTTGAGCAACGCTATGAGGCTAGTACCGTGGTGATCCGCGGCGTCAATGACCAGGTGCAACTGGTGGGCATTGCGGGCAATCAGGTCGAGGTCAATGCACTCCGCCGTGGCTTTGGCTTCACCGAACAGTCCGCAAGTCGGGCACTGGATCGCCTCGAAGTGCAGGCTTCACTCGCGGATGACACGCTCACCCTTGAAGTACGCCGTTCACCATGGAATGGCCTCTCTTTCGGACGTTCGCCCTATGTCGAATTCCGCATCGGGGTACCCGAGGGGGTGCAGGTACAGGCTGAATTGGTGAGTGGTGATGTCCAGGTAGAGGGAGTGCAGGGTGACTTGACCTTGACAACCGTCAGTGGCGATCTTACCGCCACCAATACCAGTGGCGCTATCCAGATCAGCAATACGTCGGGGGATCTGATCGTGCAGAATCATCGTGGCAAGCTGCACCTCAATGGGGTTAGCGGCGATGTGCAGATCAGCGGTCAGCTTGATGCGCCCTTTGTTCGTACCGTTAGTGGCGATGTCGAGGTTGATGGAGCAATCGGGCTTGTTGATGTGCGGACGATTTCGGGTGATATAGAGATCAACGGCCAGGGGCCGATGCATCTGCAGCTTGAAAATACCAGTGGCGACATCGACGTCCGAACTGGGTTGATGCCAGGGGCGGCGCATACCATCAGCAATGCGTCAGGTAGGATCAAGGTACGCCTGGCTGCAAACGAGAATCTCCGCCTTGAGGCCACCACCACGAGCGGTTCGGTGGCGACAAATATTGATGGCCTTGCGCTTGAACGGCGTAGTCTGCGTGGGACGCTGGGCACCGGCGAGACACGTTTGACGATCACAACTGCCTCTGGCAACATTTCGGTTGAGACGCTAGAATAAACCTCAGTACCTTGCTGTACGCAAACCGCTAGTTATGTGGCAGTTTGCGTGCGGCAAGCAAACCAGGGAACCGCAGGCATGCTTTTGAGGGATGCGAGCGATGTTTGTTGTTGGAACCGCAGGCCATGTCGATCACGGGAAATCCACGCTGGTGAAAGCCTTGACGGGCATCGATCCCGATCGCTGGGAAGAAGAACAACGTCGCCAGATGACCATTGATCTCGGGTTTGCCTGGTTGGCCCTCCCCGGCGGGCGCAGGGTTAGCGTGGTGGATGTGCCTGGGCACGAGCGTTTTATCAAGAACATGCTCGCCGGCGTCGGCGGACTCGATGCGGCCCTGCTGATCATTGCCGCCGATGAGTCAATGATGCCCCAGACCCGCGAACATCTGGCAATCCTCGATCTGCTCGATGTCCGCCATGGGGTGGTGGTGCTGACCAAGGCCGATCTGGTTGATGCCGAGTGGCTGGCGCTGGTGCGCGAGGAGGTCACGAGTGAATTGGCGCATACCAGCCTCGCTGACGCTCCGCTGGTGGCGGTGTCCGCCCGGACTGGGGCAGGGCTTGATCAGCTCCGGCAGACGCTGGAACAGGTGCTACAGAGCCTGCCTCCCCGCGCGAAGACCGACGGCATTCCACGCTTGCCAGTTGATCGGTCGTTCACAATTGGCGGCTTTGGCACCGTCGTGACAGGCACCCTCCGCGATGGCTCGTTACGGGTTGGTGACGAGGTTGTTGTCTTGCCTTCTGGGTTGACTGGGCGCATTCGTGGTCTACAGATCCATTATGATAAGGTTGAAGTGGTTGCGCCTGGAACGCGTGTCGCGGTGAATCTAGCCGGCATTCATCATAGCGAGGTCAAGCGTGGTGATGTCCTGGTGCCTGCCGGGACGTTGCAGCCAACGCGATTGATCGATCTGCACCTGCGCGTTCTCGCTGATGCGCCGGGACCACTCGAACAGAATTGCAGCCTCGATCTCTTCACGGGCGCAAGTGAGGTGCCCTGTCGCCTGACCCTGCTTGATACCGAGCAACTTGCGCCTGGCAGCAGCGGGTGGGCGCAAGTACGCCTCGAAGTGCCGGTCGTCGTCGTGCGCGATGACCATTGCATCCTGCGCATTGCCTCGCCGAGCCGCACGGTCGCCGGGGGCATGGTCGTTGATCCCTTCCCGGTGCGCCACCGCCGCTTTCGCACCGAGGTCATCGCCGCCCTCGAGACGCTGGCCCGCGGCGACCCCGCCGAACTGGTGCTCCAAATGCTCGGCACTGATCCGCCGCGACCCTGGGACGAGGTCGCCAGAGCGGTGGGCCTGCCCGACGAGCAGATGCACTCGTTGGTCAGCGATCTCGTGGCGAGCGGACGGGTGCTGACGATACCGGCTCTTCATATAGGTGAAAAAGCCGCCCCCTTGGCCGACATCTTGCTGGTGACAGCAACAGGCTGGCAGGGACTCGCGACTCGTCTGGTGCCACCGGTGCGCGCCTATCATACGCGCTTTCCGCTGCGCCGAGGGATGCCCCGCGAAGAACTTCGCCAAAAATTGCGCCTCGCGCCACGTCTGATCGGTGGTATCGTTGACGAGGCCATACGATGCGAGATCATTGCCGCTGACGAAACAAGCGTCTGGCTGGTGGGACACGACCCACAACTTGCGGCGCATCAGCAACGTGCGGTGGCAACGACGCTCGCGGCAATGCGACGCACCCCGTACAGTCCGCCCCTCCCCGATCTTGACCCCGAAGTGCTGGCGTGGGTGGTTCAACAGCAGATGCTCGTGCGCATAGCCCCTGATCTCTACTTGCTCCCCGAAACCTATGCTGAACTGGTCAACTGGGTGCTCACGATACTCCAGGCCGAAGGCAGCCTGACGGTAGGGCAGTTGCGCGACCACTTTGGCAGCACCCGCCGTTATGCGCTGGCCCTCCTTGAGCATCTCGACGAGCGCAAACTGACGCGCCGCGTCGGCGAACGACGCGAGCTCGCGTGATGTGGTAGACTATGCCGTGTGGCAACGGGCTGACAAGGGAGCAAGGCATGGACACGTTCGGGGAACCTGGTGAAGCGTTTGCGGCCCATTTTGGCAGCGAACCCGCGATGCTGGTACGCGCACCTGGGCGTGTCAATCTGATTGGTGAGCATACTGATTACAACGATGGCTTTGTCTTGCCGATGGCGATTGACCGGGCGACCCTTGTTGTGGCCCGGCCCCGTAGCGATCAGATGGTACGGGTCTATAGCACTAGTATGCAGGCCGAAGACCAGTTCAGCCTTGAGACGCTCGAACGAAGCCAGACACACCCATGGAGCAACTATATTCGTGGGATGCTCAAGTCGATGCTTGCCCGTGATCTGCATATCCAGGGCGCGGATCTACTGATCACCGGCGATCTGCCGGTCGGTGGTGGGCTTTCTTCCTCGGCGTCCCTGGCGATTGGGGTTGGCTACACCTTTCAGTTGCTCAACGATCTCAACTTGCTCGGCGAAGAGTTGGCGCTGCTCGCCCAGGGGGCCGAACAGAGTTTTGTGGGTACCCAGTGCGGCATCATGGATCAGTTTGTTGTCACGCTCGGGCGGGCAGGCCACGCGATGTTGCTCGATTGTCGCGATCTAAGCTATCGTACCATCCCGTTGCCCACCGAGGCCAGGGTGGTTGTCTGTGATAGCGGGGTGCGGCATGAGCTCGTCGCTTCGGCGTACAACGAACGGCGTGAGGCCTGCCACGAAGCCGTACGACGTTTGCGCACCCGTCTGCCCAAGCTGATGGCCCTCCGCGATCTCACACCGGCACAATTGCAGGAACACGCCGATCTGCTCACGGGGAAACTGCTGCCCAGGGTTCGCCATGTTGTCACCGAGATTAGTCGCACGGTTCATGCCGCCGCAGCGATGGAACAGGACGATCTGGCAGGCTTTGGACAACTGATGAACGCATCGCACGCAAGCCTGCGCGACGATTACGAGGTGAGCATTCCCGAGCTTGACACCCTGGTTGAACTGGCCTGCGCCTTGCCAGGCTGCTACGGTTCACGGATGACCGGGGGCGGCTTTGGGGGGAGCACCGTCAGTCTGGTGGCCCACGATGCGGTGCCAGCCTTTGCAACGGAACTACGGGCAGGCTACCAGGCCCACACCGGGCGCGAAGCCCACACCCTGGTCTGCACACCCGCCGAGGGCGTCCGCCTGATTGCCATTGCCTGATGCGCCAATGCATGGCGCTTTGCATATGAAAGCCCTACCTAATGCCCCAAAACACCCCGCAACAAGACCAGGCTTTCCGCCGTCGCCTCGAAATTGGCGGAGCCTTTTCGCGTGTGCTGATCCCGCTAAGTCTCGGCATCACGCGACGCGCCCTGCTCCGCGCTGGCGTGAGCAGCCACGAACGCCGCCTAGCAGGCATTCTGAGCCACTACTACTACGCGCCTGCGCACCGCAAAGCGGTGACGAGCCACCCGCTAGTTCTTATTCACGGCATTGCCGATAATGCACTGACCTGGGCCTTCACTATGCGCGGTATGACAAAAATCGGGCCAGTCTATGCGCTTGATTTACCCGGCTTCGGCCAGAGTGGCTACCCACCAGGGCGCCGTTTTGCGACCATTGCCGAGCAGGTGGACGTGATTCAGGCGCTGATCCGCGAGGTCATCGGCCAACCCGCGATCCTGGTCGGCAACTCGATGGGCGGATGGGTTGCCGCGCGACTCGCCGAACAGACGCCCGAGTTGACGCGGGGCATTGTCTTGCTCGACCCCGGTGGAGCGCAACTGAACGGGCGACCTTCGTGGGAAAATTTTGTAGCAACGGTGAGCGTCCCCGATTTGGCAACGGTTCGCCGCATCTACCGCCAGATGTTCGGGCGCATTCCGCTGGCCCTCTATCTAGGACAGGCCAGTTTCCGCGATCTCTTCGCACGCGATGCCGTGCGGCAATTTATTGAGGCGGCGAGCGAAGATGACTTCTTCACCTCCGAAGACCTGCGAAGCATCACTGTCCCAACCATGCTGATCTGGGGCGACCGCGACCGTTTTTTACCCGAAGGATCATTTGAGTTCTTCCGTGACAACATGCCGCAGGCCGAATTGCACGTCCTCAAAGGGTCCGGTCACCTGCCCCAACGCGAACAACCGCGGCGACTAGTTCGCCTTGTGCGTTCATTTGCCCTCAAGCAGGGCGTGCCTGCCAGCGGGAGGTAGAGGCCTGCAGCCCACACGTCGCTTTGCTGTGTTCAGAAAAAAGCCAGCGACGCTGGCTTTTTTCTGAACACAGCAAGAGGTTTGAGGCGTCAGCCTTCATAAGGAAAAGAGATGAAAATTCACGCCCACACACTCGCCAATGGCATGCTCGTCTTGATTCGCGAAGTTCATAGCGCCCCGGTCGCCACTAGTTGGATCTGGTATCGCGTGGGGAGTCGCAACGAGCCAACGGGTCAAACGGGGATTTCGCACTGGGTTGAGCATATGCTCTTTAAGGGGACGCCAGCCGTCCCCAGGGGGGAACTTGATCGCCTGATTGCCCGCAATGGCGGCACCTTCAACGGGTTTACCTGGGTGGATTATACGGCCTACTACGAGACTTTGCCGGCTGATCGCATCGAACTCGCCCTGCGTCTCGAAGCTGACCGCATGGTCAATGCTCTCTTTGAACCTGACGAAGTTGAAAGTGAACGCACGGTCATTATCGCCGAGCTCGAAGGGGCCGCAAACTACCCGGAAACGTGGCTCGATGAGGCGGTGAAGGCCAGTGCCTTCACGGCTCACCCGTACCACAACCCGGTCATTGGCTACAAAAGCGATCTCCTCGCCATGACCCGCGACGAACTCTACACCTATTACCAGACCTTCTATATGCCGAAGAATGCGGTGCTGGTGATCGTCGGCGACGTTGACACCGACACCATCCTGCGTCAGGCCGAAACCCATTTCGGGTCACTGCCGTCAGGTCCGTCCTTGCCTTCGGTACGCGCCGTCGAACCAGAACCACAGGGGGAACGGCGCCTTGTGATCCGTCGCCCCGGGCCAGCCGAATATGTGCAGATCGGTTTTCTTGCGCCTGATTGCCGTCACCCCGACTTTGCCGCTACGGTAGTCCTTGATGCCGTGTTGAGTGGGGCGAAAGCGCCTAGTTTTATGGGGGGCGGTGCGCCAACCAACCGGAGCGCCCGGATCTACCAGGGCCTGGTCGAGACCGAGTTGGCTGCCGCTGCGTGGAGCAGTTTTATGCCCACCCGCGACCCCTATCTCTTTGAACTGAGTGCCATTGTGAGTGAAGCCCATAGCGCCAAAGAGGTCGAAGCGGCGCTGCTGCACGAACTGGTGAAGATCCAGCAAGACGGCATCACCCCCAACGAACTCGCACGGGTTCTCAAGCAGATGCGAGCCCAGATTGCCTACAGCCTCGAAAGCGTGACCAATCAAGCCTTGCAAATCGGCATGTGGGAAGTGCTCGATAGCTACCAGCGCGGCGAGACCCTGCTTGAAGAACTTGCCACTGTCGAGGCTGCCGACGTGCAGCGCGTCGCACAGACCTATTTGACCAGCAAGCGTAGTGTGATCGGGACTTTTCTGCCTACGACAGAGGAGCAATAGGCTCCTCTGTCGTAGGCAGATAAAGGGAAGCCTGCGGCCCTACTTCTCTTCGGCAGATGACTCCGCCAGGAGTTTGGGCAGCATCTGGGCAAGGATGAGGGTGCTCAGGGCAGACTGTTCGCCGTTATTGCCCTGGATAAAAACCGGGCGTGGTGCATTACGCACAAGGGCTTCGGCGACCTGGATGCGCCGGAGGGCCAGTTCATACTGCAGGACAGCGCGATTATCCTGGTAGGCTTGACCAAGATATTCGAGGCCACGGGCTTCATTTTCGGCTTGCTTGAGGGTGGCCCGCCCACGGGCCTCGATCTCCCAGCGCACACGTTGCGCCTCGGTCTCTTTCTGCTGAATAGCGCGCGCCACATCTTCACGGGCTTTGTTGACGGCGGCTCGTACCTCAACGAGGCGAGCATCTCGCACCTTTTTGGCCCGCTCGATCTCCATCAGCAAGCTATCGGCGCGCTGACGCCGTACCAATTCCCATTCGCGGGCATAGGCTTCGAGCTCCTTTGAAACACGCTCACGTGTCGCAAGGTGCTGCTGGTACTGGTCGGGCAACTGCACATCGGGGATGTTCGCCCCAGTAATGCGCACGCCATACCGCGCCAGCAGACGATTCAGGCTCTGTTGCATATCGCCAACATCTGAACCGCGCAGGTCATAGGCACGCTCGGTTTCAACCTGACGTGAACGCTGCCGAATCGCATCTTGTACCGCACTACTGAGCACCATATCGAAATTGCTTGCCCCAATATTGCGCACAAAAGCAACCGGATCTTCGATGCGGAATTTCAGGAAGAATTCAATCGACTTGAGCGGCACATTTTCGCGGGTCGGACTCGAAAGCACCGGGGCCGTATAGGGGATTTCGGTGCTTGTATCCACAACGGCCTCAACCTTTTCCCAGGGCCACCAGAGATAGTGCAGACCAGGATCGAGTGTACCAACAATACGCCCCCAACGCGAATAGACGGCCGTGGTGCCCTGTTCAATCTCGATCATCGCCGTACGCCAGAGCGTCACCCCGGCGATCAAGAGGAACAGCAACGCAAGCGGAGCGGTGAGAAGAGCCAGTCCGATGCCGCCAAACAGGGCGACCCCCACAAAATAGAGGCCGGCTGCCAACCATGCCAGCCACACCGCCCGCCGCCGATCCTTCGGAATGACCACAGGCACGACCTGGCCGCCCTCGCCCGAGCGGAGCAACTCACGGATGCGCCCCCAGGTCGCGACGGCCTCGCGCACTTTGGAAAAATCACGTCGTGGTTCAGTCACGGGTCTCACCTCCTCCAGGCAGGGGGGCCATCGCCGTCGTTGTCTCATCGGCAATCAACTGACGCAACTGCACATTCCTGGTCTTGATGCGCGCCTTGATCTCATTGAGGCGACGGGTAATCGCCTGAACTTCCTCGGGGCTATAGAGCGGATCATCGGCAATGCCAAGCATCTTGCGGGCGGTCTCAAGAAAATCAATCACCTGATTATCGCCACCCGTCTGGATCACCTGGGGCAAATGCTCAGCGACAGCTTCGAGGCGGTCAAGCACCTCGCGCTGGTAGCGGTACTGCAGAATCGCGGGATGGGCAGCCGCACCAACAGCACGAATATCGAGCGCTTGAGCTTCGAGCAGCGCCGCATTCGCCCGTGCCGCACTCTCGGCCTCACTCAACAACTGACTGGCATAAGCACTGGCGCGATAGCTCTCTTTTTCGCCTGCCGTATCAATTTGCGCCTGATAGGTCGCAATCTCGGCGCGAATCGCCGAAAGTTGCTCACGGAGACCAGCGAGCTCGCGGTTGAGATCGCCTTCGTCCTGTTCTTTACGCAACTGCAACTCGTACTGATAGGTATACGCCTCTTTTGCGACCCGCACCATCTCGGGGGCCGCGAGATCCATGCGATACTCCTGGCTTGACGGCTCGGCGTGGGTAATATTCGCATTGACAAAACGCACCGCCGGCAGAAACTGCTGATTCAGCGTATCAATGACCGTCTGGGTACTCTCACCGACGAGATCATAGATCGCGGCGGCCTTCTGCTCGTAGATCAAGGCCCGGGTCACCTCACTGACGGCGCTCTGCAACTTTTCTTGAAAGCCGCGTGCGCCGCCGAGGGTAAAGATAAACGCCGGCGGATCCTCGATCTTAAACTGCAAAAAGAGATCAACTGATGCATTGACCCGACTCGCCGTCGGAGCCTCACGGATCGGAGCATTGTAGGGATACTCGCGGGTCGTATTGACGATATAGCTCACCCGCGCAAAGGGATCGAGGATCATCGTACGACCGGCGGGGGCAACCCGTTCGAGCTTACCAAAGCGGGTAATCAGGGCCTGACACCCATCGGGCACCATGACATAGCTATTACGCCAGAGATTGTAGGCGACATAGCCAAAGAGCACGAGCCAATAGTGGGGGCCAAAGAGCGCCCACCCCAGATTGCCCTGCCCAAAAACAAGATTGGTTGCCGCATCAACCAGCGCCGTCATCGCCAACCCAACGACGCCCAGCAAAGCAAAGAAACCGGCAATCAGCAGCCAGAAGAGCGACCGCGGATCACGCGGAATCACGACAGGCGAGATCACATTCGTAAACTGACCCGACGCAAGATCGCGCTGGGGAAAACTACGATTCACCGTCTCGGCGGCCTCATCGAGCGGCGTCGTCATCTGCTCGATACGGGTACCTGCCGACTCACCCACACTGCGGGGCGAAAGAAAATCAGCCGCATCAAGACGAAACTGTTCGATCTGCTCAGCACCGATCAGATCCTGAGCAAAATCGAGCACACGCCGTGCATTTGCGTTTGTCATAGAACCTCACCATCCAAGCTCAAAGATCTGCTGCGGAACGCAGAAACCTCCGCACAGCCTTTTCAAAAGCATACGGGCGTTCATCCATTGGATTATGCAACGCACCAGAAACTTGATGATAGCTGGCACCAGGGATCAGGTCAGCGAGGCGGTGGGAATTGGCCGGAGGCACCAGACTATCAAATTGACCTGAGAGCACAAGCGTAGGCACCGCAATCTGGGCGAGGCGATCGCCAGTCTGGGTTGCAAAGAGCGAACGATAGACACGGTGCAAGCCTTCAGGTTCAAACATCGCCAGATAGGACGAACGGCGCAACCAAGGGCGAATCCAGCCCCCACCGTGTTCGTGGGGAATGCGGAGACTGAGGGGGCGCGCACGACGCCCAATCAACTGGGTCAGGCGTAACAGACCCCAGCCAAGTTGCGGCAAGAGGTAGACCCGGGCATAGATAGGCATCAGATGGGCATCAACCGCCGCATCCACGAGCACCAGGCGATGGACAAGGTCGGGATGCGCCAGGGTCAACTCGGCAGCAATCGCCCCGCCCATCGAATGGCCCATCAAGATGATCTCGGTCAAACCGAGATCGGCGCAAAACTGGGCCACAACGTCAGCAAGCAACGGAATCGTGTGCGCCCCTCCCAAGGGCGAATCGCCATGACCAGGCACATCCAGGGCAAAACAACGGTGATCGCGCCCCAGGCCACGCAGCGTGCTCCACCAGAGTTCTTTGAAAGCCCCCCACCCGTGCAGCATCACAACGGGCGGCCCGGTCTCACCGGCACAGAGATAGGCCAGGCGAGGATGGGGATGGAGGCACGAGCGGATCGCGGCCGGAGGCAGATCCGTCGCCAGTGCAACGCGGCCATTGTTGTCATTGCGAGCAGCCATATGCTGCATTATAGCAAGCCTGGCTTCCGCTCTCCATGATAATTAACCGTGCAAAAGTATTGCAAAGTATTGACAGACAGTGTACAATAGAAAAAGACAAAGGGTAGGGTTGTGATTTCGAAAGAATTTCCTTATAATACTCACGCAACCACCACCACATTCATCAGCAGCAGAGGATAGTTCGAGGTTCAGCCTGATGCGCCCATCGGACTGGTACCAGGGAAGGGATGTATGCCCGTTCAACTTACGATGTGCAGGTTCTGCATCCGCAGCCGACCTGAAGTGCAGCGCACCGTTGCCCAACTCGTCAAAGAGTTTCCAAATCAGATCGAAGTGGAAGAACTCGACTGCATAGCAGCATGTGACGATGTACCGGCCATCATGATCGAAACTGACTATCACCCGCAAGTCGCGCCTTGTGAGCTAGCTCGCCTCATCCGTGAGCGTTTGAGCCCTCAGGCAACCTCGGCGCACCCTGTTGGGGTACCTGCACCATACCCACCTGCATAAGGGGAGCTTCAAGGCATCCAGAAGCACAAAAAGGCCAGCAAAGCTGGCCTTTTTGTCTTTCTCAAAGAGCCCGGTGGATGTTCACGCCAATGTCGCGCTGGCGAGATCAGGGCGATTCGTAATAATTCCCTGGACACCCAGGGCCGCCAGTTGGCGCATACGCTGAGGCGCATCAACGGTCCAGACATTGACCTGATAGCCAGCCTTGCGCACAAGCGGAATAATCCGGTCAACGAGGGGCAATTCGTGCGAGGGATGCCAGGCGGCGACCGCAAAGCGCCGCAGGGCCAGAAAAGGCCACAACTCGCGAAGACGCACATCAGGGCGATAGGTACGGGTTCCCATCAAATACGCCCGACGCACCACCGGATCCGCCGTTTGCACCTCACGCAGGGCCACAGGGACAAACGAAGAGACGATCACCTGATCAACGAGGCGGGCTTGACGCACCAGATGGACGCACTGCCTTCCTATACCGACAGCCTTGAGTTCAATGTTCAGAGCAATGCCGGTCGTAGCGGCAAAAGCAAGCACCTCCTCGAGGATGGGCACCCGTTCGCCGCCGATATCAAGCGCTTGCAATTCAGCCAAACGACACGTTGTAACCGGACGCGGGCGGCCATCCCAGCGCTCGGTTGTATCATCGTGAAAGACCGCGAGATACCCATCAGCGGTGGGTTGCACATCCAATTCGATCATGCCGGCCCCCTGGCGATAGGCCAGTTCGAACGCAGCCATCGTATTCTCGGGTGCATAGGCTGAGGCACCACGGTGAGCAATAATCAGTGGCATAGGCATAAGGCACACAAAAAGACCATGAAGGTGTAACGTGGTAAAAATCAAACGAAACACACTTCATGGTCTTAAAATATTTTGAGGAGGTCGCTAAACCGACAACTCGGCAGAAGCGGCAATTGCCAATTCAGCCTGTCGAGCTTCTTCATCAAGCATCGGATTCAACATGCGCTGCATCGCCATCACGTGTGCGCAGGTTCCCCACGTCTGAAAGAACGAACAATCGCAGTTCCAGTGGCCTTCGCGCAGCACCACTTCGTGATTGCTATTGCCCCCGTTAAAGTTCGCACGCAACTCGACAAATTTCACCCGATCAGGTTCAGCAGCGTAACGGCGGGCCTTTTCAATCTTGCCGATCAGATCTGACTGCATTTCGTGCCTCCTGTACTTCCTGAACTCCCATGTCCAGATATGCGGAGCGTAAACAAAACAACAGGGGCGGCAGCAGGACATTATCCCGCGCCGCCCCTTAGGAAATCAGCTCTTTTGTCAGTTTTGCCGCCATGGTGGCTCCTTGATCAAAAGTTAAGCAACCCTTAACATAAACTTATTATACGAGTGTGCGTGAGGCACGTCAAGGAGCAATTCAACGACCATAGAGGAAAGCAATTCAGCTTCCTAATAAGCGACAACGCCCCGCTAGGCGGTAGGATAATCAGTGAAGATTTGCGCATTAAACGGTTGGCCGACGTTAACTTTGACGCATCCGGCGGGCGAGATCGAGAATGCGTTGCCCATACTCAGTCCCAGGAACAGCCCAGATACCATTGAGCCCAATGATCGTCGGAGCGATGCCACGGATACGGGCAGCGAGTGGTCGGATGGCGAGCGCATAGTCAATCAACTCACGCTGATAGGGGGTCGCCGCCCAATCAGGCAAAGCATAGGCAAGGAGGCGCCCCAGATGGGCCCGCACCGAGAAGCTATCCCAGGCCGCAAAACTCGCCCCTTCCCGCCAGCGGCTTCCATCCCAGGCCCAGTTCACGCCAGGCGGATTGTCAGGCGTGCCATCACGCACGGCCCCGGTGACAGCAATGCCAGCAGGATTCCGGCGCGGACGATCACACCACCACGAGGTCAGACTGCCTGTTTCATGGGCGCACTGCGCAAGCGCAAGAAACCAGTCAACCCCAGCTTCATTGCCAATTCGCTCATAGGCCCCGACAATCTGCAACAGATCGTAATGAGTATAGATTGTTGAACGAGCATGGAACCATGCGATCGCCTGATCAAACCGTCCCGACGGGCCAGCAACGATCCAGCCCTCATCATTGGGCCATGATCCCGAATGTGCGGCAGCAGGGTGATGCACCAACGGCAGATAGGCTTGATGAGAGGAAGCTGAAGCAGCATCTGCCGTACGATGCTGGGCCACTGCGCCCACTGTCCCTGCGGCGAGCATCAAGCGGAGAAACTGTCGTCGCGTTGTCATAGGAGGAGCCTCTAGCTATGTCTTTGATCCAAGGATACGTATTGAATCAAACGTCTCAGGAGGCTCAACCTGGATGATAAGAAGCTGGTAACTAGCTCAATCTAGCTGCCAGTGGGGTTTTGGGGGCCTACGGCCCTGCAAGAATCGCACGTATGCGAGCCAAAACGACCACTGAAACTGGTCGTTTTGGCTCGCATACACACAAGTTTTCAGATCGAGACCCCGGCAAAAAGATCTGTTTCATGCAGATTGGCTTCAGGCTCAGGATAGGCGCGCATAAAGGTATCACGGCCCCCAAAGAGGCGGGCAAAGATGGCAAAGAAGCTGCCCCCAAAATTGGTTCCGCCCTGACTCGCGTGGCACCGCGCTGCAGCCATGCGCGCCTGGGCCAGCGGGAGGTAGTCGACCTGGGCATGTACCGGGAAATCGACTTCGGCAAGCGAGACAAGGTCAACATCGTGGTTCCGTCCAAACCGGCGTGGATCACGGCCAAAGAGGGGCATAAGCCGCACAAAGATGCGCAAGAGACGGCGGGGAATCGTTTGAAAATAGAGTTTTTGGGGCTGCCAGGGAGGCAGATCGCCAGGGAAGCGGGCAGGATCGCCAGCAGCATAGAATGCAGCGACGGTCGCCTGATGAATCGCAATATGATCCGGATGCCGGTAGCCGCCAATCGGATCAAAGGTCACAACAACATGGGGGCGCAAGCGGCGAATATCTTCAACCACCCGGGCGGTGACCTGCTCAAGGGGTTGTGCGGCCAGCGCCTCGGGATGGTGGTTGGCAGGAGTATCAGGCATCCCCGAGTCGCGATAGCCAAGCAACGTGACACTGGTCAACCCAAGTGCTTGCGCAGCACAGGCAAGTTCCGCCTCGCGGCGTGCGGCAAGTGACGGATAGCCAACCAGAAACTCAGGGTCAGCCGCACCCTCTTCGCCACCAGTGGCACAGATCAGGTGAACATGCGCCCCCATCCACGCATAGGCGGCCAGCGTTCCGCCGATCCCAAACGACTCGTCATCAGGATGCGCGAGCACGGCAAGCAAGGTTGGGCGAATACCATCTATGTTTGATAAAGTAGACATTCTTTTGCTTTCGTCTTTTTGTCACAAAATACGTTTCCCCAACGCCGAGAGCGCCAGATCGACGGCGAGCGCCGCCGTCGCATTCCGTTCATCGAGAATCGGGTTGACTTCAACCAGATCGAGGCTACGCATACCACCGGCGTGGGCAATGATTTCGAGCGCGAGATGGGCCTCACGACGCGAAATACCACCCGCTACTGGCGTACCAACCCCAGGGGCTTCGCGGGGATCGATGACATCAAGATCAAAGCTGACGTGAAAGCCGCCCGTGCCTTGCTGAGCAATCGCGATGGCTGCCTCAATGACCGCAGCCATGCCCAGACGATCAATGTCGTGCATGGTGAAGACATGGATCGAGGCATGGCGCAACGCTTCGCGCTCGAGCGGATCGAGGTCGCGGACACCAACGAGGGCAACGTGTCCCGGCTGGATCGCCGGGGTTCGCCCGGCAAGCCCGGTCAACAATGGATGTCCACGACCCGTCACAACGGCCAGCGGCATCCCGTGGATGTTGCCGCTGCGAGTCGTCTCGGCGGTATTAAAATCAGCGTGCGCATCGATCCAGAGCAGACCGGGGCCACAACCACGCGCACTGCCACTGACCGAGCCAAGCGAGAGGCTATGATCCCCACCGAGGATGAGCGGTAAGAAACCATCGGCAATGCTCGCCTCAACCGTATCGGCCAGCGTAGCACACACCTCGGCAATTGGCTCGAGATACCGCAGGCACTCACCGGGGGCCGGTGGCGCACTCGTCTCGACCATCGGTGTGACCAGGTTACCCAGATCAACAATTGGATAGCCAAGATCCTCGATGCGTCGACGAAGCCCGGTGTAGCGCATCGCACTGGGCCCCATATCAACGCCACGCCGTCCGGCCCCCAGATCAAGCGGCACCCCAATAAGGGCGATTTTCTCAGGCTTCATTCGCACTGGCAGCCGGCTCAAGCGGCAGCCCCTCAGGAATCCCAAACCGTACTTCGAGCACACCATTGCGGAAGACGGCGCGGCGCGCAGGACGTTCGGCAAGGGTCATCGGCAGGATCATATCGCGCCGAAAGTTGCCAATTTCGATAAAGAGCTCATCGCCACGTTTGGTCATTGAGACTTTGCCAATTTCGACGTGCGGCAAGGGCAGACGCATCACATACTCTTCGCCCTCACGCACAATCTCCTGAGTCTTGCCCCGAAACTGCACTTTGACTGGGTCGGTCTCGCCAAAAAGGGCTCGGCCAACCATCGAAAGGTCGTCAACACCGGCAAGATCACGGGCATAGTGGGGGCCTTCCCAGATCGGCAGGGGTTGGAAAATATCGTAGGCCATCTGGCGATAGCCCTGCTGGATACGGGCCAGTTCCTGCATAAAAGCGCCCTCGGCCTGGTCAAGCGGCAAAACCCGGTTGAGCACCACCCCATCAACCGGATAGCCAAAGAGTGCGAGGTAGGTCGCCGCACGCTGGGCCTCTTTGATCACCATGCGTTCAGGATTGATGACGAGGCGATACGAACTGATTTCGGGATCAATAAGCGTTTCACGCAAGGCCTCGACCCCTTTCGAGAGACGCTCGAGGGTCGCAAACATATCGGTTGCCGGAATCAACTGCTTGACGAGGGGGCGGGCAGCCTTCAACGTTTGCGGCTCCCAGTCCATCACCCGCGAGGCATACCAGGTAAAAGTTTCGGGCATCGTCAACAGGCGCACCGTCTCGCCGGTCGGGGCGGCATCAACCACCACCACATCAAACTCGCCCGTTTTGGCCTGGCGACGAATGTGAAGCAAGCTGACAACCTCTTCCATCCCTGGAATGATGGCCAACTCTTCGGCAGCAACTTCGTCGACCCCACGCCGCCGCAGCAGGGTTGACAAATAACCACGCAACTCGCCCCAATGTTCACGCACCTCGTCAAGCACATTGATCTCTTGGCCCCACAGACGATCAGTCAAAGGGGTAGGACTCGAGCCAAGCGGTGCATCAAGGGCATCAGCAAGGCTGTGCGCAACATCAGTACTGACAACAAGGGTACGATAACCTAACTCGGCGGCCCGGACGGCCGTAGCGGCGGCTGTGGTCGTCTTGCCAACCCCGCCTTTGCCAAGATAGAGGATGAGCCGCATATGTGTTATTCTCTCTCTCCACTAAGCTACAATGTCAGTCATTGCTCTCTTTATGTGACGCTTCTTCTATTGTACGTGTTGCATAAGAGGGCGTCAAACGTCATTGACAGTGCGCGCGAGGCTATGCTACCCTGAAGATGTATCGTTCATTCAACGCGGAGAGGCGCAAGGAGTGCTGACTGATCTCTATTTGATTCGTCACGGTGAGCCCGCACGCAAAGCTGATATTCCTTATCAGACGCTGCCTGGCCCTGATCTTTCACCACGCGGGCGCGAAGAGGCGCGTCAGGCCGCGGCGTTTCTTGCCAAGGTGGGCCTGGAACATCTCTTTGTTTCGCCGTTTGCCCGCACCACCCAGACGGCCGAGGTCCTTGTCGAGCACCTCAATATCCCTGTTACCTTTACCAGTCTGGTGCAAGAGCATGGCCCCCACGAGCCCTTCGATCAGGTGCGTGAGCGCCTCCGCGAGTTACTGGCAGCCGCCAAAGACTCGCCCTACCAACGCATTGGTCTGGTGACACACGGTTCACCAATCCGGGCCCTGTTACTCGAAATGAGCTGCGAGAAAATCGATCTGAGCAAGCATGTCTATGCGGGAGGGAACCCGGCACCCACCTGTGGCATCTGGCATATTCACCGTGTTGACGAACATACGCAGCGTTTTGAACTTGTCTTTCGACCATCATGAGCAAGCAAGAGCCAGCCATCCCCAACGGGCTGCTTGAGGCCCTACGTACGGCACAGCATGTAGTTGCGCTTACCGGGGCAGGTATTTCAGCCGAGAGCGGCATTCCGACCTTCCGCGATGCGCAAACGGGCCTCTGGGCGCAGTACAGTGCCGAAGAACTCGCCACCCCCGAAGCCTTTCAACGCAATCCGCGCCTCGTCTGGGACTGGTATGGGTGGCGACGGCAGATGGTTGCGGCGGCCAAGCCAAATGCAGGCCACCTGGCCCTCGCCCGTCTCGAACATCTTGTCCCGACCTTTACCCTAATCACACAGAATGTTGATGGCTTGCACGCAGCCGCCGGAAGTCGCGAGCCAATCGAGTTGCATGGGAATATCATGCGCGTACGCTGTGCACTCGAGGCGACGCGGTATACGACCTGGAGCGAGGAGGGCGCATTACCGCCACCCTGTCCAAGCTGTGGCGCACCACTGCGCCCCGATGTGGTCTGGTTTGGCGAACAATTGCCCGTGATTGCTCTCGAGCGAGCCTGGAGCGCCGCCGCAACCTGTGATGTCATGCTCTCGATCGGCACCTCAGGGCTGGTTGAGCCAGCCGCGTCGCTGCCACGGCTCGCCTACAACCGTGGGGCAACCGTCGCGGTGCTAAACCTCGATGTCACCCCACACAACCAAGAGCGGCTCTATCTCCTCAACGGCCAGGCGGGAAACCTGCTGCCAGCGCTGGTGACCGCCCTAGAGCAACAGGGATAAAACCTGGCAGGTTTGCGGTGCACGGTTGGACGCCATCTAAGGATTTCGCATGTGGCACAAGCCCGTTAAGCGGGCTTGTGCCACATGCGAAATACAAAGATACGCTACTCCTGAAACCACCAGGCATAGCGTGCCCACGGCTGATCAGGATAGACATGTTCGGGTCGTTCGGGGTTAATGCGAACAGTCAATTCAGTACCAGCTCGCAGGTGATAGACATTGGCATCGTTGACCACCCACGCAACACGGGCTTCGTAGGGGCGACGGTTGGGCGGTCGTACCCATAAGACGAGCGTCAATTCAGCGGCGTGGAAAAGCATCTGGTGGTTGATCGTATCCTGGCGTTCGACACGCAGGATCTCGGCCGGCGCAACAATCGCATGCGAGAGGTCGGCTTGCATCGTCGTCCGCGCTTTTTCTGCCCGCTGCGCACGCCCAGCCAGGGCAAACCAAATCAGTGGGGCGACCCCAAACGATACGATTGGCACCGTGTACTGCATAACCAGACCCGTCGCCAAAGGTTCGATACGCCCATCAGTGGGCAAAATGCAACGAAAACGGAGGCTGAGAAAACCCGTCTCAGGTTCAAGCCTTCCCTGACAGAGCAATGGTTCAGCCAGACGCGCTGAAACCGGCATGACAACCAGACCAACCAGACTAACGACAAAGCCGAGCACGAGACTCACAAGTGTGCGTTTGATCAGTTGCACCATACGACTTCCCGTCTAGATGATGATAGGGAGGTTGGAATGATCACACCACAAGCACAACGACCCGATAATCGTTCCTTCAAGCGTAGAAGTCTTGCTCTTTGGTTGTATTTTGTAAACTATGTTATGAGAATTATACCAGTTCTGGTTACGTTGGGGAAGGATCATGCGGCAGAAAAACGGGTGGTCTCCTGTATAATAAGAACTATCAGGAGCGTAGCCGCCCTGAACACGAGAGCTCTACAGTGCTGCACCCCATAGATGGGGGTTGCCATGAAGATCAAAATTACGCGAAGCGAGAAGCGTTCCAAAACCGTGAGTGCCCGTCAGGACGGCGATACGATCGAAATCCTTGCTCCGGCGCATCTTTCTGATGAGGAACTCCAGCCGATTATTGCACATCTAACTGGCCGGATCGAGCGTCGTGCCCAAAAAGAGGCGCTTGATGATGCGAACCTGCACGCAATAGCCAGTGAACTCAATCACCGTTATTTTCAGAATACCCTGCACTGGGCTAGCATTACCTGGTCAATGCAACAGAACAAGCGGTTTGGCAGTTGCACCCCAATCGATCGTACGATCCGAATTTCGCATCGGCTGGCCCATATGCCCCGTTTTGTTCAGGAATATGTGGTGATGCACGAGCTCGCCCATTTGCTTGAGGCGAATCACGGCCCCCGGTTCTGGCGCATTGTTGAACAGTATCCGCTTACCGAACGAGCGCGGGGGTATCTGATGGCGGTTGGGTTGGAACAACTTGACGATGAGGCATAAGGACGTTGGTATGGGTAATGAAGCAACGGTGCTCTATTCGGTTCATGATGGTGTGGCGACGCTCACGTTGAATCGTCCAGAAGTTTATCACGCGCTCAATGCGCAGATGCACGCCGATCTCATGGCTGGCCTGGCACGGGCTGAAGATGATCCGTCAGTGCGGGCGGTGATCCTGACAGGGACTGACCAGGCCTTTTGCAGCGGGCAGGATCTCCGCGAGTTTCCAACCGAAGGCACCGTCGAGATGATTGGCGAACGCCTGCGCGACAGTTATAATCCGCTGGTGCGCAAGCTCCAGACGCTCCCCAAGCCGATCCTTGCCGCCATCAATGGGGTCGCCGCAGGGGCCGGGTTGAGCCTCGCACTGGCATGCGATCTCCGACTGGCCGGCCAGCAAGCCCGGTTGGTCGTTGCGTTTGCCCGCATTGGCCTGATTCCCGACTGCGGGATGCTCTATACCCTGCCCCACCTCATTGGGCATGCCCGTGCTTTTGAGCTTGCTGCACTCGGTGGCGAGCTTGATGCGACCACCGCCATGGCCTGGGGGATGGTCAATCGCGTTGTGCCTGATGACGAGGTACCCACCGCCGCCCAGGCACTCGCCGCCCAACTGGCGCACGGCCCGGCGACGGCGATCCGGCTGATCAAAGCTGGCCTCGCCGAGTCACGGCATGCCAGCCTTGATGCAATGCTCGACTATGAGCTCCACGCGCAGCAGATTGCCGGGGCGCACCCCGATTTCCGTGAGGGAGTCGCCGCGTTTGTGCAGAAGCGCGCCGCTCGTTTTCATTAGGAGACCTATGCAGACTCTACCCTTCGGGTTGTGGGCCAGTCCGTTGACCCCACGCCAGATGGCGGCTTCGTTGCGCCTCGATGATGTGCTCTGGGATGCCAGTGGGCGGTATATCGTCTGGCTCGAGGCCCTCGATGGGCGCGGCTCGCTCTGGTGCGTTGATACGCAGCGTAACGATGCACCCCGTGAACTGACCCCCGGCGATCTTGCGGTGCGCGGGCGGGTTGGCTATGGCGGGGGCGCGTTTACCGTTGGTCATGAGTACGTTGTCTTTGCCGAAGCCTCTTCGGGCCGCCTCTGGTGCCAACACCTCGACGGAGGTTCGCGCCGCCCAGTGACACCAGCCTTTGGATCCGCTGCCGCCCCTGCGCTTGCCCCTGATGGCAACACGGTGATCTTTGTCCATAGTTATGAAGAACAGGATTGCCTCGCCATTACGTCACTTGATGGCACTCAGTGGCCGCAACAATTGGTCAGAGGGCACGATTTTGTGATGTGGCCCTGCTGGCATCCTGCGGGTGACCGCATCGCCTATGTGGCCTGGGAGCATCCCCATATGCCCTGGGATAGCTCGACCCTCTATCTGGCCGAGCTTGGCTTCGAGGGGAAACTGCCGCAGGTGCGGACGACCCGGATCGTCGCTGGTGGTGAAGGCCAGAGCATTGTGCAGCCCTGCTTTTCACCCGATGGGCAATATCTCGCGTATGGATCTGATCACGAGGGTGCATGGCAGGTGTATCTCTACGAAGTGGCGACGGGGATCAACCGACGGCTCAGCACGGGCGAGGGTGAATATGGACAGCCAGCCTGGGCGCAGGGGTTACGCTCGTTTGCGTGGAGCCATGATAGCCAGCGGATCTATGCGCTGCGCAATGAGCGTGGCATACGAAGCATCGAGGCGCTGCCCATTGACGGTAGCCCTGCCTCGACCCTGCCCAATGCCGAGGGGTATACCTGGTTTTCACAGCTTGCCGCTTCCCCGCGCAACGACGACCTGGTGAGCCTGGCCTCGGCTTCGACCATACCGCCCCGCCTGGTCGTGCAGAACGCAACCACCACCCAAATCCTGCGCCGGAGCAGTAGCGAACTGGTGGCAAGGAATCAACTGGCCGACGTCCAGTGCGTCAGTTGGGCCGCAGGAACCGCCACAATCCACGGCATGCTCTACCTGCCACCGGGATATGCCCCCAAGCAGGAGGGGGCAAAACCACCTGCGGTGATCCGTATCCACGGCGGCCCGACTGATCAGGCAGTGGCTACCTATAGCGGTGAAGTTCAATTCTTTGCGACCCGTGGCTATGTTGTGCTCGACGTCAACTATCGCGGAAGCACCGGCTACGGGCGCGCCTACGCTCAGAGTCTGCGCTACGCATGGGGCGTCTTTGACGTGGCCGATGCGATCAGCGGAGCCCACTATCTTGCGCAAGAAAACCTCGCTGACGCTTCACGGATCATCATCATAGGAGGCAGCGCGGGTGGCTACACCGTGCTTGAGGCGCTCTGTCAGGCCCCGGAACTCTTTCGTGCAGGCATTTGCCGTTACGGCGTCAGCAATCTCTTTGCCTTGGCAACCGACACCCACAAATTCGAGGCGCACTACCTCGACAGTCTGGTCGGCCCCTTGCCAGAAACGGCCACGCGCTACCGCGAACGCTCACCTCTCTTTCACGCCGAACGGATCAACGCACCGATGGCAATCTTTCAAGGCAGTGAAGATCGGGTCGTGCCCCCCGATCAGGCCGAAACGATCGTTGCGGCTCTGCGAAGGCGTGGCATCCCACACATCTACCACCTCTTCGACGGCGAAGGCCACGGCTGGCGACGAGCCGAAACAATCGCAACCTACTACCGCGCCATTGACGCTTTTTTACGTCAATACGTCGTCTTTGCCGGGGACTCCATCGATTAGCGGCCGGGTGGCAGCGTGGGCCGGGTGCCAGCAACGCTGGCACCCGGCCCACGCACCATTACACCCCTTGCCCATAGACACGCTTGATCGCAACACGCACACTGGCGCGGGGCGCATCCGGTCGACGGGTCAACCATTCCTGAGCACGCTCAGGACCCAGGTAACGCTGCGCCAGGCGTAGACGCAGTGCAGGATCGCTCGGCTCAACAATCGCCTCGCCTTGCAACGACAGATAGCGTATGCCGTCTTCGATCGTGATGCTAATCGTCGGCGTACGGCGGAGGTTGCGGGTCTTGACACTCTGATCGCCAACACTAAAACGGATCACATTACCATCCAGGAGGTACCAGACAACCGTCTGTTGAATGCTGCCATCGGCATTGAGCGTGGCGATCACCGCATAGTGCCGTTCGTCGAGCAGCGCCCGTTGCGATGGCGTGAGGGTGACAGAGGTGTTCATTGATGCGACTTTCCCTTTCGATAGAATCTATATCGCGCATATGTTGGCACAAACGGCCAGCTTCGCTGGCCGTTTGTGCCAACATACGCACGGGTTGTTAAAACCACAGGACCCCACACAACGTTGGCAATTCGCATCTCGTATTGTATGATCATTTGGCACGCGTTGCCAGCACATGCTGGTCAGGAAGGAGAACCATCCGATGCTCACCCTCGAAGCGCCCCTCGATATGCACCTCCATCTACGTGAAGGGGCCATGCTCCAGGTGGTTGCACCGCTCAGTGCTCAGGCATTTGCCGGGGCAGTCATCATGCCGAATCTTGTTCCCCCAGTCGACAGCCTTGAACGGCTCACAACCTATCGCGAGGCGATCGAAGCAGCGGTCGTGCCACACCGCTTCCGCCCACTGATGACGCTCTTTTTTCGTGCCTACGACCGTGCAACCCTGGAGGCAGCGCGCCCAGCGATCATCGGGGTAAAACTCTATCCCGATGGGGTGACGACCAACAGCAGCGGTGGCGTCAGCGATCTGGCGAGGGTAGAAGCAACGCTGGCCTTGCTTGAAGAGCTTGGCATTCCACTGCTCGTCCACGGCGAGAGTCACGGCTTTGTGCTCGACCGCGAGACCGAGTTTCTGCCCTTCTATGCACACTGGGCGCAACGCTTCCCTCGTCTGACGATTGTAATGGAGCATATCACCACGGCGGGGGCATTGGCGCTGCTCGATGAATATCCGAATCTGGCGGCTACGGTAACGCTGCATCATCTGCTGATCACGCTTGATGATGTTGCTGGCGGCTTGCTGGCCCCCCACCTCTTTTGCAAGCCTATCGCCAAGCGCCCCGAGGATCGTGCCGCATTGCTTGCAGCAGCCTTACGTACCCATCCGCGCCTGATGTTTGGGAGCGACTCGGCCCCGCATCCAATCCACCGCAAAGAGGCAGCCGGATGTGCTGCCGGGGTCTTCACTGCACCCGTGATCCTGCCCATGCTCGCGGATCTCTTTGAGCGTCACGAAGCACTTGACCAACTCCAGGCTTTCGTTTCCGACAATGCGCGCCGCATCTATGGCCTCGAGCCACCGACGAAACAGGTGCGCCTGGCACGAGAAGCCTGGCAAGTACCCGAGCGCTACGGTGACGTTGTCCCCTTCGCAGCCGGCGAAACCCTAAACTGGCAGATCGTTGAAGTTCGTTGATCCTGCGTCAATGCACACGCACCACAAGGAGCGTCATATCATCGTGCGTCGGCATACCAGCGCTAAACAATTCAACATCATACACAATACGATCAATCAACGCCTCGGGTTCGAGATGCCCCCAGCGTGCCAGCAGCGCTTGCAGGCGCTCAAAACCAAAGAGATTGCGCTCGTGATCATGGGCCTCGACAATGCCGTCGGTATAAAAGAGCAACGTATCGCCAGGAACCAGCGCAATCTCGACCTGCGAAAATTCGGTGTCACGCGAAAAACCCATCGGCAACGACTGCGGGCTCGGCAGAAAATCGGTTGTCCCATCGCGCCGATAGCGCAACGGCGTCAACTGGCCTGCCGAGGCGAGCACCATGCGCTGCTGCTGAGGATCAACCACGGCATAGCTCACGGCCACAAAGCTAGAACGCGGCACATCATCGACCAGCCAACGGTTCGTCTCGGTCAACACAACCCAGGGCGTCTCGTGGTTGCGGGCCTCTGAGCGCACCGTCGAGCGCGCCACGGCCATCAGCATCGCGGCCGGCAACGATTTGCCGCTCACGTCACCAATAATGACCCCAAGGCGCGTACCAAGCTCAACCACATCATAGAAATCACCCCCGGTCTCGCGTGCGGGCAAACAACGCGCCGCCAGTTCGACCTGTTGCACGCGGGGCAACTCACGCGGAAAGAGGTTCAACTGGATCTTGCGCGCAATTTCAAGTTCTTGTTCAACCCGGGTGATTGACTCTTGATAGAGCCGTGCATTCTCGATCGCGAGGGCGGCATGGTTGGCGAAAGCACGTGCGACCTCAATCTCACGCCCGGTAAAGATCCGCGAAGCATGTGTCTGCGGATCGAGACTACGTGAATCGATATTGAGTACCCCAAGGACACGACCCCGCGCCACCAGCGGTACGCCAAGCCACGAGCGAATATCGTTGAGGACTTCCATTGGCAGCCACGGAGCCCCACCCTCCCCGTCAATATAGAGCAACGGTTCATTGCGCAGAACCACAGCCCCGCCCGCACTTCCTTCGAGAGGTAAGATAAACGGGAACAACTCTTGGTCTTGCTCGCGGCCTTTGAAGGCAACCATATGCAGATACGAGCCTTCGCGCAACATAATCGAAGCCGTATCAAACGCAATCAGCTTGCCAAGCTCATCAAGCACCAGACGCAACACTTCAGCAGGATCAAACGAAGAACTGAGCACCCTGGTCATCTCGCGCAGCGTATCGGCTGTCTGACGTTGCGCCTGTTCAGCTGCAAAGAGTTGCGCATTCTCGATGGCAGCAGCAATCGAAGTCGCCACCGTCATCATCAACTCTAGTTCCTCAGCGCTAAAATTGAGTGGCTTGCTAAGGCTATCGAGCGAAATCGAGCCAAAAACCCGGTCACGACTGATCAACGGGACAATCACCAGCGCCTTGATGCCAAGCGACCGCCAGAGCTCACGTGAGGCTGCGGCGAGCGGGTCGTGGTCTGGGTCATTAATGACCACTGGACGGCGGGTTGTCGCAAGTTGCTGCACAATCGGGTTGTCGCTCGCCTCAATTTGCAGGCCAACCAATTGGAGATCGGGGTATTCAGCCGCGACATACCCTGTTCCATCAGGGTGGAGAATGACCGTCCCCGTATGATCGGCCCAGAAGAGTTGCACCAATTCACGCGCCGCGAGATCAAGGATCTCCTGTTGATCAAGGCGAGCCGACAAGACCGAGGCCATCCGATGCACAAGGGCCATCCGGTCGGCCTGGCGTTCGGCCGCCTCGGCACTCTCACGGGCTTCACGGAGCAGACGTTCACGTTCTTGAAACAGGCGTGCCTTCTGGACACCAAGGCTGATATAGCTCGCGACCTGGCTCAGAAAATCGAGCGTGCCAACATCATAGCGATAGGGCTGATACGCCTGGATCGAGAGCACGCCGATCAAGTCGCCATCACGCGCAACCACGGGCACACCGGCCCAGGAACGCACCTCATTGGGTGGGCCAATGGGCTGGGGCATAATGCCACGCCGCTGCAACGCTTCGCGCTGTTCGACCAGATCCTGAAAAAGCAACGGCTCACGTTGCGTAAGAATCCACGTGCTCATTGAAGCGTCGGGCGGTGGTTGACCAACAAGATCGAGCGAAAACCACTCACCCTCTTCAACAAAGGCGGCATTGGTAATCAAACCACTCTCAGGTTCACAGACAATCAGCGCGAAGACATTGACGCCAATCAATTCGTGAAAAATGCGATAGGTCTCGGCAAGCATCTGATCGAGGTCATACGATGCGGCTACGAGTTTGCCAATCTGACCAATCGCTTCGAGTTCAACAATCTGGCGTTCACGCTGACTTTGCAGGCGCACATTTTGCAGATAGAGGGCAATCTGGGCCGCAACATTCGGTAAGAACTGCGCATCGCGTTGGGTAAAAACACCAGGGCACGCACTCCGAATGCTCATCTGACCAATGACCACCCCGTTCCGATCATAGAGGGGCACGCCAAGCCACGCTTGCACCGGCAACAACCCGGGCGGCGCAGCATGGCGAAGATTTGGGTAGGCCGCAAGTTCAACCGGCAGATCGTTGAAGCGCATCACCTGGCCGGTCGCCAGAATATGTGCCGTCAAAGAGTTCGCAGGCGGCGGCTCAAGTTCCCACAACCGGGTCGTCCGCTCCTCTTCCAGCATCAGGCTATCCGTGACCACCCCACGCTCGTGATCATAGGCAATCACCGTCAATCCATCAAGCTGGACAAAGCTCTGCAAAGCATCACGCACCGTAAAGAGCAGGTTTTCGAGCGTCGGAGCGGTCAAGGCCGCCGTGCTGATCGTACCGAGGGCACGGAGTTCTGCAATCTGGCGTTCACGCTGGTCGAGCAAGCGCGCATTTTCAATAATCGTCGCAATCTGATAGGCGATCGACATCGAAAGATTGATTTCGTATGCCTCAAACGGGCGCGGCGACAACCCGAAGAGGTTCAGGGTACCGATCACCATGCCACTTATGGTTAACGGTAAAATCAGCGAACTTTCGGCAGGCGGAAAGACCTCAAAAGGCAAACCAATGCCCTCATAGTGCGAGCGCCAGTTATCAGGAATGACAATTGGCTGCGCCGTATAGACCGCCTCGCGGATCGGGCTAATCGTCAGGCGCGAGTAGGTCGTCCGCTCAACATACGCCTCGGAAAACCCCCGCTGCGCATAGAGCACCAGGAATTCACGGTTCTCATCGATCAAACGCACATTGCCGGCATCAAGCTGAAACAGTTCGAGCACGACATCAATCGCGTGATCGAGCAGTTCCGTGAGTGGCTTGCGCGTCACTAACCCCGCCGAGACCTCACTGAGGGCACGGATCTCTTCAGTACGGGCAGCAACCTGTGCGGCTAGCGCACGCGAGAGATTCTCCTGTTGTTCGATCAGGGCAACATTTTCGAGAGCAACGGCAATCACATTCGCCATGCGCTGCAGCAGATCAAGCGTGGCCTGCGTATAGATGCCAACCTTATAGCTCTGCAGCGAAATCACGCCAATCGAGGCCGCGCCGATCAAGAGCGGCACCCCCATCCAGGCCCGCGAGCGCTTCTCGATCTGACCGAAAGGGACACGGGGCAAGGCGGGATCGCGCTCATAGAGCAGATCACGATAGAGCATCGGCTGCCCACTCCGCACAATCGCCCCGGTGAGGAACCCGTACTCAACCTGTTCGATATACGACACGTCGCCTTCATCGACCAGCAGGGCACACTTGAAGTATTCAGGGCGTTCATCGCAAAAGGCAAGGTAGGCCGCATCAAAATCAAAGACCGTCGCGAGTTCAGCCTGGATCGCCTGAAAGATGGCCTGAAAACTCGGACGCTCGCGGCACGTCAGGCTAATCTTGTAGAGCGCCTGGAGCACACGCTGATCGCGCTCCTGCTGTAAGCGGAGGTAACGTCGGCGGTATGCACGTTCAAGGTGATCGCGCCTGGCAGCAAGCCTGGGCATAGTGCTCTTGATCCTGGTTGGTTAGCAGAAGGGCAGTTCAACTACCTCCGCAGCGACACCGGCGACCTCAAGCCGGGTACCCACAGCAGCATAAGCGGTACGCACATACCCCAGAGCAATCAAGCCATAGCGTGGCGACCGCACAAGACTAGTCAAGTCACCAGCCTCTTTGTCACCAGCGGCAAGTTTTGCTAGCGGGATAGCTGGTTCAGCAGGCAAAGCGGGCAACGCCGCCAGGCGTAGGCCACGCAACTGTTTCGCCAAGCGCCCGCGGCTCTCCATGCGGGCGATAATCTCCTGTCCGACATAACACCCTTTGTTGAAACTCACCGCATCCCACAGCCCCGTCTCCAACGGAATGTACTCCTGTGACAACTCACGCGCATAGGCCGGAGAGCCGTGTTCGACCCGCAGCACATCGTAGGTCGCAGCATCAAGCAGTTGCGTACCGGCTTCACGCAACGCATCAGCCACTTGCGCCATCGTTTCAGGTGCGGCGAGCAACCAGTACCCATTGCCACCAACAGCGTGTGTCCGGGCTACATACAACAACTGATCATGCCAGGTTGTCACCGCAACCCCGTGCGCACCAAGCTCAGCCCCCGGAAGACCAAGTTGGGCAAGCAGCGCAGGTGCCTGCGGTCCATAGAGGGCACGTTGATCAAGGCTGGATCCGGCATCTTCAAGTTTCACCCGATCGTTGAAGAAGATGTTTTTGCGCAGATGGCTGCTCAGCGCCGCCCCACGACCGGGACTGCTGAGCAGCAACAGCGCATCATCAAGAGCGTACACCGTCAAAAGATCAATAATCCGCCCGATTGGCGTCGTCAGGACGGTCGTCGTCCCTTGCCCGGGTTGCAACGCTTCAATATGGTTCGTTGAAAGGCGATGGAGGAGCGCGGCACGATTACGATCACGCATCCAGACGCGACCGTGATCAGTCGCGACCAACAGGCTTGCTCCTTCGTAGGTAGCAGCATAGGCGCGAGGCATGGCCTCGGAAATATATGACATCATAGAATTGCTCATCTTATGGTACATGATACCACAGGCCGCCCGGTTTTATCTGCGATCTTGCTGAAATTCATTGCCAAGCAAACCAAGCAAGACATTGTAAGGTGGCGCATTTTCGGGATGAAGCTCGAAGCGTGCCCGTTCAAACCACTGCACCGTATACTCGCGCCCATCACTGAGCGTCTCGACCTGTGGGCCACTCAGCGGCAACCCAAAGAGCGCAAGGCTCTCGGCTTCACTCTTGCCGGGGCGCCCATCAAACTCCAGCCCATTGGCCCGCCAGAGGGCCAGGATCGCACCGCAGACATTGTGGCCCGTCTCGGCAAAGAAACGACAGCCCGGCTCTGGTGTGCTCGTTGCAAAGGCCTGCCAATCACGACCCTGTTGCACCAATCGATCAACCCCCAACCGCCCGAGCAACACATCGTACGGTGGTGTATTGCCGGGATGCAACTCAAGGCGATTGCGTTCAAACCACTGCACCTGCAGCGCCCGACCTTCGATCATCTCTTCGCGCTGTGGTCCCACCGGATACCCAAAGACGGGCAGGCCGCCATTCTGTTCCCAAAATGTACGGATACGACCCGCAATGCAAAAGCCCGTCTCGGGAAAACAGCGTTGGTCAGCCGGTTGCGGTTGCGGTTGCGGCTGCGGCTGCGGCTGCGGCTGCGGTTGCGGCTGAGCCTGGCCGGCGACGTGACGCAGGAAGACTGGCGAAGGGCCAAGGCCAAGGACAAATTGCCCATCACGCGCCGCCTCGGTACGGGTTTCACCACTGAGCGTCACCAGTGTTCCCTGGCCTGCGCCGGTGGGGATGGCAACCTGAGCAGGCTGCAAGGCCCAGAGCAGATCGATCACCTCGCCCCCGCGTTGAAAGCGTGCGCCATAGGCCGACGGGCCACTCAAGACCGTCAGATCATCAAGGTAGATCGTCCCTGATCCCGTCGCCGTATCGGGTTCATCATCAAGCACCAGAGCGATCAAACGAGCCGGCAGATCGAGGCGAAGGTTGCCACTGCCACTGACGCGATTGTAGGCCTCGACCTGACCCGAGAGCGGCACTGCGAGAAACTGCCAGCCGGGCGACCCAACAAAACCAAGCCGAAACTGCAACGTCTCGCCTTCGGCATCACGTAACCAGACCTTGAGCGCGTGACCGCTGCCATCGCCATAGACATGAACCCCGAGGTCAGTCGCACCAGCCGGGATAAGGGCCGGTGAACCCGCAGTAAAGACAACATAATCATTGCCACGCGTTCCAAAGGTATAACTGAGTTGACCCGCAAACTGACCGCGATAGACCTGCGCCGAACTCTGCGTAAACGTACCATTCGGCTGATCACCACGACGCCACGTCCCAAAGTTCTCGAAATCAACCACCACGCTACGCTGACCGAACTCAAGCATCCCAGCGGGAGTCGTCCCGACGAGTTGCTGATTGAGGGTACGGAAGGCCTGGAGGGCGGGTTTGCCCTGGCTATAATCAGTACGACCAGCCCCATAGGCGAGCAGACCAAGGCCATCACCGGGGTTGACATCTTTGAGGTTATACCAGATCACCCGTTCAACGCCAGCGGCCCGCAAAAGGGCCGCCCCGCGCACGAGATAACTCGCCTGCACCTCAGGCGCAACCCGGTGACCATCGCGGTCGCCGCTCGCCGTCGACCAGCCATACTCAGTCACCCAAATCGGCTTGGAGCCAAGACGTTCGGCGAGCGCCCGCACCGAACCAACCCCAGCCGCAGCGATCTGGCCCTCTTCAGGGCTTTTAGGATCGGTATAAGGGTGCAACGCAATCACATCAAACGCATTCCAGGCCCCGTGCGTCGCCATCGCTTGCAAAAAGCTCGTCGCAGGCTCAGGTGAGACCAGGCCAGCCGCCAACACCCGAGCATTGGGATCAGCGGCCTTGATCGCCTGGTTCGTCGCCTGCAAGAGCGCCGCATAGGCAGCAGGATTGGGTGCGGGTGCCCAGTAGCGTGCATTATCAGGCTCATTCCAGACCTGCCAGTCTTGCACCCGATCTTTATAGCGAGCGACGACCGCACCGGCAAACGCTGCAAAACGCGCCACATCAGGGGGGGCAAAGGCTTCGCCGCGTCCACGCGCAGCCCAGGCCGGGGTCGGGCCATTCAACAGACCAACGATCCTGATGCCACGCCGCGTCAGATCATCAACCACCCGGTCATGCCAGCCCCAATCAAACTCACCTGGGCGAGGCTCGATCCGCGCAAACTGGAAATCTTCGCGTGCCCACCCCATCCCCGTCTGCCCCACCAGATCCAGCGGCACCTGCAATGTCTCATAAACTGGATAGCGCGACGCCAGGTGGCTATTCACCCCAAACGCCGCGTCAGCACCGACTGATGGCTGACCTGACACCCCTGGTGATGACGAGAGCAGCAGCGCAAGACCAACGAAGATCCCAAGCAAGAGGCGAGCTGATTTGAACATACAAAGGCTCCTTACCGCGACTTGAAAGAATAACAAGACCCTGGTATAATACCGAAGGTTTGAGTACGTTGGTTACGCACCTAGACGAACCAAATTGTACAGCATGTCTTGTTTCTGCGCCCCCATAGTCTAGCGGCCTAGGACGTCACCCTTTCAAGGTGAAGATCGCGGGTTCGAATCCCGCTGGGGGTACCATTTTTTGTATGGCTTGCTGGTTACTCAAAACTGAGCCTAATGTGTATAGCTATGCTGACCTGGAACGTGACCACAAAACGATCTGGGACGGGGTAGCAAATAATGCTGCCCTCAAGCACATGCGCACGATGGCCCCAGGCGATCAAGCACTCATCTATCACACGGGCGACGAGCGCCAGGCTGTAGGCATAGCTGAAGTGATCAGCGCCCCGTATCAAGACCCCAAAACAGACGATCCCCGCCTTATTGTCGTTGATATTCGCGCCACGTGCGCCTTGCCCTCGCCCGTCAAACTGGCCGACATCAAAGCCGATCCGCTCTTTAGCGACTCAGCGCTTGTCCGCCAGGGTCGCCTCTCGGTTGTCCCTCTGACTGATGAACAGTGGCAACGTCTGCTTGTCATGGCCGAAGTTTCGGCATAATATGGTATAGTGCGCACTACACTTGGTCAATTTGTACCTCTCGTGAAACTGACCCTACCTGAGGCGCTAGGGAGGTGCTGCGATGGATGCAGCGACGATCCTGGTCGTAGACGACGAGCAGCCCATTGTCGATCTGGTGGCGAGCTATCTGACTGCTGAGGGATTTGCGATCCAGCGTGCCTTTGATGGCCCATCAGCGCTGACGCTAGCCCGTGCGATACGGCCCGACCTGGTCATCCTAGACGTCATGCTGCCCGGCATCGATGGCATCGAAGTCTGTCGACGTTTGCATCAAGAGACATCAGTCTATGTATTGATGCTGACCGCTCGCACTGACGAGGTTGACAAATTGATTGGGCTTTCGGTCGGGGCCGACGATTACCTGACGAAACCCTTCAGCCCGCGTGAACTCGTCGCCCGTGTCAAGGCGATTCTGCGGCGTTCGCGGATGCCCCAGGAAAAGAGCGCCGAACGCCCAGCACTCCAGTTTGGGGTGCTTAGCATTGACCCCGAACGCCGCGAGGTGCAACATGGCGAGACCATGGTCGAATTGACACCGCGTGAATTTGATCTCCTCTATGTGATGGCGAGTTATCCGGGGCGCGTCTTTACCCGTGAAGAACTGTTGCAACGCATCTGGGGGGCCGATTTTGCGGGCATTGATCGGGTCGTTGATGTGCATGTCGGCACCCTCCGCCGGAAACTCGAAGAATGTGGCCCGCATGAAGCCCCTGTAGTCCAGACCGTACGTGGGGTTGGCTATAAATTTGTCGGTGGGATACGATGAGATGGCATCATCAGTTACGCTGGAAACTCTTTGCATCGCATTTAATCATTGTGGTGATTGCTGATGTTGTCTTGATCGCCACGGCGCTCTTCCTGGCTCGTGTCGGGCTGGTAGAAGTCGCCCCTCTCACGCTTGGGGCAGCAGCGGCGGAAACAGGCCCGCTGCGCGATCCAGCAGCAGCCGAAAACGTGCAGACCCCGTTGTTGCAGCAGTTTCAAACCGTTTTGCAGCAAGCACTGTTGATCAGTGGCTTTGCCGCACTGACGGCTGCGGTGATCGTCAGCCTGTTTGTTTCCAAACGCATCGTGGAGCCACTCTACACGCTCTCGACGGTCAGCCGACGCCTGGCTCAGGGCTTTTATCGTGAACGGACACGGATCTCAAGTGACGATGAGATCGCCCAATTATCACAGAGTGTCAATCAATTGGCCGACACCCTTGACCGTACCGAGCAACGGCGCCTGGCGCTGCTCGCCGATGTGACCCACGAATTGCGCACCCCACTCGCGACGATCAGTGGGTATATGGAAGGGTTGCTCGATGGCGTCATCAAACCTGAGCCGCAAACCTTCAACCTGATTCTCCACGAATCAAATCGCCTCCAACGCCTGATTGAAGACCTCGAACTACTCTCACGCGTCGAAGCGGGCCAGATCCCCGTGGTGGCGCGCAGCATGAATCTGCGCACCTTGTTGCAGGGGGTCATGACCCATTTTGAGCCGATCTTCCAGGCCAACCAGGTCGAAATGGAACTCGATGTCGAGGCCTACCTGCCTTCAGTCTGGAGCGATCCTGATCGCATTGATCAGGTGATGATCAATGTGCTCTCGAATGCCTTCCGGTACACGCCCAGCGGGGGCAAGGTAACGGTACGGGCCGTCTATGCCAACCCGATGGTCAAAGTATCAGTGCAAGATACCGGCGTAGGCATCGCCGCCGAGCATCTGCCCCATGTCTTTGAACGATTCTACCGCGTCGATAAATCACGCGCACGCCAAAGCGGGGGCAACGGTATCGGCCTAGCGATTGTGCGCCACCTGATTGATGTTCAGGGTGGTGAGATCTGGGCCGAAAGTGCAGGGCCGGGCACCGGCACAACCATCTCGTTTACGCTGCCCCTGCCGCCGGGCGCCTCAGAAGCCCTGTTGCAACCTGCACGCCAACCAGGCACAGTCGAGGCACCATGAGCGAACTGATCACGCTGGAACTCTGGCACGTCTTTTTGATCGTCGTCAGTGCACTGGCCGTGGCCTTCCTTACGATGCACCGGATCTTCCCCCCGATGGAACGTATCCGAGATATGCACGATCTCTCACGCGAAAGCGGCATGCCTATTCGACCGCAACCCGAGCCAGACGTAGCAAGCACGCCAGAGAGTAGCGTTCAAGAGGATGTTCAAGAGGAGGAATTGGCTGGCTACCGTGCGCCGCCGTGGCTTGGGATCTACTGGAAGACTAATCTGACGTTGATCGGGCCATTGTTGCTGATCTGGCTGGCAAGTTTTCTCCTGCCAGCAATCTTTGCCCCCATGCTCAATCAGGTGACGGTACTCACGGGTTTTCCGCTCGGCTATTATATGCAGAGTCAGGGTGCCCTCATTATCTTCATTGGCCTGACCTTTGGCTATACCCTGCGTATGCGGAAACTCGATCGTCGCTTTGGCATGAGCCCGCCCGAAAGCGCGGCACAACGTCATTACCGCAATCGTCTGCTGATGGCATATCTCGGCTTTACGCTCGGGTTTCTTGCGCTGATCGGGGTCGTAAGCCTGCTTGATGAGATCTACACTTTGCCGCCAGGCGCAATCAGTTGGTTCTTTCTCTTGCTCACCATCGGCGTCTATGCGGTGATCGGGCTACGTGCGCGAACCGAGCAACTTGATGAATATTATGTCGCTGGACGGCGCGTGCCAGCCCTGCTCAACGGCCTGGCAACCGGCTCGGACTGGATGAGTGCGGCTTCGTTTATCAGTATGGCCGGGGCGCTCTTCTTGCTCGGCTACGAGGGCCTAGCCTATATCACCGGCTGGACAGGCGGCTTTGTCTTGCTCGTGCTTTTGCTCGCACCCTATTTGCGCAAGTTTGGACAATTCACCATTCCTGATTTCATTGGCGCACGCTATCCAGGCAGCGCCACCCGCGTGCTCGGGGCAATTATCTGCATCATCATCAGCTTTACCTATCTGACCGCACAGGTGACGGGGATAGGGATCATCATGAGCCGATTCCTCGGCATCAACTATATGCTCGGCGTCATCGTCGGGCTCTCGGCTGTGCTGCTCTGCTCGTTTCTGGGGGGGATGAAAGCGATTACCTGGACCCAGGGGGTGCAGGGTATTATCATGGTTGTGGCCTATCTCGTGCCAGTGACCTGGCTCTCGCTCAAATTGACCGGGGTTCCTATCCCCCAGTTGATGTACGGCGAAGCGCTGCAAAATATTATCCGCCTCGAAGCCGAGCAGGGTATTACGTCAAGTTATATCGAACCATTCAACGACTGGTCACCGCTCAACTTTATTGCGCTCACGATCTGCCTGATGGTAGGCACAGCGGGCATGCCCCACATTCTGACCCGCTTTTATACGGTACCCGACGTGCATCAGAGTCGCAGTAGTGTTGCGTGGGCACTCGTCTGGATTGCGGTGCTGTACCTCACTGCACCGGCTTATGCCGCCTTTTCACGCTGGGAGATCCTGCAGGATGTTGTGGGACGCCCCATTGCCGAGCTGCCTGAATGGGCCGAAAACTGGGCGCAGACCGGGTTGTTGACGATCAGCGAAGATCCGTCCGACGAAAATAGCAATGACAACCGCCTCCAATACGGCGAATTGCGGATCGACCCAGATCTGATCGTGCTCGCAACGCCCGAGATTGCCGGTTTACCGACGACGGTGGTGGCCCTGGTGGCCGCCGGGGGCATGGCGGCGGCCCTCTCGACAGCTGACGGACTATTGATGGTCATTGCGGCAGCGGTGGCGCATGATATTTACCACCGCACCCTCAACCCCAAAGCCTCGTTGCGCGAACGGCTCTGGCTTGGGCGCATTATGATTCTGGTGGCCGCAGTGCTGGCGACGCTCACCGCGTTGCAACGTCTCGCCATCATTGTCCAGATGGTTGCCTGGGCCTTCTCGCTCGCAGCCGCTACGTTCTTTCCTATTCTGGTCATGGGCATCTTCTGGAAGAGAGCCACAAGTCGTGGGGCAGCAGCAGGGATGCTGAGTGGCTTGATCGTCACGGCAGGGTATATGGCCCTCACCTCGATCCTGCCAGATTGGACCCTTCTGGGCATTAGTAGTAGTGCAGCCGGCATCTTTGGCATCCCCATCAATGCCCTGGTGACCTGGATCGTCAGCCGGCTCGATACCCCACCCTCGCCCGAGATCGAGGCCATGGTCGACTCGCTACGCCACCCGTAGGTGCATAGATAGACCTTCCGAGTAAGCTACCCAAGGCTAAAGCTCTTGGGCTTTACCCTGCACTACCGACGAGTCGGCAGCCGGGTAGCATGGCGCACTTACAGGCGCCCGGCGGCCAATATTGACCGCCGCGATCACATCTGCTGGCCCAGCGAAGCCACAAGATGTGCAGACAAACGAAGCCTGGGTTTTGCGGTTGGCCTTGTCAATACAACCGCACATAGGACAGGTACGAGAGGTATTCCGAGGATCAACCCGATGGACAGGAACCCCGCACATCGCTGCCTTGTAGACGATAAAGGCCTGCAACTGCGCAAAGGCCCAGCTATGGAGTGTTGCGCGCTGCGACCTGCGAGCCGTTATCCGCGTGCGAATATGCGTCAGATCCTCCAACGCTATCGCCCGCTTCGTGCCTTCGGCCTTCGCAACAATCCGTTTGGAGAGGTTGTGGTTTACCCATGTCGCAAAGCGGTATTCCTGCCCTACGAGCTTTCGCAAGCGGCGGCGGGCACCGTGGGTCCGTTTCCGCTGGAGCTTGCGCCGCAAGCTCCGATGCCGATAGCGCACGTTCTTGATCGCCTTGCCGGAATGGGTCTCGCCGTCGCTATCTACCGCAATATTGGTCACCCCCAGGTCAATGCCCATCACGCCTTCCACGTCGCCAGGGTCGGGTATTTCAACCTCGCACCCAGCGAACAGATACCACGCGCCGTTGACCAGCGCCAGATCCGTCTCGCCCCGCTGCGAAGCGAGCAACGGGCGTTGCCTATCGCCGCAGAGGAACGGGATCGCCTGCCGCCCGTCGAGCGTCCAGATCGAGACTTCCTGCTTGCCGCGGTGGAAGGACAGGATGCGATCATCGTAGGCCATCGCACCGTGTGGGCGAAACGTGCGCTGAACCTTGCGATCCAGCTTGTAGGCATCCGCTACCTTCGCAATGCACCGCACCACCATTTGCGCGGCAAGCCCGAACGCCTCGCGGGTGTCCTGGTACACCAGCTTGTGAACCGCAAACTGCCGAAAGGTCTTGGTCTCCCATGCCGTCAGACTCATCGCGTTACACGCCTCATTCGCCCGCTCAAGCGTGCGCTGCAAAGCGTCAGCTTGCTCAGGAGTCGGCTGCAACTTCAGTTGGATTGTGAGCCTCATAATATGAGAAGTATACTACATAGCGAACACCCGTGCAACTCAGGGCTAAAGCCGCTCAAGCGGGGCGCTCCTCCCACGGCTAAAGCTCGTGGGTTTCCGCGCCTAAAGGCAAGCATTCTATGAGGCCGACAAACCGTCCTATGCTATAATGAGCACCATTGTACAACGTTCCGAAAGGGGGTGAGCACCATGTCAGAACCTGACCTTAGTGGCCTTACAGCCTATGATCACTCATGCCAATTCGTCGTAGGTGCCACCAATTCTGCTCAACCCTTGAGGAGTGTGACCGCATGAAAGATGCACAGCCCGAGAAAATGTTGCACGAACGTTATGATCCGACGGCCATCGAGTCAAAGTGGCAGGCACGCTGGGCGGATGATGATCTCTATCGAACCGACCCGGCTGATGAACGCCCCAAGTATTATGTGCTCGATTTTTATCCCTACCCGTCGGGTGAGGGCTTGAGTGTCGGCCATTGCCGCAATTATGTACCCACTGATGTGGTAGCGCGCTATTATCGGATGAAAGGCTATAACGTCCTGCATCCGATGGGATGGGATGCCTTCGGGTTGCCCACCGAAAACCAGGCGATCAAGACCAAGACCAATCCCTCGGTCTTGACCCGCCGTTACGCCGCCAACTACAAACGCCAGATGAATCTGATCGGGGCCAGTTATGACTGGAGCCGTGAAATTACTTCGTCTGAGCCAGACTATTATCACTGGACCCAGTGGATCTTTTTGCGTCTCTACGACCATTGGTACGATCCACGCGTCGATCAGGCCCGTCCGATTGCTGAACTGGAGGCGGAATTAACGGCGTATGGCACCTCGCGCCTGGGGTTGCCCTTGTCAGAGCGTGGGGTTACGGCGGAAGCATGGCAGGCGACGACACCCCTCGAACGGCAAGCGATCCTCAAGCGTTTCCGGTTGGCCTATCGTGGCGAAGCAACCGTCAACTGGGACCCTGTTGACAAAACGGTGCTGGCGAATGAAGAGGTCGGCCCCGATGGGCGCGCCTGGCGGAGTGGGGCCCTGGTCGAGCGCCGCACGCTGAAACAGTGGTTTTTCCGCACGACGGCCTACGCCGACCGCCTGGATCGCGACCTTGATACCGTTGACTGGCCTAGCCGCATTGTCACGATGCAGCGCAACTGGATCGGGGCCTCGGTCGGGGCTGAGGTTAGCTTCAAAACAGTGGCGGGCGACGAATTGATCGTCTTTACGACGCGACCCGATACGTTGTGGGGGGCCACCTTTATGGTGCTGTCGCCCGAACACCCGCTGGTCGCCAAGCTGACTACGCCGACACAGCAGGCTCCCGTCGAGGCCTATGTTGCGCAGGCCAACACCAATGCCAGTGCGCCTGTGCCCGTCGAAGAGAAAGAGAAGACCGGCGTTTTTACCGGCAGTTATGCGGTGAATCCGGTGAACGGGGCCGAGATTCCCATCTGGGTCGCCGACTATGTCTTGATGGGGTATGGCACCGGCGCGATTATGGCGGTACCCGCCCACGACGAGCGCGACTTCGCTTTTGCGCTGAAATTTGGCTTGCCGATCATCCCGGTGATTCAGCGACCCGACGATGCCGCCCGTTCGGTGGTGCGCTGGGGAACCTATGCTGAGGATCTGCCAAACCAGTTGCGTGCGGCGGGGTATCAGTTCAGTGAACAGGATGGTGATCTGGTCGTTGACCTGACCGGGGCGCAGGCCGAGGCGTATGCCCACCTGGTGCAACCGGCGTTGTTCAATGGATGGACCGAAATCGCGGGGAGCGGGTGGAAGTTCATCTTTCCCGATGCAATCGTCGCCTTTGACTCGGTTGAAGCGGATCAGCAACTAGCCGCACGGATCAGCACCGCGTTGGAACGCAACGATCTGCCAACCGTGATGGCCTATCTGACGACGATACCAGCGTACCGCGACCTGCTCTATCACGATGAGACCGGGGTACCGATCAACTCGGGGTCAATCAATGGCCTGCCTGGTGACGAAGCCATCAGTCGGACGATTGCACTGCTTGAGGCTGAAGGGAAGGGCAAGGCCCGCCACAATTACAAACTGCGCGACTGGTTGATCAGTCGCCAGCGCTACTGGGGCACCCCCATTCCGATCATTCACCGTGCCGATGGCCTCGAGGTGATGGAAACCGATGAGCAGTTGCCCGTCACCCTCCCAGGGGTCGAAAACTATGAACCCACAGCGACCGGCGAGTCGCCCCTGGCCCAGATTGACGAGTGGGTCAAGGTGACCCTGAGCGATGGGCAACAGGGACGGCGTGAAACCGACACGATGGGCACCTTTGCCTGTTCGTCGTGGTACTTCCTGCGTTTTGTTGACCCCCGGAATCCGCACGAACTGGCGCGCCAAGAGGACCTGGCCTACTGGTTGCCCGTCGATATGTATGTCGGTGGGGCCGAACACGCCGTCATGCACCTGCTCTATGCCCGGTTCTGGACCAAGTTCCTCTATGATATTGGGGTTGTCCCCTTTATCGAGCCCTTTCAGAGCCTGCGCAATCAGGGGCTGATCCTGGCCCCGCCCCGTGAAGTAGATGGGCAGATCGTCATCGAAAAGATGTCGAAGTCCAAGAATAATGTCATCACCCCCGATGAAGTCGTCGCAACCCACGGGGCCGATGCGCTGCGGGGCTATGAATGCTTCATCTCGGACTTCGAAGCTGCGGTGCCCTGGAGTACCGATGGGGTGCCGGGGATTCGCCGATGGCTCGACCGCGTCTGGCGCATTGTGCTCAATCCAGAACCCGAGCGGTCAGGCGAAGGCGAGTTCACCGAGCGGCAATTGCAGCGGGTACTCCATCAGACGATCATGCGCGTTGAACGTGATATCAAAGAATTCAAGTTCAATACAATGGTGGCTGCGTTGATGGAGTTTACGAATGCACTCTACAAGGCCCGCGAAGCCGGGTTGAGCAGAACCCCCACGTGGGCCGAGGCGATCGAGACGTTAATGCGCTTGATCGCACCGGTCGCCCCCCATATCGCCGAAGAGCTCTGGGCACGCACGCAACGCAGTTATAGCATTCATCAACAGTCCTGGCCCAAGGCAGACCCCGCCCTGGCAGCGGAAGAAGAAGTCGAAATCGTCTTGCAAGTCAATGGCAAAATCCGTGACAAACTCGTCGTACCTGCTGATGCCGATGAAGCGCAGTTGCGTAACGTGGCGTTGCAGAGCGAGCGGGTCAAAGAACATGTCGGCGACAAAACGATCCGCAAGCTCATTGTGGTGCCAGGAAAACTGGTGAATGTCGTTGTCGGTTAATACAAATCCTCAGACGGGCAACCAAGCGTTGCCTGTCTGAGGGTTCCCTGGATTGTATGAATATTTCTACGCAACGGATCCTGGTTGCCTATACCATTCTGCTTGCTGGCATAGCCCTCTTTATCTTGCGGAGGATGGTCTTGCCAACCACCTTCGAAATTCAGGGTGTGCCCTTTGACATTGCCGTACCATCAGTACTTAATTCATGCTACAATCGTCCTGCCCTGAATACGTGTAGTGATAGTGTCATTGTCACCCTGACCACGGTCGGCGTTGTGCTGGCAAGTGGATGGCGGAGTGCGGGACGAATGATTTTTGCCGTTATTCTCGGCATTCTACCGCTCGGCCTCTATTTTGTCTTGAGTCCGATCTGGATTCCTTTGATCCTACTTGCGCTTTTGCCGATAGAAATTGAGCTTGGTACTCGTTTTTTGTTCCCAAAGCAAGAGCGTCGTTCGATTTGAATTTCGTTATAGTGAGGAGAAGCCATGTATCGTGGTGATGTTATTGAATTGCAGAACATTGTGACCTACCCGTGTCTAACGATTACGCTCCCTACACATCGCACCTCGCCCGACAACCGGCAGGATCCGATTCGTTTGAGGAATCTGACCCGCGAGGCCAATGAGCGCTTGAAAGACGAGTTTGGCAAGCGCGAAGTAGCCCAGTTGCTCGCCAATCTTGAAGCCGCAATCAATGATTTAGACTTTTCACATACGCTTGATGGGTTGGCAATCTTTGTCAACGCCGAGACGAGCTTCATCTATAAAGTCCCCTTTGAACTGCCTGAGCGGGTGGTCGTCGACGAGACCTTCTTTACGCGGGATATGGTCTTTGCGATGAACCGTACCCCGCGCTACTGGGTGGTCGTGCTGAGCGAGCAGCCGACCCGGCTCTTTGAAGCTACCCGCGAGGATCTGGACGAAGTCAGAGTGGCCGGCTTTCCGCTGACCCACGGTGGCCCGGGGGGAGGCAGTGGGTTGCCGAACGATCCGGCAGTCAACAGTTCGCGTTTCCGCGATGAGCACCACCGGATCTTCTTCCGGAGCGTTGATGAAGCGCTGACCGAAGTCTTGAAGGAAGACCCTTTGCCCGTTGCTGTCGTTGGCGTTGACCGCTGGGCCTCCTTCTTCAATGAGGTCACGAGTAACGCGAGCCAGATCGTGGCAACCGTCCGAGGGAACCACGACACAACACCGGGACACGAATTGGGCAAACTGGTCTGGCCTGAAGTCAAAGCAAGCCTGGCAGAGCGACGCAATGGCGTGCTGGAAGAGCTTGGCACAGCCGTAGGTGGGCAGCGTAGTGCCTCGACGCTCGGTGAAGTGTGGCGCTTTGCGCGTGAAGGCCGTGGCGCAACCCTGCTTGTCGAAGAAAACTACCACGAGTCGGCCATCCTCGACGAGACTGGCTTCCAGCTGTTGCCCGATACAGGCGAGAGTGGCCCAAACCATCTCGACGATGCGGTTGACGAGGCGATCACGATGGTGATGAGCATGGGTGGTCGCGTGGTCTTTGTGGAAGATGGTGCGCTCGAACAACACGGGCGGATCGCCTTGATTTTGCGCTATTAGGTAGATTAAAGGGCGAAAGCCCGGAAACCGCCGTGTCTTGCGCTGGAGCAAAGCCAGTTCAGCTGGCTTTGCTCCAGCGCAAGACGCAGCTAAGGGCTTCTTCCCCTCTTGATTCGGGAAAGCCCGCTATTGCGCTGAGACAATGAAAGCGTTATCCTTAAAGGGAACTATTGTGTGACAAGACTGAGCATGTGGTGAGGCGAGTCAGGATAAGCGACTCCCTTTGCCAGAAGCATAGAAAGAAGCAAAATAATGCGTATGAGTTTTCGTATTGCACGTATTGCAGGCATTGATCTTAATCTTCATGTAACCTTTTTGCTGATGTTGCCGCTAGGCGCTTTGATCTGGGGCAATGGAAGTCTTTTTGGGGCGCTCTTTGGTGTATTGATGATGATCCTGCTTTTTAGCAGTGTACTCCTGCACGAGCTTGGGCACGCTCTCACCGCACGTGCGCTCGGTATTCCGGTACGCGAGATTCAACTGTTACCAATCGGTGGCGTAGCTGTGCTCGGGCGGCCCGTGCAGCGCCCCGGACACGAACTGTTGATCACCATCATGGGACCAATCGTCAATCTGTTGATTGTCTTTGGCCTGCTCATCGTCGCCATCTTTAGCGGCCTGGCAACGCGAATGACCGCCGAGTCAATGGTCAACATGGTTGGGACACCCTCATTCGATGGGATGGTGCTCTGGCTGATCCAGGCAAACCTGCTGCTGGCGATTTTCAACATGATCCCGGCGTTCCCGCTTGATGGCGGGCGGGTGCTGCGTTCGGTTATGGCAATGTTGATGGACTACCGGCGGGCGACGCGCATCGCGGGGGCCATTGGGCAGGGTATCGCTATCTTGCTGGCTGTGGTTGGGGTCATGAGTGTCAACTTCTTGCTGATTGCTGTGGCCGTCTTTATCTTCCTTGGCGCACGCCAAGAGGTGGTGGCAACCGATGTCATCGGGGTGCTCGATGATTTGAGCATTGCCGATGCGCTGAACCGTGAGCCCGTCAGTTTGCAGATCGGGCAGCGGGTGAGTGATGCGGCGGCCATGATCGAGGCAACGCGCCAGCAGGCGCTAGTGGTCTTGCAAGGCGAGCGCGTGCTTGGCATTGTGCTGCGCACCGATATTCAGGCTGCAATCGCAACTGGACGAGGCGAAATGTGGATCACGATGATCATGCGCCGCGAGATTGTTCGCGTTCCCTTTGGCGAAACGCTGGAAGTCGCCCGCGCAACAATGGCCGAGCATAGCACCCCAGTGCTCGCCGCCTACGAGGGCGAGGAATTTCGTGGTTTGCTGACAATTGACGATATTGCTACCGCGTATGCGGTGCGCGACCGAGGTACACCACCCCAAGGGCCCTCGACGACCCCGCGTACAACCCCGTCGGCATAAAGAAGAAGGCTGCAGCACGCGCTTGGCGCGTGCTGCAGCCTTACGTCGCGCCCCCATCCCTGGCTTTCAGATCGAGCTTCAGCTCAAGGCCAAGCGCAAGGACTACCGATACACACCTGGGAGATAGACCCGTTCCTCACGATCAATGACCCGCAGCGGATCACGAGGAATCGTCGTCTGGCCACTTCTGTTATCACCCCAGCAACGCAACCCACCATCCACCGCCACCGCACACGTATGCTGCGCCCCTGTGCTGACCTGCCTAACCTGGCCCAGATCCCCCGGCACCGTCGCCTGACCGGCACCGCTATCGCCCCAGCAACGGAGCATGCCCGCCATCGTGACCACGCAGGTGTGCCCGCCTCCGGCGCTGACTGCGCTAACCGTGCCAAGGTCGCCTGGCACCGTCGCCTGGTCGGAAATGTTTGCCCCCCAGCAACGAAGCGTACCCAACGTCGTCACCGCGCAGGTGTACTGAAAACCCGCGCTGACCTGGCTGACCGAGCCCAGATCGGGCGGTACAGTGCTCTGGTTATCTGCATTGTTCCCCCAACAGCGCAACGTGCCTACCGTCGTCACTGCGCAGGTGTGCTGACTTCCAGCACTCACCTGGCTGACTGCCCCCAGATCGCCTGGCACTGTCGCCTGACCAGATCCGTTATACCCCCAGCACATCACCGCACCATCGGTCTTCACCACGCACGTATGCTCACCTCCCGCACTAACCTGGCTAACCACCCCCAGATCATGTGGCACCGTCGCCTGACCGGCACCGCTATCGCCCCAACAGCGGAGCGTGCCCGCCGTCGTCACGGCACAGGTGTGCAAATAGCCCGCGCTTACCTGGCTGACTGCCCCCAAATCGGGCGGTACTGTCGCCTGTCCAACCGGATTATCGAGCCAATCGTTGTTGGTGTTGCTACCCCAACAGGATAGCGCACCCGCCGCCGTCACCGCGCAGGTGTGCAAATAGCCCGCACTAACAAGACTGACCGCACCCAGGTCATGCGGCACCGTTGCATGGCCGTCATTGTTTCCCCCCCAGCAACGGAGGGAGCCATCGTGCGTCAGTGCGCACGTGTGGTTGCCCCCCGCACTCACCTGACCGACTGCGCCTAGATCCTCTGGTACAGTGCTCTGACCAGAAACGTCCTCTCCCCAGCAACGCAAGCGGCCTGCCATCGTCACCGCGCACGTGTGCAAGCTACCTGTGCTGACTAGACTGACCACACCCAGATCCTCTGGCACGGTGGTCTGACCGCTGGGATTGCCGTACTGATCCGTGTTGCTACCCCAGCAGCGGAGCATGCCTGCTGTCGTCACCGCGCACGTGTGTGCATAGCCTACGCTGACCTGGCTTGCCAGGCCAAGATTGTCTGGAACAGTGGTCTCGCCGGAGGTATTGCTACCCCAGCAGCGGAGGGTAGCAACCGTCGTCACCACGCACGTGTGCAACCACCCCGCGCTGACCTGACTAACCGGACCCAGGTCATCTGGCACTATCGTCTGGCCGCCCAGATTCCATCCCCAGCAACGCAACGTACCCGCTGTTGTTACCGCACAGGTATGCGCGTTCCCTGCGCTGACCTGGCGCACCGGGCCAAGATCCTCTGGCACCTCTGCTTGACCATACCCGTTATTGCCCCAACAGCGCAGTCTCCCGTCGTCCGCCACCACACAGGTATGCCCACCTCCTCCAACACTGACCTGGCGCACCGGGCCGAGATCGTTCGGCACATCGGAATGTGCGCCCCAGCAATAGAGTTGACCGACACGATTGAGCACACAGGTTTTGCGGACACCAGCGCTCACCTGGGGCAGAGTGGTCGTGCGAAGAGCGGGCATCGTATACGAGCGTCGATCTATCACCGCGAAGGAAGACTTCGGTGCTAGCGGTGCATCCCCTGACGGCACGGTGAGCAATGCAGAAGTCGTCACAAGCAGGGGAAACCCAAAGCCGATGAGAAACAGCACGAACACCCAACGCATGACGTCCCTCCCTCTGCCCGCGCACCGCGAGCCATAGCCATGGAACAACAAACTACCCAGGCATCCTGCGCAAAGTGAAAGCCTTTAACCCTTCGGCAAAGGCAACTGCGCCACCCTGGGCGGGGTGACGTACGGCATGATGGGGCACCTCAAGCGCTGTCAGCATCGCGGCGGCGACCCGCCCCATTGCGACCACCGGTACCCCTGGGAAGAGGGCAAGCATTTGCCTCAACAAAGGCCGACCGAGCGCCAGTTCCGCGGCCCGTGGCAAGCGGTTGCTCTGATCGTTGCCAGGACGATGTGGGTGAAGTGGGTAGGCATTCCAGCCCACGGCATAGAGACCGAGCGCGGCAAGCTCGCGGTAGACCAGAGTAGCAGTCTGTTCGGCACTGATGCGACCGTCATTCGTCGCCAGGGCAAACCCTCGAGCAGCGCCAAATTGGCCTTCGTCGGCCAGCAAGATGCGCTCGCTGGTAAAGGGAACCCCGGTGCGCCGCGCCCCGTGGTAGCCCGGGGCCTCGCCGACGATGATCAGATCAGGGCCACGTTGCTGCGCCAGGTGCAACGCAAGCGCCAGGTTCGCCCGCCGGATCGCATTGCCAGGCGGATCGTCACCCGCATACATATTGATTGCGTCGGGCGGGGCCGAAATGCTCGCTAGAGTCGTGATCAGCGTCGTGAGGGCCGGATTGTTGTGCATAGGTTTTCTTGTGGTATCCTGTTACCCAGTCTGGAATCTCGCTTGTGGGAGCACGGCACGCCAGCGTTGACCCCACAAACAAAGGAGCAACTCGATGAAGCGTTGGCTCGTGTGTCTTGGTGAAATCCTGGTTGACTTTTTGCCGCTTGAACGGGATGGTACCATAACTGGCTTTAGCTTGCATTCTGGGGGCGGGCCGTTCAATGTAGCGGTCGGGTTGGCGCGGATGGGGGTGCCGACGGCGTTTGTCAGCAAGGTTGGCAACGACTATTTTGGCCGACGCCTGCGCTCGCATGTACGCGAGGAAGGCATCAATGATCGCTGGCTGACGAGTGTTGAAGCCCCCACGACCCTAGCATTTGTAACGATTGAGGATGGCGAACCGGCTTTTACGTTTTATGGCACTGCCGCAGCGGATACGTTGCTGACACCCGAGAATATCACGCCCGAACTGGTCGAAACAACAGCCCTGCTCCATTTTGGCGGGATCAGTCTCTTGCGCGGGACAACTCCGGCGGCAGCGCTGGCGGCAGCGCGGGCATTGCATGGACGTGCCCTGGTTTCGCTCGATATCAATGTGCGCCCACGGCTGATCACTGATGATGCAAGCTACCGGGCTACGGTGGCCCAGGCAGTCGCAGCGTGCGATCTGCTCAAACTGAGTGCTGCCGATATTGCCTGGCTCGCCCCCGATACCGATCCACTCGTTTATGCCCGCACGCAACTTGAGGCAGGCCCCTGTGTTGTTGCCTTGACGCGTGGTGGCGAAGGCGTGACGGCCTTGCGACAACAGGGCGATAGCGTCGAACAACTCGATGTACCGGGGTTCAAGGTGCAGGTAGCCGACACCGTCGGAGCCGGCGACACCTTTAGCGCGGGGTTGCTCGCTGCGCTGGCTGACGCCGAAGTGCTGAGTCGCGACACCCTCACCAAAATGCCCAGCGCAAACCTGGCTGAAGCCTTGCGGCGTGGGGCTGCTGCTGCTGCGCTTGCCTGCTCACGCCCTGGGGCCAACCCGCCAACCCGAGCCGAACTAGAGGCCTTCCTGTGTACATAGGACGAGTTGTTTGACGCAAAGGCGCAAAGTTGCTGACGTCGGGCATGCGAACGCTTGCAAGCGGTCTGAAAAGGGTGGTTGGGTGCCATTTGGGAGCGCGGGCGGCCCGCCCGCTTTGTTCCGGAAGCGGGCGGGCCGCCCGCGGGTCGGAAAACTTCGTTGACAGACTACTGAAAGGCAATGCATAGGGTATGGATCGCACAGGCTTGCAGGCACGTTTTGGTCTTGCTGGACGGGTTGAGTTTGTTGACGATCCAGGCGGGATGGTCACGGCCAGGCTCATGGCTGATGAGGGTACGGCGACGGTTGCGTTGTATCGAGGACAGGTGTTGACGTACCAGCCTGTGGGGGGGCCACCCTTGCTGTGGGCCAGTCAGGCAGCGCTCAAAGCCAACCGCCCCCCGGTACATGGGGGCATCCCCATATGCTGGCCCTGGTTTGGGGCGCACCCCAGCGATCCTAGCAAACCGCTGCATGGCTTTGTGCGTGAACGCTGGTGGCAGGTAGATAGCAGTGGCGTCAACGCGACAGGCGTGTGGCTACAACTGAGCCTGAGCCACGACGAGACAACGCTGGCTCTGTGGCCGTATGCATTTCGTTTAACGCTAACGGTGACAGTTGGCAAACACCTGGAGGTTGCGCTGAAGATCACCAATCTGGATGCCGAAGCTTTTGTCTGGAGTGGCGCGTTACACAGCTATTTTCAGGTGACTGATGTAACTCAGTGTGGCATCATAGGACTTGAAGGCGTTACATACTTTGATAAAGTCACGCATGAAACCCACACCCAGAGTGGGCCGGTCAACATTGGCGCAGAGATCGATCGGGTTTATCAAGGCACAACCGCAACGTGTTTCCTTGAAGATCCTGTGCAAGGGCACACGATCAGAATCGCCAAGCAAGGCAGTCATTCAACGGTGATCTGGAACCCATGGCACGCAAAGGCAGAGCAGATTCCTGATTTTGCTGATGAAGCATCCACCTCTATGATCTGTATCGAAACAGCGAATGCCCTGGCTGCAACGATGATGCTGGCTCCGGACGAGAGTCATACCATGATGGCGATCATTGATCGTCTAGAGAAGAAGTAAGATGGAATTCCCCGAAGTTTCCTGGCTCCACCTGCCAACTGGCCCCCTTGCTTACCGACGTGCCGGTACAGGCTCGCCCTTGCTGCTGATCCACGGATGGGGTGGATCGTCACGCTATTGGATGGGTGCGTTTGCAACATTGGCCGAACAACACGATCTGATTGCGCTTGATCTGCCAGGGTTTGGCGAGTCACCGCCACCGAAAACGCCGGCGACGCTCGATACGTTGACCGCCAGCGCCCTTGCGACCATTGATGCTCTGGGCCTCGAGCAGGTTACGGTCGGTGGGCATTCACTTGGGGCAGCGGTTGCTTTGCTGCTAGCAGCGGCGCGGCCTGATCGGGTAACACGGACCATCCTGGCGAGCTTTGGGCTGCCGCGGAGTTCAGTCGAAGCGGGCGTCTTTGCCGGTCTGCACACCCAACTCCGCACGAACGCCGCGCTCTGGGCACCGTGGCTGAGCCTCTGGGGGCCGTGGTTTACGATGCTGCGACCGTGGACGCAGATGGCGTGGATGACGCCGCCCTGGCCGATCATGCTGGCCTCACAGGTGGTCTATCGCATGAACGAGATCCCCTATGCTGCGATGGCGATCGGCGTTGCAGACCTAGTCGCGATGGATCCGCGCGTTGCCCTAGAAGCAGCAAGCAGTTCAGGTGATCCGATTGTCATCGTTGCCGCCGAACAGGTACGGGTACCAACGTTGGTTGTGAGTGGGCGCGAAGATCCGCTCTTTCCACCAACAGCAGTGATGGCCCTCGCCAATACCCTGCCTGATGCAGGGCTTCTCTTGCTCGACAACTGCGGCCACGTGCCAATGATCGAGGCTGCCGTCCCGTTTTACACCTCAATAGGCGCATTTCTCGCCTGAGAGCGCACATTGCGCATCGCCACGAAGCGTGCATTGGTGTAGCCGGCTGTCGCGAACAATCCCCGTGCGTATGATGACGAAAACGACCAGCTTTGCTGGTCGTTTTCGTCATCATACGCACGTTTCTTGGTATGGTCGCCCTGGTAATAGACTGGTACATCCTCTCACTATACTGAAAATATACCCGATCCTGGGCCAAAAAGAGGAGCACCTATATGGCTATGCATGCGCACCGTTGGATCCTCATCATTATGGTTATCCTTGTGAGCACCGCCTGTGGCTCGACGACAAGCATTGCACCAACAAGCCTCCCTCAGCAGGCCCTAGTCAGCACCGCCGAGGATTCGCCCGCCGCCTTCGTGGTTGATTTGCCTCCCGAACTGATCAATGATCCAGCCGAGCGTGCCCAGGCGGTCATCTTTGATATGCTCTCGGGTAATGTTGACGAGCCGGAACAATGGAATCCCTTTGCCCGCAATGCGCGCCTCGATAAAGGGTTGCATCAGGCGATGATCGAGCCCCTCTTTATCCTCAACTACGAGAGTGGCGTGATCGAGCCATGGCTCGGCGAGCGTATGGATCCTAATCCAGAACAGGATGTCTGGACGTTGACCCTGCGTAAAGGGGTACGCTGGAGCGATGGTGAGCGATTGACGTCTGAAGATGTCGTCTTTAGTATCAATCTTTTGCTCGAACATCCCGATCTCGAACTCGACTTCTTTGCGGGTCTGACCAACTCGATCGAATCAGTCGAAGCGGTCGACGAACATACCGTACGCTTCCAGTTGACCGCCCCCAATCCGCGCTTTCAGCTTGACTTCTTCTCGGTCAAAGTCTGGGGCAGCTTCAACCTCGTCCCCGAGCATATCTGGCGTGATAAAGATCCGTACACGTTTACCAACTATGATCCCGCCCAGGGTTGGCCGGTCTTTACCGGGCCGTACGTGCTCGAGAGCTTTAACGAAATCACCTTCGTCTATGTCCGTGATGATGACTGGTGGGGTGTCGAGGCGGGCTTCAAGCCCTTACCAGCACCAAAACGGCTTATCTGGACGTCCGTTAATATGGAGGCAGACTTGGCTCAGGCTGTCGAACACCTCGATTCGCTTGGCAATGTCACCCTCGAAGAGTATCAGGCCATCGCTGCACTCAAGCCCAACCTGGTCACCTGGCTCGATGGAGTGCCCTTTTCGTGGATCGACCCCTGCTCACGCACACTCTCATTCAATACCCTCCAGCAACCCTGGGGCGATAAAGACCTGCGCTGGGCCGTCAACTATGCCCTTGATCGCCAGGAGCTTGTCACCGATGCCTATGAGGGAACCACTACTGCATCACGCCACTTCTTCCCCGCCTATCCACCGCTTGATCGTTATGTTCAGCTACTCGAACAGGCCGGTCTCTATGAACAGTACCCGTTGATGCAACACAATCCTCAGCTAGCTCGCCAGTTGATCGAGGGCCAGGGATGGAGCCTCGGTAGCGACGGGTATTATGAAAAAGACGGCAGCCAACTGAGCCTGACGATCCACGTTCACGAAGCCTCGACCACGATGCAACGTAGCGCCGAGCTGATCGCCACACGGCTCAAAGCCGTCGGGATCAACGCCTCCTCCAAAGCCCTCACCAATAACGAATGGGTCTACCACAAGACCAATGGTGTCTTTGATGCCATGATTGACTGGGATAGCTGTGGCTCGATCAACGAGCCCTGGGCCTCAATGAATCGCTACCACGCCCGTTGGGCGCAACCTATCGGGATACCTGTCACCAACTATAATAACCAGGTACGCTGGAGCAACGAGGCCTACAGCGACCTCGTTGACGCGATAGGCGCGTTGCCACTTGGCGATGCCCGCATCGAACCACTCTTTGTTGAAGCCAGTGCCATTTGGCTTGAAGAATTACCCTTCATTCCTCTAGTACAATATAGGCAACTGATCTCCTTTGATGAAACCTACTGGCAAAACTGGCCCAGTGCCTCCAATGCCTACATTCACCCACCTTCATGGTGGCAAAGTATGCATGTGATTATTCATGAGGTGCAACCTGTCAATACAGAGACCAAAAAATAGTCAGTACACGACGTATGCTACAATGCATGTGGGCTTTGACAAGCTCAGCCCACATGCGTTGTCACAGCCCACATGCGTTGTCGGCCAGATACCGAAAACTTTTGTGGACAGACTAGCAAGACCTTGGCTTTTATGGAGCACGTTGCTGGCCGTTTCAAGCACCTGACCAGCCAAGGCGCAAGCCTTTTTTCTGGCTTGCGCCTTGGCACCATCCGGAATCGTTTACTCATAGCTTCCATGCTATTGGTTTTGCTTCCGATGCTCTTGATTGGCGGTAGTTCGGTGCTACTGGGGTTGCGTGGTGGCCAAGCACAGGTTGTCAATCAGCTCGAGTCCGTTGCGACCCTCAAAGAAGAACAGATTGTTGCATGGATCGAGAGCCTACGCATCCATATGGGAGCAATCGTCTATCCCCATCAAGTGCCGCGCCTGATCGAACCATTGCTGACCAATGAACCGGGTTCGACAGCCTATACCGAATCATATAACGAATTACGAATTCATTTTGATGGCGTTATCGCATCAACCGGGTTATTTGAAGAAGTTTTGCTCCTGAATCCTCAAGGTCGTGCGCTGGTGGCAACGGATCCTGCGAAAGAGGGCCAGGTTCACTCGCTCCAAGAATATTTCTGGCGGGGCATCGAGGGCACCTATGTGCAATCCCTCTCCTCGGCGACCGCCCAGGGCTTGAGTAGCCCCGTCGTCGTTTCGCAGCCCGTCTACGATGTCGCAGGGCGCGCCCGTGCCGTGCTGGTTGGACGCGCAAGCGCCCGCACGCTCAACGAGATCATGCTGCAACGAGCAGGCCTGGGGGAGACCGGTGAAACCTATCTCGTCGGACCGAATTACCTGTTGCTCACCGACTCACGCTTTGCCGACCGCCGCACCCAGATCTTGCGCCTGCATACACCGATTATGGAACAGGTGATCCGCGATCAGACCAATGCGGCTGGGATCTACGACAACTATCGCCAGCAACGTGTCATCGGAGTGTACCATTGGCTCCCCTCACTGCAATTTGTGCTCGTGGCCGAACAAGAAGAGCGCGAGGCTTTTCAGACGATCTACGCGACTCTGCAACTCACTATCGTGATTGCCCTGACAGCTATGCTGTTCGCGCTTATCTCGGCCCTCTTTGCCGCCCGAGGCATTGCCAAACCGCTGGCGAGCCTGGCTGATACGGCCACCCGCATTGCCGCCGGTGATTTGCAACTGATTGCTCATCCCCGCCACAACGATGAGATAGGTGCGCTCACCGTGGCCTTTAACCGGATGACGGCCCGCCTGCGCGAGTTGATCGGCAATCTCGAAAGCCATGTAGCTGAACTCGAACAGGCCGAGGCCGAAGTGCGCCGGGTGAATCAGCAACTCGCCCGCGATGTCAAGGAACAGGAGTTGCTCAATCGCCTCAGCAGCCGTTTGCAGCAAAGCCAGAGCCTTGAAGAGGCCTATGCGGTTAGTATTCCTTTGTTGCAAGAGATCTTCGAAGGCTACGCCGGTGTCTTCTATCATCATAGGGACAAGGCTGCGGTCTACCACCGGGTTGGCACGTGGGGCAAGCAGGATGACACGTATCCTGACCAGATTACCTCAACCTGCCCGGCGATGCAAACCAACACCCGTTTTGCCTATCCCAACAATGAAGGTAAGGCCCAGGCCTGTGCTGATTGTCTGCCGATCAGGGATCCGTTGCTCTGTGTGCAACTCCACGCCAACCGTGAGCCCTCGGGCCTGCTGTGTCTGTATGGAGAACCGGGTTCTGGCAACGCGGAAGAGCCACGTGAACTTTCGCTCGCAATTCGTACAGCGGATCTGCTCGCCCTCGCCCTGGCAAGTCTGCAACTGCGCGAAGACCTGCGTGAGCAGGCGATCCGCGACCCGTTAACCGGGCTCTTCAACCGGCGTTTTGTCAATGAAATCCTTGGCCCTAAATTGATTGAAGCGCAACGCCATCAGCGCACCCTGGGCATTATGCTGCTTGACATTGATTACTTCAAGCATATCAACGACACCTTCGGGCATGATGCCGGCGATACAACATTGCGCATTCTGGGGCGCTTTCTCAGCACGAGCTTACGTGGTGAAGACATCGCCTGTCGCTTTGGCGGCGAAGAGATGCTGCTGATCATGCCTGGCATGACTGAAGAAAATGCCCTCAGCCGTGCCAATAACCTGCGTGAAGCGATCAGTAACCTTGATCTAGGCCACGAAGGGCAACGTCTGCCTAACATTACCACCTCGATTGGCGTGGCAATCTTCCCCGAGCACGGCCATACCCACGACGAACTGATTACTGCGGCGGATCATGCCCTCTACCGTGCGAAGAGCGAAGGACGTAACCGCGCCTACCTCGCCAAACCCAGAGAAGCTACAGTATATAACCCATAGGGGCACGGCGCATGGCACGGTAGCGCCGTGCCCCTACGATGACGTTGTATCCATCTGCGCCTCGTTAGGCCAGGGTTCCAGGTTGCCCGCCCGATCACGGGCACGTACCCGAAACGCGAAATGTTTACCTTCATCTGGCCCAAACCAGGCCGTCGTCAAGGTCGTCTGCATGCGCCAGTCGGTCCAACCGCCGCGTGGCAAGATCCGTACCTGCACATCGTAGCTCGCGATGCCACTCGCAGCATCGGTTCCGCCCCAAGTGATTTGATAGCCGTTGCCTTTGCGCTCGATCAGTTCGATGCTGCTCACAGGGGGCTCGGTGTCGAGGCGCGGGGCCCACGCGATGGCATCAAAACGGACGGCCCGTCCGTTCTCGCCGGTCACATTGCTCAACTCCACCTGCGGTTGCACCCCGGTGACTCGGCCAAAACTGTAGGTACCCAACGAGACCCAGGTTCCCGCCAGCGCCTGCTGGTTGAGCGTGACACTGGTCACCGCATCATCGTGGGTCACCTGATAACGTGCCGAGGTGGTCGCCGGGCTGCCACAGTTCGGCAGATACGCCAGTACCTCATAGCTCCCAGCCGAAGGCAAGGAAGGCGTCCATACCGCTGCTGCCGTCGAGCGAGTGGCATCAGACGTCGAAGCGATCCAGGCATGACTGCCATTCATACCACAACTGGCATTATTCCAGCCATCGCCCTGCACACGATAGCCTGCGGCCCCGTCGTCGACAACGATTGACCCTGCTTCGGCCTCAACGGGCGCGGGAGGCAGGCTGGTTGGCGAAGGCGGCGGGGCAGGCGCAGAAGGTGGGGGAGGATTGATCGTAATCGCCGCACCAGGGCCAGGATCAGCCCCCAACCAGAGAAAGCTCACCTCAACCCAATCATTACGCGTCATCAAGAGATCGTCCCAAAAGGTTCCATCGGCAATATCGATCCCATTGGGATTATTAATCCGACGGCCACGTTCATCGAGACCGCCATTATAGCCATCAAAAAAGGCCGCCTCGGCCATGGGGCGTCCAACCGGCAGATCGCGATAGCGGCGATCCGGATTCCAATAATCGTCACGCGTATTCCACGGACCAACATCCCAGACAGGCACCACCACACTCCGACCCTTATAGGTAACCCGTACCCGATAGCGGTCGGTGCCTTTTGGGGAGAGCACCGCCCACGAAGGCAGGGCCACAAAGCGGTCACGCGGCTGAATAATATGCCCATTGCCCGTCATATGACCCACCAGGCCTTCGCGGGTGGCAAAAATACGATAGGTTGGGGCGAGGGCGGGTTGCGCCTGTTGCTGCTGCGGGGCGGCCTCTACATGCGCAGCAACCAGGACAAGCAAGCCTAGCAGCACAATGCTCAACCGATTGCAGAGTCTGACAAGGTTCATAACTCCACCGTCAAATGATCGAGCGACGGCAACACGGCAATCCAGACCGGCCCGCCATTCAGGGTCAGTTCGGTTCCACCGGGGCCATAGATACGCAACGGCGCAAAGCCAGCGCCCTTACGCCATGTCGCCTCGATCATGCGACCATCCAGAAAGACCCGAGCCGGACCTTCGCCGATCACCTGTTGTTCAATGCGCTGCTTGGGATCGCCAGGAATAGGGCGCTCGGGCACTTCCAACACAACCACATTCTTAAAACGAAGTTGCTGCCCCGTCGCTCCGTCAACATGCGGGCGATTCTGCCGAAAATAGAGATAGCTATTGCTGGTGCGGTCATACTTCCAGGCCACAAACGACTCACGGTACAGGAAATAGTAGCTGAGTTGTTGGGCTACAGGCCGACGAACCAGGGGCAAATCGGGCTTGATCAAAAAACCCATTTCGCTCAGATCAACCTCGGCGAGCGCCTGCGCCTCAGCAAAGGCGGCGAGTTCGCGTGTTGAAGTAAAAAGATTATGCGGAGCCTGGCGATCGCCCACGCGACGGAAATAGCGTTCAGCATCAACGCGGAGCGCGTCCATATCAAGCAATTCGACCGACGTGCGCGCCATCGTCAACGCATCGGGGGCACCGCCTGCGTGCACATAGACGGCCTGCATTCCCTTGGCATACTCCACAAAATACGAGCGGGCACTGCGCACCGGGCCAATGGTGGGCAACTCGGGCGTAATCCCGGGCACAAACAGCGCCATATAGCGGGTAATGCCAAACTCGGCGAGCGCCTCAAAGACCAGCGGGGCCTGGTTGAGGCCCACCTGCGGATAGGCCATCGGATGGTTATCGAGCATCACCGCATAGGGGCGTGCGGTCACACTCCCCCGGACAAGCGTCAGCGGCGACACAGGAGGTTTGGGCTTGATCTGATGAAGGGTGACATCATTGGGAAAAGCCGCCAGCGTGGGGGAGGCGGTCACAAACAGGGCACACACAGCCAAAAGGAGTAAGGTACGAACGAGGTATCGAGTCATGCTGTCATTTTTTCTCCGCGAACCTGGCGGGTATTCCATGCGACGGCATTATAGCACAGGCCCCGCAATCACCGTCGCTTCAAGACATCCACCAGTTCTTCGAGCGAGAGCGCCGAAGGCACACGTGGCGGCGACTTGGGGGTACCACAGAGCAACATCCGTTTCCCGGGATGCAAATACCAATCGGCGTCAGCATCAACGCGCTTCAAATCACGGTAGACCACCCCAAGATCGACACAGGAACGATTCTGGGCAGCCACCCCCATATAGCCATGGCCATCGCGATAAGCATAGAGCACCGCGCCACAGCTATAGGCAAGCCGACTTGAACCGCCATCCTCGCTTGCCATCGCAATCCCAAGGCCCCACCGTGTCTGGAACTCAAGCCTGCGGTTAAACGCACGCTCAAGGCGCAAACTGCGCTGCTCATGCTCATACCATGCATCAAGATTAGGCAACATCGCCTGGGCAACGTGATAGGGGCGATTCGGAAAGAGCGCGTTGTAGCCAGCAATGAGATCGGTAATATTGAAGAAGATCGGCTGACGCCCACCATACGCTTCAGCATTATCAATACGCGTCACCTGATCAACAAGACGGCGTAACGCCTCGTCATCAGGCGCAACCTCACGGCGCACCAGTTCAGCGGCACTCAGGGTAGGATCAGCGGCATCGTGGTGATCAAAACGACCGCTACCGGTATCAACGTGGATGATATATGGTTCAGCATCAACTGGCCGATCATCGAGGGTACGTCCGGCTGGAACAAACTCCAATTCAGCGTCAGCAGCATCACCAAAACGCATCAAAAGCCAGATCGCCACCAGACAATCGAGATCAGGGGCCAGATGGCCGACGATAACAGGTGTGTGGAGCAAACGCAAGGTTCTCTCATTCTAGGCCCATTCTAACCTTTGAGGCTTCAAGTATAACAGAGCCATGACATAAAAGTCAATCTTCATGGCATAAACTACAAGGTGCAATGTGACTACAATCAGTGACAATCAATTAACCTTCGCCCTCGACTGCGCCTTCAATATGGTCAAGGCGGCAGATACGCCCAGAGGCATCAAGCTCAATAGCAATCAAATCGATCCGCCAGGGGCTATCAAGTGGCAACTGCAACTCGGTGAGATAGGTATAGGCCAATTGCACGAGACGCCGGGCCTTGGCGGGGCCAAGGGCATCTTCGGGCAACCAGGCCCCCACGTGGCGGGTCTTGACTTCGACAAACAGCAGCTGGTCGCCCTTACGAGCGACCAGATCAAGTTCACCAAGTGGGCAACGCCAGTTACGGCCTACAATGACATAGCCCGCACGTCGCAGGTGTGCAGCTGCAGCGGCCTCACCAAACCGCCCGAGATCATGATTAGCCAAAGGCATACTTACGCCAAACATCGTGGCGTTCGAGTTCACCGAGCAACGCAAAGGCCATATATTGGGGCTGACGAGGCGTACTCAACAACACCATATGCGCCTGTTCAGGTGTGCGACCACCTTTGCGATGGTTGCAATCACGGCAAGCCGTCACCACATTGTCCCAGGTCGTCATGCCACCCTGCGAACGTGGCAGCACATGATCCATCGTCAAATGTGCTCGTCCGGGTTGGGTTCCACAATACTGACACGTCTCACGGTCACGCGCAAAGACACCCCGACGCGAGCAGGGCAACTTGAGCTTGCGCGGGATGCGAATATACCGTACGAGACGAATCACCAAAGGCACATCAAAACTTATCGCTCTGGCGCGAAGCTGAGCCTCTGCAGCCTCAATGAGCTCGGCTTTCTCCTGGAGGAGCAAGACAACGGCACGACGAACCGAGATGAGTTGCAGTGGCTCGTAGCTCGCATTAAGGACGAGAACACGCTGGCCCAAGGCGCCCACCCCCTTCAAAGAACCCTTTGTCGCTGAAACAAAAGCTCTTCGCACGGGGGTTATGCATGGTGCCCCGGCTAGAGCGTTTGATCCCAGGTCTGACAGCGCGTCGAGACAGACTGGATCGCTTGCAGTGCCACACCGATGCCGGGGCCACGACGGTACGCGGCACGATCAGCCCGGTCTGGCTGTATCATCACCGCCCCTCGGTTAGCGCCGCACCGACGCCGGACATATGCTCGCAATCCGTTGTTCATCACCTGACAGACCTTTGCTACCCTTGACCTGCGACAGCAGGACGATGCCATATTTTCCCACATCTTAACAGTAGCATACCTCCCGGCTGCTTGTCAAACCGTGCGGCCCCCCTCTCCAAAGATCTGTTCAGGTGGTTTTGGGCGGCAAAGCCGCCCAAAACCACCTGAACAGATCTCATGATCCCCCAATGGCCTCGCGCAGAATCAAGCCATCGATCAGGCGTTCAACCGGGGCAAGATCATCGGTAAAGGGCGTAAAACGCGCCTGGGTCGGGGTAAACGGGCGCACAGGGCCAAAACGACCTTCATTGAGTGACCAGTACATCACGAGTTGCAAAGCCTGATACTGCGTCTTCGTTTCGGCAAGCGTCGCAATCGTTTCGGCATTGCGGATAAAGTTCGTCACGCCATCACCGGCTGGCGTATTGACACCAATCAGGATCGCATTGGCAAAACGCGTATCAATGACATAGACCTCGGGGAAAACGGCGAGCATCGTCGAGCCAAGGGCATTGACGAGACGATCGTCACCACTAGCTGGCCGACCGGCATTGACGACGGCAACGCCTTGGGGGTTGAGGCGCGCCTTCACTTCGGTAAAAAACTCAACCGTGGTGAGGTGAAAGGGGATATAGGGTTGATGATAGGCATCCATACCAATCACATCATACTGTTGATCAGTCGTGGCCAGCCAGTACCGTGCATCAGCGACATACGTCGTATAGAACGGGAAGGCCGGATCGCGATCTTCCAGATCAAAATAGCGACGGCCCAACTCGACAATCCGCCCATCAATTTCAACCGCATCAATGCGCGTCTGCGGCCCATAGATCGCAAGGAACTGTTTGGGAATGCTCCCAGCCGCCGAGCCAAGCATAGCAAAGCTTTGTACTTGCTGCGGATCCTTAGCGGCATAGACAAACGGCGCCACCGTAAAATAATCCCACGGGCCACCATCGGTCAACAGATCAAGCGGATTCCCCGTCTCGCGGTAGCGGAGCCGATAGATCGAGTGCAAGGCCTGACCCTCATTGAGCATCAGAACACGGCGGGGATCAACCCGGCCACCTTGGTAGATCACCTCTTGTTCGGCCACCTGAATATAGTTATAGTTCGACTCACGCTCTGCAAGCAAGCGACAACCCCCACAATCAGCACGCTTGATGGTGTCCGTATTGAACATATGCGCCCCAAAGAGGGCCGCAACAACCGCGAGCATCATCCCAACGCGCCAATCACGCAGCCCAACGAAGGCCAGTATGATCAGAAAGGCCGCAAAGAGAAAGAGGGTCGCACTAGAGCCAATCAGAGGCAGCAGAAGGAGCACCGTCAGAAACGTACCGACAATCGAACCAACCGTCGAGAGGGCCGAAATGGTTCCTGCCGTGCGGCCTGCTTCTTCCACCCCATGGGCAGCCTCACGCAGGCGCAAACGTACCGCAAACGGCCCCACGGTCGCCATCAGAATCACCGGGGCAGCAAAGAGCAACAGGACAACAAGCAAGGCCCCAAGAAACCCGCCTGCGGCCACCGTACGCAGCGCTCCCTGGGCAAAGAGCAGCACAGGCCGGGCGATGAGCGGAATAACCGCACAGAGCAAGCCAGCCCATGCAATGAACCAGTAGAGCAACCGTTCATCGGGGTAACGGTCAGCAAGCCGCCCACCAAGCCAATAGCCTACCGCAAGATAGGCGAGGGTCATCCCGATCACCACCGCCCAGATCGGTTGCGACGTCCCAAAAAAGGGCGCAAGCAACCGTGGCATCACCATCTCGATCCCCAGCGTACCAACGCCGGCCAGAAAGACAACCACGAGTAAAAAGCGATCACGACGCGCCATTTAGATTGCTCGCATAATGAGACTCTGGAGCAACTGAAGCAAAAGCAGCGCCACCAGAGGTGAGAGATCAATCATACCCATTGTCGGCAACACACTGCGGATCGGTGCCAGAATTGGCTCGGTCAACTCACGTAGGATCTGCGTCACACGCATATTGCCCATCGGATCAATCCACGAGACGATGACCCGTCCAAGAATGGCAAACAACAGAACTTGAAAGAGCAAGTTGATAAAGGTTACAAAAAAGCCGGCCATACAGACTACCTTTCAGCAAAGATTTTTTACTTCCAAACACCGAACTAGCATAGCCCACCAGTCTCAGCCCTTGTCATCCGCGTCCTCAGCGGGTTCGAGGCGAACGCGTACCGCCGCAGCGTGGGCATACAAACCTTCGGCCTCGGCCAGGCGCTGCGCTGCGGGGCCAATCCGGGCGAGCCCAGTTGCATTGAGTCCAACCAACGAGATCACCTTGCGAAAATCATCAACATTGACGGGCGACGCATAACGCGCTGTTCCCTCGGTGGGCATAATATGTGAAGGCCCGGCACAATAATCACCAAGCACTTCAAAGGATTGTTCCCCAAGAAAGATGCCCCCGGCATTGCGTACCATCCCGACATACGGCCAGGTCTCTTCGAGCAGCAAACAGAGATGTTCCGGACCATACTCATTGGACAGAGCAAATGCCATTTCAAGATCGCGTACCAGCACAATCGCACCACGCTGGCTCACAGCTTCAGCCGCCGCCGTTGCATTTGGCTCGGGCAGCAATTGCAACTGCCGTTCAAGTTCGGTCTGCACCGCCACGGCGAGTTCGGGTGACGGCGTAAGCAAGATCGCGCTTGCCTCGACATGTTCAGCCTGGGCAAGCAGATCGGCGGCCACATACCGTGGATTCGCCGACAGATCAGCAATCACGAGGGTCTCAGTCGGGCCTGGCAGACTCTCGATCCCTACCGCCCCATAGACCAGACGCTTGGCCTGGATGACAAAACGATTCCCAGGGCCAGCAATTTTATCGACCCGCGGGACACTCTCGGTACCATAGGCCATCGCGGCGATCGCCTGCGCTCCACCGACCGCAAAGACCTGATCAACCCCCACGAGATGGGCCGCAGCGAGCACAAGCACCGAGGGCTTGCCCGTCGCCGCCTGGGGAGGCGAACAGACGACAATCTGTTCCACGCCAGCCACCTGAGCAGGCACGGCCGCATGGATCAATGACGACGGCAAAGGAGCCGCCCCACCCGGGGCATAGACGCCGACCCGCTGAAGAGGAACCACCAGTTGACCACGCACCCCTTCGACGCTGAAATCGATCCAGGAGTTGCGGGCCTGACGCTCATGAAAACGACGAATTTCCGTGACTGATAGTTCGAGGGCCGCCCGTAAATCGGGGGGCAAGGTTTCAGCCGCAGCAACCCACTCCGCACGGGGCACCTCGATCGACGCGGGCGCAACACCATCAAAACGCTCACTCAGGATCCGCAGCGCCGCATCGCCACCCGCACGAACTTCAGACACAATGGCGGCCACCGCTTGTGCTGTTGTCTGATCCTCATCAAGCGGTGCGCGATAGAGCACACTCTTGCGAGCAACAGCAGGATCAACAATGATCGGAATGGTCGTCATCGTTCTACCTTTCCAGGCCACTCCAGCCAGACACAAAGGGGCTTGTTTGTTGCTTCTATTATACAGCTTTTACTCGGAAAGCCGCTGACCAGCACCTAAGCCCAGTATCTTGCAAAGAAGGCGGTTCTTTTGACGCCAACACGCTGTTCACCTTGCTGTCAAGGGTATGGGCGGCGCATATGCGCCGCCCATACCCTTGACAGCACAGATCCCATCGCGTATGATGAGCCTGAAGGCGTGTAAACGATAAAACGGTTATTTTACCATGCACAAAGCAGGTAAAGACAAGGCCGAACTACTCCAGAGTGGCAAGAATTCGCTTTACGCTATGGTAAGGAAAAAGACATGAGGCAGCGACACAGATGGTGGGCAGGGCTCCTGGTCTTCCTGGCAGTATTGATGCTCTTTGGCACCATGCCAGCCGCGCCCGCTGAGGCCCAGAGCAGGATCTATTTTCCGCAAACGGGACATTATCTTGGGGGGGCGTTTCGCTCCTTCTGGGAACGGAACGGTGGGGTCGAGATTTTTGGTTATCCTCTTTCCGAGGAGTTTATCCAGAATAAGGACGGACGGGTTGCGCAGTTTTTTGAGCGGGCACGGTTCGAGCTCGATGTGGTCAACAATACGGCGGTGGTCAGCCTGGGCTTAGTAGGACGTGAATACCTTACGGCAACCGGGCAGGGTTTCCCCCGCCTGGCCCCGGTCAATCAGCCCGGTGTGCGCTATTTCCCCGAGACAGGTCATACCCTGCGCGGGGCGTTCCGCAGCTTCTGGGAGCGCCGTGGTGGGTTGCCAATTTTCGGCTTCCCCATCAGCGAAGAACTCGTTCAGGAGCTTGACGGCAGAGGCAACTATGTTGTCCAGTATTTCGAGCGCGGGCGCTTTGAACTGGTGGGGAGCAATGTGCGCCTGAGCACGCTCGGCACCTTCCTGGTACCGTGCCAACTCCGCCAGCCCTTGCCACCGCACGCACCGCCGACTGGCCCGATCCCTGAAGGCGACCCAAGCACCTGCCCACCGCCAGTCAATCTGAATTCGCGGGTCTTCCCCGATCCGACATCACCCGGCACGGTGCAAGGCTTTGAAGCGCATGGATATCAACCCGGCGAAGACATTGCGCTCTGGTTGAACTTGCCCAATGGCACCACCCGCGCACTGCCCTATCTGGCGCGAGCCAACAGTGATGGCTCAATCCTGATCGGCTTCCTCACCGAGACCCGCGATCCGGTGGGAAACTGGAGCATCGTGGGGCAGGGGTTGCGCAGCAATCAGGTGCGCGTGGCAACCTTTGTGTTGCAACGCTAAATAGTCGTTGTGTCACCCTGAGCGGAGTGAAGGGTCTCAGGCGTCCCAATGACAGAGATGCTTCGCTCCGCGCAGGGTGACACAGTTGCACACAAAAACGCCAGCGTTGCTGGCGTTTTTGTGTGCAACGAGGGGCTTTAGGGACGAGCGTCGAGCAGCAGGTCAACCTCTTCGGTGGTACCATTGGCACGAACAACCGTCAGCACTGCCGTATCACCGGCACGGTAATTGAGATCGAGCAAGCCAAGCAATTGATCGCTATCAGCAACAAACTGACCACCAATAGCGATAATAATATCGCCACCGGCCTGGAGCGACATCATGCCTTCAATCGGTTCACCGGTACCCGCCCGCAAACCAGCGCGCTGAGCAGGGCTAGGCGAACGCACATCGGTAATCAACACCCCACGATCGACCTCAAGACCAAGCCGTTCGGCCATCAGCGCATCAAGTGAAAGCATGGCGATACCCATCCAGGGATGGTCAAAACGACCTTCACTGATCAGGCCAGGAACAACCTTGGCCACAGTGCTCGCGGGCACGGCGTACCCAACCCCTTCAAACGAGCTATTGCCCTGACTGACCGCAATCGCCGTATTCACGCCAATGACTTCACCCCGAATATTCAGCAATGGGCCACCCGAATTGCCAGGATTGATCGACGCATCGGTCTGAATAATATTCGGAATGCTATAGGTGCCAATCGAACGAGTTGGACCACGAAGGGTACGACCAACACCACTGACCACCCCAACCGTCAAGGTGTTTTGCTCACCAAAGGGGCTACCAATCGCGACCGCCGTCTGACCAACCTCAACCGCACGTGACTCGCCAAGGGTGAGGGGGCCGACGCCTTCAGGCAGGCGACGAACTCTGATCACCGCGAGATCGCTATCAGGATCGGTACCCACCAGATCAGCGAGCGCCGTCGTCCCATCAAAAAAGCGCACCTGCAACTGTGACGACCGGGCAACCACGTGATTATTGGTCACAATATGGCCCTGATCATCATAAAGAAACCCCGAGCCCTGACCGGAACGGGCATCAGGCAAGCCAGGAATAGCCGGATGATTGCTGGGCAAACTACTGCCCAGCACATCAATACTCACCACAGCCGGATTAGCGCGACGAAACAACTCAACCAACAAGCGCTCCTGACTGAGCAATGGTTCAGTCAGTTCAGCGCCAAGGGTCGGCTGAGGCGAGACGGGAGGAAGCGTTGGCAGCACTGGTAATGGAGGGCGAGGGGTCGGGGTTGCCTCCAGCATGAGCAACTGTTCCTCGGCCATCAGCGCAACCTGGGTCTGAATCGCTTCAACCGTCGGATCAGGGCGTTGGCCAAGCGGCATCGGCGGGAGGGAACACCCGACGAGCAGCAGACACAACCCGCATAGAAGCAAAAAACGCACGATAAAGCCTTCCAGACTATGCAGCATACCCATGGTGGGCGGGGGTCCACATCCCGGGCCAGATCGAGCAGAAGAAGAGACCAGCCGCAAACCCAGCCTGGATGCCATTGAGCAGTAAGAGCCACATCGGGGCAAACCAGAGGCCCTGATAATGGCCGACAATTTCAAGGGGCCAGAGCAAAAACGGGAGGGCACAGAGCAACAGGCGTATCGGCCAGGGCAGGCCCAGGAACCAGCCGACCACGGCGGGTGGGCGGGCAGCATCAGTCGTCCAGCGGCCAACGAGCAAGCGTGCACCCCAAAGACCAAGCGTTGCGCCCCAGCAGCGCGCACAGACGGCCATCGGCAACCCAAAGAGCAGATACGAGCGCTCAGGGGTTGGACAGACATAGATGGAGAGCAGATCGCGAGCGAGCACGCCGGCATCGCTCACCAGCGGCAACCCGGTCGCCCGGAAGAGCGGCGAGATAATTGGGCCAAGCAAGAGCACCCACAAAAAGGTATCAAAGAGCCACCGCGGCCAGACTTGGGGCGCCTTGCTGCGATTCACGGCAACCATTGTCGTCATAGAATTACTTAAATCTCCTCACACCCCACCAGATCCGGGGCATACGCACCAACTTCTCGTGGAGCTTCAAATAGGCTCGGCGGGTATGGGCGTCATAATGGTTCAAGACAATTTTATCAAGAATACCCTGATAGACCCGGCTCGCCGCAGCAACAGCAAACCGGCTCTCAGGGGGCAAGAGTGCAATACCGGGCCAACTCTCCTCATAGAGGCGATGGGCGCGGTCAATTTCAAAGCGCATGAGATCGCGGAAACGGCGATCATAGACCCCAGCCAGGATATCATCGGCGGTCAAACCAAACCGTTCTAGATCTTCCTGGGGCAGATAGACTCGGCCACGGCGCGCATCTTCGCCGACATCGCGCAGAATATTGGTCATCTGGAGGGCGACCCCCAGCTTGATCGCATAGGGTTCTGCCCCAGGAGCGTGGCCGGTAATACCCATCACCAACAGACCAACAACCGACGCCACCCGATAGCAATAGAGCCAGAGGTCAGCAAACGTCTCGTAGCGATTGATAGTCAAATCCATCGCCACCCCGGCAAGCAGCTCATCAACAAGCTGGGGAGCCAACTGATAACGCACACGGGTATCGTACCAGGCAACAAGCACCGGATTATCGGGAACCGGGCGTGGTGCGCGCACCTGTTGTACCCAGGCAGCGAGCGCACGAGCCGGATCACTTGTTGCCATGTCAACCGTATCATCGGTCATACGGCAGAACGCATAGAGGGCACGTACCGCCTTACGCACATCAGGGGCAAGAAACTGCGAACTAAAATAGAAACTCTTGGAATGCTGGCGGATAATGCGTTCACACTCGAGATACGCTGCAGCCGTCGCATCAGGTGGATGGGGCGGCCATTCATCAGAGCCAACCTGGGGAGCAAGATCAGTCAGATGAAACAACAGCGCGAGCTGCTCCTCCGCAGGCAAAGGTTGGGCTCGACGCGTACCGGTTGCGTGAAGCGCCAGTGAGGGCACGGAGTTCAGCGACACGCGGCTCTCCTTCAAACTTGAGACACACACGAAGATCACAAAGTGTTCTCTTTTCATAATACGTGAATCAGTGCCAGAAGGCAACCCACTTCTGGCCCATAAGAGCCAGAAGTGGGGGAGAAGGGAGGGAGCGTGCGGCTCATGTGCATCAACATGAGGGCTAACGCCCTCAAAACCCGTGCTTATACTGGCAAAAACGGCCAGCGAAGTTGGCCGTTTTTGCCAGTATAAGCGAAATTCTTTTGGGGGCCGCAGGCGCTGCGCATAGCTCTTTACAGACACAAAAAAGCCAGCGACGCTGGCTTTTTCGTTCAAACAGAACACATTGGTGGGCAGAAAGCTTAGCGACTGGCGCTCAACAGATCGGCAATTGTATCAACAGCCTCCTGGGCATCGCGCCCAAGGAAAGCGCCTGGCATACGCTGGATCAGCATCGGATTGAGATTAAAAGCGCGTCCACCATAGCCAAAGTGAGGCGTCGGTGGTGGAAGCGCGGTAATGGCGCGCCCCGCTTCGAGGAGTTGGGTAGCCGACTCGGTGGTAGAGGCGGCAACCGCAACAATGTCAGGTTGCAGATGACGCACCGTATCAATCAGATCACGAACGGGCACTTCAGGGCCAAGATAGATCACCTGCCAGCCGTGACGCACGAGGAAGACCGCGAGCATAAGAACGCCAAGATCGTGCTGCTCGCTTGGCGCACAGGCAAGCAGAACGAGGCCGCGCCCGTCGGTAATATTGTACGTATTGAAGAGACTCGAAAGCTTGCGGCGCACAAACTGGGTCGCAAAATGCTCGGCGGTGACGGTGATCCGCCCGGCGTGCCACTGCTCACCGATCTCAACCATCACTGGCTGAACCAGTTTGAGAAAGACCTCTTCCATCGGATAGAGGGCAAACCCTTCACCGAGGATCTGTTCAGCGCGGGTTGAGTCAAAATCAGTCAGCGCTGAAAAGAGCCGACTGTTCAACCGCTCCCAGGTATGTGGTTCTGTATCAACCGCCGTACTCAACCACGAGAGATTAGCCTCGTTACCGTCGGTCATCAGTGCAATCGCCTGGCTGATTGTCAGACCTTCAGCGGTACGATCACGGAGCCAACGAATCGTGGCAATATCACGCTCAGAGTAGAGTCGGTGCCCACCTTCAGTACGTTGCGGCCGCGGAACACCGTAGCGCCGTTCCCAGGCACGAAAAGTATCCGCTGGGACACCTGTCTCCTGAGCAACGGCTTTGGTGTTGTAACGTGGCTTGTCAGAGAATTGTGTCAAAAAATGCTGCTGGGCCATGACTGGCTGCCTTCCTGAAAGGTTGAGACCCTGGACAAAAGGTGTTCCTTTTGTTTCTCACATTGTAACATGATGCACAAACGGTGTCAATGAAATGCACAACAGATTATAAGGCTTCAGAACGCGCCAGGCGCTTAAAACGAGGTGAGATTATATTGCAAGATCGCAACAAAAGTTGTGCATTTATGACCCAGTTAACGCTGTGCGAAGATTGTGCATCAACTCAAGGCGAAGGATTGGGCGGCCACGGTCCTCCCAGCGCTGGTAATAATGTGATTTGATCATGCCAGTCAGGGCTACTGACCAGGCCTCGGGGGGCAGAGGGAGCAAACCCGGATGGTGAAGCAGCAACGTTTCGCATTCGGCAAAGAGGGCCGGCTGATCAGTCATGATACTCAAGCGGCCCTCAGGGGCAAGGCAGCGCTCCATTTGGGTCAACAGGGTTGGCGAAATGAGGCGCTGATTGCGTTGGCGGTTACGCAAGAGGGGGGCAGGAAAATGGACATAGGCCATGGCGAGACTGGCAGCAGGGATCTGGCGATAAGCCAAGCGGGCATCAGCCTGGATAAAACAGACATTGCGCAGATCCGCCGCCGCCGCCCGTTCGACAGCGCGCCAGAGCGGCTTGGCCACAATGTCGAGGCCGACATAGTTGCACTCTGGGGAGGCTGCGGCAAGGGCCAGCACAAGCTCACCAGTGGCACACCCGATATCGAGAGCGAGCGGCTGCTCATTGCCAAAAAGACCTGGTGATGAGAGGGGCGGAAACTGTTCGGCATGGGCATAGAGCGTATGTCCAGGCCAGATGTGCAGATAGCGTGCGGCAAGTTCTTCGGGCGGCGGCACTACTTTTAACCGCGCCGGATAACGTCCACGTCCCATGTTGCTTTCCTGCTACCGTAGAAGTTGACATTTGCCAATGAAACCACGCGATTATACCCCATGGCTTGCAATTTTGTTATAATAGCGTGCATGGAAGCTATGTTGCCGTGAAACGAGGATAAGCCGATGAGTGACATTATCGGCAGAGAGCCAATCCTGATTGTAGGGGGCTTTGGAAGCAACTACTCGTTATACAATCAGCTGCAGCAATTGGTGGGTCAAGTCAGCGGGCGCGTCGTCAAAGTTGCGCCGATTACCCTCTTTGAATGGACGGGCGTTGTTGCCAGTGATAGTTATGGAGCACTCTTACGGGTTCTTGATCTAGCCGTTCGCGATATCCTGGCCGAACAACAGACCCGCAAAGTCATTCTGGTGGCCCACAGTGCCGGTGGGGTTCTTTGTCGGATCTATCTGGGCGATCAGCCGTATGGCCCACGTCGCCTCGTGTACAATGGTTTCAACCACGTCAGCGCCCTGGTAACCTTGGGGACGCCCCATACGACGACGCGGCTCGGGCGTCAGGGTGGGCTGAATCAGATCGCGTTTGTGCAGGCACGCTATCCTGGGGCTTACTGGCGTTTCATGCATTATATTAGCGTGATGGGGCGAGGCATCTACGGGGTGCAACAGGGCCAGCCACCAGAACGCGGGGCATGGCAGAGCTATGCAATGATCGATGGGTCGGGTGAGCAGTGGGGTGATGGGGTGGTGCCGCTTACAGCCGGGTTGCTTGAGGGCTCACGCAAAGTTATCATTCCCGGGCTGCGTCACGATCCACGCCCTGACCTTCCATGGTATGGTACGAATGCCGCGATTGTGCGAGCCTGGTGGGAACAGGTCGAACTGGCCTTGCAAGAACCAACCCAAGGTCAGCGTACTTGAACGTGTCTGATGTTCGTCTCCTCTAGATAGGGTCTCCATGCGCATCCTTTTTTATACTGGCAAAGGCGGGGTCGGCAAGACAAGTGTTGCCTCCGCAACCGCGCTGCGCTGCGCCCAGCGTGGCTATCGTACGATTGTCTTGAGTACTGATGCAGCCCACTCACTTGGCGACTCACTCGGGGTCGAGTTGCGCGCCGAGCCGATCCTGGTCCATCCGAATCTTTGGGCGCAAGAGATCAACGCGCTGCACGAGCTCGAGTCAAGCTGGGGGCAGGTGTCACAGTACCTCGCGGATCTGCTGGCATGGCAGGGCGTCGAGACGATTGCCCAGGGTGAGCTATCAGTCATTCCTGGAACCGAAGAACTCTTCAGTCTCCTGCAGATCAAGCGCCACTATGATGAGCAAAAGTATGATGTGCTGGTCGTTGACGCCGCGCCGACTGGTGAGACCTTGCGCTTGCTGTCACTACCCGATATTATGCGCTGGTGGATCGGGCGGCTCTTTCCGATTGCCCGCGCGTTGCTCAAAGTCGTCCGCCCGGTTGCCAAACGGGTGACTGATATGCCGATCGCCGCCGATGATGTGCTCGCGTCGGCCCAACAGGCGATTGATGCCCTTGTCGATGTTCGCCATATTTTGACTGATCAGCAGGTGACGACGGCACGCATTGTGATGAACCTCGAAAAGATGGTGATCCGTGAAGCCCAGCGCAGCCTGACCTATCTGAGCCTCTTTGGGTATGCGGTTGATGCGGTGGTCGTCAATCGCATTTTGCCGACAGACGTCGATCGCCACTTTACCTCGTGGCGCAATATGCAGCAAGAGTATGCCCCGCTCGTGAATGAGATGTTCGAGCCACTGCCGATCCTGCGTGCGCCTCACTTTGAACGTGAGATTGTTGGCATCGAGAACCTCAGTCGTCTGGCCGATCACCTGTTTGATCAGCAAGATCCGGCCGAGTTCCTCTACCATGGGCCTGTACAACGGGTTGAAAAGATGGTCGGTGGGTTTGATCTGATCATTCCGCTTCCGTTTGCCTCAGAGGATCAGGTACACCTGGCGCAGAGCGCCGACGAGTTGCTGATCTCGGTAGGCTGGCATCGCCACCGCATTGTGCTGCCCCAGAGTCTCGCCCGGCTACGGGCCCAGGATGCGTATTTTGAAAACGAGGCACTGCGGATCATTTTCCGCAAGGCAGAAGTAACGGCTCCGCTTGCCGGTGCTGAGAAATAATGCTACAATGGTCGGCAGTGCGCCAGAGAGCGCGTTTTGCTGCGCCAGAGAGGAATTGAGCCATGGCTTCGAAAAAGGGCAATCGGATCGTGATTAAGTTGAAGAGCACCGAGAGTGGTCATTCGTATACAACGATGAAGAATCGGCGGAATGATCCCAGCCGGATCGAACTCCGCAAGTATGATCCTCTGGTGCGCCGCCACGTAACCTACCGCGAAACAAAGTAGTCTACCACCAAGCGAGGGCAGGCCGATGAGCCTGCCCTCGCTGCTTTTTCCCCTGTATGCGCCTCTTTTTTGTGCTGGTACTGCTAGCCCTTGCGACGACGGTGATAAGCCTGCCATTGCTGGCGTTGACGACGCTGACAGCCCCGTGGCCACTGCTCTTCGTTGTGGTAGGCCTGGGTTGGCTGAGCCAACATGCGACGCGACGGCTAAGCCTGGGGCGACAGCGTGGGTTGCTCGCCGTGAGTGCCATGGCGAGTGCGCTGCTGGTGCCACTCTTTGCGGCGGGGAACGTCGCTGCGCTCTTCCAACGCCTCCAGCCAGGTCAACCCGGTTTTGCCGGGGCATATACGCTCTTGCTGGTGGGCCTTGTGCTCTTCTGGCGTGGGATGCAGATCGATCATCGCGACGGCAATGCCGCCGGGGTGCTCTTTGGGCGCGGTGCGGCGCTGGCTGTAGCAAGTTTGCTGCTGGGAACCTTGATGGGCACAGGCAGGCCGTTGAATGCTCCGGAGATGCTGCTTCATATTGTAGGGTTTGGGGCAACCGGGTTGCTGGCACTGGCACTCACGCATGCGCAGGCCACCAACGATGGAGAGCGGAGCTTGAACTGGCGCTGGCTGGCAACGATGCTCGGATCGGTGGCGATGGTGCTCGGCCTGGCGATCCTTGGCGTAGGACTCATCGGTGGCGATGAACTGCTTGGCACAGTCGAGTTTGGGCTACGCATCGTAGTGCTGCCGTTTGCGCTCATCGGCGGGATCCTTGTCTGGCTCGTGCTAACGATCTTTGGTGAGCCCCTACGCTGGTTGCTCGAACGGGTGCTTGAAGCCCTCGACGGGTTCGACTTGCGCCCGATACCGCCACCCGAGGGCGGTCAACCGGGGGTTGAGGTGCTCGCGCCAGTGCCCTCGATCGGAGCTCTGGTGGAGGGGGCAAGTCTGCTGCTGGCGGTCATCCCGCTGATCCTGCTGCTCATCGCGATTATGCTCTGGCGTCGACGCACCAGCACCAGCACCCAGATGAACGAAGAACGCGAGTCGCTGGGCGTGCTGCAGAGCCTTGGCGAAGACGTGCGAAGCCTGTTGAGCCGCCTACGTCATCCGTTTAGCGCTCATCGCACCGGCTTACGGGCAGCGCTGGCAGATCTGAAGGGCAATGATGCCACCACACGCACGCGGCGAGCCTATGTACGGATGCTTTTGCGCCTCGAAGCGAAGGGGCTTGTGCGCCATGACGCCCAGACGCCCACCGAATTTGCGCACACCACCGCGCCCCACAGCCCGTCCGAACCAGCCCTCACCACGCTGACCCAGATCTACGAACAGGCACGCTACCACCCCGACGGGGTTGGGTATGACGAAGCCGAGCGAGCCGAAGCAATCCTCCGGATCATTGAACATGAGCGCAAACCAGAACCGAGCTAAGACAAGCATGCGCGGGCTCGTCGTTGTGCCTCTGATCAGCCTGCTCAGCACGACAGCACATAGCTTCAGCCAGCATCAGCCTGGAACCAGCAGTACGGCTTGCCACACACCCCTGAGCATTGCCGGAGTACGGCTCAAAGACGCGTTGCGTATGCACGAACCCGCGATTTTTGTACTTGGGAAGAGCTCGCGACGCCGCTTGAGCATGGGAAACCAGGTGAACCCGATGAGTGGGAGATCTGGGCTCCTCATGTGATTGAACGTGACGGAATCTTCTACATGTACTATACCGGGGTGAACAACCAGATCGCCCAGACGATCATGCTGGCCACAAGCACCAATCCAGCCGAACCAGCAAACTGGCAGAAAGAAGGCGTGATCTTCACCCCAGATCATCCTGATGCCTTCTATCCAGGCCCAGATTACTGGTCAGACTGCCGGGATATTGAGCTTCCCGGAAGCTAAACTTCCGGGAAGCTCTTCTACGTTCGCATGGTTGCACCAAGCTCGCGTTCGAGGCCAGTGATGATCTTACGGCGCACGCGGGTCAACGCCTCATCGCTGAGGGTGCGATCGGGGGCACGGAAGGTCAGGTGATAGGTAAGGCTGCGTTTACCTTCGCCAACCTGGGGGCCAGTATAGACATCGAAGAGCGTCAAGTCTTCGAGGAGATCGCCGGCACCCCGCCGGATGAGCGCAGCCACGCGGGTTGCCGAAACCTCGAGGGGGGCCACGATCGAGAGATCTTGCACGGTCGCGGGGAAGCGGGAGATTGGGCGGAAGGTTGGCGGTTGCGCCGCCGCAATGAGTGCAGCGAGATCAAGCTCGGCGAAGACCGCCCGCGCCACCCCAAGTTCGAGGCGGACACGAACGGCGGGATGCATTTCACCAAGAGCCCCGACCGCCACCCCTGGCGCCTGACCATTGTCGCGCTGGGGGCTCGCCTTGCCCCCAGAACTCTCCGGCATGAGCATCAGCGTAGCGGAACGACCGGGGTGGAAGCGCTCGTCGTCAGTGAGCGGGACAAAGCTGATCCGGTCGGTCAAGCCGAGGCGAGCAACAAGCAGCTCGACCATGCCTTTGAGATCATAAAAATCGTAGAGCTCGCGGTGAGCCGGCCCCCAAGCTTCGGGCTCACGCGGACCAGCGAGCGCAAGCGCAAGGCGACGCGGCTCGGCGGGCAGCCAGGCGTCTTTCACCTTAAGGTAGACACGCCCGATTTCAAAGACGGACACACGCTCGCGTTCACGGAGATTCATCGTCAGTGCGGCCCCAAGTGAAGGCAGGAGCGAACGGCGTAAAAAGGTCTTTTCGGGGGTATTTGGATTCGTGAGCTTAAGATAGTGGGCCTCAAGCGCCTCTGAGGGAGCGACGGACGCAACGAGGTTCATATCAATGAGCGAATGGGTAATCAACTCAGTCAAACCCGCGCCAACGAGCACCTCGCGGACGCGCTGTTCGAGGGCGAGTTCGGGCGACTGCATCGCCGGGGGCAACTCATCGGCAAGGCGAGTAGGCGGAATCTGGTCATAGCCATAGACACGTGCGACCTCCTCGCAGAGATCGGCGCGGATGGTCACATCCTGGCGAAACGAAGGCACCTCGACAGTCACATAGGGGGCAGGCGTCTCGTGAGGTATACAGGCAAAACCGAGGCGTTGCAGCAGGCTGGCGAGTTCGGGAGGCGTTAGATGAATGCCAAGCATGCGAGCAACCTCGGCGGTTGTAAGCTCAAGTATCAGTGGCTGCCAAGGGCGGGGATAAACATCAACAAAGCCCTGGGCAATCGTCGCCCCGGCATAGCGGCGCATCAACTCGAGGGCACGCCGCAGCGCGATGGGAGGCAGCGCATAATCCACCCCGCGTTCAAAGCGGCGGGAGGCCTCACTGGGCAACTTCATACCGCGGGCCGTCTTCCGGATCTGCGTTGGTTCCCAGATTGCCGCCTCAAGAAGGACAGACGTTGTGGCCGAACTGACCTCACTAGAAGCGCCGCCCATCACCCCGGCGACCGCAAGAGAACCCGAGGCATCACAGACCATCAGGGGGGTACGTTCGAGACCACTGGCCGAGCCAGGGGTCAGATCGCGATCCTTATCATCGAGGGTAACGAGGCGTTCACCAGGCAGAGCAGGGCGCACGATCAGATGGTGATCGACGACTTTAGCGGCATCGAAGGCGTGGGTTGGCTGGCCCCACTCGAGCATCACATAGTTCGAGATATCGACCACATTGCTAATCGGGCGCATCCCGGCATTGACAAGGCGGCGCTGCATCCACTGCGGGGAAGGGCCAATCTGCACCCCTTCAGCGAGCCCGACCGCAAAGCGGGGGCACAACTCGGGGGCCTCAATCGTCACCGCAGCGCGGCCTGCGATAGGCGCACCTTCAGCGAGCACCTGGGGCTCAGGGATGGTCAGCGGCGCACCGGTCAACGCAGCGACCTCACGAGCGACGCCAACAATCGAGAGCGCGCGGGCATAATTGGGGGTAATCTCAATTTCAAAGATCACCTCACCGAGCAGATCGCGGAGGGGGTGCCCAACGGGCATCTCATCTTCGAGCAACAGAATGCCATCGTGCTCTTCAGAGATACCGAGTTCCTTTTCGGAGCAGAGCATCGCATCACTGAGCACCCCGCGGACGGGGCGCGCCTTGAGCGTCGTAATGACCCATCCTTCGGCGTGACCGTCATAGAGACGCGCACCCTCACGGGCAAAGACCGCCTTGAGGGGATGGGCGAGGGGACCAAGGCCGCGATACGGAAAGAGATTAGGCGCACCGGTGACAACCGTATGGGGCTGAGCGGCCCCATAATCAACGGTAGCGAGCACCAAACGATCCGCATTGGGATGGGGCAACACCTCAAGAATATTGCAGGTCACAATCAGATCAGGATCCCAGGGCAACTCAGCGCCTTCAAGCCCAAGATAGCGCACCTGGGCAACCTCAAGACCACCGAAGGTAAGGCGATGGGCCAACTCATCAGGCGAGCACTCAACCGCAACAAACTCTTTCAGCCAACTCAACGGTACTTTCATGACGACCCCGCAAGGCAAAACAAACCCACGGCGGATTGTAGCCGTGGGTTGAAGCGGTGTCAAGCGGAAGGATCAATCACGCCCGAGGCCAGCTTCAGTCAAAAGACGAACAACGCGTTCGATCCGATTGAGGGAACGGGCCAGGGCAAGCGAGAGATCGGCAATCATCGCATCACAAAGCGCCGGATTTTTGGTTACTTTTTCACGAAGAGGGGCAAGGCCTCGTTCACCATCATAGAGGAGGGTAATCGCACGATCAAGGGCTTCTTCAGCTTCTTCGCGCTGGCGAGAAACCCCCTGGGGCCAGCGGCCATTGATGGACTTACTGCGAGCGACGGAGAGATAGCGGCGCACGCGTTCGGTACGAGTAAGTGCATCGGCGAGATAGCGCTCGGTATCGGTCACTAGCACCAGAGCAAAGCTCTGATGGGCATTAACCTTTGCCCGAGCGCTATCAAGGGTCGCCTGAGCTTTCTGAAGGATCTGAGCCGCCTCGTTAGCTGAGCGAATTGCCTCCTCGCGCTCGCTCTCCACTTCGATGGGCCAGCGGCGTGGTATCGTAGGCATAGGCATCTGGCCTTTGTAACTCACGTGCCGTCGTGTAATTCAGGAGTTCCATCTGACGGAGCACTGCCTCACCGATCTGCCAGAGAATGATCGGCGTCCCGGAAGCAATAAAGCTACGCCAGATAGTACCTTCATAGACCCGCCAATCCAAATGTCTGGACTTGCGGGCGGTCAACGCAACCGGCACCAACGAAATAAGGACTCCTCCAGCTACTTCAGCCCAGATATGGTCAGGCTTAATGGGAAAACGTCGTTCAAGGTAGCTCAGGATGGCTGCATAGGCAGTAGCAATGCCCAAAACTTTGAGCGGCACCGTCACGGCCAACTGCTCTTCCGAAGCCTCATTCTGGGTTTCTTCACGAGACGTAGTCATTACCGGGTTCCTTTCAGGGTCTCGTCGGGTCTTATTCTAGCATATTTCAGGCGACTTGTCTATACCTTATCGGGTTCTTATTAGCGTACCTTCAGGACTATCCTGAGGTCTGGGTACTGGGCAAGAACTTTGGGGCTCGTTCCACCTCCTCAGAGCTTTTAGCGCCTACGCTCAGTTCAACGAGCGGTCTTAGAGACGACTTCGAAGGGTCAAAAAGGAGCGAATAGCTTGCATATGACCCTGACATACGTTATACTACAACACATCGTACTACTTTGCAAGAGTCAAAACCGGGCAATCTCCCCCGAAAAGAGCCCGAAAAGCACCCGCGAGAGGGACTTAACAAAAATCATACTATGTGCTATAGTATAGTTGATTAGCAACCTGATAAGCAACTCATAAGATACTAACAAGGATCAAGTGGGCTGCACTGAGCGTTCTGAAGAGCTGGGAGGTACTGCGATGTTGCGCCTATCTCGCCCTGTGTATGTTGAACCAGAGGTCGGTAGTGCTACCACGGCCCGTACACGACTGCGCGGTATTCTCCAGGCTGAACGTGGCCTCTGTGCCGGAACGTCGTCCAGCCCGGCAGCCAGGCCGCCCGCCCGAGTGATGTCGTCGGATGAGATGTTGCGCCACCTGCTTGACGAGCAGATCCCGGGCGGGAGGGAACCGTAATGAGTGACCTGGCCCGTGCCCTGGCCGCGACGCTGGGGGCCGTTGCGCTGGAACTCGAAGACCAGGCTGCAACCGAGGCCACACCCGCAACGCTCCACGAGCGCTTGACGGCCCTCGCGAGCCTCGCTGAACCGCCACTGATCGCACCATTTGCCCGTGCTATGACCCGTGCAGCCGAACGCCTGGGGCAGGAAGAGTCCGATCCGGCGGTTCCGTTGCTGCTTACGCTGCTCACCGACGAAGCGCCCGTAGCCGCCCGGTTTCGGGCGGCTGCGGTGGAAGAACTGTTGCTCGCTGGTGAGCCCGATCTGAATCGGCTCGTTGAGTTGTACCGGCGTGAGGTACGACCCTGCATGGCAAACGCCGAGGTGACGTTGCCCCCGTGGCGGGTGGCCGGGCCCGCGCTGATCCGTCTCCTGGGCCAACTCGTGCCCCAGGCCCTGGCCGATCACGCCCGCCTGCGGCGACTTTTGCCGAGCCCCGATGAGCGCACAGCGATTGATCTGCTTCGCAGTGCCCGCGTCGCGCCAATTGCCCCCCTCGCCGAGCAGTTTGCCCAGGGCATTGTGGCGACCAATGGGGCCGCGATCCACCACGTGCAGCAGACGATTGTCCGGGGCAACCTCTATACGGTACCAGGAGCGGCTAGCCCCGATCTGGCGCTGCTCTATGCGCGCTATCGGGCCTTTATCAACGAGAATTTCAATCAACTCGATTTTCGCGGGCTGCTTCAAATCCAGACCATCAGTCGGCTCAATCTAGAACAGATCTATATTCCGGTTGAAGCGCTTGGGCCACAGGGCCAAGGCGTATCGTTACATACCTTTGTCTGTGAACAGCCGCTCCTGGTGGTGCTCGGCAATCCGGGCAGTGGCAAGAGTACGCTGGTGCGCTATCTGATGCTGGCTCTGACCCGCAACGATGCCCGCGAGCGCCTGGGGCTCGATCCGATCTGGTTGCCAATCTTCTTTCCGGTGGCTGCCTTTGCGGCGGCGCGCCGTCGCCCCGGCAAAGAAGATCTCGCGCCCCTCGCATACCTTGCTGATTATTACCGCGGCCTCTCGCAGCCCGATTATGGAGCGCTCTTTCAGCGCGCGCTGACAACCGGGCGGGCGATGGTGCTGCTCGATGGCCTCGATGAGGTGCGCACCGACCGACAAGCGACGATCCGGGTGCTTGAAGCCTTTGTGCGTGAATGGGACGCACCGGGGAACCGGTTCCTCGCAACCTCACGGATTGTGGGCTACGATGATGCGCCGCTTGATCCAGCGCTCTTTGCGGTGGTGACGATCCAACCGCTCAGTGACGCCCAGATTCGTTGTTTTATTCAGCGCTGGAGCCAGGCCTATGCCGCGAGCAGCATGCCCCCGGTTCCTCCGGTCGACGAACTCTTGCATGATCTCGTGCGTGAGTCGGTTGCAGTTGAACACGAACGGCGCGTCGCGGCCTATAGCGCATCGCTCACCGAAGCGGTCTTTGCGGTTCCCCACGTGACTGAACTCGCCCGGAACCCGCTGCTGCTCACGATTCTCGCCTTGATCCACAACCAGGGGGCGCGCCTGCCTGATCGACGCGTCGAACTCTACCGGCTCTGCGTCGCCGCGCTGGCCGAAACCTGGAACCGCGCTCGCTCGCTGAGCGGACGCCCCGTCGAAGTCTATCTCGGCGATGAATTGCTCGACGAACGCTTTGTCGTGAATCTGTTGGGCCCACTGGCGCTCTGGATGCACCGTGAACATGCCGAAGGCTTGATCGAACAGGTTGATCTCGAAAAACGTCTGGCCGAGACGCTCGAACAGACGGATGGGATGCCACGGCGACGCGCCCGACGGATGGCCCTGGCCTTTGTGGAGTTGATGCGCCGCGATACGGGGCTGTTACAAGAGCGTGGTTTCGGGAAGTTCGCGTTTTTGCACTTGACCTTTCAGGAGTACCTGGCCGCACGCGGGTTGCTCGAGTCGGTTGCAATCGAAGATCCGGCCCTCTTGCTGCAAAACTATGCCCATGATCCACGCTGGCGTGAGGTCATCCGTCTCGCAGTCGCCGCAGCGCCCCAGCGCGAAGCCGGACGCCTCTTGCTCGCCCTGCTCGAAGCCCCTCCAGGCGAACGCGCTGGCATCCATCCCGTCGTTCTTGCGGGTGAGTGTCTGCTTGATGTCGGACGGAATGGTGCCGGCGGACGGGCCTGGCAAGCCGTGACTGGCGCACTGGTGCAACTAGCAACGGATCCGGCGACGCCGCTCACGACCCGCGTCAGCGGAGGACTCGTGCTGGGTCAACTCGGCGATCCACGCCTGCTCAACCTGAGCGATGGCCGGGCCACCGGTGGCATCGAAGCCCGCATTGCCGATTACTGGTGTGATGTCGCCGCGGGGCACTTCTGGTCGGGCGACGAACGGCTCAAACACGGGCGCAGCAGTGGGCTTCACCAGACCTACCTAGGCTATAGCTTTCGTCTGGCCCGCTATCCGGTGTCCAACAGCGAGTATCAGCGGTTTATCGAAGCCGGCGGCTACCGTGACGAGCGCTGGTGGACCCCAGAGGGGCGCACCTTTCTCGACTACGGCGGGCGCATGCCTTCGTCCGAAGACGTGATCGTCCCGATTACCCAGCCAGCCCTCTGGACGAATGGGCAATACAACAACCCCAACCAACCCGTGGTTGGCGTCTCGTGGTACGAGGCCAGTGCCTACTGTGCCTGGCTCACGGCACTCGGGCGCACGGCTGGCTGGCTCTACCCTGGCGAGGTCTTGCGCCTGCCAACGACGCTGGAATGGGAACGAGCAGCACGCCATACCGACCAACGGACGTTTCCGTGGGGCGACGAAGCGGTCACCCCAGAACGAGCCAATTATACCGACACCGGCGTGCGCGCCCCATCGCCAGTCGGCGTCTTTCCCACCGGAGCAGCCTGCTGTGGTGCCCTCGATCTGGCGGGCAACATCTGGGAATGGACTGCCAGCCTGGCCGAGCGGCTCAACGAACGCACGCCCTGTCACGATGTCTCGCCCGAGCAAATGCCTGCGATCAAAGGGGGCGCTTTCAACTGGGACGGCGACGCCCTACGTTGTGGCACGCATTACTGGTTTCACCCCGCCCAGCGCTATAACCTCCTGGGCTTCCGTATGGTCTGGACAACCGAAGAGGTGACGTCGTGAGCAACGCACTGGAATCAGTCGACCTGCGCTTGATCTTCCTACTCCGTGGGGCTGGGGCAACCGTACGCTGGGAAGCCGACATTATTGGGGTGCGCCAGAGTCGTATGGTGCCCCCGATTCCAGCGAGTGAACTGGCCCTCGTCTTGCGTGCGCTTGATGTATTGCAAGATCCCGCCTATCCCTATGCGCGTACAGCGATGCAAGAACGACACTTCAGCTTTACCCCCGAAGAACGGACACGCCTTGATACCCTGGGACTCTGGGACAGCAACGAGCGGGTGCCGCTGGATGCCCCACGAAGGATCGGGCGGCGGCTCTACACCGCCTTAACAGCTGATCCTGCCGGTCGCGAAGCGCTCGAGAGTACACGCAATCACGCCACAGCGACGGGGGTGCCGCTTGCAATCGAACTCTGCTTTCCACCCGACGCCGTACGCCTTGCCGCCCTCCCCTGGGAATTGCTCTGGGATGACGGCTCAGCCCCGTTGCTCCTCGGGCGCGGCGAAGCGGGCAGTCTTACGCGCCGACTCGATCTGCCGCAGGCCTTGCCGCCTCTGCGCCGTGGACGCGGCCCGCTGCGCATCCTCGCCGTCTCGCCTGAAGCTGGGATCAGTACCGAGTTACGTTATGTCGAGCGAGCCGCACGCAACGAAGCGCTTGCGCCACTGGTAGAAAAAGGGCAGGCGATCATCGAAGAGTTAGAGCCAGCCGATCGCACAGGACTAGTACGCGCGTTGAAAGGCGAGCCACCTGACATTCTGCACTTTTACGGGCACGGGCGGTTGCGCGGCGGACTGGGCGAACTCTTGCTTGATAATGCCAACGGCGCAAGCTGGGTACCTGCCGAAGCCTTTGTCGCCCTACTCGGCAAGGTCGGGTTGGTCGCCCTCTATGCCTGCGAAGGAGCCAGTGTCGGTGGGGGGATGGGTGATCCACTGCTCGGCGGCGTCGCCCAGGCGCTCGTGGCGGCAGGCATACCGGCAGTGCTGGGCATGCAACTGGCCGTGCGTTCAACCGCAGCGAGCCGGGCGGCTGCGGCGATCTATCGCACCCTTGCCGACGGCAGGAGCCTACAGGAGGGCGTTGCCCAGGCGCGGCGGGTCCTCTTTGTCGAAGAAGCGGACGGGGCATCGTGGTATGTCCCGGCGCTCTACCTACGGAATCGCACCGGTGGCCCTTTTTACCTGCGCGAACCGGCGCGCACCTTGTCGGCAGGGGCGGTCAAGCCTGATGATGTGCGCCAGAGTGTGCTGGCACGCCGGGGGGCGGTCATTCGCTCACTCAGCATTCAAGGGCGCCCCCACAGCAACCAGCGCGTCATTGCTGATAGTGGAGCTTCGATTCAAGACGTCACGATGCGGGTGGTTGGGTAGAAGCGTTGGCGCAGCAGTCTTGGGTTAACGCAGAGGCGCTGAGAGGTCAGATGCGGCGCGAACCGTTGTCATGAAATAAAGCGAGAACCAGGGATGGTCAACATTACGTGGGTCGGGATGACCCGTCAACATTTTCAACGTGGCAGCGCCGAACGGATTCGGGCCATTGTGATCCACGCCACAGCGGGCCGGGGACCCGGTGATCTCGGGTGGCTCCGCAAAGGTGGTGACGAACGCAGACCAATCTCGTGCCACTATTACATTGATAAAGCCGGACGGATCAGCCAGTTGGTGAAGGATGAAGACATCGCCTGGCATGCCGGGGTGAGTCGCTGGATGATCGATGGGCAGATGCGCGAGAACCTCAACACGGTCTCGGTCGGCATCGAGTTGGAGAACCTCAATACCGGGCGTGACCCCTACCCCGAGGCCCAGATAGCGGCAACCGTCGCGCTCACCCGGATGCTGGTCGAACGTTACAACGTACCTCGCAGCCAGCTTGTGCGCCACCTCGATATCAGTCCGGGGCGCAAAACCGATCCTGCCGGTTTCCCCTGGCAAACCTTTGTGGCGCGCGTGTATACCAACAGTGACGCCAGCAGCGCTCCACCCCAGGATCAGGTACGCAACCTGATGCTCGATCTCGCCTACCGTGCCGCCGGTACCGGTATCGCGGCCGACTGGCCGCTCTTTGCTGCCGCACGCCACCAGAGTCTCGGGCTGCCAGTGGCCGTCATTACCACCCGCCCAACCGGACAGAGCGGCGGCACAGCCCAGGATGACCGTGATCGCGCCGTGCGGCTGCCCGGTCAGGCCCCCCTGCTCATCGAGGCCTATGCGCGTGACCTGATCTATGCCGAGGCCAACGGTCCAGATGATGAACCACCAGCCCAGCAGCAGACCAAACGGCTGCAACAAACCCCTGCGGGCCCGCTGCGTGACGCCTTGCTCGACCTACTCTTTCGCTCTGCCGACCCGTTACATGGCTTCAAGCCCGCGTGGGCCTTTCACCAGACCTATCTCAAACAATCAGCCCGACTGGGGGTTCCCATCGGGGCCAACCACCGCCTGACGATCAACGGGCGCCAGGCCTTCACCTGCCAGCACTTCAGCCTCGACAGCCTCTGTTCACCAGTTGACGACTGGCAAACCGTCTATCGTCTGAGCGAGATGAACCGCACCCTCGCCGGCCTCGATGCCGACACGACCAGCACCCTGCGCCGCACCCTGCTCGACGACCTCTACCGTTCGCGGACGGGGCGACGCTACGATGCCGAAGCCCTCTTGATCCGCCAGGCCGAACGGCGACGCCTCGGGGCACCCCTCGGGCGCCCCGAAGTCGTCATGGTACAAACCGAAGCCTATCTGCTGATGCCCTTTGCCCTTGATATCCTGGCCTGCCAGTTGCCCTCGGTCGACTGGCCGCTCGACAAAGCGCTACCCAACGAAACAAAGGTCATCGGGCTCAACAACAATGCGGCACGTGTCGGCGGACTAACCGGCATCCTTCTGGGCGGGCATCCAGAACACCCGCTGACCCGTCTCCGTCAACGTGTCCACCTGGGCCTCAGCTGGAACCAGCACGAACCAGAAGAACCGACGGCCCTCCTCGGCAGCCCATCGGCGCAACCGATTATCTTTGATATGGGCACCTCGCTCCACCAGCATCAGCAACGCACCCGCCCACAAACCGACACCATCTTGATCACGGCAACGACAGGCCCTGTTGGCAACGACCTCTACCATGAAGCAGCGGCAGGGCGCTGGCACTACTACATTGATGCAACCGGAGCCATCTATCGCCTCTGCGACGAAGCCTGCGTTGCGACTGCAGCACCCGATACCGCGCTTGGTGAACGCTCAATCGTCATTGCCGTTGAGGGAGGACCGTCCGACGCTGACACGATCCAACGCCGTGCCCTTTCGTGGCTAGTACGCTCCCTCTCAGCCACCCTGCAGATCCCCTCCGAACGGATTCGTGTCCTGCGCAACGCAGGCTATGCAAAGGAATACGTCCATGGCTGAGCGATTGATCTTCTTTCCAGCACCAACCTCCGATCAGACGCCCTTCCAAACCGACACTGACGTCCTCACGGTAAGTCCGCCCGAATTACGGATCAGGGTCATCGGAGTGGGGGGGGCCGGTGGCAATGTTATCAACTGTCTGGTCAAACATCGGATGGCGGCAATTGATACGCTTGCGGCAAATACGGATCGGCAGGCGTTATCTGGCGGACGAGCAGGCGGCCTCATTTGCCTCGGGGAAAACCTCACCCGAGGACTGGGAGCGGGCGGCAACCCAGAGGTTGGGCGTCATGCGGCTGAAGAGTCGCTCAAAGCCCTGACCGCCGCACTGCGGGGGGCTGATATGGTCTTTATTGCGGCTGGCATGGGCGGAGGCACCGGCACCGGGGCGGCCCCAATTGTGGCGGAAGTCGCCCGCGAACTCGGGGCACTCACCGTGGCGCTCGTGACCCGTCCCTTCTCATTTGAAGGGCGGCGGCGAGCGCGCACCGCCGAAGAGGGCCTTGAGGCACTGCGCGCCGTTGCCGATACAGTCATCGTCGTACCCAACGACCGCCTGTTGCAAGTGGCTGGACGCAGCACCACGGTACGCGAATCATTCAGCATGGCTGACGCAGTGCTGCGCCATGGCGTTCAGGGCATTGCCGACCTAGTCACCAACCATGGCCTGATCAATGTTGATTTCGCCGACGTACGGGCCATTATGAGTGAAGCCGGTCCGGCCTTACTGGGCATCGGCTCGGCGCAGGGTGCCGACCGAGCCGTCGAAGCGGCCCGCCGAGCCATGGCCTGCCCCTTGCTCGAAGGCCGTCTTGAAGGAGCCAGCCGCCTCCTCTTGCATGTCTCAGGCAACGAAGACCTGGGGCTCTTCGAAGTGCAACGGGTCGCCGAAATGGTCGCACGCACCATTGATCCCGACGCCAACATCATCCTGGGGGCAACCATCGACCCCACGCTGAGTAACGGCTCGGTCAAAGTTACGCTAGTCGCCACCGGGTTCAGCCTGCAAGAGTCGGTACCATTGGCGCAACCGTATGCGATGCTCTCACGCATCAACCAGGTCAAACCACGCCCGGCCCCCGCCGAGCCGGTCAGCATACGCGAACAGGATGCCCTGGATATTCCACCCTTCTTAAAGCGCTTTCGCCAGGCGTAAGGAGCCGTAATGACTATTATTCCCCTCTGTCGTGAAGATCCGCTCACCGGGCTGGTGCATGATCTCTTCAACGCGAATATCGTGCGCATCCCCGATGCCCGCGTAATTCCGTTGACGGTACTACTCCACCACCACAAACGGACGTATTTTCGTGGTTCCTTGTTGCCAATGCTTGAAGATGCACGCCCGCTCGGGTTACCAATTGAAGAGTCGTTGCTGACCGATATTTCGGGGCGGCGATCACGCAAAGTCAATCTCGACCTGGGGTTGCACATCTTGCGCGGCTTTCTACGGGGTTTTGGTTTACCGTATGCCGACCTTGAAGCGGGGTTTGCAGGAGCGGCCCACCTCACCTTCGCCTTTCCCGAAGCACGTCGGCGCGCCGTCGATCCCAATGCCCTTGGGTGGGCACTGACCGAACGCCGCATCGATCGCCAAAACCCCGCCGCATCGATTCTGTTCAATGAGTCAGGATATGAATTGTTGTTAATCGACTCAATCCTGATTAGTCGTCAGATCAGCATCGTGCTCAGTTCGGCGCGCGGGCGACGACTCAATGTTGATATAAGCGTCCTGCGTGAAACGATGACCGAGCTTGGTGGCAGTGTCGGGGCAAATAGTGACAGTGATCTCGAGTTGACCCTGCAAAGCCAGGCCGAACTAACCTTTGCCTTCACGTGCGTCCGGGTCATCTTCAGTCCCGAAGGCGACATCATTGCCCTGCCCCCCGATCCGCAGCAGCGCACGCTGAGTTTAGGTGAACCACAGCCCCACGTTGTGCTGAGTCATGGCCCGGGCTTGTTAATCTGGGATCACACGCTTCCGTAATTGGCCTGAACCAGCTCGTCACCAAAGTATTCCGCTATCAGTAGGGCTACGCTGAAAATGGGGGAACGTGATTCCCCCATTTTCAGCGTAGCCCTTGGTCGTCCGCCTCCACCAAATCACTACGACTCAGGCTATAATGGAGCTTGTATCCAGAGCAGGGCTATATCGCCAGGATACGGTACCTCATATGTGCTCTCTGCCATTCTGATGTATGAACGAATGTTCATCGAGAGCAGTAGCAACTGTCAGCAAATCTTTCACTAACCCTGGTACATTGCCAGAAGCAGCTGGCAGCATACCTGCACGATATGGTATTGCTCTAAAGAAACCGATTCGATTGACTGCACAGCAGAGGCTGGTGGCACCATGCGCAAATTGCTGATCGTTCTGGGCGTCCCCATTGACAATCTGACCATGGAAGAAGCTCTTGTGCGCTGTGACGAATTCATTGCTCATGGACGAACCAGTGGCAGAACTCATCAAATCGCAACCGTCAACGCTGATTTTGTGGTCAACTCACTGCATGACCCTGAATTACGCCGTATTCTGCAAGAAGCCGATATGGCAACCGCCGATGGAATGCCGCTCGTCTGGGCCTCGCGCCTGCTGGGTGGTTCCCTGCGAGGCCGAGTAACAGGGGCCGACATGGTACCAGCCCTGGCCCGTCGCGCCGCCGAGAAAGGCTACTCGGTCTTTCTGCTCGGTGCAGGCCCCGGCATCGCAGACCGTGCAGCTGACATCTTGCAACAACGCAACCCCGGCTTCAAGGTCGCTGGCGTACTCTCACCGCCACCAGCCTCGGTGCTCGACATGGATCAAAGCATTGTTGATGCGATCAAAGCAGCCCGCCCCGATATTCTGCTCGTTGCGTTTGGCAATCCAAAACAGGAAAAGTGGATCCGGATGCACGCACCAACCCTTCAAGTGCCGATCTGCATCGGGATCGGGGGCACCCTCGATATGATCGTCGGGGTCACGCGTCGCGCCCCCGTCTGGATGCAACGCGCCGGTCTCGAGTGGGTCTATCGTCTGGCGCAAGAACCACAGCGCCTCCTCAAGCGGTACCTGCACGATTTTGGCTACTTCGGCTACTTTTTTGCCCGTCAGTGGTGGGCGATGCGTTCCGGCGGTGGGATCAGCATGGTTCCCGTCACCACCACGATCGAGACGCCTCCTCCCCCTCCTCCACCCACCGAACCGGTACTGGTGACAGCAGACGGCGGCGAAGATGTGGTGACAGCACCGATACCAGTTGCCGCAGTCGCAACGCAGACGACACCCATTCTACGGATTCGTGGACGGCTTGATGTGAGTAATCAGGCAACCTTTATGCAACAAGCCAACCAGTTGTTGCAAAGCAACCCCTATCTGATCATTAGCCTGGCCGAAGCCGACTTCCTCGACAGCAGTGCACTGGGGGCGCTGGTCGCCCTGGCAAATCAGGCCCGTGCTGACGGTGGCGATGTCTGGCTCGTTGAAGTACCTCAGCCGATTCGCGAAATTCTGACCCTGGTGAATCTGCACCACTTCTTTGAGATCATGGCTAGCCCGGCTGCCGCCGAAGACCGTCGGTTAAAAACGGGTGAGATGAGCGAGGCACAACCAGTTGCAGGCGGATGGCACATCATTCGCAGCCCGCGCCTCTTTGATGCGTCCACAGCTTCAACGATGCTCGAACTCTGTATGGAACAACTCGAGCACCATCCGAAATTGATTGTTGATATGAGCGAGGTCGTCTTTCTCGCCAGCATTGGGATGTCAACGCTGATCAAGGTTGACCGAGCCGCCCGCGGGCGTGAGGGCGAACTCCGCATTACCAACTGCTCGAGTGATGTGCTCCGCACCTTGAAACTGGTCAAACTTGAGACGATCCTCAACCTCTATCCAGATATTGCGACTGCCACCTCCGCTAAGCTGTAACAAGCGGCCAGCTTACGGTTGGAGCAGATCCACATGGTCAATCACGTCGCTGGCTCGATAGCAGCAGTGCGTACGATCGATCGGGTAGCGGAAACTCAAGAGTAGCCCGTACCACGGGTACACAAACTGACCGAGGGCGACCCGTAGCTTGGCAAGACTCCGCCATTTCAAGATGGACGAGAGGGCCTGGCGCCCACCCTGACCAATGATCCATTCGGCCAAGAGGGCTGCACCAACCAGATCGCCACAGCGCATGTATTTCCCCGTCGCGGCACCCGCGCCAAGGCCATACTGACGAAACGCATTGCGCACCGCGTCCCAATCACGCCACTGCCGATGATAGATCACTGCGGCAGGGGTATAGACAATCTGGCCGCCTGCGCTAATGATACGATAGCCGAAATCACGGTCTTCCCACGAACGCAATGGGGCACCGACGCCGAGCAGTTCATCGAAGCCCCCAATACGTTGCAACGCCTCACGGCGAACACCCATGCTTGCCCCGTGACCAAAACTCAAATCGAGCCGACTGCGCACATAGAGCCGCCGTTCGGTACTCACTTTGGTCGCCAGGATTCCCCCACTCGCAACGACCACCGCTTGATTTAACTCGGTGAGTGTCTCGGGCAGCACGCGCCCAAAGACGGCCCAGATCGCAGGCTTGACGAGTTCGGCCGCCATCATCATCGCCCACGCAGGCTCAACACGACAATCATCATCAGTAAACAGTATCAGCGGGGCCGTACAACGGGCACAGCCTGCATTACGGGCCGCACTGATCCCCCGTGACGCGGTGCGCACATAGTGAACCCGGTCATCTTCGGCGCAATGGCGCAGCACACATTGCTCAGTGCGATCATCATCGCTCTGGTCAAGCACCCATAATTGCCAGTTGACCCCATAACAGGCCCGGATACTGGTAATCGTTGTGTCGACTAAGGCCCCACGATTACGGGTAGGAATGATGATGTCAACCAGGCAGGGTGATGAAGTGGTCATAAGGCTACCTTCATACCAGAACGGAGTTGCCGATCATGCGCATACGTCATCCGATAGGCTCGTGGTGCATCCAGCGCACCCCGTAACTCGGCCAACGTCAACCAGAACGGGAGGTTGCTCTTGCGCAGCAACGAACGCCCGACTTGCGGCAAGAGATAACGAAATACCCAGGCATACGCAAAACGTAAGGTCACCCCACGTGGCACTGTCTGCGTCTGCCAGATCTTCAACAGATACGCCCCAAAGGATCGGCCATTATTTTCGATCTGTCGCCGCAACCCAGGCTGATCGCGACGATGTTGATGCCAGACCAGCGCACGTGGTTCGTAACAGAGAGGCAATCCCGCAACCATGATCCGGTGAAACATATCAAGATCGCCCCCCCCACCAGAGGGCGTTCCCACATCTAGTGCCGTATCAAAACCACCCACATGGGCAAGGGCCGTGCGACGAAAAGCCATATTGGCCCCAACCCCAGTCATATGCGCAGCGATCATCTGTGCCTCCGGCAGATCGGGACGCCGGAAGCAGATCCGTTTGAAGCCTTTGTGCATCCCACCATAGGTCTCAAAAAGAAGCTGTGCTTCGGTTTCAAGTTCGAGGGGCAAGATCAGGCCCGTCGTCGCAGCAACCTCTGGATCGGCAAACGAGTGCGCCAAACCGCGCAACCAGCCATGGTCAACCACAACATCATCATCGGTATAGGCAATCAGGTCGTACATTGCCTCGTTCCAGCCACGGTTCCGCGCCCAATCCAGACCGGGGCGTGGTTCATAGACATACCGTACCCCTGCGCGTTCGACTACCGCAGCCGTCGCCTGGTCACGCGAGGCATTATCAACAACGACGACTTCATACCCCGGATAATCCAGGTGCTGCAACGAGGCGAGACAGCGGGCCAGGCTCTCGGGACGATCACGGGTACACACCACGACACTGAAAGGGGGCAAGTGCGGCGTCGGCAAGGCTTGCTGTTCGATTTGCTGACCAAGCACAACTTGCCAGAGATCGCCCCCAAGAGCCGATAGGATCGCGGCTTGCAATTGATCCACTGATACTTCACGCTGGTGTAGGGCAAGCGACACCGGCACAAATGCAAGTGGCTGACGTTCAAGCCACACAAGGATCATCAAACGGCGGCAGGACGGCTCTACCGTCACTGGCTGCAGCGGGTGCGCGAGATCGATGCTTCTCATACAGGCCAGCATAGCCGTTGCTCTTTCTGCATCATATACAAAACCACGCCGGGCAAGATCTTATGACGGGAAGCTTCACGCAGAAGGTACCTGATATGCTCAAGACGCAGAGGCTCAGCCGCAGGATGCGGCAGAACTTCATAGACCTTCACACCAGCCAGCGTAACCCGCAACCCTTGCCGCGTACCGGCGGCAAGCAATGCATCAAGGGTGCCCCCCAACGGAGGATCGGCAAGATCAAGCACCGGTGCATCAGCAGCAAGTACTAACGGCTTGCTCTCACGGAGCCAAGTGGAGACGCGGCCCCCCCCATCAACAGCCCGTGCCACACCACGCCAGTAACTGTAGTCACGCGCCACCCGCAACAACTGGGCGCGTCGGTGACGCAGCGTCAGCGCCTCGGCGAAACGAATGAGAGCAACCAACACTTGTTCAATCTGCGGGCCCTGATCAATCGTCGCCGCCGCCACACGGATCATCACCTTCGTGACCGTATCAGCCACGGCCAGCACATCACCAAAGATCAACGAGCGTAACGCCGGATGCTTGCGCACCATTTGCACCTCGGCCTCACCGTCATACCCGACTCGCCGAACCCAGGTGTCAAGGTCACTCGCCTCATAATGCCTGGTATGCGCCGCTCGTGTAAAAGCAAACTGCGCCCCGGTCTGCAACAAACGAACACCCAGTTCATAGTCTTCCAGGCGTCCGGCAAAGGCCAGATCAAACTCGCCTACCCGAGAAAAAAGTTCCGAGTGGATGGCAAGATTGCCACTAAAGAGATCATGATAACTAAACCGATATCCAGCAACCTCCATCGCCCGGAAACGATCTTCCCACCATTGACGGGCACCCATCTGCCAATGCGTCGGTCGGTCGGGAATGATTGGCTGTGAATAGCCAATCGAGACATCATAGGACTGCAAGGCGTGCAGATGCGCACGCAAGCAACCAGGCAAGATCACCATATCATCATCAAGAAAGACCAGTACCGCTCCTCGCGCCATCTGTGCGCCAAGATTGCGCGTTGCCGCCGCACTCCGCGCCGCATGGCTGGCAACACGCAGTTGGAACGGTGCCTCGGCTGCATAGGCCCGAGCCGCCTGCTCACTCGCATCATGGCAACTATCAGCCACAACAATCACTTCAACCTGATCCATCGGCATATCCTGGGCAGCGAGCGCATCCAGGCAACGAAGCAATGAAGCACGGCGGTTGTGCGTTGGAATAATGACACTCACCAGGAGCATGTGGCTCATCACAGATCCTCATCCAGCATCAGACAAGCGTGTCCAAGCATTCGTTCGACCCTGAACCCTGAAGTATCTGCGCTGTCCGCTGGTCAAGTTGTCGAGCACGCAGATAGGCCCCGGGGCCGTGAAAGACCCCCTGAAATTCCGCCCACGCCAGATCAAGTGGCATCACCCCAGGACGACGAAGCAAGGCTCGCACGAGATTACGCAGATGCCATTGGCGAAACCAGCGCACTCCCACGATCAACGTCTGCCACTCGCGTTCCACCAGGAGGGCACGTGTCCACCAGGCATAGAGCCCAACCCCGTAGCCATAGAGGGTACGGCGCAACGAGGGCCAATCACGGCGGTGCCGATGCCAGACGAGTGCCCCTGGCTCATAGACCACGCGATAGCCACGGCGCAGCACCCGAAAGAAAAACTCCTGATCGCCGCCACTCAGTGAAGCTGAGCCTCCATCCAGCGCTTCATCAAAGAGGCCGATTGTGCGAAGAGCCTGCCGGCGGATCGCCATATTGACCCCGGCCCCCATCTGCCCAGAACTCAAGGGATTGATCGTGGCAAGTTCAAAGGTTCGGCGCTCAAACCCACGCTGAAAACCGTGGGCCTGTTCAAACCAGATCTGGGCCGGGGTCTCGAGTTCCAACGGCATTGTAATCCCGGTCACCAGCGCTACCATAGGGTCAGCAAAATTGCGTAACAACGCCTCAAGCCACCCATCATCAACGACAGCATCATCATCGGTAAAAGCCACAATCTCACCGCGAGCACTAAGCAACCCCCGGTTCCGCGCTCGATCCAGCCCCGGCAGTGGTTCGCAGAGATACCGAATCAGCGGATACTGGGCCACCAGTTGCGCGGTGGCCTCACTACTCGGGTTATTATCAACGACCAGTACCTCGTAGCCAGCCTCGGCAAGCCGCGCCAATCCGGGGAGACAACGACGCATGTCGTCAGGACGATCACGGGTGCAGACGACAACTGTGGCAGATGGCAAAACGGTCGGCGGTAACGCCTCGTCAAGCATGTGTTGCCAGATAGACCAACCGGATCGCTGTACCAGTTCCCTGATCCGTGCCACGGGAACCCGTCCCTGGTTCACCTCAACCCAGGCCTGTCCCACCACAGTTGAACCCATCCGCAGCACCAGCAGAGCGCGTGCATAGGCCTCAAGGCCAACAAGATCGGTCGTCAGGTGCTCAAGACGAACATCACAGACGGCTACTGGCCCCCCCTGATGCTGGCTGGACATTGTTTCTTTCCCCTATTCAGGCTCAGAACTACGCTCAACATGCCAACTGAGCGGAGGAACAAGCACACCTTTGCTCTGCGCAACGCCCTCTATGACGAGAGGATAGACATGCCAGTGGTAATCATAGGTATAGGCCCATTCCTGCGCATAGACGCCCACATCAACGAAGTAGTCCCCACTGGCGAGATCGAGGCGTTCAAACGTCAATTGAATGACCCCTTCACCGGTCAGCGGAGGAAACGCAACCCCCGTGCTCACATTATTGATATCAAGGCAAAGCGAGCCATCAGGCTTCGTGATCGAAACACTCACCAGCGGGTCAACGATAGTCTGGGGTGTCCGATAGCTCAACTCCACCGTCAAGGGCACCCCACTTCTCAGCGTTGTGACCGGCTTGTTATACTGATTGAGCAGGCGCACCTGGCTGATTTCCACCTCTTGCGAGCCAAAACGATTGTCACGAATGCGCAGTTCCTGACCATTCGCCAGCACGACAATCGGCACATGCTCAGGGGTACGTTGCCGCGTCACCGTATCCATGGCCGAGACATAGTCATCCATGACCAGATCGGTGGGGCCATGTGCAACCACTTCGCCATGCCGCAACCAGATCACCTCATCACACAACCCCCGCATCTGGCCGGGATCGTGCGACACAAGCAAAATGGTACACCCCTGCGTCTTGAACTGGGCAATGCGATCAAGACATTTGCGCTGAAAAGCGATATCGCCCACGGCCAGAACTTCGTCAACGAGCAGGATCTGCGGGTCAATATGCACGGCCACAGCAAACGCAAGGCGCATCTGCATCCCCGTGCTATACGTACGCAACGGGCTATCAATGAAATCATCCAACTCGGCAAAGTCCACAATCTCGTCAAAGCGCTGCTCAACTTCGCTGCGCAGCATGCCACTGATGACCCCCGAGATAAAAATGCTTTCGCGCCCGGTCAATTCAGGATGCTGTCCAGCCCCCAGATCCAGCAGGGCGCCAATCCGCCCCCGGGTCTGCACCCGACCGGTATCAGGGCGACCAACGCCGCCGACCAGACGCAGCAAGGTTGATTTTCCTGCCCCATTGGGACCCACAATGCCCACCGTTCGCCCTGGCTCGATGCTAAAACTGACGTCACGCAGGCCCCAGAACGTCTCATCACGCATGCCACGCATGCCTCTGAGGATCGCTTCTTTCAACGTCGAGGGCCGATTACCCCCGCGCCGACGAAACCGTTTTCCAAGCTGCGTAACGATAATGGCAGGATCCATCAGAGTTCCTCAACAAAGCTCAGACTCACATGTTGGAACACCGCATAGCCAATTCCTAGTAGGATCAGGGCCATCACAAAGAGCAGGGCCATCGTGCCTGTTGCCGGCCATACCCCTTGTACCAGAATCGCGCGATAGGCAGTCAGCAGATGAGCCATCGGATTGAGCGCATAAATCAAACGATATTGCTCGGGGACGTTGTCGGCACGATAAAAGACGGGCGTCAGATAAAACATCAACATGAGCCCGAGCGTAATCAGGTGTTGCGTATCACGAAAAATGACATGGGCCGCAGCAATGAGGTAAGCCAGGCCAAGCGTCAAAAGGAACTGCACAAGCATAATCAGCGGCAAAAACAACGTGACAAGACCAATGTGCCCCCCGCCAAAGATCAGGAAGAAGGCTAAAACGGGCAGCGCTAGGGTAAAGTGGATCATGCTGGTCGTCACCGTGACCACAGGCAAGACCGCCACCGGAAAACCGGGCCGTCGTACCAGTTCACGGTTATCAACGATTGCCCCCGAAGCCATGCTCAGCGAGGTCTGAAACCAGGTCCATGCCAGCACGCCACTGAAGACAAAAACGGTGTAGTTGGGAATATTGAGCGGCAAGACGCGACTAAAAAGAAAGGTGAAGATCAAAATCTGGACAAGTGGATTCACCAGTGACCAGAGGATGCCAATAACTGAGCGTTTATAGCGTAATTTCAGGTCACGCAGCACCAGTTCACGCAAAAGGTCACGCACATAGACGAGACGGATGGTGGGCATAGCATGTTTACGTGACGTTATTGAAGCCACCTGTTCCTTCCTTTGGTCTTATCAAGCGCTGCCCAAAGGCTTTGCTCTTGCACGAGGCGCGTGCGATGGCTTTGCATGAGGCTAGTATACCACGGACTTCATCAACCCAAAGGTAAAGTGGTGCATAGCTTCGCCCGCGTACATATGAACGCATAAAACCTGCTAATTGCCTTAGTTTTTGCCTGGGAGTATCGAAGCCCATTTGATACACGACGCGCAGATCGCGTCGCTCGATCAGGCATGTCAGGTACCAGAGCAGGGTGGTCGACGTGCGTTGCGCAACATCCTGACGTAAGACGGGCAAGCGCTGATCATAGCGTCGCCACCCATACGCTTGTGGAACATAGACCAGGGAATGCCCGGCACGTAAAGCTCGGTACACACGCTCATAGTCACGAGGAGAAGCCTGGATCACCTCGGCAGCAAAGACCTGCTGGCCGCGCCCGCCCAGAGGCTCGGCGAGCAGCGCTGTGCGCCATGCACGATTGACCGGCAAGCCGAGTTCGTCCATCGGTGGCATCTGGCGGCGAAAACTCGCCAACCAGTGCTGGTCAAAGCTCCGTTGTGCATACCCCTGCCCCACCTCATCATAAGCAGCAAAGATCTGCTCAACCCGCGTATCAAGGCGCGACGGCACAACCTTGCCGGTTGTTATCATAACCTCATCACGCAGAAAGGGCCGCAGCAATTGTTCAAGCCAGTCTGTTGTTGGAACGATGCTGGCATCAAGCACGGCCACAAACTCGCCCTGGCTCGTCACCAACTCTGCGTACGACGTATATGCATGCCCGACCTGCGGCACCTCAACCAAACGGATCCCCGGGAACGCGGCCACCATTTCAGCCACCACGCCTGAACCAACAGCACTGGTCACGACGCTGACGGTATAGTCACGCCCGGTTTGCTGGGCATACAGCGCCGTCAAACACGCACGCAGATCCTCAGGCGTACCATGATCAATGACGACGACTGCCACGGCACGATCGTCTGGCAAGGTGGCTGTGGGTTGCTCTGATGCAACGTACTTAGCACAAGGCAACGGCTCGACCAGACCATAACGCGCTGCCACGAGGCGCTGCGCGGCCTCACGCACCTCGGGGTACGCCGGGTCGCGTCCTTCAACCAGCACTTTCAGGCCCAGTTCAGCCACAATAGCTTCAACCAGACGCTCACGTCCAACGGGTTGATACGCATTCACAAGCTCAACCCTTCCGAGAGCCAGCGCACCCTGTCGAAGTTCGACCCGGACAGCAGGATAGGCCGTCACATCGATGAGGGATTGCAACGGTTCCGCCAGATCGATCACCCGTACGGCAAGACCATCGGGATAGATAGGATGGGGCAACGGCGCAAAAGCGGCGATCCGGGCGGGCAGATCATCCGGTCGAACCATCTGGCACGCCGAGCGAACCGCACGCTGATAGCGACCAAGCCCAAGCAAAGCTCCACGCATCTCAGCAACGATCAGGTCGCGGGTCGTATTGACCGGTGCCACATACGAGCGCCCCCAACGATAGAGGTACCACGAGCAAAACCACCAGACCGCGAAACGTAGCAGGTGGCGACGTTCGTCGGCATAGTGCAGAAAAAGCCGCACCAGATACGCATAGAACCCGACACCATTATTGGCAATCTGCTGATGAAATTGGCCCGCTTCGCGCCGATGACAATGCCAGACCAGCGCACGCGGCTCATAGACCAAGCTATGGCCTGCCTTGATCACGCGAAAGAACATATCAAGATCACCGCCCCCATTCGCAAGCGTGCCCACATCAAGCGCGGGATCAAAGCCTCCAAGCGAAGCAAAAATTTCACGGCGATAGGCCATATTCGCACCAGTGCCAAACTTGCCGGTCGCAGCATAGATCGTTGCTGGCTGACCAGCCGGTCGATTGATCGCGTACCAGCGCTGCTCGTAGCCCTGACCAAAACCACCGTAGTGCTCAAACGCCAACTGCGCCTCGGTCTCCAATTCATATGGCTCGACCAGACCTGTCACCGCCATCACCGCCGGATGCTGGGCAAAGACCTGCGCCAGACCACGAACCCAGAGCCGATCAACCACCACATCATCATCGGTGTACGCCAGAATATCGCCACGAGCCTCGCGAAGAGCGCGATTGCGCGCCCAATCAAGACCGGGGCGTGGTTCGCGCACATAACGCACGTGAGGCGCGTATGGTTCAAGCGCACGCTGCACACGATCGTCGGACGGAGCATTATCAACGACGATTAATTCCAGCGCGCCAGGGTAATCAAGGGCAAGGAGCGCCTGCACACAGCGCAGCACTGCCTCGGGCCGATCCCGCGTACAGACGGCCACCGTCACCGAAGGCCAGGGGCCATCATACACCGGAGGCAGGGGCGCTACCGCAAGATCATCGAGCGTCCACGGCTGTGTAGGCGGAGTGTTCAACAAACCTTGCAGATGCTGACCAACAAGCATCCAGGCACATTCGCGCAACAGTGCCTCACGCAGCGCTGTCGCCGCAATCCGACCGTGTTGCACCTCCAGGCTGATCGTCCCAAGCGGCCTTCCCTGCAAACGAACGAGGATCCGCGCTCGGCGATATGCCCCCAGATTGATCAGATCAACAAGCGGGAGGGTAAGTTCAAGTTCCAGGACTTTGATGGCATGAAACACCCGTTAGCTCCGGTTTCCAACTGCACTGCCGCCATACATGGCTGAAGCTGAAGATCGCTGCACCCAGGAGCGGTCTGGGTTAGTGCGCTTGCACCACTTCTGCTGGTTGTGTTCCCGTCTGATACAGGCAGTGCGTACGATCGATCGGGTAGCGCAACCCCTGGACAAACCCATACCAGGGATAGACAAACTGTTCGAGGGCAACCTGTAGCTTGGGCCAACTGCGCCATTTCAGGATCGCCGAGGCCGCCTGGCGCAGGCCTTGACTGAACATCCACTCAGCAAAGATCGCGACCCCCACGGGATCGCCACAACGCACATACTTGCTTGCCGACGCCCCCGCCCCAATGGCATACCCACGAAAGACCCGCCGGATCGCGGCCCAATCACGCCACTGGCGATGGTAAATGAGGGCAGCAGGGGTATACGTAATGCGCCCCCCGGCCGCGAGAATCCGATAGCCGACATCACGGTCTTCCCATGAATGCAGGGGGCCACCCGCCCCCAGCAACTCATCAAAGCCGCCCAACTGCTCCATCCGTTCACGCCGTACGCCCATGCTCGCACCGTGGCCAAAGCTGAGATCAAGGCGATTGCCCCAATACACCTGTGGCGCTTGAACTGGTTTGATGGCGACCGTGCCACCGCGAAGCACGGTCGCATCCTCGCCACCATGCGTCGCCGGCAACACACGCCCAAAGACCGCCCAGATCGACGGGTTGCGCAACTCGGCAAGCATCGAACTCGCCCAGTCGGGATGCACGTAACAATCATCATCGGTGAACAGAATGAAAGGAGCCTGCCCAAGCGACACGCCAAGATTACGTGCTGTGCTCGCCCCAACGGTGGGGGTGCGTCGATAGCAGATCCGCGGATCTTCCTTCGCATGGCGACGCACACACTGTTCGGTACGATCATCTTCACTTTGATCAATCACCCAGAGCGTAAAGTGGACGTCACGCAGGGTGCGGATGCTGGCAATGGTGGTGGTAATCAACTCACCACGACCGCGGGTAGGGATGATAATATCGATGGAGGGCGAGGATGACAGGCTAGATTGATTCATATTAGGAAACATCCCCACAAGAGTGACCGGGTAGATAGCCATCACTTGACTGAAAGAGAAAGCACATATGCACTACAATTCCGAAGCATAACGTCTACGTCCATCATCACTCGCCAGGATACTTGAGGCCCCAGGCTGCCCTGACCGTATCCATTGTCTCCATAATCTGCAAGGTCTCGTCAAGGGTCATCAACGGACTCTCGGTCAAACCGAGGCGGAGGCAACGCATGACTTCAGCGGCCTCGTAGTTATAGCCATTGCCCTTGATGCGCATCGTTACATCGCGTGAACGCGGGCGCACCAGCGAGCGCACCGCAGGGTAGACCCGTTTGAGCACCGGATTCTGTTTAACAGCCTCCACGAGACGATGTTTGAGCGTGAGATCACTCCCAACCGGATCGAGTGCCGGCTGATAGCGCTCGATTGTCATCCGCTGAGGGCAGAAGAAAGGTGCATGGATCTGAATTTTGCCGTGGGTTCCCGACAGCATGGCACCATTCGAGCCAAAGCTACTCAGTGACGAAGCAAGCACCGCAAGACGCCCCTTGGGAAAGCGCAGCACCAGCGCCGAGTGCTCATCAACCCCCTCCCGCGTCATGCCAGCCAAGCCCACCACCTCGTCTGGTTTGCCAAAGAGCATATGCGCCAGCGAGATCGGATAGACACCGCGGTCGAGCAGTGCGCCGCCTGCCAGGGCCGGATTGTAGAAACGGCTCTGGGGCTGATACGCATTGGCGACCCCGAAATCAGCCATGAGCATCCGCAGATCACCAAGTTGATCACTGGCCGCAAGCTCGGCAACCCGGCGGATCAGCGGAATGAACCGCATCCACATCGCTTCCATACAAAAGAGTCGGCGAGCACGGGCGAGTTCAATCACCTGCCGAGCCTGGCGGGCATTGACGGTAAACGGTTTTTCACACAACACCGCTTTGCCATGCTCAAGGCAAAGCGTCACATCGTGGACGTGGCGGTTGTGCGGTGTCGCAACATAGATCACATCAAGCGACGGATCGCGCACCATCTCTTCATATGAGGCATAGACCCGCTCAACCGGATGCATTCGGGTAAACTGGCGAGCGGTTTCGGCCGTACGCGACGCGATCCCCACCAGCCTAGCCTCGGGCAATATCCGTAATCCTTGCGCAAAACCACGTGCAATGCGGCCTGCTCCCAGAATTCCCCAGCGAATCTGCTTAGCCATACACTCACTCCCAACTACAACGACGGCAGCGCTCGCCCCTTATGCCCAGGGCATCGGTTCAAGCGGATCAAACGTCGTTGTCATCTTATACGTCGCACCGCCCTGTAATTCATTTTGGACGGCCAGCACAAGTTCATTGACATGCAACGAATAGCGCGGCGAGAGGCGTGCAGGCCGACCCTCGCGCACAGCTGCGGCCAGCTCAGCGGGACCACGCGCAAAATCCATCTGCTGGGTACCGCGATACTTGTAGCGGGTACCTTTGCCAACCAGCGGATAAGTGCGGCGCGGCCATTCGAGATGGCGGCGGCGCAGATTGAACCAGCGGCGCACATAGACCGGCGACGTGTAGTACCACGTATCATCGGTATACATAACCCCTTTATCGCCAATAATCCGTAGTGAGTGATCGTGGGGCGCCAGCAAACTACAGGTCAAACGGGCCACCACCCCTGACGCAAAATGCAGCGAAGCTGAGGCATAATCGGGGGCAAGCACATCCAGCGGCGTGCCCTTATCGGGTACCAAGCACGCCGAAAACCCCGCAATGGACTGCACGGGGCCAAAAAACGCCGGCAGCCAGGTAGCCACATAGCCCGCGTGTTCAAGCGTGGTACCAATCTCAAACTCATCTTTATACGGCCAGGGTGCCCCAGAAGCACTGATCCACTTTTTGTAGGGCATCTTGAAGACCATGCCCTCATCCATTTCTGCGTACACCAGGCGCACCGAACCGATGACCTGCTTACGAATGGCTTTCCAGATCGTCTGGGCGGTCTCGCCCAGCAAGCTACACGGTGCCGAGATAATGAGCAACCCACGCCGTTCAGCGATCTCGACCAACTCGCGCGCCTCGGACAAGGTCATCGCCAGTGGCTTCTCAGAATAGACATGCTTGCCTGCCTCAAGGCACGCCCGCGACACTTCATAGTGACTGCGCGGATTCGTCAGGTTCAACACCATCTCAACCTCACGATCAGCCAACAGCGCCTGCAACGAAGGATAGGTAGGCACCTTATGGTACGCCGAAAACGTCCTGGCCCGCGCCTGATTACGGTCATAGACCCCGAGCAACGTGAGTTCAGGATGTTCTGGCAAGGTCTTGAGATAATAGTCAGCGACAAAACCGCAACCAACCAGGGCAATCTTCATTGGGTGACTCTCCTAGCGAGCAGGTACTGCCCGGGGTCTTCCTCGCAGGCTTGAAGGAAGAAGTTGCTTCCTACGCAGAGGAAGAAGGCGTATGCGCCGAACGAACAAGCGTTGCCTGCACAAAGCCATGCAAGCGCTCGGCATACTGATCCAGATTCATCGCTTGCCTCACCAGCAGATAACCGTTACGTCCCATTGTAGCAGCTTGATCAGGGTTCGCAAGCAATGTTTCAATGGCGCGGCGTAGCGCAACCGGATCACCAGGGGGAACATACAGGCCATGTTCCTGATCACGGATCGCATCGGTCTGACCAGCCACACGCGAGCAGATCACGGCACGTTGCATCGCCATCGCCTCAAGGATGGCCGTGATCCCGGCCTGGAATTCAACCGGTTCAAGGGGCATCACAAGAAACGCGCTATCAGCATAAAGTTGGCGCAACTCGTACTGGGTAAACCGACGCACTGTCACATTGGCGGGAATACGCTGACCGGCGGTGCTATCCTGTCGCTTTGACCAGGGGCTCGCTGCCGCAATCACTACATCGACCGGCAACCCATCAACGGCCTGCAACAACGTCGGGTAATCACGGCGTTCGAGGCCCACGGCACAGATCTGTGGGCGCGCCAGGTGCGCCGGTTCCACATGTTCCAGCGCAAAAAAACGGCTATCCACCATAAATGGAGTGAACAAAACCCGTTCGGGCGCAAGCTTCCAGCGTTGTTCAATGAAGTGTTTTTGACGGGTTGCATAGACCAGAAACCGATCAATGTGACTTTGCACCCGCAACACGTCAAGAAAAAACATCTTTTTTTGTACCGAAATGACATGGGTAATCATCAAATGTTGCGGTCGTTTGCCGAAAGCCAAGAACTTGAACAGCGCCGCCAGGGGCAAGCCAACCTGTTCGCCATCAGTGATGATCGCCTGATAGCTGTGACGACGCCGAAAACAGGCCCAGGCGAGCGTCAGATCAGCACCACCCAACCGGGCGAGGAAGCGTCCAAACAGGCCTGTTTCTTGATGCGCCTGGGGATAATCAAGCAGATCAGCGCCACAATGGTGCGCCAATTCAAGATAGTCAGCACGCGGACGCTGGCCGCGTTCAATCTGGTCAACAAGATCAGCAGGAATGGTTCCGGCCACGGTCAAGAGGACTTGATTGGTCATGCCACCCTCACTTGCCTACGGGCCGCAGCCGCTTCATGCTTCAACAGTTCAAGGAGACGGCGGGAATTCACCTGCAGATCATAGGCCTGCCGAATATGCGCGACGGCGGCATGGGCCAGCCTCAGCCGCAACGCGGGATTGAGCACCAACTGTTGCAGGGCCAGCGTCAACCCGGCCCCATCACCAGGCTCAACCAGCAAGCCCGTCTCATCATGGCGTACCACCTCAGGAATAGCTCCCACCCGCGTCGAAACCGTTGCCATCCCAGCCGCACCCGCTTCGGAAAGCACCATCGGCAGACAATCGCCATAGGTTGGCAAAGCAAAGATATCGCAGCAATGGTACAACGCCTTGAGGCGATCACTGTTGGGTTGCATATCATGGTACACAAAAACACCCGGTTCAGGCGCAACGGGATCACGGGTGACGAGGTGCAACTCGATCCCGTGATGGCGCAATGAACGGAACGCCTCAAGTAACAAGAGGCCGCCCTTCCGTTCGAGATTGCCACCCACAAACAGGATTTTCAACTGATGTCCATCGGGCTTGAGAGGGGTAGGGCGGAGCCATTCGCGCACATTGACCCCTGGTGGAATAACCGTAATTTTCTCGGCAGGGACAACATACTCATCGATCAAGCCCTGCTTGGCCCAGTCACTCCAGACAACAATATGGCGAGCCAGATCAAAACAGACCCGACTCAGACGCCACTTCAACAGTTCGCTCGTCAACGAACCCGTCTGATGGTCATAGAACTCACCGAGCCGATCATACTGCAAGGACGTTGCATCAAGCGAGATAATGCTTGGAAAGCGGCGCAGCCAATCCACCGCCAGCATCGCCGGAACCTGAGTATGAAAGAAGAGCACATCAGGGCGCACCTCACGAACCATCTGCGCAAGCCCACGTCGAGCCCCCAGGCCAGCGCGCACGGTCCAGTTCGTTGCATACACAGGCAGATGACGAGCCAGGCCAGTGACCTCATACGGTACCAGAACCCACTCGGTGCGCACGTCAGGATCATCACACACATTGGCCCGCAAATTCTGTGTATGGGTAATATGGCCCAGTACTTGTTCGATGACAAACCCGATGGTATACACAGTGTTCGTTCCTCCTGAACGGTTAGGCGCGAGTGGAGTGAACGTCAGGAACAGTCGCTCTTGATCCTAAGGCACGTTCAAGATGGGTGCGCAACTGGAAAGCAACGTTCCGCCACGAATAATGTTCCTCGACAAAACTCCGTCCGGCCACACTCAAGTGCTTTTGCAACGCGGGATCGGTCAACGCTTGCACCACGTGCGTCGCAAACGCCTCAGGCGTATCAGCAATCAGCAGATGCTCACCTGGAACAAGGTTCAGGCCTTCCGCGCCAACCGACGTCGAAATCGTCGGCACGCCAAACGCAAGGCCTTCGAGAATTTTCAACCGCGTCCCCCCACCACTCCGCAGCGGCACAACCAGGACCGTTGCTTGCGCCATATAGGTGCGTACATCTGGCACAAAGCCAGTGACTTCGACATTTGGTCGTTGCCCAAAAGCAAGAAGCTCAGGAGGCGGGTCACCGCCAACAATTGACACCCGGACATCAGGGACGTGCTGTTCAATCAGGGGCAAGATCTGCGTCATAAAATAGCGCAAGCCATCGCGATTGGCATCAACTTGCGTGGCCCCAATAAAGGTAATTTGATTGGTCATTGGGCGTTGGGGATGGAAGGCAAAGTAATCAACATCAATCGTATTCGGCAACGTCTCCACGGGGGGCATCTGCTTGAAGCGTTGCAGAATGAGACGTTCACGATCAGAAGGGGTAAAGATCAGATCATACGAACGACAGATCGCGATTTCATCGCGGTAACACTTCTGGGCTTCGAGCCAGAAGGCCGCCCGTTTCAGAGGATGCGCAACCATCTCGGCCCGACGGAACAACAACTCATACTCGATATTCTGCATATCAAGGACACGCAAAGCCCCTGGCTGGTGGTAACGAAAATAGCCCATCTGGGTCATTTCGACCACAATGACATCGAATTGCTCGGCAGCGAGCAGATCATCAATGATCAATTGAAAATGCTGGCTGTAGTGTACATCGTATTGAAAAGACCGCATGCGAAACACCGAACGCACCCGGTCAACATTGGTCACCGTCGGCTTGCCATCAACGAGCATCACGCGGTGACAAATCGTCTCAAGGTAGTCTTGCACCGCTTCCGCATCGACATCCGCCCAGGAACGATAGGCGAGCAAGGTGACCTCAGAAAAGGAGGCCAGCATTTTCATCAGATAATGCACCCGAATGGCACCACCAAAGACGAGCGGGAAGGGGGTAAAGGGAGCGACTAAGAGGGTCTTCATACAGGCTTTCCCTAACTCCTGGGATGCTCAACGGGCATAATCCCCTGAGGTATACGGATCAAGCGCTGAACCCAACGCCGTAGCAAGCGGAGGCCACGCTTGGTTCGCGACGACTTGATCGTATCGTGGAAGGTCAATAAAGCTCGGAGAAGGTTTCGCAGCCCCCTAGAACGAGTAAGCAACAGTGAACCACGCTGCCAATTGTGGCGAGGATGCGCCATATGCCCAGTACGGATAATCCGTGGCAGATCTGACCATTGATAGGGCCGTGCCAGAGAAGAGAAAAAGACTTCCTTGCCCCAGCCATCATCAAAAGGAAACGCGCCCCAGGCGAACGCCTCTTCATGGGTAGGCGAACGCCAAAAGTGCCTGATGACCTCAATTGACGGGGGGCGCAAATCAACCCGTACATTGACCAGATCAGGGCTGAGTTCAAGCACCTCAGCAAAATGACAGATCGTTTCGCGCACAAACGCATAGCCCCAGGCATAGGCTGCCGTATTAAATTGCGCCTGCAAGTTTGGCACCACCCGCTCACCATCGTGCTGAAAACCCAATACCGTGCCATGATCAGCCGTGCAGATCATCTCAACGATTTGCACTAATCCCATGACATGAGGGAAGCCCATCCCCGTATGGTGAGCAAAGAAATAGGGTAAGAGCGTACCAGTATGGCTCGTTGGCTCATTTGTAAACCCAAGATAGAAACTTGTCAAGGGAGCAACACCAACCGTTGCGAGGACAATCTCAAGGGCACTATGAAGAGTGCCACCGGTGCCAAGATCAACCAGCGCAAACGGCGTCCCATCCAGCATCCCCTCCTGCTGCAAATATGTGAGCATCAAAGCCCGTGCTTCAGCAGCCCGTTCGACAATCAAAGCATTGATCAAAGGATCGTTGAACAAGGCTTTCTGGACAGCGAGGCGCTCGGCCACAGTTAGATTGCGTTGCCAATCATCTGGGTGCAATTGCAAAGCGCCCAGGCGGGCAGCTATTTCCTCTGGTCGAAGATTCACGCGATGCAGAATACCTTCGACTGATAAAACCTCAAGTGACTTCAATTCATACGTACTAAACATCCGTTGCAGTAACCGCTGTTCGTCAGCAGTGATCGCGGGAAGACACCACGCCTGGCGACTACTATACAAATAACAGAGATCAATGTCCAGACCGAGTTTAGGGGCAAGGCGCTTCGCTAGTTCGAGCACCAACTGCCCATCACGTGCCGCAAAATAGAGTCGGCGCAAACCCAGACGCTGTGCTTCAGACAAGACCCAGAGGGTAAAACCCACAAGCAGAGGCGCCGCTACCCCAGCACTGACATCACGCAAGGCTCGTTGATGCGCATTAGCTACGGGAACCGCTAAACGTGTCAGCCGTGAAGCACCTGCCAAAAGTGACGCCAGACCGTCAGTCGCATACGTAAAAGCACTCAGCGCATCTTCATAGCGATTCAGATTGCCGTCGGTCACAAGCTCAGCCCGCAGGCCTGCCATTTTTGCCCCGCGAAAATCAGCACGCGCATTGTTGCCAATATGGAGCACCTCTTTTGGCGCAACGCCTTCACGTTGCACGAGCAGATCAAACAAAGCTCCAGAAACCTTTGATGCGCCGTACTCGCTCGAGACATAGCATGTATCATCTGGCGTGGCAAGGTCGTGTGCGACAAGCCATTCAAGAATGGTCTGAGCTGAAAGGTACATATCAGAGGTAAAGACGACCCGTTGCCCGGTTGCACGCAGACGAGCCAGTCGTTCAGCCATCGCTGGAAGCGGGCGAAGAAAGCGCCTTTCCATCTCCAATTCAGCCTTCATCATCATCTGACGCTGTGATGCATCGAGGCCGAGAATAACGCCGAGTTCTTCATAAATTCGCGCAAGATTTACATGTGAGTCAAGTCCACCGGCATTTTCGAAAGCACGCTGTTCAGCCTCTGAGCGCAGACGGGCAAAAACCTCGGGCGAACACGGCAAAGCCCCCTCATGGGCTAACTGACGTCCCAGGAAGAGAAAGATTGCGCTTGGTTGGCCGGTAACTCTGGTCAGCAGCGTATCAAAAACATCAAATGACGTAACTTTCATATACTGGACTGGTCCTAATCTGTGGGAAATCCCCAGTATTGTTCAAGAAATCCTTTCTATTGTAAACGAAAAAGCTGAAGCTTGGGTGACAACGACAAACCTTGCGTGTGGAAGAATTGTCATTTAACGCCGCCCGGCTGTAAGGCACTGCGAGTACGGGTAAAACTCACAAGCCTTCACATCGTAGTTCTGAATCATTTATAAAGAGCCAAATGGCTGCTCGCGGATATGCCACGAGCAGCCACTCACATGCTTTATAAACCCGTTGGGTTGCTATAGCATCATTGAGGCTTACGCAGCCACGCCTGCGGCTTCTTCGGGGACCATCTTGACCATTTCGAGCTCAATCTCAATCGTGATCTCTTCACCCACCAGCACACCACCGGTCTCAAGCGCGACGTTCCAGTTGAGGCCCCAGTCTTTGCGGTTGATCTTCGTGCTTGCCGTGAAACCAGCGCTCGTCGTCCCCCAGGGCGACTTCGCCTGACCATTGTATTCGGTTTCGAGCGTCACCTCGCGGGTAACACCACGCATGGTCAAGTCACCAATGATCTTGCCGTGCATCCCGTCCACCATCTCAATTCGCTTGCTCACAAAGGTCATGGAGGGATAATTGGCCGCATCAAGAAAGTCAGGCGAGGTCAAATGCCCATCGCGCTTCTCGTCACGCGTATCAATACTGGCGACCTCGATCTCGACGCTCACCGACGAATTGGCCGGGTTCTGCTCATCAAACTCAACCTTGCCCGTAAAGGTCTGGAAACGCCCACGCACCTTCGCGATCATCATATGGCGAGCGCTAAACTGAATGTGCGAATGGCCAGCATCAATTGTCCAGGTCATGTTTGGTTTCCTTTGTCTTTTCACTTGATTGTATGCGGTTCCTGAAACCCAGCATACCTGGTCAGTGTCAACACAAGCGTGAACACGTGCGTTAGCACCTTTCGTTAACGCTCGCCAAACAGGGCCCGCCCGACCCGCACCAGCGTGGCTCCTTCACTGATGGCAACCTCAAAGTCATCCGTCATCCCCATCGAGAGTTCGTTCCAGTGAACGGTGGGCACCTGACGAGCAAGTTCGTCGCGCAGTTCGCGGAGCATACGAAAGGTGGGGCGCGCCAGTTCTGGATCGTCAACCAGCGGGGCAATCGTCATCAGGCCACGTACTTCGAGCCCTGGCAAGGCAACCATGCGCTCGATCGCACCCAGCAAGGCCTCCATCCCTGACTTGTTGGCACATCCACCCAGTAAGGCAAAACCCTCTTTGCTGGCCTCACCACTCACATTGATCTGCAACAAGATCGGCAAACGTGAGTCTGGAGCACGCTCTGCAGACAGAACGGCTTCCCGCACCTGTCGATCCAGGGCCTCGGCGAGGCGCAGGCTATCAACCGAATGGACAATATCAAAGAGACCAACCGCGACCCGAGCTTTGTTCCGCTGCAAATGGCCAATCAGGTGCCAGCGCACAGCGTGCCCAGTTTGACGGAAGGTTTCGACTTTCGTGGCCGCCTCCTGCACACGATTTTCACCAAGGTCAACCACGCCCGCCGCAACCACTTCCTCAATCAACACAGGTGGATGCGTCTTGGTCACCGCCACAAGCGTCACCGACGCCGAATCACGTCCGGCGTGGCGGGCGGCACGCTCTATGCGGTCACGCACAAGCGCAACACGGTCAGCAATCGTTTCAGGATACCCTGGCATACACGTTACTCTACTACGATCAATCGTTGTTGTACTGACGGATCAGGGGGCAAATTGGTAATCAAGAGCAAACCACGGCCTTCAGGCAACGGCACCGTCAACTCAAGTGACGTACTCTCACCAGAGCGCAGCGTGGCGCTTGCCCCGCCTCCGGCGAGATAGGTTGTACCTGTGCTATCGTGCAATTCAAACGCACTGATCGGCACAAGCAGATCGTCGGAACTCAGATTGGTGATCGAGCCAAGCACTTCAATGCCATCGGCAACCGGCCGCAGTTCCTTGACCTCGACGCGCAGGCGGGGCGTAATCGCAATTGGCTCAACCGGACGCCCACTTGACCCTGCCCCGAGGCGCGTCAATAGATCCCGTGCGCCCTGCTGCAACTCGGTCGGCAGCGAGCCAAGATCAAAAGAAGGGAGCCAGTCGCCCCCATCAGCACCGGCACCAACCCCCGTTCCAGGAGGTTGTGCCGCAAAGATTTGGCGAAGAGCAGCATTGTCACCGGGCATCAAACGACCGCCGGTGCTGATCACAATCAGCATCAGGCCGAGTAAAGCCCCCCAGATCCAGATGGGCATGCCGCGCGGAGATTGATCAAACATGTGTCTAGCATACCACGTTTATGCGCTACCGATGACAACAGGCAACTGATTGTACCGCTATCGTCCGATCACAGTAAAGCGTGTCGCGGAAAAGAGCCTCGGGCACACAGGCTAGCCTGCATCAGGATCAAGCCCAAGCGCACGCAAGCGTTCAGTCAGGAGCATTGCCCGCTGGTACACCTCAACAAAACTCAGAAACGGACGACCATCTGGACGGATAATCTGAAGCTCTTGAGGATCAAGGGCAAAACGAACCCCCAAACGCGGGCTAAGCCAGCCATCAACCGTTTCCAGCGGGCGCAAACGCTCGCCCTGGCGCAACCAACCACTCAGATCATTGCGTTCAGGATCATAGAGATAATACTCTTCGACCCCATACAGATCATAAAATTCCAACTTACGCGCCATTTCAGACAGAGTATTCTTGGACGAAAGCACTTCAAAGACAACCTGCGGGGCAATCTGATCCTCGCGCCACTGCATATATGAACCCCGATAGCCCTTGGGCCGTCCAAAGACAACGAGCGCATCAGGGGCACGTCGAATATCAGGCCGACCTTCGACCGGATACCAGAGCAAATCCCCGGCCACAAAAACATCCGGACGATCAGCAAAGAGCGCATCAAAATTGAAAGTCCATTTAGCCCTTGTATGCTGGCCGTTTACGCCAGCACACGCGAGTTTCCTGGTGGCCGCAGGTCTACTCGCTTCGTCGCGGGCGATACTGGATGGCTTCCGCAAGATGGGCCGGGCCAATCATGTCGGCCCCGGCAAGGTCAGCGATCGTACGGGCCACTTTGAGTACCCGGTGATAGCCACGTGCCGAAAGGTTGAGTTGACGCACAGCGGCTTTCATCAGGGCATGTCCTGCCGTATCAAGACGACAATCGTCACGCATCTGACCAGGGCCAAGATCGGCATTGGTAAAACCGGGACCATCAGGACCCAAGCGAGAACGCTGGCGTACCCGCGCAGCGGCGACACGGGCACGAATCGCTTCTGATGGTTCACCAAGACGATTCGAACTGAGTTTTTCGTAGTTAATGCGCGGAACTTCCACATGAATGTCAATTCGATCAAGCAGTGGCCCCGAGATGCGTTTTTGATAGCGCGTCACCAGCGCCGGGCTACAGGTACACTCACGCTCGGGATCACCGTGCCAGCCGCATGGACAGGGATTCATGGCCGCAATCAACATAAAAGCCGCCGGATAGGTGACACTCACCGCTGAACGGCTCAGGGTGACGACCCGATCTTCCAGCGGCTGACGCAAAACCTCAAGCTTGGGGCCAAATTCGGGTAGTTCATCCAGGAAGAGCAGGCCTCGGTGAGCCATGCTGACCATCCCCGGGCGCGCACGACCGGCACCGCCGCCTACCAGACCCGCCAGCGAGGTCGTATGGTGCGGCGCACAGAAGGGGCGGCGCTGCACCAATGGGGTATCTTTGGGTAACTGGCCGCACACACTATAGATCTTGGTCACCTCGAGCGCCTCCTCAAGACTCATCGGGGGCAAGATCGAGAGCATCGCCCGCGCCAGCATCGTTTTGCCCGAACCGGGAGTTCCCCAGAGCAAGGCATTATGTCCACCAGCAGCTGCAACTTCCAGGGCACGTTTGACGTGTTCCTGGCCCTTGATATGTTGAAAATCAACGGGGAAATGCGTTGCCAGCGAAGAGACAGGTGGTCGTGGCGCATAGGGTGACAAGCGCCGCTCACCACTGATGTGAGCGGCCAATTTGCCAAGCGAGGGCACCGGCATAATCGTCAGGCCATTGACGAGCGCAGCTTCGGCGGCATCCTCAGCGGGCACATAGACAGTCGTCATCCCACAGGCGCGGGCAATGGCCGCCATAGGCAGAATGCCATCGGTATGGCGTAGGCCGCCATCAAGACTCAACTCACCAATAAAGACCGTCTTGTCAAAACGCTCGGTGACCTGCCCCGAGGCGAGCAACAGGCCCACCGCAATGGGCAGATCATAGGAAGGACCAGCCTTGCGCAGATCAGCAGGTGCAAGGTTGACGGTCAGGCGTTTCATAGGAAAGTTGAGGCCTGAATTGCGAATCGCCGCGCGCACTCGTTCGCGACTCTCTTGCACTGAAGCGTCGCCCAGGCCAACGACCGCAAACATCGGCATCCCGTTGGCAATATCCACCTCAACTTCAACCAGCACCCCTTCGAGCCCGATGACCGCACAGCTATAGACTTTGGCAATCATACCCTTACCCCGTGACTAGAATTACTTGATATACCGCACGGGAAGGGTGAAAAGATACGCTCCTTAACGCAACAGATTCTCGTTTGTGCGCCCCTCTTCAAAATCAGTCAGATTGCCGATGGTCGTCTCGGCAATGGTCGTCATTGCTTCGTGGGTAAAGAAGGCCTGATGGCTTGTCAACAACACGTTGGGGAAGGTCATCAGGCGCGCAAGGACATCGTCGTCAATGACCACATCCGAGAGATCACGAAAGAACTTGCCCTCTTCCTCTTCGTAGACATCGAGGCCGACGGCCGCTATATGACCACGTTCGATCGACGCAATCAGGGCCTCAGTATCAATTAAGCCACCCCGACTCGTATTGATAATCATCACCCCACGCTTCATCGAAGCTAGACTCTGGGCATTGATCATGTGGTAGGTCTGAGGCATCAACGGAACATGGAGGCTAATAATATCAGCACGACTGAGCAACTCTTCCAGGGACACATACGTTGCCCCAAGCGCAAGGCAATCAGGATTTTCCTGGACATCATAGGCCAGAATAGGACATCCGAAGCCATGCATAATACGGGCAAAAATGGCTCCGATTTTGCCAGTTCCGACCACACCGACCGTACGCCCGTAAATGTCGTGCCCAAGCAGGCCAGCCAGGCGGAAATTGAATTCACGGGTACGGTTGTAGGCACGGTGAATGCGCCGGTTGAGCGTCTGCAATAGACCAACGGCAAACTCAGCGACCGCATAGGGTGAATAGTAGCCAACGCGCATACAGGTCAACCCAAGACGGGAAGCTGCTTCCAGGTCAAGATTGTTGAACCCGGTCGAGCGTTGCGCAATCATCCGCACCCCAGCGGCAGCCAGACGTTCCATCACGGGAGCCGGGGCACGGTCACTCACAAAGAGACAGACGGCATCATAGCCCTCGGCCAAAGCTGCCGTCTGGGGATCAAGCTGGGCTGAGGTATAGTCAATCTCATGCCGCCCGGCATTCGCAGTATCGAGAAAGGTTCGATCATAGGAATGGGTATCATAGACTAACACTCGCATACGCGATATACCTTTCATGGGATCCAAGTCCACCGACAGACCATCCGCTGGATGCTCACGTACACAGGCATGACATGGGGATGGTGGTGCTTGGTGTTCCCACATTATACACTGCGCCAGGGTGAAACGATATGGTACTATGCAGAAGATAAGCATGACGCATGCTCTGGTATGCGCTGAGAGGATAACAACGAACATACGATGATCTTGCTTCGCGATCTGCTAGCGGCTGGCGCACGGCTTGCTGGGCCACCTGGGGCGACAACTTTTACCGACTGGTGCTACGACTCTCGTTTAATGACCCCGGGGGCCTGTTTTGTGGCTTTGCGCACCCCGCGGGCCGATGGGCACGATTTCATCGCTGCGGCGATTGCCGCCGGGGCTACTGGTGTGCTCTGTCGGTGGGCACCGGCAAGCGCCGGGGTGACGGTGCTGCTTGCCGATGAGCCGCAGGCCGTTTTGCAACGCTGGGCGGCAGCACGCCTCACTGCCGCCGCACCACAAGTCATCGGGGTCACTGGTAGCGTGGGAAAAACGACCACCCGTCGTGCCATTGCCGCCGTGCTCGCGACTGCCCAGCCAACGTTTCAGAGTCGGCGCAGTTTCAATTCATTGCTAGGCTTGCCGGTTGCGCTTGCCCGCCTTCGCGATGAGCATCGTTTTGCGGTCCTCGAATATGGCAGCGATCACCCTGGCGAAATCGAAGCACTGGCCGCGCTCTTCCCGCCACAGATTGCGGTTGTTACCTCGGTTGGGGCCGTCCATCTGCACCGCTTTGGCACCCTCGCTCAGGTAGCCACCGAATTTGCAACCCTTCTCGCCGCGTTACCAACCAACGGCATTGTGATCATGAATGGCGATGATCAGAAGGGATTACTGGCACATCTGACCAATGGTCACGCGGATCGCGGTGTCATCCGCTATGGGCTCGGTCGCGACTGTGACATACGGGCAGATACGATCACCTATAGCCTTGAAGGCACCCGTTTCCAGTTACACTGGCAAGGAGTGGTGGAGACAGTCTCTATCCCCCTTATTGGCCTCCCTGCGGTCTACGCCGCGCTTGCCGCCGTGGCAACTGGTCTCGTCTGTGGCTTGCGATTGACCTCTTGTGTTGCAGCGCTGTCAACGATCGAGCCAGTAGCCGGGCGCCTGCGACCATTGCGGTTGCCGAGCGGGGCCGTGCTGCTCGATGACACCTTCAATGCGTCGCCGCCCTCGGTGGAGGCAGCGCTGACAACGCTGGCGGCCCTGCCCGCACGGCGCCGCATTGCGGTGCTTGGGCCTTTCACCGAACTGAAAACCGACGAGGCAACCGTTGCTGCCCGTGAGCTCGGCCAACTCGCCGCGCACTGCAGTGATGCCTTGATCCTCAAAGGTGACTGGGGTGTCATCGCGGCGCGCGCCGCCCGCACGGTACGCAATGATCTGCCGATCACGATCGTTGATACCACCGACGCAGCCTTGCGAGCGATGCCCGTGACCCGTACCGGCGATCTTGTGCTGGTGAGCGGATCAGCCGAGGCACGCATGGAACGGTTCGTGGCCCGTGTGTTGATGGCGCATCCTGCCGATACGCCGGGAGGTACGCCGATCGCGGGGTACCTGACCACACCCCAGCTCGACCACCTTTTAGTACGGCAAGAAACGGCCTGGCGTAGTGTGCGGATCGGGGCACCTGACCGCCCCACCTGGCTCCGGGTTGATCTTGATGCGATTGCCACGAATATTCGCTGGCTACAACAGTTGCGCGGCGTGCCATTGATGGTCGTGCTCAAAGGCGATGGCTATGGACACGGGGCCGTTCGCGTTGCCCGGGCAGCGCTTGGGGCCGGCGCGAGTGCCGTGGCCGTAGCAACCCTCGGAGAGGGGCGCACCCTGCGCGAACAGGGCATTCTTGCACCGATTCTAGTGCTTGGCTATACCCCACCATGGCAAGCCGAAGCGATCGTCGGACTCGGCCTAGACTGCACGCTCTTTGACGACGATACAGCCCAGGCCCTGAGTGCGGCTGCCTCAGCAGACCGTCGCGTCCGGGTACACATCAAAGTAGACACCGGTATGGCGCGTCTTGGGCTGGCCCCCAATGAAGTTGGGCCGTTTCTCAGCCGCTTACGCCATCTTCCCGGGATCGAAGTAGTCGGGATCTACACCCATTTTGCCAGTGCCGATGCCGAAGATCTTACGCAGACAACCACGCAGATCGAGCGCTTCCGCCGTTTGCTCGACGAGCTCGCGACTGCCGGGCTGCGACCGCCGCTCGCCCACGCCGCCAATAGCGCCGCAACGTTGCGCCTCCCGACGGCCTGCTTTGACATGATCCGCCCTGGCATTGCGTGTTACGGCCTGGCTCCAGCTCCAACGGTACCGCTGCCCGCTACGCTCCGCCCGGCCTTAAGCTTTCACAGCGAAATCGCTCAGATCCGCGACCACCCAGAGGGCACGCCAATCTCGTATGGGGGCAGCTACATCACCAGGGGCAACAGTCGCATCGCGACCATTCCGGTTGGCTATGCCGATGGTCTGCGCCGTAGCCCGGCGTGGCGTGAAGTGCTCGTGCGGGGGCAACGCGCCCCGCTGGTAGGGCGCATCTGCATGGACTATGCGATGCTTGACGTCACCGACCTTGCCGAGGTACGGCGCGGTGATTCAGTGGTGCTCATCGGGCAACAGGGCAGCGAGACCATTACCGCCGACGAAGTAGCAACCTGGCTCAACACCATCAGCTACGACGTCGTCACCGGCATTTTGCCCCGCGTGCCGCGGGAAGTTGGAGAATAGAAAAACCCAACAATGCGAGCTTTGCTCACATTGTTGGGGCATAGATCAAGTCTTATTCGAGGCCGAGATACGACTTCTGCACCGTCTCATTTTCACGCAGCGCTTTGGCTTCATCCTCAAGAATAATCCGGCCGCTCTGCAGCACATAGCCACGGTGGGCAATGCCGAGCGCCTGAAGCGCATTCTGTTCAACGAGGAGCACGGTCATCCCCTGGGCATTAATCGTCTCGATAATCTCAAAAATCTGTTCAACCAGCACGGGGGCGAGGCCCATGGAAGGTTCATCGAGCAAGAGCACCTGAGGGCGGGTCATCAAGGCGCGTCCAATCGCCAGCATCTGCTGTTCACCACCCGAGAGGGTACCACCCTTCTGGGAAACGCGCTCGCGGAGGCGCGGGAAGAGCGTAAAAACGCGCTCAAGATCCTCTTGATAGGTCACACTGCGCGTACTATGGAGATACGCCCCCATCTCAAGATTTTCGAGCACCGTCAGACGCGGGAAGATCCGACGACCTTCGGGCGACTGCGCAATCCCACGCTTCACAATCTCGTGTGATGGAATGCGGTCGATCCGCTCATCATTCAGCACCACTTGCCCCTGGCGAGGCACAAGCAACCCTGAGATCGTCCGCAGGGTAGTACTCTTCCCGGCACCATTCGAGCCAATCAGGGTAACAATCTCACCTTTATTGACAGTAAGGGAAATACCCTTTAAAGCGTGAATTTTACCGTAGTATGTATGGACATCTTCGAGCTTGAGTAGAGCCATATATTCCTCTATGCAGCCGATCGTTTATCTACAATGCACACCGTACGACCGGTACCCTGGGCAGGATGCCCCACCAGGGCGAGCGAGCCACGTTACCGGGGCAGCTAGGCAGCGGCCCCGGCGGCCCCCTTACCGAGGTAAGCCTCGATCACCCGCGGATTGGAACGAATCGTATGCGCATCTCCCTCAGCGATCTTCGTCCCATAATCAAGCACTGAAATGCGCTCAGAAATCGCCATCACGAGGCGCATATCGTGTTCAATCAGCACCACAGTGAGACCAAGGTCATCGCGGAGACGTCGAATCAAACCCGTAGCGGCATCGGTCTCCTGGGGATTCATCCCTGCGGTCGGCTCATCGAGCAAAATCAACTTGGGATCACCAGCGAGGGCGCGGGCAATCTCAAGGCGACGCTGATCACCGTAGGGTAAATTCTTGGCAAGCTCTTCGCGTTTAGCATCAAGGCCAACGTAAGCAAGGCGTTCACGAGCCTCATCGCGGGCCTTCGTCTCTTCACGACGAACACCAGGAGCGCTCGCGATAATCTGCCAGAACGGAACGCGCAGGCGGGTATGCATCCCCACCAGCACATTTTCGAGCACCGTCATGTTATCAAAAAGGCGAATATTTTGAAACGTCCGCCGCATCCCAAGGGCCGCAATCTGATCGGGGCGCGTCCCACCGATCGACTTGCCATCAAAGAGGATCGCCCCTTTATCGGGCTTATAGATCCCGGTCAACATATTAAAAAACGTCGTCTTGCCTGCGCCATTGGGCCCGATCACACTGGCGATCACGCCCTTTTCGATGATCAGCGTCACATCGTTGACCGCAGTCAAGCCGCCAAAGGTTTTGGTAACGTTGGTTGCTTCCAACAGCGCCATACGGTTCCTCTCGCATCATACAAGCTAAGCAATTGGGCCACTACCGGGCGGGGCCTGGGTCGGCGAGGGTGGCTCGCCACCATCAACTTCGCCAGCATCGAGGGGCAAATCCACCTCTTGATCATCTACCAACTCTTCCTTACGTCGTTCATCAGGAAGAATTCCGGTGGGGCGAAAGATCATCATCAAGATCAGCAGCAGACCAAAGAAGAGGCGCTGATACTGGGTTGGATCAAAGGCCGACGGAATCGGCGCACCGGCACGCTGCAGATCACGCAGTACGTTCGCCAAACGGGGCAAAATCTGCAGATCGAGCATGGTCACCAGCACGGCCCCAAGCATAACCCCAGGAATCGACCCCATCCCACCAAGAATGACCATCGCCAGAATATTGATCGACCGAATGAGGTCGAAGGTCGGCGGATTGATGAAGAGTTGCTTGGAGGCAAAGATCACGCCCATCGCCCCGGCAAACGAAGCGCCGACGGCAAAGGCCAGCAATTTGGTACGCACCAGCGGAATACCCTGAGCAATCGCGGCGGTTTCGTCCTCACGAATCGCTTCCCAGGCACGTCCGATCCGCGAGTGCTTGAGGCGACTCACAACCACCACCGTCAACAGCACAATCAGCAGCACCGCAAAGTAGAAAAACTGCTGATAGAGTTGCTGGTCATCAAGGTTGAGGCCAAGGGTATCGCGCACAAAATCGGCAAAAATCAGCGGAGGGCGTGCGATACCACGAATACCCTGCGAACCATTGGTAATATTGATCGGGCGATCAAGGTTATTAGCCAGCACCCGGATCACCTCACCAAAGCCAAGGGTAACAATCGCCAGATAATCGCCTCGCAAGCGCAGCACCGGGAGGCCAAGGAGCACACCAAAAATCGCTCCGACGATCAGGCCAAGGAAAATAAAAGGGTAGAACATAATCGGCGGCACTGGGCTCCAGGCCGGATTCATGAGCGTCATCTGTTCGGTACTCAAGATCCCCCAGAGATAGGCCCCGACAGCAAAAAAGGCCACGTAGCCAAGGTCAAGCAAGCCCGCAAAACCGACTACCACATTGAGCCCAAGGGCCAGCGCGACAAAGATACCAGCCTGGGTCGCCACATCAATATAGAAGGGATTGAGTGTTCCAAAGATCGGCAAGACGACCAGCAGCATTGCGCCACCGAGCACGACCTTGAAGCCAAGGGCCACTTGCGAGCGATAGATAATGAGCAGCAGCAGCAGAAAAAGGGCAAAGGCAATATCGGTATTGAGGCTTGTCCGCGGATTCGTCAGCAAGAGCCAGGTACAGATCGCTGCATACAGACCGAGAAAGCTATAGCCGGTCGGCCCACGCGATAATGTAGCCTTCACCTGCTCCCAGAGATTGGTTGGTGGAGACATCGTCGCCATAGCTACACCTTCTGCGTTGTCGACTCACCGAGCAAGCCGGAGGGTCGGAAGATCAGGATCAGAATCAGGATACTGAAGGCAACAATATCGGCATAGGCAGCTCCAGAGAGGGCACCATTGGTAAAGAGCGACAGATACGACGCCACAAACGCCTCGAGGAAGCCAAGCACCAACCCGCCGACCATTGCACCAGTAATATTGCCGATGCCACCGAGCACCGCAGCCGTAAACGCCTTGAGACCAGGAATAAAGCCCATATAAGGATTGACCGTCCCGACATTGAGGCCAAAGAGCGCCCCAGCGGCACCACCCAGAGCCCCGCCGATCAAGAAGGTGAGGGTAATAATGCGATTGACATTAATGCCCATCAAACTTGCTGTCGGCATATCCTGTGCGGTCGCCCGAATAGCTTTGCCAAGACGGGTTGCATTCACCAGATAATTGAGCACAATGAGCATAATCACCGCAGCGCTAATGAAGACCAACGCCTTGGGACTAATAATAATCGGCACGGGGCGATCACCAAGGGTCATCTCAAAGAGGCGAATCGGCGGGCCAAAATCAGGGGCATTATAACGCGCATTGAAACCCATCGGGGAATTGGTCATAATCAAGCGCACAACATCCTGGAGCACCAGCGACACCCCGATGGCTGAAATCAGCGGCACCAGACGCGGCGTACCTCGCAATGGGCGATAGGCGACTCGTTCCACGGTCACGGCCAGCGTCCCACTGACGATCATCCCGATCAGCACCACCAGCAGCACAAAGAACAGAGGGTTCATCCCTTCCAGGAGACCAATACTCGCCAGAAACAACCCCACCGCCGCCCCGGTGACGCCACCCACCATAAAGATCTCACCGTGGGCAAAGTTAATAAACTCGAGCACACCATAGACCATCGTATAGCCGAGCGCGATGGTCGAAAAAAGAAACCCGCGCACCAGACCATCAATAAGCACCTGCGGGAGAATGGTCAGCGTACGGGTCAAAAGATCGGGGCGTGCGCCAAGTTGCACCAGTGACAGCAAGATAACCAACAAACTCAACGCGACGGCACTGCCAACTACAAAGATCAACAACTGGACAAGCGGGCCAAAGACGGTTCGCAGAGTCTCAACGATGGGGCGTCGAACAGCTTGAGCTGACGTTTGGGCGTTTGCTTCCGCAGCCATGAACCTCACCAGACTATATATGTCGTGCGTACGGCCTGACCGCACGCACGACAAACTGTTGTGCGGAGCACCGCACAAGGCCAGGAGTGGAGGTGAGCAAGCGTGTGACCAGGACACGCCTGGTACACACGCTTGACCACAGCGTACAAGCTATTGCGGCGGCGCAATATCCAACCGGGTGATCAGGAGATTCTCGTTCCAGTCAACAATGTTGGCCTGGAGCACGAAGTAGGTCGCAACCTCGGGATCACCATTCTCATTGAACTTGTAGTCACCAGTAATGCCACCAAGGGTCGGCAAGCCACGGATCGCGTCAACCACCTGGGCACGCGTCGGGGCAGCAGCGGCATCAACGGCAGCCTGGAGAATACCGGCCACACAGAAGGCAGCCGAGTCATAGGCCTGCGCCGAGAAGGGGGTCGCAGCGGCATTGAACTGCGCCTGGTAGTCCGTCGCAAACTGGGCAGCATTGGGGAACTGGCTCACCGGTGCAGCCACCGAGGTGTAGTGCATCCCATCAACGGCATCACCCGCCAGCGTCGCCAACTCGGGGCTATCCATGCCGTCCGGGCCAAGGAACTGCGCCGCGATGCCACGGTCGCGAGCCTGGCGGAAGAGCGGGCCAGCCTGCGGATAGAGCCCACCGAAGTAGATCAGGTCAGGATTCGCGGCCTGGATCGGGGTCAGAATCGCTGAGAAATCACTCTGCTCCTCGGTCCCCTCGAAGCCCAGCACTTCCATGCCATTCTCTTCAGCCGCGAGGCGGAAGAACTCGGCCACACCCTGGCCATACGCGGTCGTATCGTGAATGATATAGACCGACTCAACCTCAAGCTCTTCGCGGGCAAACTGCTCACCCACGATACCCTGCACATCATCGCGACCAACGACGCGGAAGGCCACGCCATAGCCACCTTCGGTGATGTTCGGGTTGGTGTTGGCCGGCGACACCATCGCCAACGACGCATTCTGATAATCGGGCAGCGAGGCCAGCGCCACGCCCGAGTTGAGGTGACCAACGACACACATAATGTCGGGATCCGAGACGATGTTCTTGGCATTGGCCGAGCCAACCTCAGCACGAGCCTGATCATCAAACGGGGCCAACTCAAACGTCACACCAGCATCGGCCAGCAACTCATTCAACTGCTCGACGCTCAATTCGGCACCATTGCGGATACCGGTACCAAGCGCGGCCTGCGGGCCGCTAAGGGGGCTCTGCGACGCAAGCTTGATCGTGCCGAGGTTCAAATCGACAACTTCAGCCCCGAGCGCAGCAATCAAATCAACCAGCGGCTCAGCCTCGGTTGCCGCAGGAGGAGGCGTCGTCGTACTCTCAGATCCTGGAGGAGCAATTTCGAGGCGGGTAATCAACGCATTGGCATTCCAATCAGCAACATTGGCCTGAAGCACAAAGTAGGTTGCCGGGTTCGGGTCGCCATTCTCATTGAAGGTATAGTCGCCCGTAATGCCCTCGTAGCCGGCCAGACCCTTCAACTCTTCAAGCACCTGGGCACGGGTCGGCACGCCACCAGCGGCCTCGGCAGCAGCGGCAATACCAGTAATACAGATACCAGCGGCATCATAGGCCTGCGCCGAGAAGGGCGTTGCCGTCCCATTGAACTGCGCCTGGTAGTCCGTCGCAAACTGGGCAGCATTGGGGAACTGGCTCACCGGTGCGGCCACCGAGGTGTAATGCATCCCATCAACGGCATCACCCGCCAGCGTCGCCAACTCGGGGCTATCCATGCCGTCCGGGCCAAGGAACTGCGCCGCGATGCCACGGTCGCGAGCCTGGCGGAAGAGCGGGCCAGCCTGCGGATAGAGCCCACCGAAGTAGATCAGGTCAGGATTCGCGGCCTGGATCGGGGTCAGAATCGCTGAGAAATCACTCTGCTCCTCGGTCCCCTCGAAGCCCAGCACTTCCATGCCATTCTCTTCAGCCGCGAGGCGGAAGAACTCGGCCACACCCTGGCCATACGCGGTCGTATCGTGAATGATATAGACCGACTCAACCTCAAGCTCTTCGCGGGCAAACTGCTCACCCACGATACCCTGCACATCATCGCGACCAACGACGCGGAAGGCCACGCCATAGCCACCTTCGGTGATGTTCGGGTTGGTGTTGGCCGGCGACACCATCGCCAACGACGCATTCTGATAATCGGGCAGCGAGGCTAGCGCCACGCCCGAGTTGAGGTGACCAACGACACACATAATCTCGGGATCCGAGACGATGTTCTTGGCATTGGCCGAGCCAACCTCAGCACGAGCCTGGTCATCAAACGGGGCCAGTTCGACCGTAAAACCGAGATCGATCAACGGCTGAGCCAGTTGCTCAATCGCCAACTGGGCACCATTGCGAATACCCGTACCAAGCGCGGCCTGCGGGCCGCTAAGGGGACTCTGTGAAGCAATCTTGATCGTCGCACCAGCACTCGGTGGTGCCGGAGGCGTCGTGGGCTGCTCAGGCGCAGCGGTCGCACCTGGAGCCGCTGTCGGCTGGACTGCGGGAGCACCACCACAGGCCGCGATGAGCGCCCCGAGCAGTGCAATGAGAACCAAAAGACTTACACGCTTCATAAACGTAGGACTCCTTACACAATCTGTAAGCTACTGTATCGGAAACGACACGAACATCATAGTAACCCAGGGTTGCCAACCCACACCTGACTGACGCTCATCGAGATAACGGCACAGGCACAGACACCTCCTTTCGGTGTTGTTGGCCCTGACGTAGGGCAGGTTTGGATTCAGCGTTGACGTGTGAGAAACTATGTGCCACTGTGTGGTAGGGTACCACACATAGCCCTATTATACACTTTTTTGTTGGGTGACAGAACGGGAGTCTACCGGATTGTGGGCTGATTGTCAAGCTACGCTTGACAATCAGCCCGAGTCGTGCCAAGGTTTGGGGCTACCCTATAGGCACTGGTTTCTAGGGCGTCAGCCCTACCGTTTCAAGGAGTTTCTCTGTGACAACGATCCTTCACCTCGCCCATGCAATAGCCTGGGCCGAGGCACAACGCTTGGGGTTCTATGCACCTCCATCGCTGGATAGCGAGGGGTTTATCCATTTTTCCACTGAGGCACAGTTGCCCGGGGTGGTCGAGCGTTTTTACAAGCATCAGCCCAACATGGTGCTGCTTGTGGTGGAAGTTGATCGCCTTACGGCTGCATTGCGCTATGAGGAGTCGGAACCAGGCAAATTTTTCCCGCACCTCTATGGGCCGCTGAACCTTGATGCGGTGGTGGAAGTACGTCTGTTTGCGCCGTGACAGGTGGGCACGGGCAAGCCGTGCCCCGCACGCCGGGCACGGCGGCGCGGCAGGGGCACGGCGGCGCGGCAGGGGCACGGGCGGCACGGCACGGGCAAGCCGTGCCCCGCACGCCGGGCACGGCGGCGCGGCAGGGGCACGGCGGCGCGGTAGGGGCACGGCGGTGCCGTGACCCCCACGCCGGGCACGGGCGGCGCGGCAGGGGCACGGCGGCGCGGCAGGGGCACGGGCAAGCCGTGCCCCTACGGGGTCAATGCGGCGACAACGTCTGCGCGGGCGACGCTGCGCTGGCTGCCGTCGCGCAGGTCTTTGATCACAACTTCGCCGCGGTCGCGTTCGTCGGGGCCAAGCACGAGGGCATAGCGGGCGCTTTTACGGTCGGCCTCTTTGAATTGTTTGCCCAGACCCTGGGTTGGATCAAGGCTCAACAAGGTGTTGACCCCGCCGGCGCGCAATTCGCTGGCAAGTGCCATCGCTTCGCCAGCCAGGTCATGCCCAAAGATCGTGACAAAGGCCGTCGCGGTTGTGTTCAGCCTCGGCCCAAGCCCTAGCTCTTCCATGACGTCGTGCAGGCGATCAAGGCCAAAGGCAAGCCCGACCGTCGGAATCGCTCGTCCAGCAAACTGGCCGATCAGTTCGTCGTAGCGGCCACCGCCGAGCAGTGAGCCTTCTGGCCAGTGCGGGGTAATGGTCTCGAAGACGAGGCCGGTGTAGTACGAGAGCCCACGGGCGAGCCGTGGGGCTATACGGTAGCGCTCGGGGGGGACACCCATTGCCTCAAGTGCTGCGATGATTGCGTGCAGGTTGTCGAGGGCGGCCACGGCTCGCTCGTCACCAGCCAGGTGCTCGCGCAGGGTCGCCAACACGGTCGCAGGTGAACCTTCGGTCTGCACCAGGGCAAGGATCTGTTCGGTTGCGGTGGTGTTGACGCCCATCCGTACAAGTTCCTCGCCAACCCCGCTTGCGCCAAGTTTGTCGAATTTGTCAATGGCCCGGTAGACGCCACCCGCAGCTGCTTCATCGAGGCCACTGGCACGGGCGATGCCGCCAATCACCTGGCGGTGGTTGAGCAAGGTGACAAAGTCGGGAAAGCCGAGTTCGGCGAGCGCCTCGCTCAAGAGGGCAACAATCTCGGCGTCGGCCAGCGGCGAACTGCTCCCGACAATATCGGCATCAAACTGATAAAACTCGCGGTAGCGCCCACGGGCCGGACGTTCGCCACGGTAACTCGGCCCATAGGCGTACCGACGCCACGGGAAGGCGAGTTGGCCGGCGTACTGCGCGACCACCCGGGCCAGGGGCACTGTCTGGTCATACCGGAGCGCCAGACTCCGCCCGCCGTGATCTTCAAACCGGTAGATGAGCTTCTCGTCGTCGCCGAGTTTGCCTTCAAGCACTTCGGCATACTCGATCACCGGTGTTTGCAGTGGATCAAAACCGTGACGTTCGCAGACGCGTTGCACCACCGTCAGGATGTGCTGCCGGAGCAACATTGCCTGGGGCAAATGGTCGCGCATGCCTTTGATATTTTGTACTTTTGCCATGTCTCTACTTTATCGCGTTGACGGCGCTTCAAGGTGCATACAGAGGGTACGCAGAAAGGTGTTCGCCAGTTGCTCATCAATGATACGGGCATCGTAGCTGATGGTCAATACGCCAACAGGCCGAATCACCAGGCTGTCGTTGACGACAATCAGGCGGCGCACCGGAGGCGTGACACTCACTGCAGCCAGGCAATGCGGCAACGGCGGCATGCCTTGCCAAGCAGCAGCGCCTTCGGGCTGAAAAACGACGGCAAAGGTGGCCTCATCGAGCGCGGAAGCCGACTGGTGCGCGAGGGCTCTGATCAGGCCGCGCTGATTGAGATCGCCGGCATCATGCACGAGATGCCATTGGTAGTGCGCGGTGCCTGGCAGGCCAATGGCAAGGTGCACGCGCCGCCGCAAGACAAGGTTGCCATCTTTACCAGGCGCACCGTTGAGCAACGGATAGGCCGGAAGCAACGCGGCAAGCGCTTCGATAACCAGCGGAGCGATGGCTGGACGAACTTCCAGGCGCACCAGATGCGCAGGCAAAGCGGCACTTTGTGCGAGTGTGGCCGTTGCGTCAAACTCCATTGTCAGGGTGGCAACCGGACGCAGGTCGGGTTCAAGATCGGTGAAGGTCGGGGTGAGTGCTGGTTGCGGTGCCGCATCAGCGCAACTAGGCTCTCGCTCATTATCGGTGAGGGGAAGATGCGTACCATCCTGAGGCTGCCATTGCCCATCCTCCCCGGTCTCTCCAGGAGCATGCGCGGCAACGACCGTCGCGGGCGGGGAGAGCAGGGCACGCAGATCAGCGGCCCGGATCTGGCCGTGCGGGCCACTGCCAGTGACATGATCCAGCGCGATGCCGTGCGCCAGCGCGATGCGGCGAGCCAGCGGCGTCGCTTTGCAGCGCGCAGGGGTAGCAGGCAAGGCCGACGCAGGCTCGGTCTCGGCCAGCGCCTCGATGCGAGCCAGGAGCGCACCGGGCGCCACGCGCATCCCAGTGGGCACAGGATCGCACAGGCGCCCGGTCGTAGCGGCAGGAATGAGCACCTCGACCGACGACGTAACCACAATCACGAGGGGCGTGCCCAGGGTCACATGGGCATCAGGGTCAACGAGCCACCGTGTGACCACCGCCGCACCTCCTGGCAACGCTGGCAGGGAAAGAGTATGCATGAAATGTTCATCCCGCCTTCGCGGCCTCGGCCCAGAAGGCGTCTACTTTCTGTTTCAAAAGGGCATGTTCAGGCTTGCTCAAACGGACATCATCGTTCAGGATCAACTCAGCTTCATTGCGAGCGGCATAGAGCAGACGGGTATCAGCCAGGCGAGCGACCTTCAGATCGGGGGTTCCGCTCTGGCGCGTGCCAAAAAACTCACCGGGGCCACGAAGTTGCAGATCAACTTCCGAGAGCTTGAAGCCATCGTTGGTCTGTTCCATCGCTTCGAGGCGCTGGCGCGTGATCGCATTATCATCTTTGTCACTGATCAGGATGCAATAGCTCTTGTGTGCACCCCGTCCGACGCGGCCACGAAACTGGTGCAACTGGGCCAGACCAAAGCGTTCAGCCCCTTCGATCAGAATTGTCGAGGCATTGGGAATATCAATGCCAACCTCGATCACTGCCGTTGCGACCATGATATCGTAGGCGTGGTCACGAAACGCCAGCATCACCTCGTCCTTCTCGCGTGGCAACATCCGCCCGTGCAGCAGGGTCACACGCAGATCGGGGAAGACCGAGCCTTGCAAGGTTTCGTACATCTCTTCCGCCGACGGCAGATCGACCTTCTCACTCTCTTCGACGAGGGGACAGATCACAAAAGCCTGGCGGCCCTGCTCGATTTCACGGCGGAGATGGCGATACGCTTTCGAGCGTTCTGCTTTGCGCACCCAGCGCGTACGGATCGGCTCACGGCCCGGGGGCAACTCATCAAGGATCGACGTATCGAGATCGCCATAGATGGTCATTGTGAGGGTACGCGGAATCGGCGTCGCGGTCATCACAAGCAAATGGGGATTAAAGCCCTTATCACGCAGACGTTGACGTTGCTCGACGCCAAAGCGATGCTGCTCATCAACGACCACCAGACCAAGCGACTGAAACCGCACTCCTTCGGTAATGAGCGCGTGCGTCCCGATAACCAGATCAATCTCACCATTGGCAACACCCTCGAGCACCCGTCGGCGCGCCCTGATGCCGAGGCTCCCGGTCAAGAGCGCGACCCGAACACCCTGACCGGCCATATCTTCCTCATCGGTCATCCCGAGCAGCGCCTTGATCTCGGCGAGTTTTGCGGCCTCTTCAGGCTCAAGGCGATCCTTCCACGTCTCACCTTCCGCCTCTTGGCGCGCGGCCCGGGGCACGGCAAGCTTGCCAAGCAACCGCTTGAGCCCCTTGTAGTGCTGTTCAGCCAGGATTTCGGTGGGGGCCATCAACGCCCCCTGAAAGCCATTGCCAATCGCCTGCACGAGGGCCGCCGCCGCGACCACCGTCTTGCCCGAACCAACATCACCCTGGAGCAGACGGGCCATCGGGAGGGGCCGGGCCATATCGCGGAAGATCTCATCAAGGACGCGCTGCTGGGCATTGGTCAAACGAAAGCCAACATGATCGAGCAACTGCTGGTGGAGATCGGGGAGGAACGCCAACTGATAGCCAAGTTCGCCCTGCCAGAGCAACTTGCGTTGCAGCACCCCGAGTTGAATAAAGAGGAACTCATCGAACCCGAGGCGGGTACGCGCCTGTTGCAACTGCTCGGGCGTATCGGGATAATGGATCTGCGCCAACGCCTCACCGAGGGGCAACAGATTGCAGCGCTGCCGACTCATTTCGGGCAGATGATCGACGATGCGAGACGACATCGCATCAACAACAAATTTAATCGTCTTACGCGCATTGCGCTCATGCAGCCCCTTGCTGAGCGGATGGACTGGCACGAGACGCCCAGTATGGAGCATCGTCCCATCAGGCACATACGGCTCCCAGGTCGGCCCCGTCATCTGGCGCAACCCCTGATAAGACGACACCTTGCCACTGAGCACAATCTGGCGTCCGACGGTCAACTGTTTCGGCAACCAGGGCTGATTAAAAAAGACCGCCCGGATCGACCCACTCGTATCACTAAACGTCACCTCAACGCGCGAGCGCGGCCCACCGCCGACGAGCCGGACATCGCTTACTTCAGCAATAAGCGTACCAACCGCACCGACTTCGAGATCGGCAATGCCGTGCTGCGACGAAAAATCATCGTAGCGATGGGGCACATGGTAGAGCAGATCCTCAACGGTCTTGAGGCCAAGGCGACGAAACGCAGTGACGTCACGGCGCTCGATCCCCGGCACCAGATCGAGGGAATCAGCGAGCGCGAGATCGGCGGCAGTGCGAACAGGAGCAGGAGGTTGAGGAGGCGAAGCGGGCGGACGCGTACGCTTCTTTTTGGCTGGTGGCGCGGGGGGAGGAGGCGCAGTCTCGTGACGAAAGAGCCCGCGCAGATCCTCGACCGCGCGGGTCACGCGGGCACGGCGCTCGAGAACCGACTGAGCCCCATAATCAGCGAGCAGAGCAAAGGTCGCCTGAACGGCAGGGAGATCGAGCGCACCATCAGCCTGAGCCTGCCACTGCGCAAGGAAGTGGTCGAGGCCGAGCTCGGCAGCGGTATCATCGCACCCCCGGCGCAACTCAGCGGCGAGGAGACGGCCGAGGCTAATAATATGGTCGCGATCCTGCATAACCCCCAACGTAGCGACGCCCTAACCCTCTTCAAAACCCTCAAAGACCGTCACCCCCATCGCACCGGGGCCGAGATGTGCGGCAACGGCGGGGCCAAAGCGCGCCACCTGCACGCGTTCACGAGGAAAAATAGGATCGAGCTTTTCCAGCAACTTCTCAACATCTTCGGGGGTTGTCGCATAGAGCACGATCACATCCTGGACACGGGGAAAATCCTCAACAAACGTAAAGAGGCCCTCGATCGCCTTCGCGCGCGTACGAGTACGCTCGTAGGGTACAATCTCGCCCTCATCGAGGATCATCAGCGGCTTGATGCGCTGCATCGAGCCAAGCACCGACCCAGCGAGCGTCAGGCGACCAGTGACCTCAAGGTACTCCATCGTATCGACAAAAAAGACCACATGCGTATGGCGGATCGTCGCGTGGATCAAACGGCTGACCTCCTCGGGATGGGCTCCATCCGCAGCGGCGCTGGCGGCACTGATCGCCACCGAACCGAGGCCGAGCGACGCCGACTTGCTATCAACCAGTTGCAAGCGCGTCGTACTGGCAGGGAGGCGCTGCTTGGCGGCGACCGCCTCACCAAGCACCGAACCAAGGCGGGTACCCAGATGGATCGAAAAAACATAATCCACCGTCCCGATCATGCTCCGATAGACCTGCTCGAAGACCGAAGAGGAAGGAGTTGCCATCCGCACCCGGTGATGACCACTCACAATAAGATCATAGAGTTGATCATCACTCAGGTCGACACCAACCCGATACACCTTCTCGTCAACATGAGCGAGAATTGGCACGACCTCAATACCCAATTCATGGGCTATATCAGGAGGAATATCCGCCGATCCATCGGTGACAATTTTAATCTTGGTCATGAAAAGAACCTACCCATCTGCCCTACAACCTCATCGCAAAGCGCACCCAAAAGCATTGGTTTGCCAAAGATCCATCAGTATGGTATAGTCTCGCAGAGATGTGCATCTATTGAACAAGGTGTGCGGATATCTGTTTGTGCGCGGATACGCAACATGCTAACCGTCGCTCGTAAGAAAAAACCAGTATCCTGAAATCCTTGTAAACAAAAGCCTGGAGTTACCCAATGGCAAAGTGTCAAATCTGCGGAAAAAAGCCATCCTTCGGTCACAATGTCAGCTTCTCGAAACGTCGTACAAACCGGATGTGGCGGCCCAACATTCAGAAGACAACCATCACCAACAACGACGGTTCGTCGGTACAGGTCAAGGCGTGTACGCAGTGTATTCGTACGATGTCTAAAGTTCGTTAAGCACCGGCCACAGCGTTGCCTATTATAGCCGAACGCCAGAGCCGATGCAATAGGAATTTTCCACCGAATCACCGCGAAGCCCCAGGGCTTCGCGGTGATTGTTTTCAGCGCCTTGCTCCTATGGAGTGAACCAGTGAGCGAGGATCGCACGGGCGGCGTGGGCAGCGCGGGCACGATGGCTGATGGCATTCTTCCGTTCGGGGGGCAATTCAGCCATCGTCTTATCTTCATCAATCAGATAGAAGAGCGGATCATAGCCAAAGCCCCCGGTGCCTTTTGGCTCACACTCGATCACTCCTGGCAGCACCCCTTCCACCAGTTCGGTTGGATGCGAGGGATGGGCCAGAGCAATCACGCAGACAAACCGAGCGAGGCGAGCATGCCAGGGTACATCGCGCAACTGATCCAGCAAGTAGCGCAACTGGGCCTCGCCGGTGACGCCGCCATAGCGCGCCGAATAGACGCCTGGGGCCCCATCGAGCACCGCCACTTCGAGGCCACTATCATCGGCAAGCGTCGGTAAACCGCTCAGGTCACGATACTGTTCAGCTTTGAGGGTCGCATTGGCGGCAAACGTAGCCCCCGTCTCAGCCACTTCATCAACAATACCAAGCTCATCCAGCGTCCGCAACTGCAGATCGAGCCCGGCAAAGATCGCCGCAAACTCACGTAGCTTACCGGGATTACGCGTTGCGATCAAGAGTTCTTGCATACGTTTGTTTCTAGGCTAGGCCCGCCTTGGGGCGGCTTCGCTGCTCTGCGAGATGTTTTGGTTCGTTTTGGCGGCTTCGCCGCCAAAACGAACCAAAAACTGGGGTTTGGGGCGCAACCCCAACACCTTTGCACAAGCCCTGTCCCCATGCTGAAGGTGATTGACGCATAGCGTAGATATGCAGTACAATCCCCTGTGCATAGTATATACAATCTTGAGGCATGATACCACAGTAGCACTGTTACGCTGTATGAATAATGTTTCGACCGATCGTGCGACGACCACGCTCACAACGGGAACCGTTAACCCCTTGCGCGAACTATTGCGAGCGATGCGTCCACGGCAGTGGGTAAAAAACGCTTTTGTCTTTGCGGCCCTGGCCTTTTCTGAGGATCGCCTCTGGCAATTCTGGGGTGACGCGGGACCTGGACCGCTCTTGCGGGTGATCGGGGCGTTCATCGCCTTTTCGATGGCCGCCAGTGCCATTTATCTGGTCAATGATCTCGTTGATATCGAGAAGGATCGCGCTCACCCTAAAAAACGCGAGCGTCCCTTTGCGTCAGGGCGTCTCGATCCGCGCATCGGCATCGCTGCGGCAGTTGTGCTGATGCTTGCCATCATTCCGCTCGCCATCGTGCTTGATCGTGATCCCCTACCCGCCCCGCTCGATCTCGACTTCCTTGCGGTGCTCGTGCTTTATATTGTCATTCAGGGCTTCCTCTATACCTACTGGCTCAAAAATGTGGTTATCTTTGATATCCTCGTGCTTGCGGCTGGTTTTGTTTTGCGCGCCGTAGCTGGTGCCGCCGTCCTGGATATCCAGATTACCCCGTGGCTGCTGCTCTGCATGCTCTTGCTGGCGCTCTTCCTCGGCATTGGCAAACGGCGCCACGAATTGACGCTGCTTGAGCAAGGCGCGGGTGAGCATCGCCGGATTCTGCAGGAATATTCGGTGCCAATGCTCGACCAGATGATGTCAATTGTGACGGCAAGCATCATTATGGCCTACAGCATTACCGCTTTTCTGGCCCCGGTGGCCCCTCAGGAACCGTACCCGATGTTGATGATGACGATTCCGTTTGTGATCTACGCGATCTTCCGGTATCTCTATCTGATCTATCAACGCGGTGAAGGTGGCGCTCCCGAAGATCTGTTGCTACGTGATCGTCCGTTGGCGAGCAGTGTGGTGCTGTGGGGGATCACAGTGCTTGGGGTGTTATTCTTTTTTTAGCGGGCTTGCGCCCGTGTAGCCATCAGGTACGGTGTGTATACCTTTATCAAACTTGGTGGTTCCGTCATTACTGATAAGCGCGGCGAGGAGGCGGCCGATCTGCCGGTGATCCGGCAACTGGCGGCTGAACTAGCGGTGGCCCGCCAACTCAGGCCCGAGGTGCGCGTGCTTCTGGGGCATGGAAGTGGCTCATTTGGGCATGTCGCGGCGACCCGCTACGGGGTGCATCGCGGTCGCGCTGCCGGGGTCGAGCCATGCGGGTTGGCGATGACCGCCAGTGCCGCGCTGCGCCTCAATCGCATTGTGGTTGAAGCCCTGCTCGACGCTGGTCTGCCCGCGATGGCGTTCCAGCCCTCGGCCACGCTCTGGGCCGAGGGCGGCCAGATTGCATCGTGGGCGACAGACCATATCGAGCACGCCCTGCAAGAGGGCTTGCTGCCTGTGATCCACGGTGATGTCGCTTTTGATCATCAGCAAGGAACCGCCATCATCTCAACCGAGTTGCTGCTAGCCCATCTGGCGCTGAGCAGCAACGTCGCCCCCAACCGGATCATTCTCGTAGGCGAAGATGCGGTCTATACGGCTGACCCGCACCGTGATCCGGAAGCGACCCGCATCCCGGTGATCAGTGCCGACAACCTCGCAACGGTACTGCATGGAGCCTCTGGGTCGCACGGGGTCGATGTGACCGGCGGCATGCGGAGCAAGCTCGAACTGATGTGGCGGCTCGTGACAGCCTGCCCCGGGCTTGAAGTCCACTTGATTGGCCCGACCCCGGGCAATCTGACGGCAGCGGTGAGTGGAAGCCCTCTGGAGAGCGGAACAATCATCAGAGCCTATGCGCCACGATGAGTTTATTGCGCAGCGTCGGGCCAACTGGGAGCGCCTCGAGCACCTGATTGAACAGGCCGGGGCTGGCCTGGCTGGGCTATCGGCGAGCGAACTACGTGAACTCGGGCGGCTTTATCGGCAGGCTGCCGCCGACCTGGCGACAGCCCGCCGCGATCTGCCTGGGCACGCCATTGTAGGCTTTCTCAATGGCCTAGTCGCCCGTGGGCATAGCGCCATCTATCGCGAGAGTGGGGCTGGTGGCACAACGCGGATCCGCACCTTTTTCCGCACCGATCTCCCGCAGACGTTTCGCGCCACATGGAGAGCCACGCTGATCGCCTGTCTGATGTTCCTGGTACCAGCGCTGATCGGCTTTGGCCTAACCATGAATGATCCGGCGCTGGCCGGGATACTGATGCCTGGAGCTGAATTTGTGGTAGGCGAGGTGCAGGCCGGCAACGAATGGTGGCTGCGCATCAACGAAGAAGGACGCTCGCTCGCCTCGGCGGAAATCATGACCAATAACATTGGCGTCGCCTTTCGCGCCTTTGCGGGAGGCGTAACGCTGGGCCTCTATACGGGCTATATTCTGATCATGAATGGGCTCTTTCTCGGCATTATCGCCGGAGCCGCCCAGCGCTTTGCTTTTGCCGGCAATCTCTGGGGGTTCATTGCCGCGCATGGGGTGGTGGAACTGAGTGTCATCTTTATCGCGGGGGGGGCCGGATTGCAACTCGGCTGGGCGATCCTACGCCCTGGCCTGTTGACCCGCCGGGGGGCGCTGGTGGTCGCCGCACGCCGCGCCCTGATCTTGATCCTCGGCTGTATTCCCCTCTTGATCATTGCGGGCATGATCGAAGCGTTTATCTCACCCTCAGCTCTACCGGTAGCGATCAAATATGCCGTCGCGATCGGCTCGGGCATCGGGCTCTACACCTACCTGCTTGGCGTGGGGCGTACCTAAACAAAGCATTCGGAGCACCACCGTATGGAGCAACTCTTTCTCATCATTGCCCTGGTTCTCATCAGCTCGGCCCTCTGTTCGGGGGTCGAGGCGGCCTTCTTTTCGACCAACCTGGTGCGCGTACGCCAACTCGCCGAAGGTGGGGGCATTTCGGCAAAGACCCTACTCAAGATCCGTGAAAATATGGGGCGGCCCATCAGCACGATTGTGGTTTTGAATAACATTGCCAATATTGGTGGCAGCATTATCGTTGGTGATCTGGCCACAACGGTCTTTGGCAGCCAATGGATTGGAGCCTTTTCCGCCGGGTTGACCCTGGCGGTGATTATTTTTGCCGAGATTATCCCCAAAAATCTTGGGGAGCGCTATTCTGAGCCAATTGCACTGGTGGCGGCACGCCCGGTGGCAACGCTGACGATGTTGCTCACGCCACTTGTCTGGATGATCGAGCGCCTGGTTGCGCCGATTGTGGGCACCTGGAAGGCACCGACCACCACCGAAGCCGAGATCCGGCTCCTGGCGCGGATCGGGCAACAGGAGGGCATCATTGAGCGCGATGAGTCTGAGATGATCGAGCGTGTCTTCCGGCTCAACGATACCATTGCCGAAGATATTATGACCCCGCGGGTCAGCCTTTCGTACCTCTATGCCGACGAGAGTCTGGCCGAAGCGCGTGAGCGCGTGCTCGCCTCAGAGCACACACGCATGCTGGTCATTGGCGACTCGATTGACGAAGTACGGGGCATTGCGTTGCGTCAAGAGATCCTAGCGGCCCTGCTCGAAGGGCGGGGCGACGAACTCGTGACCACGATTATGCGGCCAGCGAATCTGATTCCGGCGAGCGTCCGCGCCGACCGCCTGCTCGAAGTCTTTCGCCAGACGCGCCAGCACCTCGCGGTGGTCATTGACGAATACGGCGGGGTGGCCGGCGTAATCACGCTTGAAGATGTGCTCGAAGTGATCACCGGGGAAATTGTGGATGAAACCGATCGCGTTGCCGACCTCCAAGCCGAAGCACGCCTCAAAAATCGCCGCCGTTTTGAATAAAAAAGGTATTTTCCGTTTTTATTGACAAAAAGAAGTGAGGTCGGTACAATGCTTCTATACATTCAACACACATACTCAGCGAGTTCATCATGCGCCCCAGGTGGGGCCATAGCGAAGGCAATGGCCTTTGCAAGAGGCGAACAAGAGCAATGCCCGTCATCGGTTATGCCACAACCAGCGCCTCGGGCCAGATCCTGCAACACTTGCAGCGTCAGGGCGAGGCAACCGTGAAAGAACTGGCGACGGTGCTTGGGGTCAGCACCACTGCTGCACGTGAACATCTCGTTCACCTACAGGCCGAGGGGCTCGTGACGGTACGCGCCGAGCGATATGGACCAGGGCGACCGCGCCTAATCTACATGCTCAGCGACGAAGCCCATAGCCGGTCTCCCAAGCAGTACGATCGCCTGATCAATGGCCTGTTACGTGAATTGATTGCGCTCGAAGGGCCTGATAAAGTCGGTGAACTGCTTGAACGGGTGAGCCGACGTCTGGCCAACGAGTATGCCGACCGCATGGCAGGCAGCGATGTGCCTGAACGTCTTGGTGAGTTGCGCCGCCTGCTTGAACAGCGCGGTGTCCCGGCTGAAGTAGCCGAGAGTGGCGACAGCATTCGCCTCTTTGCGTGTCCGTTTTATGACATTGCCCAAGATCATCCTGAAGTCTGCTCGATGGAGCGGCAGATGATCGAGTTTGTCCTTGGCGAGAAATTACAGCTTGAGAGCACCATCCGGGAAGGGTCGCACACCTGTCGTTTTGTGGTGCAAAGCGGAGTAATTCCGCTTGTACCAGTTCAGTCTGAGTAAGGGTTTTGATTTTTTGTAATGAGGAGCACATGAGCAACGATCTGGTCATCAAGGATCTCTGCGCAAACATTGGCGACAACGAGATTCTCAAAGGCGTCAATCTGACCATACGCGGCGGCACCATTCACGCCATTATGGGTCCGAATGGCAGTGGCAAGAGCACGCTCGCGCATGTTATTGCCGGGCATCCTGACTACGAAGTAACCGCTGGTGAGATCTGGTATGGCGGGCAGAATATTCTTGAACTGGAAGCCGATGAGCGGAGCAAGCTGGGTCTCTTCCTAGCTTTCCAGTACCCGGTGGCCGTTCCTGGGGTGACCGTCGCGAACTTCCTGCGCGCCGCGATCAATGCGCATCGGGCCGAGGAGGGCAAAGATCCCAAAGCGACCGCTATTCCGATGGCGGAATTCCGTAAGATGCTGCGTGAGGGAATGAAGACCCTCGAGATGGACGAAGGCTTTGCCCGCCGCTACCTCAACGAAGGTTTCAGCGGTGGTGAGAAGAAGCGCCTCGAAATCCTGCAGATGACCATGCTCAAGCCAGGGATGGTGGTGATGGACGAGACCGACTCGGGGCTCGATATTGATGCGCTGCGCATCGTCGCTGAGGGCGTCAATCGCCTCGCCGGGCCAGAGCTAGGTGCCCTCGTGATCACGCACTATCAGCGCCTGCTCAACTATATCAAACCCAACTTTGTCTCGGTGATGATGGACGGACGCATCGTGCGTGATGGCGGCCCCGAACTGGCCCTGGAGCTGGAAGAGAAGGGCTACGACTGGCTCCGCGAGGAACTAGCTGGAGCAGCGTAAGATGAAGCAAAGCATTACACTGAAAGACCTGACCGCCGACCTGATTGTCGAGCAGGCGCACGCTGCGCACGAGCCAGGTTGGCTTGCCGAGCGCCGTCACGAGGCGTGGACCTTCTTTGCCCAGTCAGGGCCACCCGAGTGGCGCCGGACTGACCTGAGCGGGTTGGCACCTGATGCCCTGACCCTCAGCGGCACCGTTGGCACCGAATTGATCTGGGATGCGTCGCTAGCCGAGCAGGGCGTCGTCTTCAAATCACTGCGGCAGGCACTCAATAGCCACGAAGAACTGATCAAAGCGCATATGGATAGTGCGGTTGCGCCACTTGACCACAAATTCAGCGCCTTGCGCGCCGCCCTCTGGTCTGATGGCGTCTTGCTCTATGTGCCAAAAAATGTCGCTGCCGATACGCCGATCCATGTGCGGTACACACTGCCTGCCGACCACCACATGATCATGCCGCGCACCCTGGTGATCCTGGAAGCCAACGCTAGCGCAACGGTGATCGAAGAGTTTATCTCGGCGGATCGCAGCGAACAGGCGCTGGCCGCGCCGACTACCGAACTGATCGCTGGCCCCAATAGCACCCTGCGCTTTATCAGTGTGCAACAATGGGGCGATGGGGTCTATCATATCGGTGGACAAAAGGCTGTGCTTGGCAATAACGCATCGCTTGAGTGGACCTCGCTGGCGCTCGGGGCAAAAGTGCAGCATATCGAAGCCGAGACGACGCTCAAGGGCAATGGCTCACGCGTCAACTGGCTCGGGGCCACCTTTGCCAATGGCTCCCAGATACTGCTCACCGCCCCCTGGCTGCGTCACGTCGGCCACAACGCCGAGAGCTTTATGCAGTTCAAAACGGTGGTCAACGATACGGCCTACAGTATCTTTGATGGAATGATCAAGATCGAGCACGAATCAGCGGCCACCAGCACGCGCCTCGAAGAGCATGCGCTGCACCTCAAACCGGGGGCCCGCAACGACTCGATCCCGGGGCTCAAGATTGACACCAACAGTGTGCTCAAGGGCGGTCATGCCTCGACCAGCGGCGATGTTGATGAAGAGCAGATCTTCTACATGCAGACCCGCGGGCTCAGCAAAAATGAAGCACGCCGTATGATCGTCATGGGCTTCTTTAGTCCGGCCCTCGATACGATCCCGGTTGAAGCGCTGCGACACCAACTCGAAGCGGTGATTGAAGCGAAGATCTAGGCACTGGGGCCAAAGCCTACCAGTTGCGAAGCGAGTGGTTATGTCAACGTTAACCCAATTCGATGTCCTGGCGATTCGGCGTGAGTTCCCGATCCTCCAGCAAGAGGTGCATGGTCATCGGCTGGCCTTTCTCGACAGTGCGGCCTCGTCGCAGAAACCGCGGCAGGTGATTGATTGCCTGGAAGATTACTATCGCCGCTACAACGCCAATGTGCATCGGGGGGTTTACAAATTCAGCGAAGAGGCCACCTTTGCCTACGAGCGTGCACGGGGCAAGGTGGCACGCTTCATCGGGGCTGCCAGTCAGCGCGAAATCATCTTTACCCGCAATACGACCGAAGCGATCAATCTGGTGGCCCAAACCTGGGGCGCAACCAATCTGCGTCCCGGCGATCGCATCCTGCTCTCGCTGATGGAACATCACTCGAATATCGTGCCCTGGCAGATGATCGCGCAGCGTACCGGAGCCATCCTCGATTACCTCAGCATTGATGGCGAAGGGCGGCTCGTCCTCGAAGAGCTTGACCAGAAATTAACGGAACAGACCAAATTAGTTGCGCTGACACACCAGTCCAACATGCTTGGAACGATCAACCCAGTGCGGATGATCGCCGAACGGGCGCACGCGGTTGGGGCAGTGATGCTAGTAGACGGTGCCCAGAGTGTGCCGCATATGCCCGTCAATGTCACCGAACTCGGTTGCGATTTTCTCGCCTTCAGCGGGCATAAAATGTGTGCCCCCACCGGCATCGGGGTGCTCTGGGGGCGGCGCAAGTTGCTTGAGGCCATGCCACCGTTCCTCGGGGGCGGCTCGATGATCAAGGTGGTCGAGCTTGAACAGAGTACGTATGCCGATGTGCCGGCACGTTTTGAAGCGGGAACGCCCGCAATTGGCGAGGCGATCGCGCTGGGCGAAGCGATTGATTACCTCAGCGCTATCGGGATGGAGGCGATCTATCAGCACGAGGTCGAATTGATGGCCTACGCGCTCGAGCGACTGGGCAATGTGCCAGGGTTGACCCTCTATGGCCCGTTGACGACTGAGCAACGTGGAGGTGCCTTTAGCTTTACACTCGCGGGTGTGCATCCCCACGATGTCGCCGCTATTCTCGATGGACAGGGCATTGCCGTGCGGGCAGGCCACCATTGCACGCAGCCACTGCATCGCCACTTTGATGTGCCAGCAACCACTCGCGCGAGCTTCTATATTTATAATCTGCCCGAAGAAGTGGATCGGCTGGCGGTCGGCCTCGAAAAAGCGAGCAAGCTCTTTCAATAAGAACAGGCCAGAATATGGACGATCTCTATCAACAACAGATCCTTGAACATGCGAAATATCCGCATAATTTTGGACGCCTCGAAGACCCGGATATTTCGCATGAAGAACATAATCCACTCTGTGGTGATCGGGTACGGATTGAATTATTGATCGAGCATGACATCATTACTGATGTACGTTTTGAGGGGCGCGGATGTGCGATCAGCCAGGCTTCGGCCTCGCTCTTGACCGATGAGCTCAAGGGGATGTCGGTCGAGGATGCCAAGGTCTTTCGCAAAGAGGAACTGCTCGATCTGATCGGCATTCCGCTCACCCGCAATCCGACGCGGCTCAAGTGTGCGCTGCTCTCACTCAAAGCACTGAAAGCCGGGCTCTATGGCATCGATCATCTCAATGAGGACGACGACGATCTGTAAACAGACATTCGAGCGGATACGTGCAGTTTGCGTGGTACGCTAGCAACAAGACATATTTCAGGAGGATAGACAATGGTCGCAGAAGCAACCAATCTCCAGTTTGATTACACCAAGTACGGTTTTCGGAACGAAGAGAACTATCTGTTCAAGGCGCCCAAGGGGCTGAACGAGCGGGTCGTCCGGGAACTTTCGGGGATGAAGGATGAGCCCGAGTGGATGCTAAAGCGACGCCTGCGTGCGCTCGATATTTTCAATAAGAAGCCGGTGCCCCTGGCAGGCATGTGGGCGAACCACGAGCTTGCCGACCTCAACCACGACGAGATTCACTATTTCGTGCGTGCCGGTGAACGCCCACAGACCGATTGGGACGCGGTGCCGCAGGAGATCAAGGACACCTTCGAGAAACTGGGCATTCCCGAGGCCGAGCGCAAGTTCCTCGCGGGTGTTGGTGCGCAGTACGAGTCTGAGGTGGTCTACCACTCGCTGCGCGAAGAGTGGTCGAAGCTCGGTGTGATCTTTCTTGATACCGATACGGCGTTGAAGGAGCATCCGGAATTCTTCAAGGAATATTTCGGCACGATCATTCCTTCGGCTGACAACAAATACGCCGCCCTCAACACCGCGGTCTGGTCGGGTGGCTCGTTTGTCTACGTGCCCAAGGGCGTCAAGGTTGACATTCCGCTGCAGGCCTACTTCCGCATCAATGCTGAGAATATGGGCCAGTTCGAGCGCACGCTGATCATTGTGGATGAAGGAGCCGAAGCGCACTATATCGAGGGTTGTACCGCGCCAATCTATTCGACCAACTCGCTCCATTCGGCTGTCGTTGAAATCGTCGTCAAAAAGGGCGGAAAATTCCGCTACACCACGATCCAAAACTGGGCGAACAACATCTTCAATCTGGTGACCAAGCGTGCCGTTGCCCACGAAGAGGCGAGCATGGAGTGGGTGGACGGCAATATCGGCAGCAAGTTGACAATGAAGTACCCGTCGGTCTACCTGATGGGCCGCAAAGCAAAGGGCGAAGTGTTGAGCGTCGCCTACGCCGGCAAGGGCCAGCATCAGGATGCCGGAGCCAAGATGGTTCACCTGGCCCCCGAGACGACGAGCCGCATCACCAACAAATCGGTCAGCAAGGATGGCGGCAAAACGACCTACCGCGGTCTCGCCAAAGTTGCCCGTGGGGCCTACGGCTCGAAGATCAATGTCAACTGTGACGCCCTGATCCTTGATGAGCGGTCAGCCTCCGATACGATCCCCTTCATCGAGATCGAAGAGGATCGCTGCACCCTCGCCCACGAAGCGACCGTCGGACGCATCGGTGCCGAGCAACTCTTCTACCTGATGAGCCGTGGTTTGCCCGAGGCCGATGCGCTCTCGATGATTGTGCTTGGTTTTATGGAGCCGTTCACCCGCGAGCTGCCGATGGAGTATGCAGTCGAGTTGAACCGCCTGATCCAGATGGAGATGGAGGGATCGGTAGGCTAAGGATGCGGGCTAGCGCCCGCATCCTTAGCCTGCTGGTGAAGGCTAGCGGGCTCACGCCCGCAGCGTTCGCCTCTGGCTGGGGAAATGACGTCCTTGTTGAAGAAGAAGAGAGTTGATGAGCGCAATTCAGATTGGAATGCTGGCGGAGGTGCCCGAAGAGGGGGGCAAGGCCTTTACGGTTGAGGGCCATGCGATTGCGGTCTTTCGCGTTGAGGGCGAACTCTTTGCGATTGATGATACCTGCACCCACGATGATGCCTCGTTGAGCGCGGGCGAGCTTGATCCCGACATGCTCTGTGTCGAGTGCCCGCATCACGGGGCGCTCTTTAGCCTCCGTACCGGCGAGGCGCGCACGTTACCGGCCTACAAGCCGGTCAAGACCTATCGCGTCTATGCTGAGGGTGACGCCTTATTTGTTGAGTATTCTACGTAAGAACTTGACTTTACACCAGACCAGCGGTATACTGCAAAAGAGGGAGGGCGTTGCCTTCCCTCTTTCAAATATGAAGAGTTTGGCGAGGAGTTTCCAATGAATGCATATGCCCATCCCGAAGTGCTAGTTGACACCACCTGGGTGGCTGACCATCTCAACGATCCCGGGGTGCGCCTGGTCGAGAGCAATGAAGATGTGTTGCTCTACGAGACAGGGCACATCCCCGGTGCGGTCAAACTTGATTGGGTTGGCGACTTGAATGATCCCGTGGTGCGCGACTATCTTGATGCACCGCGTTTTGCTGAGTTGATGGCGAGCAAAGGGATCAGCAACGATACAACCGTGGTTCTCTATGGGGATCGCCACAACTGGTGGGCGACCTATGCCTTCTGGGTCTTCAAGCTCTTTGGCCACAAGGATGTTCGCTTGCTCAACGGCGGGCGAGCGCGTTGGATCGCCGACGGGCGCGAGCTGACCCGCGTCGTGCCGAGCTATCCGCAGGGCACTTACCACGCCCCCGAGCGCGATGATACGACGATCCGCGCCTTCCGCGACGAAGTGCGTGCGCAGATCAAGCATGCCGCAGGCACCGCGCTGGTGGATGTCCGTAGCCCGCAGGAGTTCAGCGGCGAACGCACGCATATGCCTGAATATCCGCAGGAGGGCACGCTCCGCGGGGGGCATATCCCGACTGCGGTCAACATCCCATGGGCGCAGGCCGTGAATGAGGATAGTACCTTCAAGAGTACCGACGAACTGCGGGCGCTCTATGCAAGCCAGGGCGTGACCGACGACAAAGAGGTGACAACCTACTGTCGCATTGGCGAACGCTCGAGCCACACCTGGTTTGTGCTCACCTATCTGCTCGGTTTCCCGCAGGTACGCAACTATGACGGCAGTTGGACCGAATGGGGCAACGCGGTTGGCCTTCCCATCGAACGGGGGTAGCGTACGATGTTGCCGCTGCTACCAGCCGCGACATAGGTTGAAACGATGACCAAGCGAGACACCAATGGATCGCCAGGCTATTATTGAGCGGCTGCTTGAGCACTATGACCATCCCCGTCACCACGGGCCACTGGCCGAGGCGGATGTTACCTTATCGGGGGGCATTCCTGATTGCGGCGATATGATTACCATCTACCTCAAGGTTGAGGCCAGTGGGGAGCATGTCGCAGCGCTCAGCTTCGAGGGTCAGGGCTGCACAATCAGTCAGGCCGCGGCCTCGCTACTCAGCGAACAATTCCAGGGCCAGCCGCTAACGCTCATTGAAGCCATGGACGACAACGAAGTGCTCGATCTGCTGGGGCGCGAGGTTGTACGTGCCCGACCGCGCTGCGCAACGCTGGCCCTGAACACGATGAAAGCTGCGGTGCAAGCGTATCGGCGTCGGCATTGACGCAAAGGCGCTGAGAGGCGAAGGTTTAAAGGTATGCGCACAACGCCACTGGATCTGATTGGCAACACACCACTCTTGCGTTTGACCCGCCTGACAACCGGGCTTGCCCCGGGGGTCGAGGTCTACGGCAAGGCCGAGTGGTACAACCTCGGGGGGTCGGTCAAAGACCGGCCTGCCTTATGGATGGTGCGCGACGGTGAGCGGCGGGGTGCGTTGCGCCCGGGGATGCGCATTGCCGACGCCACCAGTGGCAACACCGGCATTGCCTATGCGACGCTTGGGGCTGCGCTGGGCTATGGCGTCACGCTGGCGCTGCCGGCCAACGCGAGCCCTGAGCGCATTCGTACGCTGCGCGCCCTCGGGGCTGAACTGATCCTGACCGAAGCGAGCGAAGGCATGGATCTGGCGATCACGACGATCCGCGAATTGGTTGCCGGGCAACCCGAGCGCTTCTTTTATCCTGATCAATACAGTAACCCGGCCAATCCACAGGCCCACTACGAGACAACCGCGCCCGAAATTTGGGCACAGACGAATGGCCGGATCACCCATTTTGTCGCGGCGCTGGGCACCAGTGGCACCTTTATGGGCACCAGTCGTCGCCTGCGCGAGCTCAACCCGCAGCTTCAGGCGCTTGCAGTGCAGCCCGACAGCCCCTATCATGCACTCGAAGGGGTCAAGCATATGGCCTCGACCCGCCTGGTGCCGGACATTTACAACCCCGCAGCGCCTGATGCGGTGATCGAAGTGCGCAGCGAAGAAGCGTTCGCAATGGCACGCCGCCTGGCGCGCCGCGAAGGGTTGCTGGTAGGCATCTCGGCGGCGGCAAATGTGGCCGCCGCCTTGCGGGTAGCGCGTGAACTGGAGCGTGGCGTGGTCGTCACCATTCTCTGCGATAGCGCCAACCGCTATCTCAGCGAACGTTTCTGGGAAGATAGCGATCTGATAGAAGGGGCGGGCATCTAAATGATCCGTGTAGCCTCTGAGGCGGCGAACACCATTGCCCGCCACGCCGAAGCAACGTACCCTGATGAGTGTGTCGGCCTGCTGCTCGGCCACTTCGACGGTGAAGATAAAGTCGTCAGCGAAGCCTTTCCGGTAGAAAACCGCTGGGCAGGCCAGATGAGCCTGGCGGAGACCGATGATCCAACCTCACGACGGGATCGGTTCTACCTTGATCCCCGCGATTACATGCGCGCCGACCGCGCCGCGCAGGCACGGGGGCTCGACATCGTTGGGTGTTACCATTCGCATCCCGATCATCCACCGACACCCTCGGAACGCGATCGCATCGGGGCTCAGGCCATCGCCGGCCCAGGCTTTGCCTTTGCGATCCAAGCCGTTGAGGCTGGACAGGCAACCAGCCTTGCGTCGTGGTGTCTACTTGATGGCGGCGAAGCCTTTGTCGAGGAGACTCTGGTCCTTGAAGATGGGCGGTAGAGATTTTTGGGGCACTGTTTACGCTTACTAGTCTGGAACGTACATTTTCTGGTATTCTGGAGTGCCGGCTTATGGTTTTGCAGTAAATGATCCGCTATCCGCCCGATGCCGTAGGGCTAAAGCCCTCGGCTAGGGGAAGCGAAGCCCGCCTGCGCGGGCTATACCGGATTAATTTCTGGAAGACCATTAGCCGGCTGAAGCCGGCACTCCCTTTGGCAGCATGTCAGCAAGCTTACGTTAGACACGACTGAGGTTTAGGCTGGCAAAAACGGCCAGCCTAGATTAAGGAGAGACCAATGGCGATTACCATTACGATTCCCACGGCCCTGCGCCAGTATGCAGGGAATAACGCGACGGTGGCCTTTGAAGCCGAGACGGTCGGGGCGCTGCTGCAACGCCTCGTCGAACACTATCCCAATCTTGGCAAGCATATCTTTGATGGCGGCAAGCTGCGCAGTTTTGTTAACGTCTATGTCGGCGACGAGGATATTCGCTACCTGCAGGGCGAAGCGACCCCGCTCAAGGATGGCGAGACGGTTTCGATTATTCCTGCGATTGCTGGAGGAAGGTGAGCATGGCACCACCAGTCTTGTCGAATGAAGAGATCCGGCGTTATAGTCGCCATTTGATTATGCCCGAAGTGGGGATGGGGGGCCAGCGCCGCCTGAAGCAGGGCAGTGTCTTGCTGATCGGTACCGGTGGTCTCGGTTCACCATTGGCGCTCTATCTCGCTGCGGCGGGCGTCGGCCATATCGGGCTGGTTGACTTCGACGTGGTTGACGAGAGCAACCTGCAGCGCCAGATTGTCCACGGTACCTCGACGGTCGGGGTTGCCAAGACCGAGTCGGCCCGACGGCGCCTCCACGATCTGAATCCGCTGGTTGAAGTGACGACCTACGAGACCCCAATCACCTCGGCGAACGCACTTGACCTGATGCGGCCTTACGATATAATTATTGACGGTACCGACAATTTTCCAACTCGTTATCTGACCAACGATGCCGCCGTGATGCTCGGCAAGCCGAATGTCTATGGCAGCATTTTTCGTTTTGAGGGGCAGGTCACCGTTTTTTCACCCAAAGATGGCGGGCCGTGCTATCGCTGCCTCTATCCCGAACCACCGCCTCCTGGTCTGGTACCATCGTGTGCGGAAGGAGGCGTGCTCGGTGTCTTGCCTGGAGTGATTGGCACGCTGCAAGCAACTGAGGCGATCAAATTGCTCACCGGCATTGGTGAGCCGCTGATCGGACGTTTGCTGCTCTATGATGCCCTTGAGATGCGTTTTCGTGAGTTGAAGCTGCGCCGCAATGTCAATTGTCCCGTCTGTGGTGACCACCCAACCGTCACCGAGTTGATTGACTATGAACAATTTTGCGGCATTGCCCCTGAGGTACAGACCTTGAGTAGCCAGTATGAGATTACCCCGGTCGAATTGGCGGCATTGCTTGAGACGCCCGAACGACCGTTCCTGCTTGATGTACGCAATTCGTATGAAGTTGAGATCGCCAGCATCGCCGGAACCGATCTGCTTATTCCGGTTGACCAACTTCCTGAACAGATCAATAAGCTCGACAGTTCAGTCGAAATCGTTGTCTACTGCCGCAGCGGGGCCCGCAGTGGTCAAGCCGTCGAGATGCTCAAAGCCGCCGGGTTCCGCAAAGTCAAAAACCTGGTCGGCGGGGTACTCCGCTGGAGCGACGAAGTTGATCCGAGAATGGCGAAGTATTAGGTAGCACCTTCGTTGGGGGCAGACCTACACACATAGATCTGCCCCTCTACATTGCCCACGAGAGGATCTTCGCATGACCCTGGAAGACGCCATCACCGAACTATGTCAGCGTATCACAACGATCTGCCCCGAGGCGGTGCTGCGCATTGCCCGTGCTTCCGAAGAAGAAGCAAGCATCCGTGTCTATGCCCCGGCAGGCGTCGAGACGGCAATCAAAGCGGACACCCACGAGTACACGATCGATCTGCTGACCAGCGAGGGCCTCGACGTGCAGGTGCTTGTTTACGACATCGCCACGTCGCTTCCGCCCACGGAAACGTGACGTTTTGCTCCTCCCCACAAGCTATAGCAGTCCTATCTGGGTTGTAAACAGCAGTGCCGACTAATACCAATTAACCTTGACGACACCGCATTACGGTGATGCACGAGGCTACCTGTTTGCATATCGAAAGCAAAGTCACCTTTATAACCGATAGACCGTGATGATCACCAACTTGCCCGTAGGGCTGATTTTTGCAACGGTCGTCATTTCATAGCCTGCAACCGTGTCGCCTTTGACCAGATACTTCCACTCACCAGTAACAGCGTCTTTTTGGCGTTCAACAATCTCACCTGTGAGCAAACTGTCAGCATGGGCAACACACAAGAGCCGACCCACGTCCGATGTGCCGAGGATGCTCCAACGATCCTCGGTTGCGGAAATCCATCGCGAAGGTTCGCCGCAACGTTGGGGTTGTTGGCATATCTAGCCAGTGCATCAGCATCAGCATCATCCAACGCCCAATCGCGAATCGTGGAGTGGCCGATGGCAATGCTCATGGTCAACTCGCATAGGCGTTACCAAGCCATACGAACCGGATAGGATTTGAAAATGGGATCGGCGCTGACCAAGGTCGCGTCTTCACTGTTCGCTTGCGCAACCAATAAGCGATCAAATGGGTCTTTATGAACTGTCGGCAGACCATCCAATGCGAACACATGCGTAGGCAGAATTGGCAAGACGTTCACGCTATTCGTGGCTTGTTGATGCGCGACAATATCGACCAACGGCAGCCGCAGGCTCAATTTCCCAAGCTGGTGCTTGATGTACATTTCCCATAGACTTGTGACACTGAGGATGAGATCATTGGCGGGATCACTGCATAACGCCAGCGCGGTGGCGGATAATTTGGCAGGATCGCTGTCCCACCAGATAAACGTATGCGTATCGAGCAACAGCTTCACGGTGTTCCGGTCCAGAACTCATCGGGCAAAGGCTGATCAAAATCGGGGCTCATCGTCATACTACCGGCATGTAACCCTGGGACTCGCCGTGCAGTGTGCGGCGTGATGGGTACCAGGCGCGCGCGGGGTATCTGACCATCCAGTAAGATAATTTCCTCTCCGGTCGCGACCTGGGCAACCAATTCCGCAAGGTGCTGCTGTGCTTCGTGGATCTCAACTGCTTTCGTCGTCATAGCGTCCTCCCGCGATATGTGCAAATTGTAGCCCAGGATCGCGGTAGTGTAAAGCTGGCGGTGGGCGAGTACTGGCGCACGGCGCAGGTATCGCAGACACTCGCTCTCGTACGGATGTGATGGATGTGCGATCCAACATGAAGGAGACAGCGATTCTGCGGCCTCGATCAGCCTGACCCGTGCGATACCGCGATGATGCCACCTCAATTGGCCCTGTATGGTGCGACGCCGCACGGTTGCCGCCTATCCAGGATTTGGATAAACCGTCGGAATGGCGTTACGGGCTGAGGCGGCCCAAAGCCGCACGTCAGCCGCGGGTGATCGCGAACACTCGATGCGAACCCAGGCCCATGCGCCGGTCGGCTGGACGGGGTGTTGGGCAACGGCCTAGGCAACGTCGTCCGGATCGGGGCTGAGCCCAGAGACCCGCTGCATTCCCCGTTGCGCTCACGTTGGGATTGTTGCAGACCGCATCAGGCCGCTTGCTCGTCGCTGCTCATGCGGCGACATGTTCGGGCTTCTGCGCCAATGACAGCAGGAATTCGGGGGCAAAGTCAGCGCCGTTGGGCCATTCAATCGTGCGACTGGTCAAAGCTACTTGCCGAAACACCTGCTGATCGCGCAGAGGTTCGAAGACCTCTCCGTAGAGTTCTGGTTCCAGATCGACAACACCCTCAACGCCGTTGTTGAAGTGCAGTTGGAGCCGATAGCCGTCCAGGTATTGCACATTTGTTACATGGATAAACATTTCACCTCTTCAACGGAGCGGTTCCACGGGTTTGAGTGCTTGTCGCGCTTGCGCCCGTTCCCAGTTTTCCATAACTTCGTCGCGATGTTCGTCCAACCATGACCAGATCAGATTCAAGGCGCGTCTGGGCATCCTGCCCGTAACCAGTCCACTGGCGATCTCAATGGTCGCCTCGAAGTCTTGATATTCTGCATGAAAGTGAGGTGGCAGATGGTCGTTGTAGTTCATCGTGATCTTAATGCCATAGAACGTTGACAACGTTGGCATTGTCGTTCCTTCCGAATCATTGCATCGTTCCTCAAACAGTCACTTGACGCCCGCCTAACGGGGGGCTTCAGGTGCGCCACGTAGCAAAAGGCTTCATTTCTTTCTCCTGATGCGCCAATCAATAACATAACCTTGCCAAACGGATTCTACTTACCATTGTAGCGCGACATGCCGAGATTGCAAAGGGCTGGCTAACGTTCGAGCTACGTTGCCCGCAGAGGCAAGTGTTAGGTAGCACCAGGCACCGGTTTGAACATATTGATATTTGTGGCGACATAGCCTAACTTGGTGTAGAGCGCTTGGGCTGCAAGATTATGGCCGAAGACATGCAATGCGACTCCCGATAGGCCAAGTCTTGTAACTTCCACTTCCAAAGCCTGAAAGGCCCGAGAAGCGTGACCCTGCCTTCTGTGCTCAGGCTTTACATAGATGTCGTAGACATAAGCGATGTGGCTGTTCGCTCTTTCCTGCTCGACAAACCACAACGTTCCGACCGGAAACCCTTCTGGGCTTAGAACGGTGAAGATGTGGTTTTTGTCGGTGTCCTTTCCATTTGGCAGCAGCTCGGCATAGTCCTTTCGAGCTGAATCGAGCGCTGAATCCTTTGGCCATTGGCCAGAGGAAACCTTGTCTTTGGCATAGGCCGGGATAACTATCTCAAGCCAGGCTACGTACTCGGCTTCTGTAATTGGTCGTAGAACTGTCACGCAGTCTCCTTGTCAAAAAAACCGCCTTATGTGCTGAGTTGTGTGGCCTGGGAGGGGGGGAGCAGCGTCGGAATGAGCCATTCGAGCGCGAGCATGTACCCCTGCCAGCCCAAGCCGGTAATCTGGCCCGTGGCAACTGGCGCAACGACCGAGGTGTGGCGAAATGGTTCGCGGCGGTAGACATTCGAGATATGTACCTCGATGATCGGGGCGCTCAGCGCGGCCAATGCATCGCGTAGCGATAGGCCGTAGTGCGTCAACGCACCAGGGTTGATAATCACCCCGTCGGCCTCCCACCCCTCGCCTTGCAAGAAGTCGACCAGGGCACCTTCGTGATTGGACTGGAAAGCGATCAGGCGCATCCCCGCCGCCTCGGCGCGTGCGGTCAGGGCGGCATTGATGTCAGCCAGCGTGGTATGCCCATAGATCGCGGGTTCGCGCCGCCCGAGCATATTGAGATTCGGTCCGTGGATGACGGCAATCGTCTTCATCGGCGCACCAGCGGCAGGAAGACGCGTGAAGGCGTCTGCCCACCCGTAAAGTAGATCAGCGATAACTCAATCGCATCAGTAACAGTTTCGTCATTGGTCGAGCGCCCTTCGATGCGCAGGGTCTTGATGGTACCGGGCGCAATGCGTTCAGGTACCACGACGCGCATCGAAACGCGGGCAGTACTCGTATGATCAACCCATACACTGCTGCGACTCAGATCAACCTCCCAGCCGTCACTTTCACCAACAACCGTCAGGGTGATGGTATCACTCCCACTGCCGAGATTGGTCACCGCAAGATCGCTCATACTGATCAGGCCTTGCCCTGGTTGCACCCGACGTACCTGTGACGAGGCGAGTTTGAGGCCGGCAACCAGGGTCGCCCGCAGGTCGATCCGAGCCTGTGCTTGAACCAGCACTGGGGCATCAAGCTGTTGTGCGGTCACGATCGCAACATTCGGCGTGTCAGCCCGCACCCCTTCAGGGATACGTACCAAGGCAAGGATCTCGATCTCTTCATCAGGACCAAGGGTTACAAGGTCAGGGGTGACGTTGGTAAACCAGCCGAGCGAGTCGGCCACGCGCAAGCGGAACGTCCCTTCGGTGGAGCCAAGATTGGTCAGGGTATGCCGACTCTCGACCACTGTCCCGGGCGCACCGGCCAGATCTGTATCGGGCGTCAGCATAAGGCCAAAGAGCGGCCCGACCCGCGTGACGGCTTCACCCTCGTCGAGGATGACGGTCGGCAGACCCGCTTCAACGAGCCGCAAGACGGTTGTATTCGTATCGCCGCGCACAGCTTCGGGCGGTGCGGTGACGTTGATGGTTACTGTGCCGGTCATCCCCGGAAGCAGGGCAGGCGTCGCCACACCTACCTCAGAACGCCATCCTGGCAGCGTATCGCTCAAGACCAGCGTATAGCTGGTGCGTTCCGTCCCCGTATTGCGCACGGTGATGGCATAGCTGGTGGTTGTCCCACCGACATTGACGTTGCCACGGGGGCTGTCGAGCAACTCGCCCGCAACCAATGACCCGATCGTCACGACAGCAGTCACTTCCGCCGCCGGGCCATCGTTCACCCCGACCGCACGCACGGTCAACCGCTGTTCCTCACCCGCCAGCAAATTCGCCGGAACCACCGTCGTTGTCGTGAGCGTCCGCGTACCAGCACGCGCCAGATCACTCACCTCGGTCGGCGTCAGATTGACTGTCCACGCTGGCAGGGTCGCCGTCTGGCTCACGGTGAGCGTATAGCTATCGGGCACGTTGCCGGTGTTTTCGAGCGTATGGACAAAGGTCACCGTCTCGCCAGGCAAGGCCTGTTGCGCCAGATTATCAGGGCGCAAAGCAACGCCACGCACCACCGCGACTTGCACACGAAGCGTGGCTTCATCAGTGATATTAGGCACCGTCGGATTCGTCTGGGCACTATTATCTGCGGTGGCCGCGACGATCAGATCCGTCACCCCAGCCTCCGCCGTAGACGGCACCGTGACAGTCACGGTAAATTGACACGACGCCGCTGGCGCAAGACCAGGAAGACCAGACGGACAGCCATTGCCCGTCACGTCACCCGTCCAGCCAGACGGCAGACCAGTCACCGGCCCGGGCAGGATCGGCGCAGACGCATTGCCCGTATTGGTCGCCGTAAAGACCACCGTCACCGCGACAGGTTGCGTCACCCCGGCAAGGTTAACCTCGGGCGGTGCGACCAGATCAGGACTCAACACGACCGATCCTCCGGCGACCACAACAAGTTCAATTGAACGCACGGCTGGCGCAGGCGGCTCAAGGCCACCGACCGCCCGCGCCGTGATCGTCAACGGGTAGGTTCCCGCCAGCGCCGCCGAATCAACCGCATACCTGATCTGAACTTCGGAACTGACTCCCGCCGCCAAATTATCGAGACTCGGCGTTGCCGTCACGTCGAGCAGCGTCACGCCGGCAGGCGGCACCGAGCTATCAAGGGCAAAGCTATCGACCCCATTGCCGGTGTTAGTCAAGACATACGTGAAACGCACCGTCGTGCCAGGAACCGTGGTACGGCGCTGGAGTGGCTCGGGGGTAAAGACAAAGTCACGCACGACCCGTTCCGTGACCGTCACGAGCGCCGTGACTTCGGCCACCGGGCCAGCATTGACACCGGCCGCACGGAGCGTCAGGCGCACACTTTCGCCCGGCAGTGCCGTCGCAGGCACCACCGCTGTCGTGGTAATGGTACGGGTTCCATCACGCGCCAGATCGCTGACCAGCGAAGGACTCACCGCCACCGTCCAGACTGGTTCAGCCTGGGGCTGGAGCACACTCAGATTAAAGCTATCGGGCGCGTTCCCCGTATTTTCGAGCGTATGGACAAACGTCGCGGTCTGACCGGGGCCGGCTAACTGGGCAAGCCCATCAGGCCGCAACGCGACGCCTCGTTCAACCGCCACACGAACGCGCAGCGTGGCTTCATCAGTGGCATCCGGCACCGTCGGATTGGTGCGTGCGCTATTATCTGCCGTGGCTGCCACCGTCAGATCAGTCACACCACCATCAGCATCGGCGGGAATCGAGACCGTGACGGTAAAGCGACACGTCGCCGCCGGGGCCAGGCCAGGCAACGCAGCAGGACACGCATTACCTGTCACCTCACCTGTCCAGCCAGCCGGCAGACCAGTCACTGGCCCGGGCAGGATCGGCGCAGGTGCGTTGCCCGTATTGGTTGCCGTAAAGACCACCGTGAGCGCGACTGGTTGCGTCGCCCCGGCCAGATCAACCGCTGGCGGCTCGGCCAGCGTGGGCGCAAGTGCGACCGCACCACGCCCACGCACCACAAGCTCAGCGGCACGCAGGGCATCTGGGGGAGGATCATCGCCCCCGCTCACGCGAGCGGTGATCGTCAACGGGTACGTTCCCTCCAACACACCAACCCCAACCGTGTAGCTTACATGCACGGTCGAGCCAGCGCCAACGGGAAGATCATTCAGACTCGGCGTTGCCGAAACCCCCGCCACACTCAACCCGGCAGGCGGCACCGAAGGAACAATGGTGAAGCTATCGGCCACATTGCCGGTATTGGTCAACCGGTAACTGAAGCGTACGGTTGTCCCGGGGTCGGTGGTCACACGCTGGAGCGTTGCGGGGGTAAAGAGGAAGCCGCGTACCACCGGCCCAATGCGCGTAGTTGCTTCCCGTTCATCAAGGATGACCGTGGGCGCACCATCCTCGACCAGGCGCAGTTGCGTTGTATTGGTAGCGTCGGATGGAGCATCAAGCGGTGCGGTCACACTGATCACCAGCGTGCCGGTCATCCCCGGCGGCAAAGCAGGCGTCGCCGGGCCAACTGCAGAACGCCATCCCGACAGCGTATCGCTCAAGACCAGCGTATACCTGGTGCGTTCGGTGCCCGTATTGCGCACTGTCACCGTATAGGTCGTCGTCTCACCGGGATCAACGCTGCCACGCGGGCTGTCAAGCAATTCGCCCGCAACCAGTGACCCGATCGTCACGACAGCGGTCACTTCTGCGGTCGGCCCATCGTTCACCCCGACGGCCCGCACCGTCAACTGTTTGACATCTCCCGCCAGCAGATTCGCCGGCACCACCGTCGTTGTTGTGATCGTCCGTGTGCCATCACGCGCCAGATCACTCACCGCTGTCGGGGTCAGACTGAGCGTCCAGGCTGGCAACGTCGCCGTCTGGCTCACCGTGAGCGTATAGCTATCGGGTGCATTGCCGGTATTTTCGAGCGTATGCACAAAGGTCACCGTGTCGCCAGGCAACGCCGCTTGCGCGAGGTTCGCAGGGCGCAGGGCCACCCCGCGCACCACCGCAACCTGCACACGGAGCGTGGCTTCATCGGTGACATCAGGCACAGCCGGATTCGTCTGGGCGCTATTATCGGCCGTGGCCGCGACCGTGAGATCGGTAACCCCGGCATCAGCGGTAGGCGGCACGGTGACTGTCACGGTAAAGAGGCATGAGGCTGCTGGCGCAAGACCGGGGAGGTCAGACGGACAGGCATTGCCCGTCACCTCACCCGTCCAGCCAGCGGGAAGTCCAGTCACCGGCCCGGGCAGGATCGGTGCCGACGCATTGCCGGTATTGGCCGCCGTAAAGACCGTCGTCACCGCAACCGGTTGCGTCGCCCCGGCGAGATCAACGACGGGCGGCTCGGCACGCTCAGGGGTAAGCGTCACCGCCCCACTGCCGAGGACGACCACCTCAAGCGAACGCGGCGCAGGCGGGGGCGGATCAGCGCCGCCAGTGACACGCGCCGTCACCGTCAACGGATAAGTCCCGGCGAGCGCATCATCCGCCACCGCATAGCTCACCTGCACCGTGGACGAGCTCCCGGTAGCCAGATTGCTCAGACTCGGCGTCGCAGTTACACCAGTGAGCGTCAAGCCAGCCGGTGGAGCCGATGTCGCAATGGCGAAGCTATCAGCAGCATTGCCGGTATTAGTCAGGACATAGGTGAACCGCGCCGTTGCCCCAGGATCAGTAGTCACACGCTGCAGCGTCGCAGGGGTAAAGGCAAAGCCACGCACCACCGGCACGATAATCGTATTGGCAGTCTGAGCCACCCGCGCCTCGTCACCCGTTACAAAGGCCCGCAACCCAAAGACGACGGAGCCAGCGGGGGGCGCACCAGGCGTATTGACCAGCACAGAGACCGTCATCGTCTGCGTAGGAGTCAGCGTAAATGACGCTGGTGTCACCGACGCCACCGACCATCCGGGCGGCGCATCGCCAACAAAACCGGTACTAGCGACCGTGAAATCACCAACCACATCGCCGACATTGCTCACCGTATGGGTAAAGATCGTCGTCGGCCCGGCGAGCGTCGTCGTCAGGGGACCGGTGAGCGCAGGGAAGGCGGGGCCAGGCAAACGCACCGTCGTCGTATTCACCACCACATTCGACGAACGCGCCGTCCCGACGAGCGCACGGACACTCGTCGTTTCGGTGGCCGCCTCGGCCTGGGTAGCAGGCACCGTCACCGTCACAGGAATCTCGGTTGACGCATTGGGAGGCACCGTGACCAGGGTTGGCCCATTGGCCCAGCGCTGGGTCGAAGTCAGGGCCACCGAGAACGTCAGGGTGATCGGAGAAGTATTATTGAGCGTATGCAGATAGGTTGTCTGCTCGCCAGGGGCCACGGCACGTTCGGTACCAGCCGGATCGGCGACGAGATCAAACGCAATGGGCGCACACGGATTATCAACTCCGAGGTCAATGCGGGTACTAAAAGGCGACGTATTGCCAGTAGCATCAGTCACCGTTGCATTAATATAGCGCTGACAGACGGGCAACGGAATATTGAAGGTTCCATCAGCGAGCGTTAAGCCCGATGCAAGATAGATCGGCCCCTCGTCGGCCTCGGTGCCACGCGAAGTTGTAAAGATCTCAACCGTGCAACCGAGGCCACAGGCGGGATCCGTCAAGCCAGTGACACTGGGGGGTTGAGGCTCGGGATTCTGTTGCAGCTGCGGATTCAGCGTCGGCGGGGTACGCCCGGCATTGCCGCCTTCAAGCAGAGCAATCCCCGGCCCCTGATGAAACTCGGTCGTCGTCTGCGAAATCCGAATGCCAGTCGCGCCGCGAATCTGAATACCGGGTGCATCGGCACCACCATTGCGCACCAGACGATTGCCAAGCAGATCATTATTACTGGCGAGATTTCCATCAAACAGCGCACCAATCAAAATACCAGGTACGACATCAAAACTCTGGCCGGAGCCATTATAGGCAACGAGGTTCTGACGGATTACATTGTTTGAGCCATTAAAGAGACGAATGCCAACCGAGAAATTGCGCGGAGCGGCGGCGAGATTGGCATCAAGCGGCAACTCGCCCGTTGCCGGGGCACCAATAAGATTGCCCTCGATCAAGAGATTCGTAACGGCACCAGCAGCAACACTCGGTTCGCCCAGGGCAAGACCCTGGCCAACCCCACCAATCAGATTATTGCGCACCGTCACGCCGGTGGTGCGCCAGATCCGCATGCCCTCGGTACCGGAAGGCGAGGCCGCATTCAACGGCGTCACGCCATCAGGGCGCACCCCGAGATAGTTGCCCTCGATCAGGTGACCACTCGTTGTACAGGTCCCATTGCTGCAGCGATTGGTTCCCAGCGCCACCGGATTGATCAGGATCGCGGCACGCGCACCACCGATCAGCGCACCGCCATACGCAATCACATTGCGGTCAGCTATCGTCGTCCCGCCAATAGTCACCCCGGTACCATGCTCAAGAAAAATACTCGCGCCACCGAAGGCTGTCTGACCCGCTTCAGAACGATCACCAGACGCACTGGTACCAAGATAATTGCCCTTGATGACATGGTTACTCGAACGAACATGAACGCCAAAACTACGGCTCGCCGCGATCACATTCTTGGGGCCAACCGTGACGCGACCAGGCGGAAACTGGGTAGTACCACCGCCAAGTAACCCAATGAAGATCGCCCCCGACGAGCTATCACTGGTTGTGCCATTCGGGAGTGGCGTCCCATCGGCAGTCAAACCGATCAGATTGCCAAGAATGGTCGCATCGCCCCAGGCAAACCCGCTATCAAAGAAACGAATACCGTAATTGGTATTGCCCGCAATGATGTTGCGGTCAAGTGGATCGAGCCCACCAATCGTCGTATTGCGCGGACCATAGGCATTGCTCCCAAGCTGAAGACCAAATCTATTCGGAATGGGCGTGCCGCCACGCGTCACCCCGATCGCATTGCCCACAATCACGTTGTCACGCGCAATGAGCGGGTTGGTCGACACCTGTCCAAGGCCGGGCATAAAAATCCCAAACGACTGAGGGAACCCCCCGATCACATTGTTCCGGATCGTCGTATTGACCGCACCGGCGCCCAGGCTCATCCCCGCGCTGTCTGTGCGTGTCCCATTGTTGCCAGCAGCATCGCCCGCGGGCGTCGTCCCAATATAGTTGCCCTCGATCAGATTATTCTGGTTTAACGCCGTGTTGCTCGCCGAATTGATCCGAATGCCGCCCATGACATTCGACGTCAAGACATTGCGTTGATCATCACGGTCAGCCCCAATGATATTATTGCTCGCCCCATTGCCGATAAGCAGGCCATAGCCCTGATTGCCCTGGGCCGTCCCATCGGCAGCGAGGCCGAGCCAGTTCTGATAGAGTTGATTGCCGCTCGCACCATCAAGAAAGATGCCCGCCCCAGCGAGATCCGCCGACATACCCGCCGGAGCACGAATAATCGCCAGGCCCCGCACCACATTGTTGTTGCTCTGGAGATGCAAGCCATGCGAGCCCGGCGCAATGCCCAAGGCATTCAGCGTCACATTGGGCTGCGTCCCCGCAGGATCGGCGCTGGTCGCATCAAGCGTCGTCTCGTCATCAGTCAAGATGGGCAAGGCCGTTTCCAGGAAGATCGTCCCGGTCACGCTAAACGTGATGGTATTGGGGCCAGTGCGGCTATTCGCCAGGCGGATCGCCTCGCGCAGGCTACACCCATCAGAGCCACAATCATTGGCCCCACCATTGTCAAGGTCAGTGAGATTGCTGACGACAATATTCTCCTGAGCAGCGACAATCGACCAGGGCACCGGCAGCGCTGCGAGCAACGAGAAGAGCAGCGCCAGCACGAGGACTAGCGCGAGACGACGATTGAGTGATGCCACGGTGCCCCTCCTTTATTTTTGCACCAGCGGTAACCACACCCTCGGAAGCAGATTGCCACGGACAATCGTGATCTGATTGACCAGCGTTGCATCGCTGATGATTTCCTCGGTTGAAGCTTCGCGCAAGGTCAACGTGACAAGCTCGCGCTCGTTGGGCAAAAGACGCGGATCAAGCGAAACGATTGCCCGGAACTGGGCTTCACGGAAGAGCGGTGGCTGTTGACTGCCATCATTGACCAGATCGAGGCGGAAGCAGCCATTCGCATCAAGCACAAAATCGCGGGTGGCCGATTCGAAGCGCACCGTACTGCCTTTGGTCGTCGAAGCAACCAGACAGAAAAAGGCCGTCCCGTTGCTCTGGTTGAACACCGTATGGGTAAAGATCGCCTCACCGCCCGCCACAGCCTCGGTGGTCTCGTCGCGTTCAAGATCAGCATCGGGGGCCAGGCCAACGCGGGTTGTCGCCATAAAGGGCAGGGTCAACTCAGGGTAACTGAGCAACGGATTCGCCCCCTCAAAAGCTGGCACCGTTGCCGTGACACTCGTCGTCGCCTGCACCGGATTGCCCAGCGGATCGAGCACCTGGGCACCAGGCGGCACGCGCACCAATACCGCGACAGTCGTCTCGGTCTCGGGCGCGAGGGTCACCGTCGTCGTCGGCAACGTCGTTGTCCAGAGCTCGGTGATCCCAATGGCATCACGAGTCACGGCGACAAGATTAGCCGTAACCGCGACATTGCCTTGATTGCGAAGCGTATGCCGATGTTCGACCACCGCCCCTGGTCGGGCAGATCCCACGGCCACCGGCGGATCAACCTGGAGGATCGGCTGCGCCCGGACACGTGTCTCCAACCGAGCGGTTGTTGGTGGACCATAGGCATTGCGAACCGTCACATTCAGCACATTGACCAGACCAGCGCGTGCATTCGGGTGTGCCCCTGGGGGCAACGTCAACGCGAACGTGAGTTGCTTGACTTCGCCATCCGCCAGAGTCTGCAGCGTACTCGTCACTGGATTCGTCACGAGTGTCCAGCCCTCAAGCGGAGCCGAAACATCGACCTGGAGATCAACGAGGTTCAAGGTTCCCGTATTCGACAAGGCAAGCGTAAAGAGCACCGTCTCACCGGGGATCGCCTCGCGGATCAGATTTGCTTCCTGGAAGACCATGCCCCGACGCACCGGGAAGACACCATACTCAGAACTATTGCTGAGCACATCAGTGGCGATCAGCAACAACTCGAGGGTGTCGGTCAGGTTTTCAAACTGGCCGCTATAGAGACCTTCGGGCGAAGCGGTGACCGTCACCAGCGACGTCAGACCCTGACCGAGCGACTCAGGATCAGGGCGAAAGACCTCGATCGTGCAGGTGACACAGCCAGCGAGGGGCGCGGGCAAAGCCCCGGGTTCGAGCGTCGCGGTGATTACCCGTCCCTGGAACGTACCATTATCAAAGACCCGCAAGCGCATCGGATCAGTGCCAGTGAGATCGATAATAGGCGGGGCAAGATCATGATTAGGATTAGTTGCGGCGGGCGAAGGAGCTGCACGCACAAAATCAATGCCACCGGCCTGATTGAAACTGAGCCGATTGCCGGGGAGTTTCACCCGCTGGACATTGCCGTTGAGCAGAATCCCAAACCCCTGATTGGCCCGTAGCGTATTTTCGCGCACCAACACATCGGCGATCTGGCCGACCGTCTCGAGCGCAATTGCATCGCCACGATTCGCCACCAACTCATTCTGAGCCAGCGTCACAAACTGCGACGCACCTGTGACCACAATGCCACGGCCATTCTCAAAGATCGCCCGATCCGCCATATGATCAGTCACCGTCGCCGACATCACATCGGTGAGGCGAATTGCAGCCCCATCATTACGACGAATACGATTATTATTACGAATCTGGACATAGTGCGCACCCTCAACAACAATCCCCTCGCTATGACCAAAACTGAGGAAGGGTTCGCCATCAGGTGGTGCAGTGGGCACAAAACCAATGCGATTAGCCTCAACCGTCGCGGTGAAGGTCTGCGTGCCCGAGATCACGATCCCGGGGTAGGCGGTGAGCGGATCATTATCACCCGCGATGGTATTGCCACTGATCATCGTCAAATACGGCCCCTCGGCGACAAGGAGTTGCGGACCAAGGTTAGGGCTCATCACCCGGGCGAAACCAGCGGCATCGCGCAATAACCCGGTGACATTGCCTTGCACATTCGTCGCACGGGTCTTGGTACCGGTAATCACCATCCCAGGGCCCGCATTGCTCGCCACAAAATTATTGGTAAGCGCGGTCATCTGCGCATCAAAGACCTCGATACCCGTACCGAGGTTCCCCAACGCCGTGCGTGCATCCATCGTCAAACCAACCCAATTGCGATCAACCGTCGTCGTCACACTCTCACTGATCCGCAACCCAAACGGATCATTCGCACCAAAGACATTCTCGGTGATCGTCGTATTGGTAGACGTCTGAACAACAAGCCCCCCGGCGGCATTGCCAGTCAGCGTATTAGTTATAAGCGTTGTATTGCTGGCCCCATCGAGCCAGACGCCAGCAAGGGTCTGATCAGCCACCGTATTACCGGCAAGACTTGTGCGTTGAACCCCGGACCCAACGTGAACCCCATAGGCCGCATTGGCACTGATCATATTGCCGGTCAAGGTCACATCAGTCACGCCAGGCAGGATCGCCACCCCATTGGCGCTATTCGCCGTAATGGTATTGCCCGTCAACGTCACAGCAGTCGCACCGGGGCCAATATCCACCCCACTGGTTGTATTGCCGCCAATCCGATTATTGTGCAAGAGGGTCGTCGTCGAAGTAACGATCGCGACCCCACCGAGCGCATTAGGGCGGGCCTGGAAGCCACCAGGGGCAGGCACCAAGCCAATCAATGCTTGTTCGATCCGATTATTGGCGGCCAGTTCACCAAGGCCACCAACAATCACGCCGGGCCCACCATTCGCGGCAATACGCAGACTATTGCCAGCACCCTGGATCTGCGTTCCTGTCACCCCGGGGGCAATCAGCACCCCACCGCGACCATTGCCAAAGGCAGTCACCCCATCGGTGCGAGTTCCAATAAAGGTCGTCCCGGCGATCACGTTATCACGCGTGAGATCGCCATTGAGGCGCAGATGGATGCCATAATTGACATTATTGCTGATCACCAGGGGGGCCGCCCCCGAGCCACCAATGCGGTTATTGCGTGCGCCAGCCTCAAGGAGAAGACCATCAGCACGGTTCTTGAAATCATTATTCGCACTATCGAGGCCAACATAATTGGCCTGAACAAAATTAGTAATGGTACCCGAACCGCGCAGCAGAATGCCGGCCTGACCATTATCAGCAATCACATTCGCGAGTTCGGCACTCGTACCACCAATCACATTATCGGTACTGAGGCTACTGCTAATACTCGCAATTTGCACCCCGTACTGCCCATTGCCACGGGCAACGAGTGTTGTTGACTGATTCTCACGTACAATGCCAATGAAATTATTCTGGACAAAATTGCCCGAGGCATTGCGAATAATGACCCCATTTTGCGTATTGCCGCTGATATAGTTGGCGACCCCGGAACCACCAGCCCCACCGATCACATTGCCAGTGGCACTGCCCTCGATCCGCACGCCACTAAAATTCTGCCGCCCGGGAAGTGTCTGTCCATCCGGATTGACCCCGATAAACGAGCGCTCGACCCGATTATTATTGCCCGTAATATAGATCGCCGAACCAAGAAATTCCTCAATCCCAAAATCCGAAAAGCCATAGAGACTGAGGCCCCGGATCAACCCCTCATTGCCAGCAAGTTGCAAGCCGACATCGCGGCCATTGCCATCGAGCTGGATCTTGGGAATACCAAAGAGATCATTCGCAATAATTTCAACGCGATCCGCCGTAAGCTTGGGCAACACCGGCTTCAAGGAATCAAGCCGGACAATGCCCCCCTCGGTTGCGAGCGGGCCATCGGTAAAATAACGGAAGGTAATGACTTTATAATCACTACTTGATGGATGCGCATTCGCACTCGCAATCGCCTGACGGAGGCTACAGGTACGACCGGGGCCAGGTTCCACACATCCATTGGCGCCATCAAGATCTTCCAAGGTGTCAATAAAAAAGACCACCTCGGAACGACCAGACTGCGCGGGAAGCAGGGAGACCAGACCAAACGAAGCAACGACCAGAGCAACGACCGTGAGGAGAAGAAAAGTGTGCCTGCGCGGAGCCATGCCGAACTCCTTGTGCCGCCGCCGGGGCAACGGCGATACCATCGGGAGGAGAGCAACAGAGGATATACCAAAAAAGCGCATCGATACGCGCTGTTATTTTAGCACGAGTCGTAACCACATGATAGAGGGTACCGATAGGAATCGAGTCCTTATCTACCCCATACGACGAGCTACCGTAGTAGCAACGTTCATCATATACTGCACCCGAATCAGATCACCTGATTGCGGCTCGGCATAAAGACTCTCACTACCGAGGCGAGCCTGACGCGGTTGAGTTTCGCCTACGTGGGTATAGACAAGATCATAGAGGATCGTGCCATGAATACTGAGCATCTGAACCTGATTCAGCACGGCATCACGGGTACCTGCAACAATCATTAATTGTTCCTCTTTGCGTCAAAAAGAATGCCTTATTCAAAGAATGCCTTATTCATGGTTGGATCGCAACGCCTCCGCTGTCATTCCGAACGAAGCCGCAGGCTCAGTGAGGAATCTGCACGGATCATCATGGAAGCCCCCTCACTCCGTTCGGGGTGACCATGCAGGCTGCACACGCGCACTGGTTTCTCTCCATACCACTGGCCCGTCGGCCATATGGTACTCAGCATGACAATGCGGGGGTACGAACCGTCATTGGTATTATGTGCAAGGGATTGGCGTTAGACCACCGGAGGCCCCGCGACTGCCAGGGCATAGCCAGTACCGCCCAGATAGCGCCGGGCCACCTCCAGAATCTCTTCGTGGGAAACAGTGGCAAGCAACGCCGGGTAGCGCTCAATAAAATCCAAGCCAAGTTGATAGCGTTCAATCGCCAGCAAGGTTCCAGCCATACCATCATTGGTCTCAAGCCCAAGCACAAGCATACCGGTAAGAAAATCACGTGCATCGGCCAATTCCTGTGCGGTTGGCCCTTCGTGGGCAAAGCGACGGATCTCGTGCAGCATCGCCTCGATCGCCCGTTCGACATCATTAGGGTTGACCCCGGCCACGGCTGACCAAGGGCCAGCGCCCAGATCAGCATCGAGGCTACTCGAACAATAGTAGGCCATCCCCTGGTTCTCCCGCACCTCTTCGCCCAACCGCCCCCCGAGCCCCAGGCGACCGAGGATCAGATTGGCGAGCATCGCAGGATAAAAATCAGGATCATTGCGAGCCAGACCGTGGACAGCCCAGATCACATCAGACTGGAGCTTGCCCTCCATCACGATATCGCAACGCTGCGGTTCGTACAGTGGCGGTACCGCAGGCAGGGTCGTTTTGGGCGGTGATTTAACGGGATTCCATGAGCCAAAATGGCGTTCCAGGGCCGCAAAGACAGCATCAGGCTCAACATCACCAACCACAGCAATGATCGCGTCCTGGGGATGATAAGCACCATGAAAACGCACGAGATCGTCACGCTCCAGGGCCTGCACCGTCATAAGCGTCCCGGTCGAAAGGCGACTATAAGGATGTTCGGACGGATAGAGCAACGTGTGGATCGCCCGTGACGCCCTAGTCATCGGCTCTTCTTCTTGTTCACGGAGGCTCATCAAGAACTGATTGCGCAGTTTCGTCACCTCGTGAAACGGAAAGGTCGGACGGATGAGCATATCGGCCAGCAGTTCAAGGATGAGGGGCAAATCTTCGACCAGCGCGCGCCCACCAAAACTCGTTGCGTGGAGCCCACCAGCGGCACTGACCCCACAGCCACGGGCCTCGGTTTCGGCCACCAACTGTTGAAAAGTACGCTCACCGGCACCACGGATAAGCGCAGCGCCCGTCAGCAACGCAAGGCCATTGGCGGAAGCCGGCTCATCAACCGCCCCCAGGCGCAACTCACCGCGCACACTGACCGTAGGTGTACTGGGATTGCGATGCACAAGGGCAATCATGCCATTCGCGAACTGATACCGTGATGCCTGAGCAATACCACCGACACGCCTGACCATACGGGTCTCCTCTCGACATAGACACGGTTGTATAGTACCACGTTTGCCAGCGATGTTGGAGGTCTGTTGGGGCGTGGATTAGGGCGATTGCATCATACGAAACCGGATACAAAAAAATACGCTCTCTGTGGCAGCATGTGCATGCAACCAGCGTCGCAAACGGCGGCCCCCGGCAACAACGGGGCACCCGCAAGGGGTGCCCCTACAGGGCCGGGGGCCGGGCCCGGTGTACGGGCACCCCTTGCGGGTGCCCTGGTGGGATGCATACACAGAAGATGCAATCGCCCTGGGGCGTGGATAGGCAGCATAAAAACAACGGGCCGTCCAGACTGGACGGCCCGCAGTTATCAGTGAACGAGGAGGAATTAGACGAACGACATCTCATCTTCTTCTTCGTAGACCATCACAAACTCAACGGGCTGGATGTGCGTGCGGCGAGCCTCACGGCGGAGGCGAGCCTCGATCTGGGCCAGCAGTTCATCCGAGTTGGTCCCGGTGGCATTGGCCGCCTCGCGCAGCGACATACGCGTTGTACGATCGATACGGGCTTCACGCAAGTACTCACGCGACTCGGGAAGGCGACGAGCCACAGCATCAACCGAAAGATTCTCGTAGTTACCGTTCCGCATGGTGATATCTCCTTCTGTCTTCATTGTCGAGGTTACGAGTTCTGGCACCGTTGCCCTAACCCTGAGTTGTGCAGCAGCACTGCCGCCTTGTTGTAGTTAGTATATCCGATCTTTTAGTCAAAAGCAACAAGTCAAGGGGCTTTTTATTTGTACATTTTGCACAAATCGGGCACCTTTCTGGTTCAATCGCTGGTCATAGCAGGCTCAGGATCGGGTTGCGAAGACGACAGGATCTGGGTATGTGGGGTAAGCAAGGCGACCAGCAGCGCGAGTACCGCAATGACAAAAGTTGTCTGAAACATCACGCCCATAGCCAATGCAAGGGCATCGCGGGCCTGCGCACTCAACTCAGCGGCACCAGTCGCACCTTCGCCGATCAGGGCATCAAGGGGCACTGCATCAGGACTGAGGCCATACGAGAGCAAGATCGCCGTCAACTGCGACGCAAGGATCGCGCCAAGCACAGCAACGCCGAAGGTTCCGCCGATCGTGCGTGAAAACTGGAGCATCGCGGTCGCCGAGCCAAGATCCGGCTTGTTGACACTACTCTGCACCGCGATCAGGAATGAAGGGATCGACGCCCCCATCCCGAGGCCCATCAGAGCCAGCGCAACCATGATCTCAAGCTGAGTTGTGGTGGGATTCACACGGGCCATCAAGCCAGCCCCAAGGACAAACGCGACCATGCCGGTGATAATCAAGGTACGGTAGCCGACCTTCAACAAGAGCCGACTCGCCACGATGCTCGACAGCACCCACGCGAGCAGCATCGGGGTAAGCGTTGTGCCTGCCTGTGTCGCCGAGGTTCCCAGTACCCCCTGCACAAAGAGTGGCACGTAGCTCATCCCGCCAAAGAGCACCCAGCCGGCGAGCACACCGTGCGCACAGGCCACGGCAAAGAGCCGCCAGCGAAAGAGATGCAGGGGCAAAATCGGGGCCTCGGCACGACGTTCAACGAGAAAAAGTGCCGTCAGCGTTGCCACAGCTACCATCAGCAAGACATTGCTCTGGAGGCTGCCAAACTCATTGAGGCCCAGCAACAACGAAGCCACCCCGATGCTCAACAAGATCGCACCAGCGTAATCAATGGCAGGGCGCACACCTGCGGGGCGCGGGATACCGCGCCAGGCCATCCAGACCAGGCCTGCGGCAACGAGCGCTGCCGGCAAATTGATCCAGAAGACCCACTGCCAGGCCACGCGGTCAACAAGAAAGCCACCGATCAATGGCCCCAGGATCGAACTAACGCCCCAGACCCCCGAAAAGAGCCCCTGCACCTTGGTGCGTTGCTCGAGGGTAAAGATATCGCCCACAATAATGAAAGCGAGCGGCAACAAGCCACCGGCCCCGACACCCTGGATCGCACGCGCCGCGATCAACTGACTCATACTGGTCGCTAGACCACACAAGAGCGAGCCGAGCATAAAGACGGCAATCGCAACCATGTACAATGGTCTACGCCCATACAGATCCGAAAGCTTGCCAAAGATCGGCCCCACCGTGGTCGAGGTGAGCATATAGATCGCAAAGACCCAGCTGTAACTCTGGATTCCCCCGAGTTCAGACACAATGGTTGGCATTGCCGTCGCAATCACCGTGCTCTCCATCGAAGCCATAAACAGGCTCATCATCACGCCAAGCGTGATCAGCACGACACGTCCCCGGGTCACAGGCCGCCTCCTTTGCGCACAGAAGAGTACTGGGTATCTGCTCAGTCAAATATTTCTAGGTTTGACTATACCATATTTTCGCAAGCTTCCGGGAAGCTGTATACTAAGAGAGTGACCTGAAGCATACCCTGGCTTGAGTAGCCTTTTTCTATGGATAAAATTGCGCTTCTGGCGGATATTCACGGGAATCTGGCCGCGTTGCACGCGGTTGTTGAGGATCTTGAACGATGGGAACCCGATCTGGTCATTGTCGCAGGCGATATACTGAATCGCGGGCCACTCTCGGGGGCTTGTTTTGACCTAGTGAGGCGCTATGCAGACGAACATGGCTGGCTGGTGATGCGCGGCAATCACGAGCGCTATGTGCTGCACTATGATGAGGAGCATCGCCGCCTCGATTTCCCCACGAGCGGCCCACGTTTTGAGGTAAGTCGGGTCATTGCCTGGACCCATCGTCAAGTTGCCAATCAGATCGCCTCGATTGCCGAGTTGCCCACCCATCTCACCCTCAACCTCGACGGGACAACGATGATGGTCTACCATGCGTCGGTGCGCCATGATCGCGATGGCATTGACCCCTTTGCCTCGGCTGAGTTGCTGCAGCAACAAATTGATCCTCGCGCTCAGATCTTTTGTGTCGGGCATACCCACGCCCCGTTTGTGCGCCGGTTTGGGCCAACCTTGGTGGTCAATGTTGGCTCGGTCGGGCTACCGTTTGACGGCGATCAACGGGCCGCCTATGCCCGGCTGAGTCGCCAGCGGACAGGGTGGCAGGCCGAGATTATTCGGCTCCGCTATAATGTGGCGTCAACCGAGCAACTCTTTCACACGAGCGGGATGGTCGAAGCGATCGGTGCCCATAGTCGGCTCATGATCCGTGAACTCCAGACGGGACAATCGCTGCTCTTTGATTTTGTACCAGCCTATCATGACCGCATTATGAGCGGGAAGATAAGCCTTGAAGACGCCGTGCAAGATTTTTTGAACCGCTCTCAACGTAGCCGAGAAACGAAGTGAACTGACGATGCAGCGTTCGATGTGGCCTTACCTGATTCTCTTTAGTGGTGTCTTGATCGCTTCGACGGCTTCGATTATGATTCGGTATGCGCAGGCGGCGGGCGTCCCGTCGCTCAGCATTGCGGCGGGCAGACTGGTGATCGCCTCGCTGATCCTCACGCCGCTGGTGCTCGCCAGGGCACGCCCCGAGTTGCAACGCTTGAGTCGACGGGATCTGTTGCTGGCGCTTGGCTCGGGTACTTTTCTGGCGGGTCACTTCGCGAGTTGGATCAGTTCGCTCGCCTACACTTCGGTGGCCTCGAGTGCTGCCCTAGTCGCAACCAATCCGCTCTGGATTGCCCTGGCTTCATTTTTCTTCTTCCGTGAGCGCCTGGGTTGGCGCACGATGGTGGGCATTGGGCTGACGCTCCTTGGCACCATCGCAATCTCTTTTTCTGACAGCGCCGAGAGCCTTCAACCCAACCCGATGCTCGGCAATCTGCTCGCGCTGATTGGGGCAGCGACGGCCAGTGGGTACCTCCTGATCGGACGCTCGCTACGGCGGCGGCTGAGCATTCTAGCGTATATCTATGTGGTCTATAGCACCGCAGCCGTCGTGCTGGTGGTGTGGGTGCTCCTCGCAGGGCAACCGCTCTTCGGCTTTTCACCGTACGCCTACCTGCTGATCCTTGCCCTTGCCCTTGGCCCGCAATTGCTGGGGCACACCGCCTTGAACTACGCGCTTTCGACCCTCTCGGCAACCTTTGTTGCGATTGCCCTACTCGGCGAACCAATCGGCTCGGCGATCTTTGCGCTCGTCCTCTTTCAAGAGCAGTTTGCCCCTTTGCAACTGCTCGGCTTTGTGCTGCTCCTCGCAGGCATCGTGCTGGCCTTGCAGGCCGAACAGAGCAAGGGGTGATTTCGGTTGCGGTTCAGGCAACCAAGCCAGCAAAGCAGGCCTTGGTTGCCCGAACCGCAACGCTTCTTCAGGGGGCGGGGCACGGGCCTGGAGGGGCTGGAACAACCGTCACCACAATATTGTCAAAGAGCCCGACGAGCTGGGTAAGCGAAACCTGGGCCTGCTCGGTTGCCTTGCTGAGCACACCATCTTCGCAGGCGGCGAGCAGAATCTGCTCTTCGGCCTGACGGCGGGCCTCGGTCTCCAGATCTTTATTTTCTGGAGCAAAGATGCCCCGGCTACGGCTATAGACACGGGTACGCTCATTATCGAGGGTCGTCGCAAAGATCATCGCTGGCGGCAAGCGCAGCGTCACACTCCGACCATCGGCGGCAACCGTCACATCATCGGTGGTCAGCGTATTGAGATCAACGCCCGCGATCACGGTGCCGTGCGCAATAAGCAACAGCGCATCGCCCTCAAGAAAATCGCCGATCACGGGAATATTGCTACCCTGACGAATATCAATCACCGTCTGAATGCTATAGGACGCCGTCTCGAGGCGGCTCAACTGCTGCACACGCTGCACCACAGCGGCACTCGTAATAATTTGCGGCGTCGGGGTCGCAATGAGCGTCGCCACATCGGGAAGCGCAGGCACCCCAGCAAACAGATCACCAATGCGACCGGCAAACTGATTCAAGGCCAAAAAACCGATTAACAGGGCCACAAGGGCACCGATCGTCAGATAGAGCACCGCCTGCGCACAGCCACCCCCGCTACCCGAACCACGGCGATAGCGAGGATAGGGCGGCGCCTGATCATAGCCCATCCCCGGCGCACGGGGATCGTCAAAATCATCAAAGTCCTGATCAGCCGCCAACTCATCAGACACCTCTTCGCCACGCGCCTTACGGAGGCGGCGCTGCATCATATTTTCGCGTTGCTCACGCGCATCATAGTCATTCATCGTTTTGCCATTGTTAGTACTCTGTAACGTACGTTTTCTGGCATTCTGGAGTGCCGGCTTCAGCCGGCACTCCCTTCGGCAACAAGTCAGAAAACATAGGTTACCAACCAATCACGTTCGGGCACCCACATGGATAGCCACAGCCCCCAGGCCATAGAGACGATAGGCAACATAGTTCCAACCGGCCTCACGCATCAGATCGGCGAGGCGCTCGGGGGAAGGAAAAGCGCGGGCCGACTGGGGCAAATAGGTATAGGCGCGGCGATCACCACCAAGCAACTGCCCAATCCAGGGAACCACGCCTTCAAAATAGAGCCGATGGCCCAGGCGAATCACCGGATTACGCGGTCGAGCCACTTCCAGGCATGCGACCATCGCACCAGGGCGAGCGACGCGGTGCATCTCGGCGAAAGCCTGGCGAATATCGGTGACATTGCGCATCACAAAGCCCGTCGTAATCGCATCAAACGTCTGATCAGGAAACGGCAAACAGAGCGCATCGCCTCCGACAAACTGACTATAACGCGCACCGAGCGCCTCAAGTTTTGGTTGACCAGCCACCATCATCGGCAGCGTAAAATCCACCCCAACGGCCAAGCCATCGCGACTCCACGCGGCAAGTTCAGGCAAAAAATCGCCCGTACCGGTACCAACATCAAGCGAACGCCCGCCAACCGGGGGCGCAACATACTCAACCACACGCCGACGCCAACCCTGATCGAGCCCGAAGGTCATGACGCGATTGACCCGATCATAGCCCGGCGCAATCCGGGCAAACATACGCTCAACATAACGAGCTTTTTCTTCAATTGGAGGGAGAACTGTCATAGGGATATTTCTTTTTTACTAACGCAGCATGCCAGTACAGCTAGTCTGCTGCGTCAACACGATGAAAGCTTTGCTGAACCAACTTCGCTGGTAAACTGGTTCAGCGAAAAACCAAACAGCCCTATTGGGGCTTACGAGCGACCCAAAAGATCCGCTGGGTTTCTGGCCCAGGCGAACTCAGCGTAAAACTATCATAGCTTGCTTCGACAGTGAGGCCAGCGCGTTTGAACAAATCCGCAACCTCATCAGGCGGATACGCCCGTTCAACGTGGAGCTCATCGAAGCGTTCGTAGCCACTGGTCTCATCACCAAGAAAACCAGTCAAGAGCATCGTACTGATCGAAGACGTCGGCTCGAAATGGCTCCGTTCAAGCTGGACATAGCCAGATTGCTCATGGATCGCGCACGTGCCCCAGGCCACCTCAAGAAAATGGCGCGTATTCATATCAGCCACATAGAGGCCACCCGGAGCCAGAGCGAGCGCCGCTGATGCAAAACAGGCAGCGAGATCGTCGTGCGTCAGCATATAGTTCAGGCTATCGTAGGTACATGTTATCAGATCAAAAGCGGCCGACGGCACCGTCTCGGCGAGGGTACGCATATCACCCTGCAGAAACTGCACCGTTGCGCCGGGGTTCTCGGCCACGCGCACGGCAGCCATCGCCAGCATTGCAGCGGAAGAATCCACCCCAACGACACTCCATCCACGTTCAGCCATCAAGAAGGCCAGCGTGCCTGTGCCACAGGCAAGATCAAGCAAGCGACGACCATGCACGGGATGCAGGGCGAGAATCTCACGCAGATAGATGTGGACCAACAACGCAAAACGCACCTGACCACTCTGATCATAGGCCTGCGCATATCGCTGATAGGGCGGCATCGTGGATGTCTGTCGATACGTGCGATGAAACTGGGGCATTCCTTTACCTGAACCTTGCAGCGGCGTCCCATTGAACCTCAATACAGGCAGGATACCAGGGTTGATGATCTGGCGCAACCCTGGCGGATTGCGCAGGCAGGGCTGTTGCATCTTGCCTTGGCACGTGCCACCAGGCTAGCGAATCGCCCTCACACGCCCACACCGTCGACGTGAACGCCTCGGCTACCGAGGGCGAAGCCGGCCTTCGCCGGCTGGATCATGCCACGAAGGTGGCCTTCGCTCCCCAGGAGCCGAGCCGTTGACGGCCACGGCAGGAAGATGCAATCGCCCTAGCCCTACCTTCCTGGGGGCTTGACAAATGCGCCGACATGGTGTTTACTTACAGTGTAAATAAACACTGTTTACTGTTAAGGAGAGGCCTACGATGGCGAGAGCAGCCCGAGCAGCACGTGGCAATGGTGCCGCAACCGCGAACCAGATTAAGGTAACAGCGCGCGCCCAGATGGCGGCCCATGGCACCGCAGGGTTGTCATTGCGCGGCATTGCGCGGGCGATGGCGATCACCGCCCCGGCGATCTACAACTATTTTCCAAGCCTCGACGATCTGATCACAGCGCTGATTATTGACGCCTTTACCTCGCTGGCCGAGGCGACTGAAGCTGCCGAGGCAGCAGTCAGGAAGCAGCCACCGTTTGACCGCATTATGGCAATCTGCCTGGCCTATCGGCACTGGGCGATCAGCCATCCTACCGACTTTTTGTTGATCTATGGCAATCCTATTCCGGGCTATCAGGCCCCAGAGGAGCTCACCATCCCGTTGGCCCGTCGCCCCTTTCTGGGGCTCTTTCACCTCTTTGCAAGCACGTTTGAAACCGGTACCTTGCAGATTCCCCCGAGCTACCAAGACCTTCCGGGCGAGATGAGCACGGCGATTGCCGCGTGGAAGCGGAGTTCGGCGATAGAAATGCCCGACGCCCTGGTGGTGCTGCTGATGAGTGGCTGGGCACGGGTGCATGGGACGATCATGCTCGAGATGTTTCACCATCTCCAACCGCTTGTCGGTGATGGGGAGGCCTTTTTTGTCCATGAGGTAACGGCTTTTGCCGCTCAGTTAGGAGTACAGTGATGAATATAGCAACAACGCATGTTATTTTTGGCACCGGGCCACTGGGTCGTGCGGTGATGAACGAACTGATACGCCGGGGCAAGCAGATACGAATGGTCAGTCGTAGCGGTCAGATGGCCGAAATTCCTGAGGGGGTCGCAATCGTAGCAGGCGACCTCTACAATGCCGACTGTGTGCGCGAAGTGACGCGGGATGCGGCAGTCGTCTACCAATGCGCCCAACCGCACTACTGGGCATGGCCGGAGAAATTCCCGCCCCTGCAAGCCGCGATCATCGCCGGTCTGACGGGCAGCCAGGCGCGCCTGGTCATCGGCGACAATACCTATATGTATGGCGATACCCGAGGCCAGCCGTTGACCGAAGACCTGCCGTATGCTGCACGTACACGCAAGGGCAAGACCCGGGCTGCAATGAGCCAGGCAGCCCTCGAGGCGCACACAACGGGCAAGGTGGCTGTTAGCATCGGGCGCGGCTCAGACTTCTTTGGCCCGTGGGTGACTGACTCGACCTTTGGGGCGCGCGTCTTTTATCCGGCGCTGGAAGGCAAAGCAGCAAGTTTCGTCGGCAAGCTTGATCTGCCGCACACGGCGACCTACATCGAAGACTTTGGGCGTGCATTGGTGATTCTTGGTGAACACGACGAAGCGCTGGGCAAGGCCTGGCATGTACCGAGTGATCGGCCCGAAATGACGCAACGCCAATTTGCGCAACTGCTCTACTATACCGTCGGTCACCCGATCAAGGTGAGTGGCGTGAGCAAGCCAATGATGGCGCTCGCTGGGCTCTTTATCCCTGGCGCACGCGAGACCGTCGAGATGATGTACGAGTTTGAGCAACCCTTTGTTGTTGATGCAAATCGCTTTGCCCAGACCTTTGCGATGCAGGCAACGCCGCTCGCCGAAGCGATGGAAGCGACAGTGGCATGGTATCGGATGCATCCTCAGCTACGCTGAGGATGCATCCGGCGTCGTCAGGGTCAGGCAAGCATCACACGTAGGGCCGCAAGCCCACGCCGTACCTGAACAGAATCTGCGGTACAATAGTGACAGTCTAGGGACATTGCTTCCCCTGACCAGTAGCGCTAGCGAAGTGGATGAGGAGAATACAATGAAGTTTCATCCGACTGACGATCAGCAGATGCTGCGTGAGATGGTGCGTCAATTTGCTGAGAAGGAAATTGCACCAACCGCAGCTCAGCGCGATGAAGAGGGCATCTGGCCCACCGATCTTGTGCGCAAGATGGGTGAGCTCGGCTTGATGGGTGTGGCTGTCAACGAGGACTATGGTGGTTCGGGGCTCGATTATATTTCGTATGCGATGGTGGTCGAGGAACTGAGCCGGGTTGACGCGTCACTCGGCGTGATTGCTTCGGTGAACAATTCGCTCGTCTGTTACGGAATCGAGAAGTTTGGCACCGAAGAGCAGAAGCGTGAATTGCTTGTGCCCCTCGCTTCGGGACAGAAACTCGGGGCCTTTTCGCTCTCTGAGCCGGGCGCTGGTTCCGATGCGGCCGCGCAGAAGACGACAGCGGTGCGGGAGGGCGATACCTACGTCATCAACGGGATCAAAAACTGGGTCACGAACGGCGATCACGCCGATATGATCATCTTGATGGCAATGACCGACCCCTCAAAAGGGGTCAAGGGCATTTCGGCCTTCTTGATTGACACCCACGAGCCTGGCTGCAGCATTATCAAGGTGGAACACAAACTTGGCATTCGCAGTGCCCATAGCTGCCAGATGGCCTATGACAACTACCGTGTTCCGGTATCGCGTCGCCTCGGCGAAGAGGGGCAGGGCTTCAAGATTGCGATGACGATCCTCAACGCGGGGCGCATCGGGATTGCGGCGCAGGCGCTCGGCATTGCGCAGGGGGCGTACGAAGCGGCGCTTGGGTATACCAAGATCCGTGAGCAGTTTGGCAAGCCGATCCACGAGTTCCAGGCGGTTGGCTTTACGCTGGCCGATATGGCGACGCGGATCAAGGCAGCACGTCTGTTGACGTACGAGGCCGCCTGGCGCAAAGATAATGGCCTTGATTATGTTAAAGATGCCGCGATGTGCAAGCTCTATGCCTCAGAAACGGCCATGTGGGTGGCAACCAAAGCGGTTCAGTTGCACGGATCAAACGGCTATTCCAAAGAATATACGGTCGAGCGCTTCTTCCGCGATGCTAAGATTACTGAGATCTACGAAGGAACCTCGGAGATCCAGCGTCTGGTCATCAGTCGCGAACTGGTACGTTAAGCGGCGGCTTTGCCGCCCGATAACCGCTTCATTTGTTGGAAAAAAGCCAGCGTAACTGGCTTTTTTCCAACAAAGAAAAAATAACCTCACCGGAAGGTGCTTCTCATGACCCTGTTTCTGCTCAGCGGTGATCGTTACAACCTAAACCTGCGTTACCTGCCGCTGATGGTCTGGCTCTTTGTGGGCCTGGTGATCTATGGTGTGGTGGATATTGTCACACGCATGGTTGATGGCCGCGCCCCGGCTGATATTGGTGGGTTGACAGCATTGGCTTTGCTGATCAGCCTCGGTCTCTTTGCGCTGCATAAAGGCGGCGAGATGGTGCTGGCTTCGTTTGACCGGGGCGGTGATCTGATCAGGATTCAGCGCTATGGGATGACCGGGCGGGTGGTGCTGGAACGTCCGTTCAGCGAACTGGTGGCGATGGATGTGCGCGTGTTGCGCCGTTCGCAACATCGGGTTGAACTGCGCTTTCGTTCGGGCGAGCGGCTTCCGCTGACACCTTACTATGTGGTTACATTTAATTCTGGTGGTCTGAATCGCCTCGCCAGTCTGCTTGAGGTTGAGCCGACCCTGATTGCACCAGTCAAGCGTTGAGGTTGGAATGACAACCAGTGTGGTTTCGCCCGGACAGTTGCGTCTGGGCGTCATTTTTATTGCCATTGCGGCAACGCTGTGGGGTACCGTTGGCATTGCGACGCGGGCGCTCTTTCTTATTTCAGAGACCAATCCGCTGTCGGTGGGCTTTTTTCGTCTGGCCCTCGCTTCGCCAGTGCTGCTGTTGGCAACCTATGTGACCCTGGGGCGGGCGGGGTTCCGCATTCAGGGGCGCGATTTCTGGCTGATGCTGGGACTCGGGTTGGCGATGGCGCTCTACCAGGTGACCTATTTTGCGGCGATTGAGCGGCTTGGGGTGACAGTGGCGGTGCTGATCGCGCTCTGTACGTGCCCGGTGATGGTGGCAATGTTGGCGGCCCCACTGTTGAAGGAGCGGTTGACGGCGACGGTCGGGGTTGCGATGGTGCTTGCACTGGTCGGGACGGTGTTGCTGGTGGGCGGGGGGCCGGATCTGGGGCGTGACCGCAATGAAATGATGATCGGGGTAATGCTCGCGCTGGGTACTGGGCTTAGTTATGCGTTTGTGACAATGACCAGTCGTGCGCTGGCCCCACGGTACCATCCGTTGCAACCGATCAGTCTGGGCTTTACCGCTGGTGCGCTGATGATCCTGCCCTTTGTGCTCGCCGGTGGTCTCGTGCTCGATTATCCGCCGCTCGGCTGGTTACTCTTGTTGCACCTGGGCTTGATCCCAACGGCCTTTGGCTATATCCTCTTTTTACAAGGGATGCGCACAACCAGCGCAACCGTGGCAAGCATTCTGACCCTGTTTGAGCCGTTGACTTCGACGGTACTGGCGTGGTGGCTCTTTCAAGAGCGGCTGGGGCAACTCGGTTTTCTCGGCGCGGCGCTGCTGCTTGGGGCAATGTTTATCTTGATGCGAGGGGATCGCACGTCATGACACTACAGCAATTATCGGGGCGCGTTGCCTACCTGCCCGGGGCCAATAATCTGGGCGTGATTGCAACTGGTGACGGTGGAGCCATCATTGTTGATAGTGGGATCGATAAGGATGCCGCACGCGGTTTGAAAAAGGCACTGGTTGCAGCCGGGCTCACGCCACGGGCGATCATCAGTACCCATCATCACGCCGATCATGTCGGCGGCAATGCGTTTCTGCTCAAGCAATATCCCGAGCTCCAGGTCTATGCGACGCCCTTCGAGGCGGCGTTGATCCAGCATCCGCTGCTTGAACCAATCTATCTCAGTGGTGGGGCGTGCCCGCCGGCGGCCTTGCGGGGCAAATGGGTGCTTGCCCCTGGCTCGCCCGTTCATCACCTGCTCGACGACTGGCTGACCGTCACTGTAGGGATGAGGCGCACCACCACGATCGCCGGGGTTGAACTTGAGTTGATCGGCCTGCCGGGGCATAGTCCGGCGCAGATCGGGGTGCTGGTGGATAGCGTATGTCTGGCGGCTGATGGCTTTTTTGGGCCGGCGGTGCTGGCGAAGCATGGCGGCGTGCCGTATACACACGATGTCGCAGCGCAACTGGCGTCGCTGGTGGCCCTTGCCTCCCTGGAGGTTGATTGGTTTGTGCCAGGGCACGGGGCTGTGGCGACACGGGCGGAGATCGGGGAACACCTGGCCGCCAATGAGGTCGCCGTGCGCGGGGCCTCGGATCTGGTACGGGCGGCCCTGAATGAAGCGGGCGATCTAGCCACGATCACCAGCCGCGTGCTCGGGATGATCGGGCACAGCCTCGCCGGAGTGGCCCAGTACGCCATTTTCAGCGGGGCCGTTGGCGCGCACCTGACCTATCTCGAGCAACAAGGCGAGGCTCGGCTTGAACTGATTGATACCCGTTTGATCTGGGCAGCAGGCTAAACGCATGCTCAACACCTTTCACCTGCGCACCTTTCTAGCGGTCGTTGACACCGGCAGTTATTCGGCAGCCGCGCTGGCGTTACACATGACGCAACCCGCCGTAAGCCAGCAGATCCGTGCGCTGGAAGAGCAACTCGGCGAGATCAAGCTCTTTCGGCGGGTCGGCAAGCGCATGGTACCGACCCATGCGGGTGAAGAACTGCTCACCAATGCGCGTGATCTGGTCCAACTAGCCGAGCGGGCCGAACAAACGATTCTGGCCCTGAAAGGCCAAGTGGCGGGGCGAATAGTTGTCGGATGCACGGCAAATAGTGGCGAACGCCTCCTTCCCCGACTGCTGGCCGATTTTCATACCCGCTTTCCTGCGGTTCACCTGGAATTGATCATCGCCCCGGCTGACAGCTTGCTTGATGCGCTTGGTGAACGCGAGATCACCCTGATCGTGTTGGAAGAACAGCAGCGTCGACGTGGCCTTGACCTTGTGGAACTGGGCAGCGAAAACCTGGTCCTGGTCGGCGCAACCGGCAGTCCGCTGCTCAAACAGGCCCAGGTTCCGCCGGGCATCTTGCGCGAACAGCCCTTGATCTTGCCACGCCAGGGTTCGCCACTCCGCCGAACGATCGAAGAAGGGCTACGCAAGCGGAGTGTGTTGCCAGCGGATCTACACCCGGTGCTCGAGACCGATAGCGCCACCGGGGTGCTGCAGAGCGTACGGGCAGGGCTTGGCCTCGCCTTTGTGCCCAAGATCTGCCTGCCCAGCCGCAGCGACGGTGTCGGCACCATCGACTTGGCCGGGCCACCGCTGCACCAAGACTGGTTCCTCATCCGGATACGGGAACGAGGTCAACCCCGCGCTGTCCAGGAACTCTACGACTACATGCTCAGTCCTGTGGCCCGCACGATCCTGAGTAAAGCAGGATTGACGTAGGTTTTAGATTGCAGATTTTAGATTACAGATTGCCACACAAGGCCTTCCAATGCGCGCTGGCGGGAGTGCCTATGCAGATTGCTCAATTCTCATTGGTATCAAGCACACGTAGATGCTGATCAAAAAAGGTGAGTGAGCGTTCGAGATAGAGCTGCTCTTGCGCACCAGTAAGGGTGTGCGGGCCAGCTTCATAGAGATGGAGCGTGACATCTTTACCGGCGGCACGAAGGGTCTCGGCAATCACGATGCTAGCCGAACTCGCCACGGTTGTATCCGCCGTCCCGTGGTGCAGCATCACGGGGGCCTGGGCTGTGCCGAGATAGGTCAGCGGCGACACGCGGCGATACGCATCGGGGTCGCGTTCAGGCGAGAAGGGCCAGGTCTCGGTGCCCGGATCGCCCCCACTCTGCTGGAAGCGTCGGGCATAATCAACAGCGAGATCGGCAGGCGCCGGCGCATAGACCACCGCAGCCGCAAGCTGATCGCTGAGCGTGAGCGCCGCAACCGTAATGGACGCCCCACGACTATGGCCCCACATACCAACCTTGCCCTCGCGAGCCATCGGGAGGCGCTGCACCAGCGGAATCAGGCTGAGCACATCAAGATAATACCCGGTATAAAAGGCATTTGGACCCGCATCGCCGCCGCCGTAACCCCGATAATCGGGGGCAACCACAAGATAGCCGCGTTGCGCAGCATAGTCGCTGAACACCCGGCTATCCATCCCAGGCTGATAGCGCTCGGGCGCAATATAGCCACGGTTGGCAATAAGCACCGGGAACGGGCCGGTGCCATCGGGAAGATGTAACAGACCAGTCAGGCGCAGCCCATCAACCGACGGATACGTCATACGATACGTCGTATAACCAGGGCCACCTGCATACCGCTCACCGATCACAAGCTCCCCCGCGCCATACCTCAGCGCACGAAGAGCAGGAATCGTCAACCCGGCCACCGGATCGGGCGTCGCCGTCGGCGCGGGCGTTGCTGTCGGCGCGGGCGTTGCCGTCACCGTCGCCGTCGGCGCGGGCGTCGCCGTCGCCGTCGCTGTCGCCGTGGGCGTGGGCATCGCCGTCGCCGTCGCCGTCGGCGCAGGCGTCGTGGGCGTCGCGGTCGGTGCAGCCGTCGCCGTCGGTGTGGGTGGTGCTGAACCAACAGGGCGACCCGTGCAAGCTGCCAGCATTACAAGGCTCATCAGGAGCAGCAGCAGATAGCGTGCGCTCGCAAACCAACGATCAGAAAACATACTCAAGGCAACAAATCCTAATCTATCCGATCATCCCTGGGCAAATCACGTGCGTTTCATGATTGTACCAAACTCACCACCATTTGTGCGCTTGCACCTCACCGCAACCAGAGCTGATGCAACGTCCCGGTAGCGTTACATAGCGTCCGCAGATGACGTTGCATCAGTCCTGTTGCGGCTGGCTCTCAGTTGGAGCAAGCCATTGCTGACGTGGTATCATAAATGGACAACACCGACAGCGTATGAACCGCATGAGAGTTTGAGGAAAGAACCTATGCAGAAGATCGATCTCAAGAAAGAGTTGCAACAACTCTACCAGCCGTCAGCAAAGGAGGTTGTTCAGGTTGATGTGCCAACCATGAATTACTTGATGATCGATGGGGAAGGTGATCCCAATACTTCACAGGTATATGCTGATGCGATTGAAGCGCTATTCACTGTTTCTTATGCGGTGAAGTTCATGATCAAGAAGGGGCCGCTAGCCATTGACTATGGCGTCATGCCGCTGGAAGGTCTCTGGTGGGCAGACGATATGTCAACGTTTTTGCTCGAAGACAAGGCCAACTGGAAGTGGACAATGATGATCATGCAGCCCGACTTTGTCACCGTAGCAATGATCGACAGCGCCATTGCCGATGTGAGCAAGAAGAAAAACCCTGCCGCAATCTCACGCGTACGTTTTGAGCCTCTGTCAGAAGGCACATGTGCGCAAATTCTTCATCTCGGCCCATTCTCGGAAGAAGGGCCCACGATCGAGAAAGTCCACGCGTTTATTGAGGCCAGGGGCAAGCGAACTGGAAAACACCACGAAATCTACTTAAGTGACATCAGAAAAGCGGATCCATCAAAATGGAAAACTATTATCAGACAACCAATGCTCTGAAGCGGAAAATGTTTACGTATCCATCTTAAATTTCTTTGTAGTAATGGGCACGATGGTATCGAATGTGTTCAATGTTTATCTTATGCCCTGTTATGACTGTGAGTTGGCCTAACATTCCTAAGATTGTGAAATCATATCTGTAACCACTCCGAGGTGAAAACGGCGAACGATGACTTGCACCGCGAATCACGCGAACTGGTAGTCCACGAAGTTGGCTGTAAACAAGTGCCATATTCCCGCGGGTAAGAAGCTGATCACTAATTTGCTGGCCTGTAACTTGATCGCGACCTCCATGGCCTGTATATATAATTTCTTCTCCGGAGTCGGAATCATCTTCATATCCACCCGAAAGAACAATTGAGTCAGCTCCTTCTTGCTCTGTGCCTGAAATGCCCGCCTGTGTCGGCCGATGGACGCCGGCACGTGAGAGCTCAATCCGCGACTCGAATTCAGCGCCAGGGAGATGTCCAGCTATATGTCCAAAGCTTCGTTCTGGCATTTCTTTAGCCTTGTGTGTTCGTTTGGGCACCGTATGCTTATTTTAGCATATGTAAGGGCACAATAGGCTGAGCCGGCCCAACTACGCAGGGCTGATGCAAAGTCAGGCCCGGAACAAGAGGCGGTCGATGGCGGCCGCCATCGACCGCTGTAACGCGGCCAGGTTCGACTGACCGCCACGGGCGGCCAGTCCGCAGACGGCATTGTTGAGGCAAGCGAGGATGTGTGCGGCCTGGCCCATACGCACCTGCGAGGCATCTTCGCCTAACGTGACATCGCGACGATCATGCAGGCCGTTCTCAATCTGCCAGTGACCGCGCACGACCTGCAGCAGGCGGCGGGCACTCGCCGCACTGCGCGGCGCACTGGTGATGCCAGAGCGCTCCTCACCGCTGAAATCACGCC